>JALELM010000018.1 GCA_022771805.1 Veillonellaceae bacterium | reverse complement strand
AGCCAACTGAGCTAAGCCGCCATGTGTGGAGCTATTGACCGGGATTGAACCGGTGACCTTATCCTTACCAAGGATACGCTCTACCGACTGAGCTACAACAGCTTATGAACTGGTCAAAGCCAATTATGAAGTTGTTTTTTTACCTTGCAGTAAAAAAATTTGGTAGCGGGGGCAGGACTTGAACCTACGACCTTCGGGTTATGAGCCCGACGAGCTACCAACTGCTCCACCCCGCGATGTAAGTGGTGGAGGAAGAAGGATTCGAACCTTCGAAGGTATAAACCGGCAGATTTACAGTCTGCTCCCTTTGGCCGCTCGGGAATTCCTCCACATTCTGGAGCTGGCGATAGGACTTGAACCCACAACCTACTGATTACAAATCAGTTGCTCTACCGATTGAGCTACGCCAGCGTCATAACAAAACTCATTATAAGCGAAATTGTGGGTTCTTGTCAAGCATTGCTTTCGCTCTCGTTTTGCTGACTATGTTATTCTACCACATCTTTCTTCGTTTGGCTAGTCTTTGCTGCAATATTTTCCGGCAACAGCGTGAGCGGAATCGCCAAGGATTGTAAAATCTCCCGCACCGTTGCCGCGGTGTCCGAAGTCGCCCGCACACGGGCAATCCCCGCCGCCGGATCCGTCGTGGTGACGACCCCGAGGTGTTCGTAGCCCTCCAAGATCCGAACGACATAGGTGATGTAGCGTTTTTCCGTTTGAAAATAGACGTCCATCAGTTCACCTCGCGCCGCATCAGGCTGTGGCGGCTCACGGGGCGCACTGTGCGCAAGCGCACCTGCATCCGCGGATGCGCCGCCCGCTCGATGGTCGCGCCGGCTTCATCCCGCAATTCCTGCAGCACCTGGGCGAACACATCGCCTTCCGGCGTGCGAAATTCGACGGTCTCCCCGACTGCGAAATGGTTGCGTTGCTCCACCAGTGCCGTGCCCGTGTGTTCGTCGTAATCCAGCACCAAACCGATGAAGTCATGCGTCCGGGTGTTGGAAGATCCCGTGTACACCTGATCCTGCTCGGACGGCCGCCCGACGGCGAAACCGGTCGTGTACGGGCGGTGCGAGATTTTTTCCAGTTCCCGGTACCATTCGGGCCGCACATAGTATGCCTCACCCTCACGCATGTATGCATCCAACGCCTGCCGATATACACCGGTAACCGTTGCGACATAGTGTGCGCTCTTCATCCGGCCTTCGATCTTGAAGCTGCTGATACCCGCCGCCGCCATTTGCGGAATGAAGGGCAGGAGACAGAGATCTTTCGAGTTAAAAATATACGTGCCGCGTTTGTCTTCTTCGATCGGGAAATACTGTCCCGGCCGCTGCTCCTCGACCACACTGTACTTGTAACGGCAGGCCTGAATGCATTGTCCCCGGTTCGAGTCCCGCGTCTCGGAAAAATAATTGCTCAGCAGGCAACGCCCCGAATACGAAATGCACATCGCGCCGTGCACGAAGCCCTCGATCTCCACCGGAACGCGCGCGGCGATCTCGCGCGTCTGTGCCAGCGACACCTCGCGCGCCAGGACGACCCGTGTCGCCCCGAGCTCATGCCAAAACGCCGCAGCCGACCAGTTGGCCGTGCTGGCCTGTGTCGATACATGCAGGGGCAATGTCGGCGCAACCTGTCGCGCCAAGCGGAATACGCCCGCATCCGCCACGATGGCCGCATCGACACCGATCTCCGCCAAGCTGCGCACATAATCCGGCAACTCATCGAGGTCTTCATTATGGGCAATGATATTTACCGTAACATATACTTTTTTGCCCAAACTATGTGCAAAGCGTACGGCTTCCCGCATCTCGCTTTCGCCGAAGTTTCCCCCGTAAGCGCGCAGGCCGAACGCTTTCCCGCCCAGGTAGACGGCATCGGCTCCGTATTCCAACGCAAAGCGCAATTTCTCCTCGTTACCGGCCGGTGCCAGCAGTTCCAATTTCTTCATCTATATCCTTTCTGCGCGATACCGTCAGGCCGTCCCCCGCTCGATACAATACGGTTTCATACCGGCGCGCATCCTGCACGTAAGCGAGAAATTCGCGCATCCGGTAGGCGATGGTTCGCATTCGCCGCGGTACGGCCGCCGTTCCTTCCACGTAGCCTCGAAACAGCACATTATCCGCCAGCACCGTGGCGTTTTTCGTCAGCAGCGGCTCTGCCAGCCGCAAATGTGCCAAGTAATGTCCTTTCGGCCCGTCGAGCCACAATAAATCGAAAGGTCCGTGCAGCTTCGGCAAGACCGCCTCCGCCCGGCCGCAAATGACTTGCACCCGTGCCGCCACGCCCGCTTCCCGCAACCGGCGGCACGCCTCCGCATACCGCACCGGAAAGGATTCGACCGTGACGATTTCCGCCTGCGGCGCGCAGTTTGCCAGCAAGAGCGCCGTGTACCCGATCCCCGTCCCGATTTCCAGGATGCGCCGCGGGTGTGCCGCCTGCACGGCACGGATGAACAGTGCTTCTTCCGTCTTGCGTAAAAGCGGGATCCGCTGCTCCTCCGCAAGATGTCGCAAGTGCGCCTCTTTATTGTTCGTTACCGTAGATTTCATCGACATTCGCCGTGTGTTCCTCATAGGTCTTGGAGAACCGATGCCGGCCGTCCCGCTGGGCGACAAAGTAGAGGTACTCCGTCGCCGGCGCAAACAGCACCGCATCCAGTGCCGCTTCCCCCGGTGCGGCTACCGGCCCCGGCGGCAAGCCCGTGTGCAGGTATGTGTTATACGGCGAGGGGATTTGTGTATCGGCCAAGCTCAGAAATTGTTTCGGCTCGCCCAAAATAAATTGGATGCTGGCGCAGGACTGCAGCGGCATGCCGATCGCCAGGCGTTTGCGAAATACCGCCGCAATGATCGGCCGGTCTTCCGGCAGCAAGGCTTCCCGCTCCACCAGAGAAGCCAACACGATCGTTTCATAAGCGCTCAAGTGCTGCGCCTGCATGGCCTGGCGGCGGGCGGGTGTCAAGCGTTTCAAGAACTCGTTGTGCATGTGCTCAAGAATATCCTGCACGGACGAGCCGTCCGGTACATCATAGGTGGAAGGGAAAAGAAAGCCTTCCGCCGGGTACGGCACGTCCGGATTCACCGGTACCTGCAATTCCGCCGCGGGGCGAAATGCTTTCGCTGCCGCCAAGACATCTTCTTTTTTGGCGATTCCCGCCGTGTCCAGTCGCTCGGCAAGCTGCGGAATCGAAAATCCTTCCGGGATCGTCACCGTCCGGGCAGCGGGCTTGCCTTTTTGCAAGGCCTCCACCGTCCGGGCGACGGAACTGTTTGTTTCTAAGTGGTAAATGCCGGCCTGCAGCGCATTTTCTTTCCCCAAGGCACGCAACGCCAGCTTGAACGGGAGCGGATGCATGATGACTCCCTCCCGCGTCAATTGTTCCGCGATCTCCGCACCCGTGGCCTGCGGCGCGACGGCGATGCGAATGCCGTGCTTTTCGCCCCACGGCTTCGCGCCGAAGTAGCCGAAGCCGATAACCAGTACCGGGATCAGGCACAGTACCAAGGTAACCGTTGCTGCTTTTCGCATACTCCTCCTCGTATTCGAATTTCCTCGAAATAACTGTTATTTTATTATATCATATCTGCTGCCAACGTCCGGATTCTCCCGCCGCTGTGGGGCAAGCCGCACGGCTCACTCCGCCGTGCTTTCCCCATCCCGCACGGCTCCGGTCGCGATACACACCGTCCGTACGCTGTCGCCGCGCAGAATATCTGCCGTCCCGCGGGAAACCGCCGAGTCGATTTCCACTTCCACCTCGCCGGCATACCGCGCACGAATGCGCGCGATGTTTTCCCGCCGATGGCCGTACAGTTTGCTCACGTCCGCCGGGCAGATACGAATCCGAACGGCTCCCTTCCCGCCGCGCAAGGCTCGATGCACGCCGTACCGCAGAATGCGGCTGTGAACCCTTTCCCCGAAATCCGGCGCATAGGGTCCGGCGACAAGGCCGGCTTCCAATTCGGTGCTCGCTTGGAGCCCCATGCGGATGACCGGTATTCCTGCCCGCGCAAAAGCACGCCGCCACCACGCCGCCACCGTTACCACCTGTGCCATGGTCAAGGGGCGATACTTCCCTGCCGCATAGATTGCGGCCAATTCCGTGTCCGCCATGACCAGCGCCGGGTAGATCCGGACGCAATCCGGCCGCAGTGCCAACACCGCGCGCAAGGTATGCCGCAATGTCGCCCATGTTTCACCGGGCAGCCCCGGCAGCAACTGAATGCCCACCTGCAACCCCGCCTGCCGCAAGGCCGCCACGGCCGGCGCCACTGCCGCCGAGTCGTGACCGCGGCGAGTAGCGGCAAGCACGCTGTCCGCCATACTCTGCACGCCGAGTTCCACCGTCGTCACGCCGGCTGCGGCCAACCGTTCGGCAGTAGCGGCATCGACACAATCCGGTCGTGTGGAAAGCCGGATCGCCGCCAATTCGCCGCGGCGCAATGCCGCCGTCGCCGGCGCCAGCAACGCCGCCTGCCGCACTTCGGGCAGCGCCGTAAACGAGCCGCCGTAAAAAGCCGCTTCCCAGCGGTACGGCCGTTTTGCGCTCGCTCGGTAAGCGGCGATGATCGCCGCCACTTCCGCCGTGGTGACCGAATGTGTCCGATCGGTAAGCCGCCACTGATTGCAGAAGGTGCAGCGGTACGGGCAACCGTCGTGCGGAATGAATAACGGAATAATTGCCTGTTTCATAAAAATCGGCGCAGCTTACGCCTGCGCCGTGTCCTTTCCTTGTAATTGTTGCAACGCCATCTGTGCGGCAGCCTGCGCGGCTTCCTTCTTGCTCTTGCCGACTCCCTGCCCCAACGGCACGCCGCTCTGCTCCACCTGGATATAAAATGTTTTATCGTGATCCGGCCCTTCGTCACGCAGGAGACGATAGTACAGGTCCACATCACCTTCCTGCTGCAAGAACTCCTGCAGTTCGGTCTTGTAATCGCGGCTGTAGGCGCCGGTATCGATGCGCGCTAAATACTTATCCAAATGCGCCAAAACGAATTCCTGCACCCGCTCATACGATGTGTCGAGATACATGGCTCCGACCATTGCTTCGAAGGCATCCGCCAAAATGGACGGACGTTCGCGCCCGCCGGTTTGCTCCTCGCCCTTGCCGAGCAGAAGCACGCGACCGATGTCGATACGCGCCGCACAATCCGCCAAGGCTTTTTCGCAGACGGCGCTGGCTTTTGCCCGCGTGAGGTCGCCTTCCGCCCAATCGGGATACTTCAGAAACAGGTATTCCCCGACAACCAAATCCAGGATCGCATCGCCGAGGAATTCCAAGCGCTCATTGTCCTTCAATTCACCGTACCGATGTTCGTTGGCATAGGATGTATGCGTCAACGCGGTGCTCAGCAATTCCGGGTTTCCGATCGGGATCCCGTACTCGGCAATGTACTCCTTCACTTTACGCAAGCGCACTTCGTGAGGTGTCATGTTACGCCTCGTACTTGCGCATGACGATGACCGCATTCTGCCCGCCGAAGCCGAACGAGTTCGAGATGCCGGCGCGTAAACGGGCATCCCGCGCGCCTTCCGCCACATAGTCCAAATCGCAATCCGGATCCGGGTTCTGCAGGTTGCGCGTCATATGCACTTTGCTTTCCTGCAGCGACAAGGCGAGCACGATGGCTTCAATCGCCCCCGCCGCTCCGAGCAGGTGGCCTGTCATCGACTTCGTCGAATTGACCAGCAACTTATCCGCATGCGCTCCGAACAGAGCACGGATCGCCAGTGTTTCATTCTTATCATTCAAGGCGGTCGATGTGCCGTGGGCATTGATGTAGTCGATATCTTCCGGCTGCATAGCCGCATCCGCAAGCGCTATTTCCATGCATTTTTTCGCCTGCCGACCTTCCGGCGCCGGCGCGGTAATATGGTACGCGTCCGCATTGGAACCGTAGCCGCAAAGTTCCGCATAAATATGCGCGCCGCGAGCCAACGCATGATCCCAATCTTCCAGCACCAGCATTCCCGCTCCCTCGCCGAGGACGAAGCCGTCGCGCTCCGCGTCAAACGGTCGGGAAGCGTGCTCGGGATCGTCATTGCGGGTGGACAGTGCTTTCATCGCGGCAAACCCCGCCATCGGCAAGGGCGTGACCGCCGCTTCCGTGCCGCCGGCAATGACCACATCCGCATCGCCGTAGCGGATCATCCGCAACGCGTCGCCGATCGCATTCGTCCCTGATGCACAGGCTGTCACATCGGTAATGACCGGCCCCTGTATACCGAATTCGATACTGATTTGCCCGGCTGCCATATTGGCGATCATCATGGGCACCGAAAACGGGCTTACCCGGCTCGGGCCGCGGTCGCGAATCCGTTCCGAGAGATCTTCGATCGTGCCGATACCGCCGATACCGGAGCCCACCACCGCGCCGATCCGATCGGCATCCTCCGCCGCCATATCCAGACCGGCATCTTGAATCGCCATCCCTGCGGCGGCGACGGCAAACTGGGTAAAGCGATCCATTTTCCGCGCCGCTTTTTTGTCCATGTACATTCCCGGATCGAAATCCTTCACTTCGCCCGCAATCGTCACATCAAAACCGGTCGTATCAAAAGCGGTAATCTGTCCGATCCCGGAAACTCCCGCCAATAAGTTCTGCCAAAATTCTTCTTTTCCGTTGCCTACCGGCGATACCACGCCGAGCCCTGTCACTGCAACCCGTTTTTTCATTCTTTCACCTCATATTCCGCATGTCTGCCGTCCGGCGACACGACACGCGCGTACCGCAGCCCGCCTCGCGAGACTGACTCCGGTATACGCGCGGCATAAAAGAACCGGGAGGCCATGCCCCCCGGTGTCGGCCTCGCTTACGCGATATTTTTGTCGATGTAGTCGACCGTATCTTTAACAGTTTTAATTTTTTCCGCTACATCATCGGGAATTTCGATCTCAAACTCTTCTTCAAACGCCATGATCAATTCGACGATATCCAACGAGTCGGCTCCCAAATCATCAATGAACGTAGATTCGATTTGTACATCGGCTTCATCCACGCCCAGCTGTTCCACCACGATGGCGCGTACTTTTTCGAAAGTGTTCATGCATTTCACCACCTTTCATATTCGTTACTACATTATATTACATCTCGACATTCATTTCAATTCTTGCCGGAAATTTACATCGCCATGCCGCCGTTGACCTGCAGCACCTGTCCCGTCACGTAGCGTGCCCCGTCGGAAGCGAGGTACACGACCGCCGCCGCAATCTCCTCCGGCCGCCCCATGCGTTGCAACGGAACCTGCGAAATAATACTTTCTTTGATCTTATCATTCAAAACGGCGGTCATATCCGTTTCGATAAAGCCGGGTGCCACCGCATTGACCGTAATCCCGCGGGCGGCAAATTCCTTGGCGTTCGCTTTCGTCAGGCCGATGACACCGGCTTTCGCGGCGGCATAGTTGGCCTGACCCGTGTTGCCGGTTACGCCGACGATGGAGCTCATGTTGATGATGGCGCCGCTGCGTTGTTTGAACATGACCGCGACAACCGCCTGTGTCACCAAGAAAACGCCTTTCAGATTCGTCGCCAGTACCGCATCCCAGTCTTCCTCTTTCATGCGCCGGACGAGCGTATCGCGCGTGATCCCCGCATTATTCACGAGCACGTCGATCGTGCCGAATGTTTCCGTCGCCTGTGCGACCATCGCTTCGACCGCCGCTTTATCCGCAACATCCGCCCGGACTTTCAATACCTGCACTCCAAGCTCTTCTATCGCCGCCGCCGTTTCGGCAGCGGCCTGTTCGTTGCCGGCGTAGTTCAGGACAATATTCATCCCTGCGGCCGCCAATGCCAAGGCCGTTGCGCGGCCGATACCGCGCGATGCACCGGTCACCAATGCCGTCTTATTTGCCATCGTCATCCCTCCTGCAATGCTGCCACTGTCTGCGCCAAGCTTTCCGCATCATGAACCGCATGGGTCGTCACGCTGCGGCCGATCTTGCGCATGAATCCGGTGAGTACCGTTCCCGGTCCCACCTCCGTCTGCACCTGCAAACCTTCCGCCAGCATGTAGCGCACGGAATCTTCCCAAAGAACGGGGTGCGCCGCCTGGCGAACCAATGCGTCGCGGATTTCCGCCGCCTCCGTCAACGGCCGGGCATCGACATTGGCGATGACCGGAACGCGCGCCGGGCGGATATCCACCGCGGCCAATACTTCGGCGAGCTTGACTGCGGCGGGTTCCATCAGGCTGCTGTGAAACGGCGCGCTGACCGGCAGCATCAGTACCCGACCGGCGCCCGCTTCTTTCATCTCGGCGCCGGCTTCTTCCACCGCCGGCAAATGACCGGCAATGACCACCTGTCCCGGGCAGTTGAAGTTCACCGCCTGCACCACATGATCCGGCCGGCTCACTTCGTCACAAATCGCTATGATCGTCTCCCGATCGAGCCGGACTACCGCCGCCATGCCGCCCGTACCGAGCGGCACCGCTTCCTGCATGAACCGACCGCGGGCATGCACGGTACGCACCGCATCGGCAAACGACAACGCCTGCGCCGCAACCAATGCCGAATACTCGCCGAGGCTGTGTCCCGCCACGACATCCGGCTGCAAACCGGCCGCCGCCAGCAGTTCATACGCCGCCACACTCGCCGTCAGGATAGCGGGCTGCGTGAATTCCGTCTGCATTAGTTTTTCCGCCGGACCTTCAAAGATCAGATCCGACAAACGAAATCCGAGCGCCTCATCCGCTTCCGCAAACCGTTCCCGCACCGTGGCGTGCGCATCATACAAGTCGCGCATCATACCGACCTGTTGCGAACCCTGGCCGGGAAATACAAATGCCTGTTTCATGTTTCACCTCATTACCGCAGACGCTGTAACAATGCGTCCGCTTCCGCCATTATGGCTTCCACCACTGCCGCCGCCGGGCGGATGTCGTGCACCAACCCCGCGCTTTGTCCGGCCATTACGGACCCGCGCTTGATGTCGCCGTCGATCGCGGCGCGCCGCAATGCGCCCGTACCGAGACCCTCGATCACTTCCACCGGCGCTCCGGCCGCTTCCAGTTTTTCATATTCGCGCGAGAGCGCATTGGCGATCACCCGCACGGGATGCCCCGTCGTCACGCCGGTCACCACCGTCGAGCGGTCTTTCGCCCGCAGAACGGCCTCTTTGTACGCCGGGTGGGCGATGCATTCCGTCGTCGCGACAAAACGCGTCCCCATCTGAATGCCTTCCGCACCGAGAGCGAACGCCGCCAGCATGCCGCGACCGTCCGCAATCCCGCCGGCCGCAATGACCGGTATTTGCACGGCATCGACCACTTGCGGAACCAGCGTCAGTGTCGTCACCTTGCCGACATGGCCGCCGCTTTCCAAGCCCTCCGCAATCAGCGCATCCACGCCGGTCTGTTCCAAGCGTTTCGCCAAGGCCGACGACGACACCACGGGAATGACTTTGGCTCCCGATTCGCGAAACCGGGCGATATATTTCCCCGGATTCCCCGCGCCCGTTGTGATGACGGGTACCCGTTCTTCACACACGACGTCCACACATTCCTCCGCAAAGGGTGAGCGCAACATCAGGTTTACGCCGAACGGTTTGTCCGTCGCCGCTTTCGCATGCCGGATTTGCTCGCGCAATACTTCTCCCGGCATATTCCCCGCACCGATGATCCCAAGCCCGCCGCCGTTCGACACGGCCGCCGCCAGCTCCCAAGTACCCAGCCAGGCCATACCGCCTTGCAAAATCGGATAGCGGATCCCCAGTAATTCCGTAATGCGTTCCTTCATTCCGTTCACTCCCATTCTACAACGAGACTCGCCCAAGTCAAGCCGGCTCCGAATCCCGTCAACACCACGGTATCACCACGACCGATTTTGCCTTCGCGTACCGCTTCGTCCAAGGCGATACCGACCGAAGCGCCGGAGGTATTGCCGTATTTTTCCACATTAACAAATACTTTATCCGGTGTCAGCCCTATCCGTTTGGCCGCCGCTTTGATGATACGATAATTCGCCTGATGCGGAATGTACAGATCAATCGCAGCCTCGTCTTTGCCGGCGGCTTTCAGCGCTCGCAGCGCCGATTCACCGGCCACCTGTACGGCAAATTTGAACACTTCTTTGCCGTCCATCCGAATCTGCGCCCGCAGGGCGGCATCTCCGACGCGAGAAGCGCCCGTAAACTGACCGCCGAAAATGCCGAGCATATCCCGGCCGCCGCCGTCCGAACCGAGGTCGGCGCCGAGCACTCCGCCCGCTGCCGCCGGGCCGAACACCGCGGCTCCGGCACCATCGCCGAAGAGCACGCAGGTATTGCGATCCGTCCAATCGACGAAACGCGTCAGCACCTCCGCACCGATGACCAGGACATACCGACACATACCGCCGGCAATGAGTTGCGAAGCGACCGCGCCGGCATACACAAAACCGCTGCAACCGGCCGCCAGATCAAATGCCCCCGCCCGCTTGATGCCGAGCAGATCCTGCACGACACAGGCCGTCGAAGGTGCGATCGAATCCGGCGTACAGGTCGCCACGATGACCATATCGATATCGTCCGCCGTGACTCCCGCCGCCTCCAGCGCCCGCTTGCCGGCGGCTGCGGCCAAGGATGCCGTCGTCGTTCCCGGCTCGACTGTTCGCCGTTCCCGGATACCCGTCCGGGCGCGGATCCATTCGTCGGATGTATCGACCATTTGTTCCAGATCCGCATTCGTCAATACTTTCTCCGGTACATAGGAGCCCGTTCCCAGAATTCCCGCGCGCCGGATGTCATTCATCTCCATGTACACCTCCCGCGACCGCCGCCTGTACGCGTGCGGACAAGTCCGCCTCCGCAATGGCCGAGGCCAATTTTGTTGCATTGGCAATCGCCTTGCGCTTGGATGCGCCGTGACAAATCACCAGACCGCCCTGTATGCCCAGGAGCGGTGCGCCGCCGTATTCGGCATAGTCGACCCGCCGCAGCATGCCGCGCAATGCCGGCGCCAGCAGCCAGGCACCCAGCTTCTCCCGCAGGCCGCCGTTACGAATTCCTTCTTTCAGCAGCGTGCCGATCAACTTCGCCACGCCTTCACCGAATTTCAGTACCGCATTGCCCGTGAACCCGTCACAGACCACCACATCGGCTTGACCCGTCAGAATGTCGCGACCTTCCACGTTCCCGACAAAGCGATACAGCGACTGCTCGCGCATCGCGGCAAACGCCTGCGTCACGAGCGGTTTCCCTTTGATTTCTTCCGTACCGATATTCAACAAACCGATTTTCGGTTCGGAAATGTCGTACACTTCTTTCATAAAGAAATGGCCGAGTACCGCATTTTGCAAGACGCTCTCCAACTCGGGATCGGCGCTTGCCCCCGAATCCAATAATAAGGTTACGCCGCCGTCCGCCCGCGGCAGGGGCGTTGCAATCGCCGGGCGCTTAAACCCGGGAATCCGCCCGAGACCGAACAGCCCAGCCGTCACCGCCGCTCCCGTCGAGCCGGGCGCCACGATCGCACCGGCGGTACCGGCTTTGACCAATTTCGCGCATTGGACAATCGAAGCATCTTTCTTCTTTCGATACGCCATTCCCGGGTGCTCATCCATCCCGATGACCTCAGCGGCATGGTGCAACTCCACCAGGGGAGAGTCGGTCATTCCCGCCTCGTCGACCAGCGGCGCGATCCGCTCCGAATCCCCGACGAGGATCACCGGAATTTGCCAATTTTTCACCGCCTGCAAGGCGCCGTAAACGATTTCCTCCGGTGCGTAATCGCCACCCATGGCATCGACAGCTATCTTTTTCATGCCTGCACCTCTTCGTATGATTTAATAATACATTTCGTGCGGAACACTTCCGTGCAATCCCGCAAACACTTCATCAAAAAATATGTCTCCGCACCGCGCGTACGCATCACGGAAAGCATCACGAGCAGCCGCTCGCCGCTTCGCACGGGAGCCTTGTACTTCACATTTCCCACCGTACAGAACAGCTTCGCCGTGCCGAGCACTTTCGTCGCCAGGCTCTGAGCAATCCCGTACAGCACCTGAGCCGGTACATATCCCGTGGCATCCGTCATGGCAGGGGTCGTCATCACCAACGACATGGCGGATCGCTGCGGTCGCAATTCCAGAATTTCTCCGCAGGAAAACGCGGGGCGGCTATCCTCATCCGCCGCTGCGACGGCCGTCCGCAGACGTACGCGCAATTCCGGGATGCCCAAGGCCGCCCGATCCAGTCGAATGGTCGCAACCGATACCTGCAGCCGAAGCGCCAATTCCGCATCTTTCAGGAACGGCTCCGCCGCCAGCATTTCCTGCAACCGCTTGCGCCGTCGCTCTTTCATTCGCGTTCTCCTTTCCGGTTATTACCTGGTGTTAACATCTGTACTTAAATTATACCCTACACTCTCTCCGGCTCGCAAGAAATATTTTCATTAAATATTTTGTATATGTATGATTTTATTTACTCACACCGCTTTGTGTTCTCTTTTACGCACCAAAAAGGCGATGCCGTACGGCATCGCCTTTTCCTTACTTACGCAAACCGAGTTTTTCGATCAGCGCACGATAACGTTCAATGTCTTTGCGGCGCAGATAGTCCAGCAAGCCGCGACGCTGCCCGACCAACTTCAACAAACCGCGGCGGGAATGATGATCCTTTTCGTGCTCTTTCAGGTGTTCCGTCAGGTAATTGATGCGCGCCGTCAGGATGGCCACCTGCACTTCCGGAGATCCCGTATCCGATTCGTGCGTACGATTCTGTTCGATCAACTCTTTTTTCTGTTCAACTGTCAACATGGTAATTCCTCCTTTTTCTACCAACGCCCGGCCAAGTAATCCGTCGGAGTATCGAATAACCGCGCCGGGTTGACTCACCACGTAAGTGTATCACAATTCCGTTTCCGTGTAAAGCGAATAATAAAGCCGTCAACACGGTCTCGAAAGGAAACACTCCCGTCGTTCCCGGCGGGAGTGTGCAAAGACAGTCCGCATCGCGGATGCCGCCTTACGGCAAGCCGTCCTCCATGAGATGTGCATAGGCTTCCTGCAAGGAGCGGGTGACATGTCCGATCTCGCCGTTGGCGACGGTTTCTTTATCAATCTGCGTGACCGGTACGATACCGGCCGTCGTGCTGGTGTAGAATACTTCGTCGGCTTTCAGCAGCAGGTCGCGGTCGATTTTCCGTTCGATGCAGGTCACACCGCAAGTCGGCGCCACGCGGGTCAAAATGAGTTGCCGGGTGATGCCTTTCAGCATGAGGTCGTCCGCCGCTCTCGTCCAGAGAATGCCGTCGCGTACCATGAATACATTAGAACTCGTTCCCTCAATCAATTCATCGCCGCGGAAAAAGAACGCTTCCGCCGCACGTTTTTTCTTCGCTTTCTGCGCTCCGAGAATATTCGGAATCAGATTCAGGCTTTTGATATCGCAATGCTGCCAGCGAATGTCTTCCAGCGTAATGACTTTGGCGCCCGTTTGTGCCAATTCTTCCTTGGCCGCGTTCGCTTCCGTCACATACATCAAGATATTCGGTGTCATCCGATCCGGATAAGCATGCGTACGCGGGGCGGTGCCGCGCGTGACTTGCAGGTAGACCGAGCCTTCGCGGATGCCGCTTTCCTGCACCAATGTATCATGCAGTTCGGTCAATTCGTCCGGGGCAATCGTCGCCGGGATCTCCATCAGCCGCATTGAGCGGTACAGGCGATCCAAGTGGTAGGATGCCGCAAAGCAACGGCCGTTGTGCACTTTCGTTACTTCGTAAACGCCGTCGCCGAAGTAGTAGCCGCGATCCAAGGGACTGATTTGTACTTTATCCAATGTGGTGAATTCATGATTGTAAAAAGCAACTGTTGTATTTAATTCCACCATACACCCTCCTTGTTTCATCTATTATATGCTTTCTTTTGATTATACGACCTCACCGAATTGATGTCAAAACCTCAGCGCGCATTGACTTCCCCGCGGAAAATCAGTCCTCGCACCGCATCAATCGTAATCATTTCTCTGGCGGCAAAATCGTGAAACGCGTCCTGCACGCCGATGACGGTCGGTATCCCCAAGGTCAAGCCGGCAATGGCGGCGGCGGATGTCAGGCCGCCCTCAACCGCGATCAGGCCGGCCGCCTCTTGCGCGCAGGCCGCCCATTCCGGTGTCAGCGAGTCCACCACCAGGATGCTTCCCGGCCGGAACTCTGCCGGCGATCCCGTGGCAAAGAACGCCTCGCCCGTCGCCGAGCCGTCGCCGATACCGGTGCCGCGGACAGCCGCCTCGCCCACTACATGGACGCGGATCATATTCGTGCTGCCTTCAATCCCGGACGGCACGCCGGCGGTGATGACTACCAGCGAGCCGTTTTCGATCAGGCGTTGGCGCAGCGCCGCATGGATCGAGCTGCGAACCATCGTATCGGTATCCTGTGTCGCCGTGCCCAAGACCGGCACCACACCCCAATACAGCGCCGCCCGGCGCAGCGAGCGCAGGTGCGGCGACACCATCACGATCGGGCAATGCGGGCGATACTTGGAGACCATTCGCGCCGTTCTGCCCGATTCACTGGAGGTAAGAATCGCCTTGGCCTGCAAGGTCTCCGAGATCCGCACGGTCGAATAGCTGATCGCTTCCGTCGTCACCGCTTCAGCGGCCAGATCCCGGCGGTTGCGGCTGCGATACATCCGGCTCACTTCGGTGTGCAGCGCTACCCGGGTCATCGTCTCCACCGCCGCGACAGGATATTGCCCCGTCGCCGTCTCCGCGCTCAGCATGACGGCATCCGTGCCGTCAAGAATGGCATTCGCCACATCGCTGGTCTCCGCCCGCGTCGGTCGCGGGTTGTGCACCATCGATTCCAGCATTTGCGTGGCGGTAATGACCGGCTTGCCCAATTCATTACATAGCGAAATCATATGTTTTTGTAAAACGGGCACCTGTTCCGCAGGAATTTCCACGCCGAGATCTCCGCGAGCGACCATCAGCCCGTCCGCTATTTGCAGAATCGGTTTCAGATTGCGTACGCCTTCCTCGTTTTCCACCTTGGCGATGACATGAATATGTGCCGCCTGATGTTCCTCGAGAAAGCGTTTGATTTCCACGATATCCTCCGCCCGTTGGACAAAGGATGCCGCAATATAATCCACATCCTGCCCGATGCCGTAGAGAATATCCGCCTCATCCTGCGCCGACAGCGGCGGCAACAGGATCGGCACGCCGGGGCAGGCGACTCGCTTGCGGTCGCTCATTTCTCCCGTGTTCTCGACCACCGTCTCGATTTCCCCCGGACGCACATCCCGGACTTGCAGGCGAACGTAGCCGTCATTCAGCAAAATCGCCTGACCCGGTTTCAGCTGCTTCCAAAGCGTCGCATGCGAAATGGTCGCGCCGCGGGCATCACCCATTCGTTCCTCACTATAGAGTGTGAACGTGCTTCCTTCCGCGAGCAGCGCCTGTCCGTCTTGAAACAGGCCGAGCCGCATTTCCGGGCCGCGCGTATCCAGCAGCAATGCGATCGGCGCCTGCAGTATCGTCGCCGCCCGGCGGACAGCCGCCATCCGCTCACCGTGCTCGGCATGCGTGCCGTGTGAAAAATTGAAACGGGCCACATTCATACCCGAGGCAATCATGCGCTCCAACACTCCCGGCGCGTCCGTCCCCGGTCCGACCGTGCAGACAACTTTCGTCCGTTTGTTTTGCGGTGTCAGCACAAGCGTTCCCCCGCTTCCAGCTTGGCGATCATGGCTTCCAGTACCTCATGCACGTCGCCGACGATGCCGTAATCCGCTACCTCGAAAATCGGCGCGGCCGCATCTTTATTGATCGCGATCACCGTATCGCTGCCGCCGATGCCGGCAAGGTGCTGAATGGCACCGGAGATCCCGAAGGCGAAATAGATTTTCGGGCCGACGTTTTTACCCGTCTGGCCGACCTGATGAATGGACGGCGCCCAGCCCGCTTCGACTGCGGCACGGGATGCCGCCACGCTGCCGCCGAGCAGCTGCGCCAGCCGGTGCAGGCGGTTATACTGCTCCGCCGTGCCCATGCCGCGGCCGCCGCTCACGATGATCTCCGCATCTTCCAAGTTGACTTCGTCGCCTTCTACCCGCTCAAAGGCAAGTCGTTCCGTCCGGATCGTTCCCGCCGGAATCGCAACCGTCAACCGCTCCACCCGTCCTTGGCGTGTCGGGTCGGCCGTCGGTTTAGGGAATACATTCGGCCGCACCGTCCCCATTTGCGGCCGGGTAGTCGGGCAGACGATGTCCGCCAAAATATTGCCGCCGAGCGCCGGGCGCGTCCAAGTAATGAGCCCGGTCTCCGCTTCCGCCGCCATACCCGTGCAATCCGCCGTCACGCCGCAACGCAGACGCGCCGAAAGCCGCGGCGCCAGGTCGCGACCGTTGCTCGTCGCGCCGATGAGTACCGCATTCGGTTCCCGCTCCCTCAAAAACTCGGCGATCACATATGTGTATCCTTCCGTAGTATATTCCGCCAATTCGGGCGCGTCGGCATAATGGACAACATCCGCCCCGCAGGCAATCAGTTCCTCGGCCAGGCCTTCCGCCTCATGACCGAGCAGGATCGCGTGCGCTTCCTGGCCGACAGTCGCCGCCAATTCCTGCGCCTTGCCGACCAATTCTTTCGTCACGGGACGCAATTTCCCGTCAAAATGTTCCGCAATCACATATATGTGCCGACTCATTCCGCCCGACCTCCTTCCTGTACATCCTCTCCCCGCCAAGCGGCAAACAGTTCGGCGACCGCCTCATCGGCCGTCCGGTCACGAATGATCCTACCCTGTTTGCGCGCCTGCGGTGTACGCGTGCGCCGCACCTGTGTCGGCGAGCCCTTGATGCCGATCCGCTCCGGAGCCGCCCCGATATCCGCCGCTCCCAAGACCGGTATTTCCGCCGTGCGCGAAGCCAGCAAACCCCGGATCGACGGGTAGCGCGGTGTGTTCAGATTTTTCGTCGCGGTAATCAACGCCGGCAGGGCGACCCGCAGCGTTTCATAGCCGTCTTCGTGCTCGCGCACTACGGTGGCCGCGCCATCTTTCACGCTCAGTTTTACCGCCGCCGATACCTGCGGGATGTCCAGCATTTCCGCAATCTGCGAACCGACTTGCGCCGTGTCGCCGTCGATTGCCTGTTTCCCGCAAAGAATCAAATCGAATTCGCCGAGGTGTCGAATCCCCGTGCTCAGCGTGTACGCCGTCGCCAATGTATCCGCCCCGCCGAAAGCGCGATCACTCAGCAGGTACGCCGCATCGACCCCGCGCGCTAGGCATTCCCGCAGCGCGTCCGCAGCCTGCGGCGGCCCCATCGACAAGACCGTCACCCGGCCGCCGAATTCGTCCCGCAAGGCGAGGGCGGCTTCCACCGCGTGTTCGTCAAACGGATTTAAAATATTCGGTACGCCCGCCCGTTGCAGACGATTTGTCTGCGGATCCAGCTTGACTTTTGCCGTATCCGGCACTTGCTTTACACAGACCAAAATATTCATGGTACCTCCTCCACCCGAACCGGGTTCCCCAACAGCAATTCCAATTGAGCCAATGTTTCCGGTTTGCCGTCAATATAGTACGCTTCACTCATCGGGATCGTCATGCCGCTGCGCTCGATGTACAAGGTCACCGGCACCTTGCCCCGATGTGCGGCGATAATCTTTGCCAGACCGTCCGTGACGGATTGCCCCTCGTGCTGCGGATCTATGTGCAGATGCACACGTCCCGTGGCGGCAGCCCGCGGCCGCTGCGCCCGCTCGTTCGTTTCCGGCGGCAGGATCATTTCCAGCGGGTACACCTTTTGTGCGATGATCTTCGTCTCCCGCTCATCCGCCTGCAGACGCCCCTCAATACCCAGCGCCGCATCGGTGGCGATCAGCGATGAAGCCGCCTGCCAGACCGAAGGGAACAGCACCGCTTCGATACTGGCACCGTAATCTTCCGTTCGCACAAAGCCCATCCGTTCATTCTTACGGGTAAAAATACTGCGGCTGTTGACAACCGTTCCGCCGATGCGTACCGTCTTGCCGTCGTACAACACGGCATTTTCCTTTAACTCGTGAATCGGCGTCAGCTGCCGCATGATCGCGGCGAAGCGATCCAGCGGATGGCCGCTCACGAAGTAGCCGAGCGTGTCTTTCTCGCCGGCAAGCAGCTGCTGCATACCCCAAGCCGGCAGATCCGGGTACTGCAGCACCGGCTGCGCCAGTGTCAGGTCGTCGAACAGGCCGCCCTGCAGGGAATTGTTGTTCTCCCGTTCCATCGCGCCGAGCCGCAACGCTTCCGGAACCGCCGCCGTCAGCTGCGCACGATTGATCCCCGGGGCGAGACCGTCGCAAGCTCCCGCCTTGATCAGCGCTTCAAACGAGCGGCGATTGATCGTGGTCTGCGCCGCCACATCCACCAATGAGGTATAGCCGCGCACTTCTTCCCCTGCCGCCCGTTGCTCGGCTTGCAGCTTCTCCCGCCCGGCAATCAGCATCTCCGCCAGGCCGTCACCTACATTGCGAACGGCGGCCAAGCCGAAACGGATCGCCTGCCCCTCCACGGTAAAGTCCCGATCGCTTCGGTTCAAGTCGGGCGCCAACACCCGAATGCCGTGCAGGCGGCAATCGCCGATATAATGAATGAGTTTGTCCGTATTTTCTTTATAGCTCGACATCATCGCCGCCATAAATTCCGGCCGATAATGCGCTTTCAAGTATGCCGTTTGCCAGGCAATATAGCCGTAGCAGGCGGAGTGCGATTTATTGAAGCCGTAGCCGGCGAAGTACAGCATTTGCTCGAAGACATGGTCGGCAATCGGCTCGTTCACGCCTTTCGCCTTGGCGCCGGCGAGGAATTTGCCGCGTTGCGCCTGCAGCTCGGCTTCCTTTTTCTTCCCCATGGCGCGGCGCAACAAATCCGCTTCGCCGAGTGTAAAGCCGCCCATCACGGAGGAAATCTGCATGACCTGCTCCTGGTACAGGATCACCCCGAAGGTCTCCTTCAAGATCGGCTCCAACAGCGGGTGCAGGTATTCGACCGGCGTTTCGCCGTGCCGCCGCCGGATGAAATCTTCCGCCATGCCGCTGCCCAGCGGACCCGGTCGGTACAGCGCCACCATCGGGATCAGATCCTCGAAGCGTTCCGGTCGCAATTGTTTCAACAGCGCGGTGAAACCTGGCGATTCCGACTGGAACACGCCGACCGTATCACCCGCACAGAGCATGGCGCAGGTTTCCGGGTCTTCCGTCGGCAAGGCATTCGGATCGATGTCCAGGCCGCGATTGGCTCGGATATGTTCCACCGTTTCCTGAATGACGGTCAGGTTTCGCAAACCGAGCAAATCCATTTTCAGCAGACCGAGTTCTTCCACCGTATCTTTCTCGAACTGTGTCTGCAAGTATTCATCCGCCGAGCGCTGCAGCGGCACATGCTCCGCCACCGGCTCCGCACTGATGACGATGCCCGCCGCATGCGTGCCCGCATGCCGACTCAGCCCCTCCAGCGCCAGCGCATAGTCCACCAGCTGACGTACCGTGGCGTCGTCCTCATACTCTTTGCGAAATTCGGGAATTTTAGCCAGTGTATCCGCCAGCGTGATCCCCGGGCCGCCGGGAATCATGCGGGCGATCCGATCCACATCGCCGTAGGGCAGGTTCATCACCCGCCCGACATCGCGCACCACGGCGCGCGCCGCCATCGTCCCGAAAGTAATGATCTGCGCGACATGTTCCGCGCCGTACTTGCGCGCCAGGTAGGCGATGACCTCGCCGCGCCCCTTGTAATCTATATCCGTATCAATATCCGGCATGCTGATGCGTTCCGGGTTCAAAAAGCGTTCGAAGAGCAAACCGAAAGCAAGCGGATCCAGGTTGGTAATGCCGAGCAGGTACGCCACAATCGAACCCGCCGCCGAGCCGCGCCCCGGGCCGACCGCAATGTCCTGGGAGCGGGCATAGCGAATGAAGTCCATGACGATGAGGAAATAATCACAAAAGCCCATGCTTTCGATAATCCCCAGCTCATAATCCAACCGTTCCCGCACCGCCGCGGAAATCACTCGGTACCGTTGCGGCAACGCTTCTTCGCAGAGACGGCGCAAGTAGGAGGCCGCCGTCTCGCCGGCCGGCACCGTAAACGCCGGCAAATGGTGCTCCCCGAAACGGAATTCCACCTGGCAGCGTGTCGCGATCCGCACGGTATTCTCGATCGCTTCCGGCACATCGGCAAACAGCGCCGTCATTTCCTCCGTGGATTTACAATAAAACTCTTCGTTCGGAAACTTGAAATTCTGATTATCCAGCGTCTGACCCGTGGAAATGCACAGGCGAATATTCTGCGCGCCGGCATCTTCTTTGCGGATATAATGAAAATCGTTCGTCGCCACCAAACCCACGCCGTACTCCCGCGCCAGGCGTATTAAATCCGCGCGTATCCGCCGCTCATCCGGCAAGCCGTGATCTTGCAGCTCGATGAAATAATTCTCGCGCCCGAACGTACGGATGTACCATTCGATCGTCTCTCGTGCGCTCGCTTCGTCGCCGGCCAGCAGGTATTGCGGCAATTCCCCCTGCACGCAGGCGGAAAGGGCGATCAACCCTTCGGCATGGGCGGCGAGGGCTTCCCGATTGATGCGCGGTTTGCGTCGAAAGCCGACCGTATTGGCCAATGTATCCAGCTTTGCCAAATTGCGATAGCCCTCATTTGTTTCGCACAACAAAATGAGATGCCGCAACTTCTCGCGTTCCCCCGCGCCGTCATCGTCCAAGGCCCGTTCCGTCACGTACATCTCGCAACCGATTACAGGATGAACCCCCTGCGCTTTGGCTTCCTTGTACAGGTATACCGCACCGTACATCACGCCGTGATCGGTAATCGCCACCGCCGGCTGCCCCAGTTCCTTGACATACGTCACCAGATCGCGGATGCGGCTGATCCCGTCAAACAGGCTGTATTCCGTATGCGTGTGTAAATGGACAAAACCGCTCATCGAAATCCTCCTTAATATAATAATGATACCATAGGCGCCCGGCGATTGGTATGATATATCCGGCGCCGCCACTCTTGACCCGCGCGGGCGGCTTGCTATAATAAGTACAGGAAGGAGCGATACCATGACGGAAACGATCGGTACACGCATTCGAGATTTGCGTATTCTCAAGAATCTGACTCAGACCGAACTTACCCGCGCAGCCGGGTTCAAGAGTCATGTCACCATCTCGCGACTCGAAAACGATGTTTTCAAAAAGCCCAAACTTCGCACCGTGGAAAAAGTTGCCAAAGTGCTCGGTGTCTCCACCGACTACCTGTTGCGCGGCGACGACATCAAGCCGGCCGAATTCCCCGAGCTCGTACGTAAATTTTTGCAAAGCCGTCGTAATGTCGAGTACCTGGAAAAGCATATTCGCAGCAATCGTCTCGTATCTTTGGATGATTGAAAGCGGCTCGGATTTTACGGTAAACAAAAGCCGTCCCTTGCGGGACGGTTTTTTATTTTTTGCCGATAAATTCACGCAGCAGCGAATTGCCCGGAACCATTTCCGGATCGAGCGCTTCAAACAGATCCAGGAAGCGAAGCAGGCGTTGCGCTTGCGAATAGGCGGGATGCCCCGGCTCGATTGCCGCCAGCAACGGCTGCGCCAATGTCTTCAGCACGGGAATTTCATAGATGAGTGCCGTGTTGAAAATGATGTCCGCCTGTTCCTGGAACGGGAAAATGTAGGATTCCTCGCCTTTGCGTACGCTGCTCCACATTGCCAAGGTGTCCGCGGCATCATGCGCACGATCACGCTGATCGCGTACCAACCGCCGCAAAAGACGCGCATCGGTCGTCGAAATACGATTGCGGGCGCTCACGGTGAGCTGTGTCAGTGCGCTGATGTAGATATGCAGGCATTGATATGCCGGCACGCCGCGCGATACTTTCGGATTCAGCGCGTGCAGGCCTTCCATGACGAGCAGCTGTTCCGCTTTCAAGACGGTCGGCTCCGCATCGAAATAACGCTCGCCTTTGACAAAATCGAAGCGCGCCAGACGTACCGGTTCGCCCGCCAGTAAGCTCATCAGCTGCACTTCAAGCAAGTTCAGATCCAGCGCATCCACCGACTCGTAATCGACCTCACCGTCACTCGTGAAAATCTGCCGCTCACTGCGATTGCGGTAATAATTGTCCAACGAAATCAGCACCGTCGACAAACCGTTGACTTCCAACTGCACGCGCAGGCGCTGCATCGTGGTCGTTTTCCCCGCCGAGGACGGTCCCGCCAGCGTAATCAGCCGAATGCCCGGATTGCTGCCCGCCACCAGGTCGGCGATGCGAGCCAAGTTCTTCTCGTACAGCGCCTCCGCCATCGCAATGATATGGCCGATTCTGCCGTTTCGGATCGCGGCGTTCAGATCACTCACATAGCGGCAACCGATCCGCTCGCTCCAATCGGTCGCTTCGAAGAACACGCGCGCAAACCGTCGCAATTCCACATACTCGGGAATCTCCGTACCGGAAAACTCATCCGGAAACCGCAGCAAAAATCCCGGCGCATACGAATGCAAGTCAAATGTCGTCAGCACACCGGTATGTGCCGGCAGCAGTCCGAAGTAGTAGTCGTAAAACGAGCCGCAGGCATACAGATCCACCCGCTCGGTGCGAATTTCCTCCATGCGGCGGGCGGCGGCGATGCGCCCCTCATTTTCCAGGATATTGAGAGCCACCCGGCGATTGTTCGCCAAGTGCACAAACGGGCGGCATTGGCGCACAATCTCCCGCATATGCTCCTCCACATCTTCAATATCATGATGGGTGAGCGGATGCCCCGCATCAATCCGGCCGTACAGCGCCCGCCCGAGTGAATGCTCGATAAACACCCGACCCGCGGGATACATCTCCTGTACCGCCGTCGCCAGCAACAGGATCAGTCCGCGCTGGTATGCCAAGTTCCCTTCCTTCGTCTGCAAGGACAGCAGCTCCAATTCCCCGTCGGCCGTAATTTCCGTATCCCAAGCGACAAGTTCTCCCCGCCAGCGCGTGAGAATCGCCTGCGACATATCGATCTGCGTTGCCAAATCCGCTATCGTCGTACCCGGTCGAACCTGCAGTTCGCTTTCCCCGCAACGTATTGTATACATATCGTTCCTCCCCTCATTGCACCCATTATAGCATGTTTCGCTCCGCTTTCTTTTGTTAACCACCGGTCTCGCTTGCCGGTTGACTACACGCCCGCTTTCTTTTATAATCATACTCATATGAAAGGAGTTCCGATGGATTCATTATATCGCGCTTTAGTGAATGCCGACGTGCCCGAAGCCCGGCGTACCGTCATCGGCCGCCTGGTATTCGAGCACATACCGGCCGCGCCGCAGGTGGATGTGCAGGTGCGGCGGCAACTGATCCGGCTCACCGCCTGCGACTCGTCCGGCCGACTGGAAATGTCGCTCCTGCCCGTGCAGGAAAAGCAACGGGATACAACACTGCCGGCAAAGATTCCGCCCGGGGCGACATATGCCTTTCGCTTTTCGCCGCAGGAAGTGCGTTCCTTTGTCGAGCGACTCGGCGACCGCAATCCCCTGCACCGAACCGAGCGTCCGCTGGTACCCGGCTACCAGATTTTTCGCGCCTGTCTGGGCAATTTGCCTGTCCGGCGCGCGGCTATACGCTTTCACCGGCCGACATACGCAAATGAGGACGTCTACCGTCTCTCCGCACCCGGGCATATCCGCGGTTATACCGCAAGCGGGCCGGTATTTGATCTGACGTATGAGGAGGAATTGAACTGATGGAAATTCGAGCCAAAGATTTAACTAAAATGGCACTCTTGGTAGCACTGCTTTTCGTCTCGGCGTATATCGCCATCCCCTTGCCTTTTACCGTGGCAATGATCACGCTGACAACGCTCGTCTTTAATCTGGCCGCGTTTTTGCTGACCCCGAAACAGATGCTCATCGTTTCCCTCGTCTACCTGCTTTGCGGGGCGGCGGGCTTGCCTGTTTTCAGCGGCGGCGTCGGCGGCTTGGGAAAATTATTCGGCCCGACGGGCGGTTTTATCTTCGCTTTTTGTGTCGCCTATCCCTTGGTCAGTCTGTTCAAAGGATCCGCTCGTTCTTTTTGGCGCTATGTCCTGGTCGGCACGCTCATCGGCATACCGCTGACCTATATCGGTGGGGTTGCCGGAATGATGCTCGTATTGGATATCGGTCTGTGGCCGGCCATCGCCGGTGCTGCGCTTCCCTTTATCCCCGGTGATATTCTGAAAGTCATCGTCGCCGCTTACATTGCCCTCAAGGTTCCCGCATGAATAACGAAGTATACATCCTCGATGCCCTGCGTTCCCCGATCGGTGCGAGGGGCGGATGCTTGGCGACTCTCGGACCGGAACGGCTGACCGCGCCGCTCCTGGACGCATTGCACGAGCGCCTCGGCACGCCGGGAATCGATGCCGTTATCGGCGGCAATGCCGTAGGACCCGGCGGCAATATCACCCGCCTGAGCCTGCTCTACAGCCGTCTCGGCGAACAGGTACCCGCCTGGACAATCGATATGCAATGTGCTTCCGCTCTGGCGGCTATAGCCGACGGGGCGGCACGCATTTCGGCAGGTCTCGCCCGCACGGTGCTTGCCGGCGGTGCGGAAAGTGCCTCGCTGCAGCCCCTGCGTACCTATGCGGCGGCGGATTCCCGCCAAGGCAGCTACACGGTCGCCCAGTTCTCGCCGACGGAAAACGATCCGCAAGCCATGCTGCGCGGTGCCCAACGCGCCGTCGAGCACTGCGGTGCCACCCGCGAGGAATTGGATGCGGCCGCTCTCGCCAGTCACCGGCGCGCCGTACAGGCTGCGGGCGACGGCGTGCTGCAAGACTACATTCTCCCCTTCCCCGAACTCGCGCAGGATGAGGGCTTGCGCCCGCGTCTTTCCGCCAAATTGCTGGCGCGCATGCCGGCGCTGCTTGGCGAAGGCAGCCAAATCACGGCCGGCAACGCCTGTCTGATCCATGACGGCACCGCCTACGTCGCGCTGGCGGACGGCGAAACCGCCCGGCGGTCGGATCGCAAGCCGATAGCGCGCATAGTCACGCTCGCCGCCGGTGCTGCGGCGCCGCTGCTTTCGCCGCTCGGTGTCCGCCATGTCAGCGAGATCGCTTTGCGGCAAGCCGGCCTGCAGATGACCGATATGGCGGCCGTGGAATGGAACGAAGCCTTCGCCGTAATCGACGTGCTCTTTGCCCGGCACTATCCGACGCTCGTCGATCGTTACAACGCTCTCGGCGGCGCTCTCGCCTACGGTCATCCCTACGGCGCTTCCGGGGCAATCATTCTCACCCATCTGCTGGCTCGTCTGCAACAGATCGAAGGCCGCTACGGTTTGGCCGCCATTGCCGGTGCCGGCGGCACGGGGATGGCGATCATCGTGGAGCGTCTGCCGTGAGTATTTTCTACGAGCATTTACGCACCCGGGCGGCAAACGCCCCCACAGCGCCGGCCTGGTCGGCGGATGAGGTGCGGTACAACTATGCCGAACTGTTGCAGGCCGTTGACGAAACGGCCGCCACACTGGCAAACAATCGCCAACCGCTGCCGATACGCACCACCTCCGTTACGGAGCAATGGCTCCGTTTTCTTGCCGGTCTGGCAGTCGGACGGCGACCGATTATCTGTCATCCCGACATGAGTGAGGCGGACTGCGCCGCGCTTGCCGCAAGCGAACCGCCTCCCGCTGCCGATTTCGGTATTCTCTCCTCGGGTACGACCGGCAAACCGAAATTGCTTTGGCGCACGGAAACCTCCTGGACGGACGGCTACCCCGAACAGAATGCCGTTTTCGGCATCCGTTCCGATTCGCGCCTGTTCTTCCACGGCTCGCTCGGCTTCACCGGCAATCTGAATGCCCTGACCGCCGTCTTTTTTGCCGGTGGGGCGGGAGTCACCGTCCGCCGCCATCATCCGCGCGCCTGGCTGCGTGCGATTCGCTCGGAAGGAGCGGATACGCTCTACCTCCTGCCCGTAAAACTTCGCCAGTGGGTACTGCTTAACGAACCGGCGCCGCAGATCCGTTCTCTTTTCACTGGCTCGCAGGCCTTGGATCCGGGACTTGCCGCGGCGCTGCACCGCCTGTTCCCGAATGCCCGTTGCACCCTGTACTACGGTGCCGGCGAACTCAGTCATATTACGCATTGCAGCCTCGCCGAATGGGAACGGGAGCTGGGCATTGTCGGTCGTCCGTTTCCTTCCGTCACGGTCGCAATCGAGGGTGACCGCATTCTCGTGACCACGCCCTACGGCGTGATCGGCACACAACCGCGCGCGGATATCGGCGACCGCGGCGAATGGACCGCCACCGGCATGCTCCGCTTCAGCGGTCGCAGCGAGGCCGTCATCAACTGCGGCGGGAAAACACTTTCCGTTCCCGCGATCGAAGCGGCGCTGCGCCGCCTCCCCGTCTTTGCGGATGTAGCGGTATTCGCCGTCCCCGATCCCCTGCGCGGCGAAGTGCCGGCCGCCGCCTACGTACCGGCAGACCCGGCGATGCAACCGTCCCCGGCCTCGGCAACCGCCGGACTGACCCCGCTCGAACGGCCGCGGTACTGGCTGCGATATGCCGCTCTGCCCCTCAATTCCTGCTCCAAAATCGACCTGCCGCAACTGCAACGTCGTTGGCGGGAAGAATACGGCAAGAAAAAATCCCCCGCAGGGGATCAATGATACAGCAATTCCAAGAACTCGGCGCCGAAACGGCGTTCGAGTTCTTTTTGTAAGTACGGCGCCGGACTGTCAACATAATGCGCCGCTTCCCGGCGCGCCTCCACCAGCAGCGGCAGATCTCGAACCAAGTCCGCTATGTGCAGATCCGGCAGACCGTGTTGACGATAACCGAAGAGTTCCCCGCTGCCGCGCAACAACAAATCCTTCTCCGCCAGTAAAAACCCGTCCTGAATCGTTTCCATATAGTGCAACCGTTGCAGGGCAACCTCGTTGCGGGTATCGCTGATCAGGATGCAGTATGATTGCGCCGTACCGCGCCCGACGCGCCCGCGCAGCTGATGCAGCTGCGACAAGCCGAAACGCTCCGCACTGTCGATCAGCATCACGGTAGCCTCCGGCACATTCACGCCGACCTCCACGACACTGGTAGCTACCAGCAGACGGATGCGGCCGCTCGCAAAATCCGCCATGACGGCCTCTTTCGCCGCGCTCGCCATGCTGCCGTAGACCAGCCCCGCACCATAGGCGGCAAAGTGCTCGCTCATCTCGGCATACACCTGCTGCGCCGCCTTCAAATCCATTTTTTCGCTTTCTTCAACAAGCGGGCACACCAAGTATACCCGCTGCCCCTTGGCCATTTCCTGCTCGATAAAACGCAGTATTTTCGGCATTTTCGCACGCCTTGCGACATACGTGCCGACCGGTTTTCGCCCCGGCGGCATTTCCCGGATCAGCGACACATCCAAATCGCCGTACACGGACAGCGTCAAGGTGCGCGGGATCGGTGTCGCCGTCATGACCAGTGTATGCGGCAGTTGGCCTT
Source organism: Veillonellaceae bacterium (assembly GCA_022771805.1). Lineage (GTDB taxonomy): Bacteria > Bacillota > Negativicutes > Veillonellales > Negativicoccaceae > JALELM01. The sequence continues at coordinate 9,572 of JALELM010000018.1, read as the reverse complement.
TTTGTTCCAGCGCCATTCGCTGCCGCACGCCGAAACGATGCTGCTCGTCCGTAATGACCAGACCGAGCGCGGGCAGCTCGACCTCGTCACCGAACAGTGCGTGCGTACCGACGACAAGATCCGTTTCATGGCGGCGCAGACGCGCCAACACTTCCTCGCGTTCCGCCGCCGGCAGCCGTCCCGTCAGGCAATCGATCCGCACCGGCAGACCGGCGAACATCTCCCGCAGACTTTCTTCGTGCTGCTTGGCAAGGATTTCCGTCGGCGCCATCAACACGGCCTGGTAGCCGTTTTCCACGGCCTTTGCCATCGCCAGTGCCGCCACGGCCGTCTTGCCCGAGCCGACATCGCCCTGCAACAGCCGGCGCATCGGCAGCAGGCTTTCCATATCGTCACAAATATCCTGCAACGCCCGCAATTGATCTCCCGTCAACCGATACGGCAAGCGACGATACAAGGCCGCCGTCAACTCCCCGTTCGGCGCACACTTGATGCCCTGCGTACCCTGTTCCCGTCGCCGACGCAAGCGCAGCACGCCGAGCTGTAAATAAAACAACTCGTCAAAAGCCAGCTCATGCCGCGCCGCTTCATACTCCGCCACCGTCGTCGGCCGATGAATTTTCCGCAGCGACTCTCGCCGGGAGGAAAAGCCGAGCCTTGCCCGCAATTCCGCCGGCAACGTGTCGTCCGGGTCTGCCGTCGCCGTCAATGCCCGGGAGATCCATTCCTCCAGCGCGCCGGCCCGCAACCCTTCCGTCAAGGGATACACCGGCCGGATACGACCGCGCACCCGCTCCCCGGGCGCAGGGAACTCCACTTCCGCATTGGCGATTTGCCATTGCCGATACCCCGCCTTCACCTTGCCGGACGCGACCACTCGCTCTCCCTCACGAAAGAGTTTGCGCCGAAACGGCTGATTGAAATACACCAGCTCGGCGAGACCGGTATCGTCGCTGATCGTCACCGTAAGAATGGAAAGACGCGCCCGCGGGCGGCGCTCCTCCACCGCAAGGATCCGCCCGCCGACGGTAACATCCATTCCCTCGCGCAATTCACGCAGAGGCAGCTGCACGGAATAGTCGATGTAACTGCGCGGAAAATGCATCAGCAGATCTCCCACCGTCCGAATCCCGAGCACGGCCAGACGCTGCGCCGCTCGCGGGCCGATTCCTTTGATTACCGTAACCGCATCCGTTGTCTGTATACTCATGCCCGCTCCTTTCCCTTCATTTGCTCCATTATACCATCAAGAAAAAAACGCCCCGCAGGGCGTTTTATTTCGACGGCGAGCTCTCGTCTTTCGCTTCCGGCAAAATCTTATTCAGGATAATACTGACAAGTGCCGCCGTCGCCACCGTCGAGCCGAGGATGTACTGTGCCAACTCCGGCAACGTCTGTAAGTATTCTTTCGGCAACAGGTACAACGCAAGCGAGACGACCATCGGTACACCGATGACGAACATATTCCGTTCCGTGAGCGGCACTTCCCGCAAAATCCGAACCCCGGACAGGGAAATAATCGCGCAAACGATGACGAATACCCCGCCGATGACCGGCGCCGGAACGGCCGCAATCAGCGTCGCCAGTTTCCCCGACAGGCCGAAGAGAACCAGCCCTCCCGCCGCACTGTAAAAGGCGTATCGGCTGGCCACACCGGTGATGGAGATGAGCCCGGCATTCGTCGAGTAGCCCGTCACCGGCGTCGACCCGAACAGCGAGGCCAGGAAGCACCCGATCCCCTCCCCGACAACACCGCGGTTGATCTGCTTATCTTCCAATTCCCGGTTGATCACCGAACCGATGGCAAACCAGGTACCGGTCGTCTCCGCCATCAGCACGAAAAGGACAAAGATCATCGTCAGAACCGCGGATGGCGAAAAGCGGAACGCGTAGTCGATGCCGACCACATGCGGCCGAGCAAACCACGGTGCCGCCGCAACCGCCGCCCACTGAAAACGACCGTAGAACTGCGCCGCCAAACAACTGGCGGCCAACGCAAAAATAACCGCGCCCGTCCGCAGCCATTCGCCCTTGTGTCCCAAGCGGATGCCGATCGTCACACAGGCAATCAGGACGACAATCGAAATCAGCGCCAGCACAATATTTTCCGTCACCGTTTCATTGCCGTAAATCGCATAAATATTCGCATCCAACGCCACCGGCAACAGCGAAAGCCCGATGACCAAAATAATCGTACCGCCGACCAGACGCGGTACCAAAGCATCGATCAGACGGCGAAACAGGCCGGTGAGGCCGAGCGCCACCAACAGCAGCGAAGCCAGCATGGTCGCGCCGAATACCTCCGGCAACCCGCTTGCCCCCGAGCCCGCCGCCAGAGAAATCCCCACGATCGCACCGATCGGTACATAGCTCGGCCCCTGTGCAATCGGCAGCCGCATGCAGAAATACGCTTGGATGATGGTGGCCAGGCCGGCCGCGAAAAAGGTCGCCTGAATCAATGTTGAAGACTCCGCCAAGCTCAACCCCAGAATGGATGCGATGACAAAAGGCACGACATACACATCCATCGCCAGCACATGCTGCAGCCCCATAAAAATCGCTTTGACCGGCGGCAGTTTTTCTTCCGGCCCGACAAGCAAATGCCCCTCATACGCTTTGTTACTCATGCCGTCCTCCCGTACCATGTAATACTTCGCGCCCCTGCACCCACAGGGCGGTCAAATTGGCTCGATTCGCCAAGAACAGTATCTTTTGCAAAACATCTTCCGGCGTATCGCCCGAATAGATATGAATGTCGGAATGCGGCACGCGCGTGTCGATGAGCTGCGCATCGAAAGCATAGACGGGGCGGAACAGCCCCAATTTGCTCCCGAGCGCTTCGCCGCCGGCCGTCGTCGCCATATACAGGGCATGGCGGTAATCGATCCGAGACTCCGGTACGCCCCGTTCCGCCGCCGGTCGCCGGGCATCGACTCCGTCCTCCAACATCCGGCTTACGACGACCGCCTGCCGGATATTGTCATACAGCGAAGGCGAATACCCGCCGGAAACATCCGTACCGAGACCCGCCCGCACGCCTTGGGCGAAACGGCGCCGAACGGGATACACCCCGTTACCGAAAAACGCATTGGACAGCGGGCAATGCGCCACAGTAGATCCGCGCTCCGCCAATAACGCCGCATCTTCGTCTCGCAGCTGGGTGCCGTGTGCCACCACCGACTTTTTCGTCAACAGCCCGAACATATCCAATACTTCCGCATCCGATTTGCCGAAACGCTCATAGGCATATCCCGCCTCCCAATCCGACTCCGCGATATGCGTCTGGATCGGTACGCCGTACTCCGCCGCCAATTCACCGAGCCCCGCCAGTGTCGCATCCGTACAGGAAGGCACAAACCGAGGCGTGATCACGGGCCATGCCCCCTGCGGACAAGAATTGCCGATTGCCCGCACCGCTTCGATAAATTCCCGCGTCGCCCGAAGTGCGGCCGCGCTGTCCGCATCCCGGTAGTAGGGCGGGCATTCTTCGGGATTGTCCATCACCACTTTGCCGCAAGCACCGCGTTGCCCCAGCGCCGCACAAATCTCCGCGAGCAGCAAGGTTCCGGCGGTATCTTGCGAACCGAAATAGACGGCCGTCGTTGTGCCGTGAGCCAGCGTCGTCGTCACGATCTCCCGGTATACTTCTCTTGCCGTAGTCGCTTCCGCCAATTTTCGTTCGAGCGGGAAAGTATATTCCTGCAACCAAGTCGCCAACGGCACATGCAGCGCCTTGCCCATATTTGTCCATTGCGGCGCATGAATATGTAAATCGACAAATCCCGGCAACAGGTATTGCCCGGGCGCAAGTGCCCGATATATATCCGTTTTCTCATATCGCCGCAGGACATCGCCGTATTCCGCATCATGCGGATGATAGACCGCGGCGACTTCGCCTTTCGCATCCACGGCAAACAGACAATCTTCCAGCACTTCCGCCTCGCCCCATACCGGTGTATGAAAAGCGGTTCCGCGGAGGACTGCCGTATAGTTTTTCTCTGTCATATCCTGCTCCCCTTCATCCGTAATAATTTTATTATTACATAGCGTTGAAAATAAATAAAGAGGAAATCGGAACGATTCCTCTTTATTTATCTCCATTATTCGATTCTATATTTGATTTAATCCCTTTTCTCCGTTCGGCTCCGCACAATTTCCCGCAACTTAGGCGCTGCCGCCACCGCCACCACGATCCCCAGTGCCGAAGTCAGCAACGAAAACGGGATATTGGCGAACGCCGCCGCCCAGCTGCCGATAACCGCGCGCCAAGCAATGATATACCCGACCAAAGTCCAGACCGATGCCGCCACGGTTGCAAACAGAACCCGAAGCCGCGTCGGATTATTGTCTTTCTCCGTCAAGCGGCCGACGAGATAACCTGCCCCGCCTTTGATGACCAACGAAAACAAAGTATAGCCCGAAAAGCCCACCAAGGCATCAAACAGCATGGATCCGATCCCGCCGCCGACGGCACCGATCCGTTTGCCGAACACAACGGCCACGGTATAAATTGCCGCCGACCCCAGATGAATCAAGGCGCCGTTCGGACCCGGAATCAGAATAAAGGTTGCCGCCGCACACAGCGCGGCCGCTACGCCCATGTATACCACGGTTTGAATTTTTTTGTCGTTCATATTGCCACCTCACCGGCCCACTCCGTCAAAATCGCTTCGAAAGGAACACCAAACCGCGGATCCGCGCCGCTTTGCGCCAGCAGCTCAACCGCCCGCCGCACAAATTGCCCCGCCCGCCGCACCGCCATCGCCGCCGCCGTGCCGTGCAAAACCTGTCCCCACAACGCCGCGGCGAACAGATCACCGGTACCGACCGTGCTCAAGCCGACCGGTATAAACGGAAAAGCCTCGGCATGTTCATTTGCCTGCTCAAACAAATAATTGTACAAGGTACCGTCTTCTCCCGGCACGGAAGTAATAACGATCCGCTCCGGGCCGAGCAGAGCCAGCTGCTCCGCCAACCGCCGTGCCCGTTCATAGGGAATCGCCGCTTCACCGTATTGCGTGCCCGTCAAAAAGCAGGCCTCCGTGTAGTTCGGCGTCGTCCAATCGGCTTGCCGCAGCAAGCCCCGCATTGCATCGATCATTTCCGTCGGTACGCTGCTGTACAATGCACCATGATCCGCCATCGCCGGATCCACCAGCACATGGCTTGCCGTCGGATAGCGCGCCGCGATCCCCTTGACTATTTCCGCCTGCTCGGGTCCGGTTAAAAACCCGCTGTAAATACTGTCCGGGCGAACTCCGTTCACATCCCAAGCTTGCAACCAAGCCTGCATTTCCGCGGTAAAATCATATATTACCGGCTGCGCCAGAGCCAAATGATTGCTGAATAACCCTGTCGGCAGCACATGCGTCTGCACCTTCAGTGCCGCAAGAACCGGCAGGACGACCGTCAGCGCGCAACGCCCTACACCGCTCAAATCATGCGCCGCCAAACAGGTCGGTAAACCGTTTCGTATTGTATCGTTCATATTTTCACCACCTTCGCCCATTATAATTGCCTTTTTGACATGCGACCAGTGTCAGATACTCCCTCCTCCACCATGACAGATTATTTTTCAGCACGCAAAAGAGGCGATCCGCAGACCGCCTCTTTGCTGTTGACATCCATAGAGGAGAAGAATGCCAACGCTTCTTTGATAATCAGGGAAAATATCATCAAAGAAGCTTCCGGGTGTGCGCCCGGGTACAGTAAGAACTGTACATACATATTATAGCATAAATTCCAGAAAAGCAAAATCAAAAATAGTCAATATTTGTATATTCCGACAATTTCTATACTAACTTCTATATTTCCGAGCCGAGTAGCTGCGCCATTGCAACAGAATCCGGCGGTACTCCATATATAAAAAATGACACTTCCGCGGAAGCGTCATTTTCTTTCAGCCGTTCTTTCGCCAACCGAATTCCCGCTGTCTTTCTTCCGGCACTCGCCGCATACGGGCAATCGTTCCCGCAATACCCGCAAGCAGCGCCGCTGCCGGAAGCAACAGAAACCATGCCGGAATCTGCGGCGCGACATCTCCCCAAAGCGGTGCTGTCGAAATATCCTGCAGCAAGCGATGAAGCCAAGATAAATACATGGCCGCGATGACTGGCCCGGACAGCATGGCGCAGACATACGCCTGTCCCGGCTTGCGCCGCCGTGCCGCGACAAAAGCCGCAACATACAAGACCAGTGTCAATACCGCCGCCGCGAAAAAGTAAAGCGACAACTCCTGCGGTATATTGCCGACCGCATACAGTGTCACCAAAAATGCCACATGAACCGGGATGTACAATGCGCCGATGACCAACGAAGTCGCCCGCGCTCGTTCCCCCAACGGGTTTTGCGATTTCCACGCCAGAAACAGCGCACCGCAAGCGCCGAATCCCAAGCATGCCCACACGCCGGCAAGTGCTCCCAACGGCGTCCAAAACAGCGCGCCGCCGAATACCGAACCGGAGTCGGCATTCAGCAGGAGCGCAAATGCCGCCGTGAACAGGAAAAACACCGTTCCCAAGGCCAATACCACATTCAAGCCCCTACGGACACGCGCCAAAAAACCTTCCACCGCGCCCCGGGCTCCCCATTGCCGCAATACCATACCGCCGAACACCAAGACACCGCCGATATACAGCGCCGAACCGTACGCCGGCATCGACGCGGGAAACATCGTCACCAGCCACCATATCCCGGCCACAGCCCAAAGCTCATTCGCCTGAAACACCGGTGTGAACGCCCGTACCGCTGCCGTCTTATCCGCTTCGTTTTTCAAAACGAGCGGCGCAATCATGGACGCCCCCAAACTCGTTGCTTCCAGCCACAGATACATACCGAGATAGAAAATACTGAAGATAACCATATCAGCACTTTGCCATTGCTCCAAAAACGGCAAATACCGCCCCATATCGTACATTGTCATGAGTATCACCTCAAAATATGCTCATTTTATTTACGTATCAGTATAGCATACTTCCCTTTGTGCAACTGAAATGCTCAAATAAAAAAGCATCCTTATAAACCGGATGCTTTCATTAACCAAAACACCAAAGCGGAAACCGCTCCGCTCAGCGGGATGGTAGACACCCATGTAAGCACCATGTTGCGCGCGACCGCCCAATTGACCGCCGTAATTCGCTTGGCAGATCCGACCCCCATGATCGAGCCGGAAACGACATGTGTCGTTGAAACCGGCATATGCAGGAATGTCGCCGTCGAAATGACAAGCGCCGAGTTCAAATCGGCGGCAAAGCCGTTAATGCTCTCCATCCGGAACACCTTGCGACCGACAGTGGTAATAATCCGCCACCCGCCGACCGCGGTTCCCAATCCCATCGCCGTGGCGCAGGTCAGCTTCGCCCAAAAAGGCACTTCAAACACGGCAATCTCACCGGCGGCCAACAGCGCAAGCGTAATGATCCCCATCGACTTTTGCGCGTCATTGGAACCATGAGAAAAGGCCATCATTGCCGCCGAAACCAATTGCAAACGGCGAAACTTCCTGTTCAAATCGATCGGTGCCCGCTTACCGAAAATCCACAACAGGGAGACCATCACGAAGTAGCCTCCGGTAAGTGCAACCAAAGGCGACAACACCAACGCCAAAAAAATATGGCCGATCCCTGTCCAATCCAGCGCATACGACCCGGTACTGATCGTGACCGCGCCGATCAGACCGCCGACCAACGCATGCGATGAACTCGACGGCATACCGAAGTACCAACTGAGCAGATTCCAGGCATTCGCGCCGACCAGTGCGGCAATCAACACCTGCGAATTAACATAAATCGGCGACAAAACAATACCGCCGCCGATCGTTTTCGCAACCCCGGTGCTCACCATCGCCCCGACAAAGTTCAAAATCGCCGCCATCGCAATCGCATGTCGCGGTTGGATCGCCCGCGTCGATACAGAGGTCGCTACCGCGTTAGCCGTATCATGAAAACCGTTGATATAGTCAAATAATACCGCAAAAAAGATAACTCCCCACAATATCCACTGCTCATGCATATTTCAGTACAACCCTCTGAAACAGATTGACCAGCACTTCACAATCATCCACGACATTTTCCATCGCACTTAAAATCTCTTTCCATTTAATAATATGAATGGGATCCTTGCACTCCGTGAATAAACGCGCCATTTCCTCATGATAGTAGACATCGCCCTGCGATTCCATATTACTGACCTTCTCGCTGCGGGCTTCAATCTTGAGATAATTATCCTTCAAATTACGCATATAGGAGACCGATTTACGGATTTCCAGCATGCATTGCGCTACAATTTGCGCCATTGCAACAGCCCCCGCCGTCGGTTCGCCGGGGTTATACATACTCATCTTGTCCATAATTTCCTTGATCTGATCCAAAGTCCCGTCCAACTGTTCGATAACAGCCTGGATATCTTCCCGATCGATCGGCGTAATGAAGGTCTTATGCAACCGCATCATCGTCTTAGCCCGAATAGCGGCACCTTCCTTTTTTAACCGGCGTACCGTTTCCAACCCTTCCGCGGCGGAAACTTTTCCCTCAAAGCAGGCATACAGTATCTCTCCTGCCTGCGCGCCGAGCTCGGCGTGTTTTTCCAGTAAGGCAAAGAATTTTTCTTCCTTCGGCTTCAGTTGAAAGGCCATGATCATCCTCCGCAAACCAGCATTGCTGCGAACACACTTTTTATCTATTATAACACAGTAACGCTGTTCTGAGCGGAAAAATCGGGAAGTATTTCTGTCCCAAAAGAGTAATGACAAAATAAAACAGCCCCGCAACGCGGGGGCTGATCCATGCCGGACGAAATAGAGCGAGCCGATCCCGATTCCGACTCAGTGACAAAAGAAAGCGGCGAAAATATTTAGCAGTGTATTCGGATCTTCTGTCGGGAATACGACTTCCTCTCCGATTCCATTCAAACCGTTTGCAGCAACTGCCAAACTCGCACAACCTTTTACATCCGCAAGCAAAGGTGCATCGGCATACGATTCGTGCCCCTTATCGACGCGAATATTCGGTCCATCACCTTTACGTAAAGTCAGCGGATCCGCTTCGGAAATAAATTGTATCGGTACATTGTAAATATGACCCGGCTTCACCTCCGCCGACCAATATTGTACATTGTCTCTTACAAAAGCTTACAGTGAAGGGAAAAAAGAGTTTCTGCAACCGGTTCAAAACTCATTCGGCCGCAACGCTTCGCATCAAGTTGACAACGATTCGCATCAAGTTGACGGAGTAAATAAAAAAACCTTCCGAAGAAGGCTTTTTACTAAAATGGTGACCCAGGAGGGATTCGAACCCCCGACCTTTTGATTCGTAGTCAAACGCTCTATCCAGCTGAGCTACTGAGTCATGCAATTGGCAGGGGCAGAAGGACTTGAACCCTCAACCAACGGTTTTGGAGACCGCTACTCTACCAATTGAGCTATACCCCTGTGTAATCAGCGGCTACCTATGTTCCCGGGCAGTCTCCCACCAAGTAGGTTCGGCGTTTGCGAGCTTAACTGCTGTGTTCGGCATGGGTACAGGTGGACCCTCGCAGCTATCGCCACTGAATTCCTTGAGTTCGCTTGCGCTCCC
>JALELM010000011.1 GCA_022771805.1 Veillonellaceae bacterium | reverse complement strand
CTCAAACAGCTACGGGGGCGGGGTTCTGCTGGGACTTGTTTGAGTGTTGTACCAAACCTCTATATACTCAAACCTGGACGGACGGCTACAAGCGCACGCCGCCGTTTGAGTGTTGTACCAAACCTCTATATGCTCAAACAGACGCGCCGAAGTGGGTCACGGTTGGCGCGTTTGAGTGTTGTACCAAACCTCTATATACTCAAACTTTCACGACCGCCGCGTTCGCTTCTTTCAGGTTTGAGTGTTGTACCAAACCTCTATATACTCAAACCCAAATGGCAAGAGCCAAAAGCCCAAAATCGTTTGAGTGTTGTACCAAACCTCTATATACTCAAACATTACCGAGTACTTTATGCCCGTCGTCGAAGTTTGAGTGTTGTACCAAACCTCTATATACTCAAACCCCTCGTCGTAGTGGTAGACCAGGTACGGAGTTTGAGTGTTGTACCAAACCTCTATATACTCAAACAAATCTCCGGCGGGGGGTTCATGCTTTAACGTTTGAGTGTTGTACCAAACCTCTATATACTCAAACAATATCATATAAGCTGAACTCCTCAAATTCGTTTGAGTGTTGTACCAAACCTCTATATACTCAAACTTTTTTTGAAATCGTAAGGGTATTCACGAGGTTTGAGTGTTGTACCAAACCTCTATATACTCAAACTGCGTTCTGCACGGTCAGGGCGATGTGCGCGTTTGAGTGTTGTACCAAACCTCTATATACTCAAACAAGACTGTCAGCTTTAGAGATAGAATATAAGTTTGAGTGTTGTACCAAACCTCTATATACTCAAACCACGCACCAGCCACGCTTCGCCTAATGTGTGTTTGAGTGTTGTACCAAACCTCTATATACTCAAACTCTCTGCCAATCGTTTCGGTGAGAGGAATAGTTTGAGTGTTGTACCAAACCTCTATATACTCAAACCTGCGGGAGTGCCGCCCACACGCCACCGAGGTTTGAGTGTTGTACCAAACCTCTATAGTCCGTGTGTGCGTGTGGTACCGATCAGGGGGATCAGATAATGCGATCGTGAGGGAGTGTTTTTGTTTTCACCGGAAGGCAAGCAATCGGAGAGGATTTGCTTTGTGGTAGAATGATTGTACACAGACATACAATCATACAGGAATCGGCTCCCAAAGCATGAAGAATACACGACGCTAACAGTATGTTTGTGAATCAGCTATGCGGTTTTGCAATGGGAGCAGGATAGCCGGCGCAATAGAGGCAAGGGGTGTGGGAGTAAGGCTGGGCAGGCAATGTGTTTGCGATGGCCGTTCCCCAAAGGAGCAGCAGGTATGTGGTATAAGCCGAAAGTGTTGATTTTGTCGGCGTCGATCGGGCAGGGGCATATTCAGGCGGCGCGATCGATTGCAGAGGCTGTGAAAAAGCATCCGCACGGGTATCGGGCGCAGTCGCTGGATTTTCTGTCGCGCGATATGATTTCATTGGATTACTGGATGCGGGAGACGTATATCAAGATTGTGGATATGTTCCCGCTGTTTTATGATTTGCTGTATCATCAGTCGCAGCACAAGCAAGGCGGGAAGCAGGTGCGCAGCTTGCTTGCCCGTATGTTCCGCGGTCGGTTGCGCCACTTGGTGGAAGTGTTGTCGCCGGACGCGCTGGTCTTTACACATCCGTTTCCCGCAGCCGCCGCATCGAAATTGCGTGACCGCGGGGAGCTTACGGTGCCGTTGGTCGGTGTGATCACGGATTTTGACAGTCACCAGCTGTGGGTGTACAAGAATTTGGATGCGTATTGCGTGCCGACAAAGCAGGTGCGGGAGCAATTGTCTTTGGCGGGGGTGGCGCGGGATATCATTCGCGTCACGGGGATTCCCATTCGCCGTCGCTTTTACGAGCGGGATGGGCTGCCGCCGCGGGAGGCGGGGACGGTGCTCATTATGGGCGGTGGTCTCGGTTTGGGGGCGGTGAAGGATGTGCTGTGGCGGCTGACGCAGGTGGATGCCATTTCGCGGTTCATCGTCGTGACGGGGCAGAATTTCAGTTTGTATGACGAAATTGATGATATGCGGAACGATTTGCGCGTGCCGTTGGAATTGTATGCGTATACGGACGAGATTCCCAAGCTCATGGCGCGGGCGTCGCTTCTCGTGACGAAGCCGGGGGCGCTTACTTGCACGGAAGCGATGGCGATGCGCTTGCCGCTGTTGTTGGTCGATGCGATTCCCGGACAGGAAGAGGCGAATGCGGCGTATTTGCAGAGTGTCGGCAGTGCGAAGTGGGTCATGCGGGAGCAGCTGATCGCCGCCGTGCGGGAATTTTTCGCGGGGGAGGGATCGTTGCGTGACGTGCCGGAGGTTTCCGGGCGCGGCGCGGAAAAGGTGGCGGCGGTCGTGCATGAGTTGTTGCATGCGAAGCAGGGTTGAGAAAGCTGTTGACGAATGAGGCAAGCTGTGCTAATATAGTGACGTTGAAGTGCCGGAGTGGCGGAATGGCAGACGCACCTGACTCAAAATCAGGCGGGTAACACCGTGGGGGTTCAAGTCCCTTCTCCGGCACCACTGCCTTAGATGAAAAGCCCGTTGCCGGGCTTTTTTGTTGCAATATTTTCCAAGGCACAATCATTTCTCTTTGCTGCAATCCTCACATTCGTGGGGGAGTGCTCCGAGCCCGTGTATCCCGAGGTGTCGAGCAAATTATGCGGTAGCGCCGGAGCGCCGCGGGGATCGGGACTCGGTATTGCGGGAAAGAAAAAGATCCTGCGCGGCAGGATCAATGTTGCGGTGCTTCCAAAAGGACAAGGTATTCGCTTTGCGCACGGATGCGGTATTGTTGCAATGTCGGTTGGCTTAGCAACCATCTTTGATATGTTTTGCGTTGCAGGAGCAGGACGGTGTCCGGTTCCGGTGCGGGGATCGCCGGTGGCTGAATGGAGAGGGCGGTTCCGTACCGGTCGATGTGAAAAGCCAGACCCGGGCGCAGAAAGGGCTCGACGTAGAGACGAGCCGGCGCGGCGCGCAGTTCCTCGGCCAACGGCAATACCGTGTATTGGGAGATAATGGCCGGCGTGGCGGTGTGAAACAGGCAGGCGAGAGCGGCGGTCACGGCGCCGCCGGCAGCCAAGTAGCGGAGCGGGTTACCGCGGTACAGTGCATAGGCCTGCGCGATGCCCGCAACTGCCAGGACGGCTGTAAACGGGAGCAGGCCGGGAACGGTGGTCGCACTCGGTAAGAAGGGCAGCGAGGCCGCCAGGATCACGGCGAAGCCGCCCGTAACCACAGCCGTGTGTTGCAGGCGGCTCGTTGCCAGCATTTCTCCTGCCAGCAGTGCCAGCGGGGCGAAAGCGGGGGCAATATAAGAGACGAGCTGCGTGCCGGACAGAGAGAAGAAGATAAATATATTTCCGAACCACAGCGTGCACCAAAGTTTCGACCCGCCGGCTCGCCAGGTGCCGCGGCGCACGGCCTGCACACCGCGAGCGAACAGGGCGGGCAGCAGCGCCGTCCAGGGGAGAAAGCCGATTGCCAATACCGGCAGGTATCGCCACCAGGCGTGTTGTGTAGCGTGTTCCGGCGTGAGAAAACGTGTAACGTTATGGAACCCGAGGAAGGTCTCTATAAAAACCTGACCGTGCACCGCCGTCATGTACACATACCAAGGTAGACCGAAGAGAGCGGAAATCAGCACTCCGCGCGGCAATTTCCAACTGCGCAGGCGAGCAGTATCGCGGGTGCAGAGGAAATAGAGGAAGGCGGTGAGGGCGGGAAAAAGGACTCCGACGGGGCCCTTGGTGAGCAGAGCCAGACCGGCCGCCACATAGGGAAGCACCGTCCGTCCGCGCCACAAGCCCAAGCCGGCGACGAGGAGCAGGAAGCTGAGCGTCATATCCGTTACGGCGGCCTGTGCCAATATCCAGATTTCCCAGCAGATCAGGTACACGGCTGCGGCGAAGAAAGCGGCGCGACGCCCGAACACGGGACGCGCATCCCAAGCGAGGTAGCTCGCCGCGGCAATTCCCGCGAGTACGGAAGGCAGACGGGCGGCCGCATCCGTTATGCCGAACAGGCGGAAGGAGGTCGCAGTCAACCAATAAAACAGGGGCGGCTTGTCGTACCAATAGTCGCCGTAAATACGCGGGGAGAGCCAATCTCCGGCAAAGAGGATTTCTTTTGCCGTCTCACCGTACACCGCTTCGTCGGGATTTGTCAGCGGGAGATGGATATTCCACGCGTATAACAAAACGCCCGCTACTACCGAAAAAAAGAACAGGTAGGGGCGCCAAGATTGCTTATTCATGCTGTTCAGAACCGCCTTTTTCCATTGTGATAGAGTCCGCTTTGTCGGCGGTCGCTATATTTTCTTCTTGCGCTGCACGCTTGCGTCGGTGCCGATACACCAGGTAAGCCAAGGCGACGATTACCAGCGATGCCACGGCCAATTCCAGATCATAACGCAATAATTCCTGCCAGTGTTCGCCGAGCATATAACCGGCCCAGATGAGCAGCATGGTCCATGGGATCGTTCCCAGAATCGTGTACATAATAAACGGCCGCAGCGGGTACTTCGCCATTCCGGCGGGCAAGGAAATAAAAGTCCGCACACCCGGTAGCAAGCGTCCGGTGAAAACCGCGATCCCACCGTAACGATGAAACCAGTTATCCGCCATATGCAACTTCGTGTGCGAGAGCATTATGAATTTTCCGTAGCGCAGCAAGATCGGCCGCCCGCCGTAGTAGCCGATGGCATACGACAGCAGCGAGCCGACGAGACCGGCCAGCGTGCCCACCAGACAGGCCAGCAGGTATGTAAAAATACCCCGGTGCACCAAAAAGCCGGCAAATCCGAGAACGATTTCGCTCGGGATCGGGATATTCAGATTTTCCAGCACCATGGTCAGGAACAGAGCGCTATAGCCCCACTCCTCCATGAAAGTATACAACCATTCCATAGCGGTCTCCCTAGGCCTTTCTATTATGACATGAAACATTATAGCATGAAACGGAGGGGCACATTTTAGAGAAAACTTGGTTTTATCTTGACAAGCGCGGAGATTCTGCGTACAATACGGGGGAACCTCGGACAAACCGAGATGGTGGTCACGACTTATATCCGCAGAGCGGAATGAGAACGGAGGGACAACTATGGCAAAAGAAGAACAGGGTTTACAGCAGCCGGAGATTGCGACAAGCGAGCAGCCGACGGTTGCGACAAACGAGCGGCCGGAGCCAATTGCCGCGCCGCGCAAAGCTTCGTTCATGACGGCACGAGAGCTTGCCGTGTCCGGACTGTTGGCCGGGATTACGGTATTGCTCGGGGTGACGGGCTACGGCTTCATTCACTTGATCTACATGAAGGCGACCATTTTGCACATTCCGACGATTATCGGTGCGATTGCGGAAGGGCCGCGAGTCGGCATGACGGTCGGATTTTTGTTCGGCTGTTTCAGTCTGATGCAAAATATTATGGCGCCGACGTTGATGAGCATCGTCTTTCTGAATCCGCTGATTTCCGTGTTGCCGCGCTTGTTGCTCGGGCTGATCGCGTACGTCGTGTACCGTGTATTGCCGGGGAAGGCCGCGGTGCGGATTGCGATCTCGGCACTGGTGACATCCATGTCCAATACCGTGATGGTCATGGGGTTGACCTACCTGCTGTACGCCAAGGAGTTTGCGGAAATTCGGCAGGTCCCGCTGGATCAGGTAATCGATATCATCATTACGATTTGTGTGATGAACGGGATACCGGAAGCCGTCGGGGCAGCGGTCATTGCCACGCCGATCATTGTTATGTTGCAGCGCACGCGTCGCGGGGCACGCAAATAGGACGATTTTCAGGAGCCGTTCGGCTCCTTTTTCTATGCGGGCTTGAAGAAAGTGCGGGATTATTATAAAATGGACTTGAAATTTAATTTGGAAACGGAATGATCGTATGAAGTACAGCAAGCGCGAAGTCGAGCTGGACGGTTTGCGCGAGACTTTTTATATTTTCGAACCGCCGTGGGAGACCTTGAGTGATGTATTCGCCGTCGAGGTATTGGCGCATGGTGCGGCGATCCGTAAATCGCTTGAGGAAGTACTGGACTATGAGTATGACTCCGCCTATTTTCAGGGCGATGTCTATTCGTTTTCGATGTATCGCGATGTGACTCTGGTCGATCGAGGCTATGAGGAATATGCGGACAGTCCGGTGGAGGTGGATACACGCCGCCTGTATCGTGTAATCGGTACGTTTTTGCAAGACAATCATATCGCCGTCGACGGGGCGGAATGGGAAGAAGATTGAACACGGGATCCCCGTGTTCTTTTCGTTTCTGCGGCTTGCCGTTCCCTGTGCGGATAGTGGCGGGATATTGAAATAAAAGCGGTAAATTGTTATGATAGAGAAGGCAAAAAATAGCCGAATTCCGATATGAATGAATACGGAGGATACAGTTTGGAGAAGCTAATTATACGCGGCGGGCGACGCTTATCCGGCAAAGTCCGGGTCGGCAGCGCAAAGAATGCCGTGTTACCGATTATTGCGGCGGCGATGTTGCCGGTGACACCGAGCACGTTGCCGGATATTCCGCACTTGGAAGATGTCATAACGATTTGTAAGGTGCTCGAACATTTGGGCGTTGCCGTGGAACGGGAAGGGAATACCTTGCGGTTCGATGCGGCGCAGTTGACGACATATGAAGCGCCGTATGAATGGGTCAGTCGTATGCGGGCATCTTTTTTGGTCATGGGGCCGCTGCTGGCGCGTTTGGGAAAGGCGAAAATTTCCCTGCCGGGCGGTTGCGCCATCGGTGCACGGCCGATCGATTTGCACTTGAAGGCGTTTGCGGCGCTTGGGGCGGATATTCATCTCGGGCACGGTTTTGTGGAAGCGCATGCGCCGAACGGCCTGCACGGAGCGCAAATTTACCTTGACTTTCCGAGTGTCGGCGCGACCCAGAACGCGCTGATGGCGGCCGTGCTGGCGGAAGGCCGGACAGTCATCGAAAATGCGGCGGAAGAGCCGGAGATCGTCGACTTGGTTACGTTTCTGAACAGCATGGGGGCGAATATCCGCGGTGCGGGGACGAATATTATCCGCATCGAGGGCGTGCCGGAGTTGCACGGAGTCGTGCATACGGTCATTCCGGATCGCATCGAAGCCGGCACCTTCATGGTCGCCGCAGCGATGACGGGCGGCGATGTATACGTGGAAAATGCCATCGATGAGCATTTGAAGCCGCTGGTGGCAAAGTTGAAAGAGGTCGGCGCGATGGTGGCCTCCGATGTGAACGGTGTACGGGTGGTCGGGCCGAAACGCTTGCAGGCAGCGGATGTGAAGACACTTCCGTATCCGGGTTTTCCGACGGATATGCAGGCGCAGTTTATGGCGCTGACTACCATTGCCGAAGGGACGAGTGTCATCAAGGAGACCGTTTTTGAAAATCGGTTCATGCATGCGGCGGAGTTGCGGCGAATGGGTGCGGCCATTCAGATTCAGGGCGGCAGCGCCGTGGTGGAAGGTGTGGAACGCTTGCAGGGCTGTCCGGTGGATGCCACGGACTTGCGTGCCGGCGCGGCGCTCGTGCTGGCGGGGCTCGTGGCGGAAGGCGAGACGCGTGTCGGGCACCTGCACCACATTGATCGCGGCTACGACGGGTTGGTGGAAAAGCTAAAAGGATTGGGTGCGGATATTGAACGGGTGGAAGCGTAGAGCACGCGGTCTCGGCTTGTTACGCGGCAGGTCGAAGCCGGCTCCGGCGGGGCGGTTGCAGCGTGAACGCACGGTATTCGAGCGTTTGAGCGGCTTCGGTGCGGCGGATATGGCGGTCGATCTCGGCTCGGCCAACACGGTCGTCTATCTCCGCGGCGAGGGGATTGTTATTCAGGAGCCGTCGGTATTGGCCGTGGATGCTCTGACACGAGAAGTGTTGTCGGTCGGCAGTGCGGCCGCGGCGATGACGGGGCGAGAACCGGCCGGCGTGGAGCTGGTGTATCCCGTTGTCCGCGGTGCGGTGACGGATTTGGAAGCGGCGGCGCATTTGGTGCAGACTCTGGTCGGGAAAGGTCCCGGCAGTATTTGGACCGGCCCGCGAGTGGTCGTGACGACGGCAACGGATTTGTCCCCGGTGGAAATTCGGGCGGTGCTGAACTGCATGGGAGAGCTCGGTGCGCGCAAGGTCGTCCGTTTGCCGGCGACATTGGCGGCGGCGTACGGAGCTGAACTGGAAAAAAGCGAATATGCCGGCTTGCTGGTTATTGATATCGGGGCGGGAACGACGGATCTGGCCGTTGTGGATGCGGACGGAGTCGTCGCCTCGCGGCTGTTGCGCACGGGTGCGGGCGATTGGGATCGGGCGATTGCCGCGGCGGTAGCAAAGGCGTATGACTTGCGTATCGGCCCCGTGACGGCGGAACGCCTGAAACGACAGGTGGCGGATCTGCGCGAAGGGGAAACGCATATGCGGTTGTGCGCGGGACTGGCTCGGGAAACCGGTTTGCCGCGGGAGGTGCTTGTCGAGGCGAAGGTATTGCGACCGGCATTGCTCCCGTTTGCGGAAGCGATAGCGAACGAGGCACGGACGATACTGCTCGGCATTCGTGCGGAATTGCGGGAGTGGATCGCCGTGCACGGCGTGCTGCTGGTTGGCGGCGGCGCCCTGTTGCGCGGCCTGGACAGCTATCTGACACACAGCCTGGGCTTGCCGGTCTATGTCGGCGGGGATGCCCTGCATGCCGTTGCGGTCGGTGCGGGCAAAACGCTTGCCGAGTTGGACGTATTGCGGGATTCCATGCTGGAATACGGTCGCTGACCTCTGTGGTATAATAGAGTAGAGGTGAGAACTATGAAGTTGAAAAAATTGGCAATACTGACGACGCTTCTCGCCATCGGCGGCGTATTGGCCGTGGCGGCGCAAGCCGTCGTACATACGACAGTCCTCAGTGGGACGGTTACGAAGGTGGTCGCGCCGGGGACGGCCGTGCGCGAAGGCGATACACTGGTAGAAGTGGACTCCTTGGCGGGCAGCATGCCGGCCGCACGCGCGATGGTGGACGGTACGGTCGTTCAAACTGATGTGGAAGTCGGACAGAAAATTGAGCAGGGACGCGAAGTCGCTGTCGTGGAAACGAAGTAGGGGGGACCGATGCGATTCAAGCAAATGCTGCGTCGGTGGTTGTACGGACTGCCGACGCTTTTCTGTGCCCTGTGTGTGGGCTATTCGGCCGCGGCCGTTGATTTTCTGACTACGGAAGAAGTACAGGAAGGCATGCACGGCATTGCCAAGACGGTTATCCACGGCAGCACGATCGAAAATTTTGATGTGGAAGTACTCGGCGTACTGAAACAGCGGGGGCCGTCCGGCGATCTCGTACTGGTGCGAGTGAGCGGCGACGTCATCGACAAGACCGGCGGGATCGCGCAGGGCATGAGCGGCAGCCCCGTTTACATCGATGGGAAACTGCTCGGTGCCATCGGCTACGGCTGGGGATTTGCGGACGGCCGGATCGGAATGGTGACGCCGATTCAGGACATGCTGAAATTGTGGGCGTTGCCGGACGAAGGGAAACGCGAGCGCGAGGAAGTCATTCCGGAAGGCGCCGTGCCGCTGGCCACGCCGCTGATGGCTTCCGGCTATACACCGGAGGCGCTGGATTACCTGACGAAGAAACTTGCGCCGTACAACCTGGTGCCGCATGCAACGGGAGCGGCGGGCAGCTACGATGCCACACCGCAGCCGTTGGAACCGGGCAGTGCGGTGGCGGTTACCTTGGTGACCGGCGACGTGAAACTCGGCGCGGTCGGGACGGTTACCTATGTAGACGAAGGGCGTGTGTTGGCGTTCGGGCATCCGTTTTTGAAGCGCGGAAAGCTCGACTATTTCATGCACAATTCCTATATCTTTACCGTGGTGCCTTCGCTGCAATCCGCCTTCAAAATCGGCTCGATCGGCAGCGAAGTCGGGAAAATCAATCAGGATCGCGGCGCGGGGATCGCCGGTATTCGCAATGTGGCGCCGACCGTGATCCCGTTTGCCGTGCAGGTGACGGATGAAGATACGGGAGCATCGCGCAATGCACACGTACGGATGATCGATGACGAGGAATTGACACCGATCCTGGCCGCGACGACCGCCTATGACTTGGCGCGCAAGACGCTCGATCGGGGCGGTTCCGGGACAGTGAAGCTGGCATACACGCTCCTCCCGCGAGATCCGAGCCAAAAGCCGTTTCACCGGACGAATATGTACTACTCCTCGCGCAGTGTGAGTGAGCGGGCGGTCGATGAGCTGTACAATGTGCTCGATGCCCTGGTCACGAACCAATTCGCTCCGTATCGCCTGCGCTCGGTGGAGATGACGATGCAGATCGAGAAAGACAAACGTGTGGCGGAGATCCTCGATGCGCGAGCGACACCCTCCGTGGTGAGCCCGGGCGATGCGATTTATATCCGCGTGCGGTTGCGGCCGTATCGCGATGAGGTGATCTACCGGGATCTCGTGTTCCGCGTGCCGAAAGACCAGCCGTTGGGGCCGATGAACTTGGAAGTGCGCGGCGGCGGCGTGATACCTCTGCCCTACCTCATCCAAAAACAGCAGCTGAACCTGACGGACGAGATCATTGCCAGATTACGCACGTACAAAGATTTTGAAGATTTCCGCAGTAAACTGGAAAGTGAAGATCGAAACAACGAAATCATCGTGGAAATTCTGGAAGACGGCGTGAGCATGGTGCCGGACGAAGAAGGCGGCGGCCGACATGCGAAGTTGCACGAAGCCGAACGGGATGACTTGCCCGGTTACCTGAAAGACCGTCCGGGAACAAAACCGGCGACGGAAGGGGAAGACAAGAAAGAGGCAAAAGCCCGCTTGGAGACGGAATACATCATCAAGGGAGACGGCCAGTTCTCGCTCGATGTCGTGACGCCGGCGGAAAAGGAACGCCGCCTGCGCGGCTCGCAACGCATGCCGGATATCGTGGCGGAAATGCACAAGGACGATGCGGCGGAGTCGGAGGAAACCGATAACGAAAAAGATCCGACAGCCGATCCGGATCCGAGCTATGCGCCCGCCTTGAAGAAAGCGGCATACATGTAGAAAAAAGCTGTACGACAATTGTCGTACAGCTTTTTGGTTTAGTCGATTCGATCGAAGATGACCTTCGGCTGCGTAAATTCCCGAATACCTTCGAGGCCGCCCTCCCGACCGATGCCGCTCATCTTGTAGCCGCCGAACGGGGCGGTGATATCGCGCGCCGCACTGTTGATGTACACATTTCCCGCGAGGATATGCCGGGCGAACGCCACCGCTTCTTCGTACGGACCGTGCACGGCGCCGTTCAGGCCGTAGACCGTATCGTTGGCAATGGCCAGGGCTTCTTCTTTCGTCTCGTAGGGAATGACGCAGAGAACCGGTCCGAAAATTTCTTCTCGGGCAATGGTCATGTCATTCCGTACGGAGGAGAAAATAACCGGTTGGACATAGTAGCCGGCCACGGGTTCGGTAGGAACAGATCCCGCCAGCAGGCGAGCGCCTTCCTCGATGCCTGTTTCGATAAAGCGTTTGACCTTGTCGAATTGCTTGCGATTGGCGAGCGGGCCGATTTTTGTTTCCGCATCGCGCGGATCGCCGACGATGTATTCCGGCAGAATTGCCAGCAGCAGCTCCTCGACTTCGGTCAATTGTTCCCGCGGAACGATCAGGCGCGAAAGTGCGGAGCAGGTTTGGCCGCAGTTCAGCATGGACGAGTTCAGGCAGGTACGCACGGCGGCGGGGAGATCCGCGCCCGGCAAAATGACGCAGGGCGATTTCCCGCCGAGCTCGAGGTGGATGCGCTTCATCGAGTCGAGGCCGAGTTTGCCGACTTCGATGCCGCCGGTCGTCGAACCGGTGAAGGATACCATATCGACCAGCGGGTGTGTCGCAAGCACATTGCCGACATCACCGCCGCGCCCGGTGACGAGATTCAGCAGACCTTTCGGCAGGCCGGCTCGGTGAAATGCTTCCACGAGGTAGTACACCGTCAGCGGCGTGTGTTGGCTCGGTTTCAACACGACGGCGTTGCCCATGAGGATGGCCGGCATTACTTTTTGGACGACCTGGCCGAGAGGATAATTCCAAGGGGTGATTGCCGCAACGACGCCGATCGGCTCCCGGTACAGGGTCGAGCGTTCCAGCTTTTCTACGAGCGGCAACTGCGGCGCGAGGCGGATGAACGTGCGGATCCGCTCCGCCTGAAAATCGAAATGGACGCTTTCCGCCCAAGCGCGCGGCGCGCCGAGCTCCTGGCGCTCCAGATCGACGATTTCTTCTTTGAAAGTGAGAAAATGCGCCAACATTTTTTCGCAGATACCCACCCGCTCCGCCATGGAAGAAGCCGCCCAACTTGCGGCCGCGGCTTTGGCGGCGCGTACCGCTGCATCCACCTCTTCACGGGTGGCCGCAGGTACGGCGGCAAAGCGGCGCATGGTGGCGGGATTTTCCACCTCGATCCGGGCTTCCGACACCGGCTCAACCCATTCACCGTTGATATATAAACGTTCAAAATTCATGGCAGATACTCCTTTCCCTACTTACGCATTACTTTACTCCATTGTACGAAAAAAAGAAGTAGGCGACAAGCATGTGAGCGGAAATATCGGCGGATCATGGTACAATAATGCTAACGATATCGGCAAACGGAGAGGGGAGCATACCTATGAAATGGCAGGGCAGACGCAGCAGTTCCAATGTGAGCCGCAGCGGCGGTGCAGCGAAGATCGGCGGGCTCGGTCTCGTCATCATGGCATTGATCTATTCTTTTTTCGGCGGCAATCCCGAGGATATCTTGAATTTGCAGCTGCCGCAACAGCAGCAAACACAACAGGCGGCGGATCCGGCTCGGCGGCAAATGGAAGACATGTTGAGTGTCGTGCTGGCGGATACGGAAGATGTCTGGCATGCGAAATTTCAGGAAATCGGCAGAAGATACGAAGAACCGAAGCTGGTTTTTTATGAAGAACGAGCGGCGAGCGGCTGCGGCACGGCGGATAAGCGGATGGGACCATTCTATTGTCCGCGTGACAAAACGGTGTACATGGACGTCAGCTTCTACAATGACCTGACACGGCGCTTCGGCGGCCGGGGCGGCGACTATACGATGGCGTATGTCCTGGCGCACGAGGTCGGTCACCATGTCCAGCAACAGCTCGGCATCTTGCAGCGGGTACAGAGTATTCAGCAGCGCCTTTCGGAAAGCGATGCGAACCGTTACTCCGTGGCGTTGGAATTGCAGGCGGACTATTTCGCCGGGGTGTTTTCGTACTACATACAGGAAAAAGGCTATCTCGATCCGGGCGATATCGAAGAGGCGATGGATGCCGCAGCCGTAGTCGGCGACGATCACTTGCAGGGGCTCGGGCGCGGCGAAATTCGGCCGGAAACGTTTACGCACGGTACGAGCAACGAGCGAATGAATTGGTTCTACCGCGGGGTGCAGTACCATGATTTTGAACACGGCGATACATTTGCGGCATATAAACTGCCGCTGCAGTTTTGAAGCGGCGCAACGAGAGAGGGCTCATGACGGAGCCCTTTTTCGTTGCGGCTGCGTGGTATAATGAGGGAAGTAACGGCAAGGAGGGAAATGCATTGAGATTATGGGAAGAAACGGTCGCGGCCATTACGCTGCCCTCACCGGAAGTGGCGGAGCAGGTGGCGCGACGTTGGGACGCATTGCATGTCGGCAACGGTACGGTCGGTGCATTGCGTGATATGGTGGTGCAATACGCCGCGGTTGTCGGCGAGGTGCTGCCGGAAATACCGAAGAAACGAATGATTATCGCCGCGGCGGATCACGGCGTAGCGGTGCATCAGCTTTCCGCTTATCCGATCGATACCACGGTGGAGATGACGAAAAACTATCTCATCAGCAAAGGGGCGGGTGCGAATGCGCTTGCCGACTATGCGGGGGCGGCGATGACCGTCGTCGATGCGGGGATTCGTGTCGACCTCGATGCGCCGGGGCTGCGTAAATGCAAGATTGCGTACGGCACACAGGACATGAGTGTCGGTCCGGCAATGACTCGCGAACAGGCGATGGAGGCGGTGGAAATCGGTATCCGTATCGTTACGGAACATATCGAAGCGGGGGATCGCGTTTTCACGGTCGGTGAGATGGGGATCTCCAATACGACGTCGGCCGCCGCGATCATCGGCGCATTCGGGCGTTGGACGGCGGAGGAAGTCACCGGGCGCGGGACGAATATTTCCGATGAACGTTTGCGGCGCAAAATTGAAATTGTGAACAGGGCGCTTGAGGTGAACCGGCCGGATCCGACGGACGGTCTGGACGTGCTCGCCAAAGTCGGCGGCTTTGAGTTCGGGGTGATCGCCGGGGTCATTCTCGGCGCGGCGGCACATGGCGCGCTCGTCATCATTGACGGCTTCAACACGACAGCCTGCGCGCATATTGCAAAGGCGATCGCCCCGGCCAGCCGACATTATGTCATGGCTTCGCACCTTTCCGCGGAGCAGGCGCATCGCCGTGCGCTGGCCGCACTCGATGCCAAAGCCTATGTCGATCTCAGTTTCCGTCTGGGCGAAGCATCCGGCGCATCCGTGCAAATGCGTATGCTGGATCATGCCTTGAGCATCTATGCCGGCTGTCTTACGACCGCGGAAATGGAAACGCTGAAAGGCGGTGCGACATGTTGACGGAATGGAATGAACGAATCCCGCAGCCGGATGCCGAAGTGGCGGCCGCCTGCCGGGAATACGTGGACAATTTGACCAAGCCGCTGGGCTCGCTGGCGGAGATGGAAGTGATGGCGGTACGTCTGGCGGGCATCATGGGCGAGAAAAAGCCGGCCGGTATTCGCAAGGCGCTTTTCATCGCCGCGGCGGATGTCGCCACAGACGATCCGGCGAATGTTTCGCACGGCGCGAAAAGCTATGAAGAATTGCTCCTCATCGCCAACGGCTGCGCCCCGGTCAGTGCGGTTGCCCGCGACCTGGGAGCACCCGTTTTTGTAGCGGATGTCGGTCTGGAACGCGATACGGCGGAATTGGCAGGGGTGATGCTGCATAAATTTCCGGCGGACAGCGGAGATCCCCGCAAAGGAACCGGCATGACAGCGGCAAGCTGTGCGGAGGCGATCGCCTTCGGCGCAGCGGTCGGGCAACAACTCGCTCGCGAATACGACGTGGTCGGACTCGGCCAGATCGGCGAGCGCGGTGCCCTGGCGGCACTCGGTGTGACGGCGGCCTTCCTCGGGCCGGAACTTGCCGCGCGTGCGGCGGAGCTCGGCCTTACCCCGGACGGCAACGACTGGAAACTCGCCGAACGGGAGCCGGAAACGGTGTTGCAGCGGTACGGCTCGCCGGCAGTGGCGACCTTGGTAGGCGTCATTCTCGCCTTGGCGGCGGCCGGCAAAGCGGTCGTGTTTGACGATACGGTGACCGGCGCGGCGGTGTTGGCGGCTACGCGAATCGCCCCGCGTGTACGGGAATATGTGTTTTCTTCCGCAGGCTACGACGACCCGTTGCAGAGGGTACAGCTGCACAGCCTCGACTGCCGAGCCTACCTGTACTATGATTTTACACTCGGGCAGGGACTCGGCTCGGCACTCGGCTTATCCTTGCTTGACGGCTCGCTTGTTATGCTCAACGAGATGAAGACGTTCGGCGCGGCGGGCGTGACGGTAGCGGAAGACGGCCCCGGAAAAGGGGTGCAACGAAAGGAAGTGACCTGATGAGCAAGGCATTGTACTGGGATACCGCGAGCGGTATTGCGGGAAATATGTTGGCCGGCGCCCTCATCAGCCTCGGCGTGCCGGAAATTTGGTTGCGGCAAGAACTGGCGAAATTGCCGCTTGACGGCTATGAGATCGAAATTGAAAACGTAAATAAACGCGGTATCGCTGCCACGTACTTTCAAGTGCATTTGACCAAGGAGCAGCCCGCGCATCGCCATTTGCCGGAGATACTGGACATCTTCCGGGAAACTGCTTGGGATGTGACGGTGAAGCAACGGGCAGCCTCCGTTTTTTGGCAATTGGCCTATGCGGAAGCGCAGGCACATCAAATTCCTCCGGAGCGGGTTCATTTTCATGAGGTGGGAGCGGTGGACTGCATTATCGATATTTCGACCGCCGCGCTCGGTTTGACCTACTTGGACGCAGACACCGTCCTTGCCGGCGCACCGGCGACCGGCTCGGGAACCGTTGAGGCGGCGCACGGCACGATGCCGATCCCCGCCCCGGCCACGGCGGCGCTGTTGCGTGATGTACCGACCATGCTCGGTACGGCCGGATACGAATTGACGACACCGACGGGCGCCGCGCTGCTCCGCACGTTTGCAAGCAAGATCGGCGCTAAACCGGCACGCTTTGTCGGCGACCGTGTCGGCTACGGCGCCGGCAGCTACGATCTGCCCGTGCCGAACGTGCTCGCGGTCTACCTCGGCTATACCCTGCCGGAACTCGGCACGCAGACACCGGCACCGCATATTTTCGGCGACAACTCGCGAGTGAAAATCCATACAGACGAATGGTAAGCAAACGCCTCCGCAAGGAGGCGTTTTTGTGTGCAGACAAGAAAAGAAGCCGAGACGAGATAAAAACAGTACATAACGCACAAAACGGTATACGCAAGCCATTCACATTCGTTTGGAAATGTGCTACGCTGAAATCAGAAAGAAAAAATTTCAGTTTTAGAAAGGGGTCAACTATGCGTATATTGCGAGTTACCGGTCGGGGAGAATTGCACCTGCGTCCCGACATGACAAAAATCCGTCTGGTGCTGAACGGCAGGGAGTGGGAATACGAAGATGTATTGGCGCGTGCTGCGAAAGATACCGCCGCTTTGAAAGAGGAATTGGAGCGGCTCGGTTTCGCTGCGAGGGATGTGCGGACGACGGACTTCCAGGTAAGCACGGAGTACAAAAGCGTCTACAACAAGGAAACGGAAGAGCATGAACAGCATTTCAGCGGCTACGAGTATACCCATGAGCTGAAAATCGAGTTTCCCTCCGATAACGGACGCCTGGGAAAAATTCTGTATGCGATGGCACACAGTGCTGTGGCGCCGGAAATCAGCTTCCGCTACAGTATCCTCGATAAGGAAGCGGCTCGTAACGAACTGCTGGCAAAAGCGGTTGGTGATGCACGAGCCAAAGCGGGAATTCTGGCCGCAGCGGCCGGCGAACAATTGGGCGCTATGCAGAGCATCGACTACTCCTGGGGAAGGATCCGGTGGGATATATCGCCCATAAGCGAAATGGTCTACAGTGAAGCCGATGTAGTGGGAAAATCCTACAACATCGAGATTGAGCCGGATGACGTCCGTCTCGAAGATACGGTGACCGTCGTTTGGGAACTGGCATAGACGAGCCGGACTGTCGGCAGAAGCAGCAAGGAAGTCGCACGATGCATGAATGAACGATGACTCTGCGGTGAGTCGCGTTTCTGCAGGATGTATGAACAAGTAATATGCAGGATCGCGGAGGTTCGGAAAAAATAGCCGAAGATGCAAAACAAAAAAGACAAGCCCGGTCGGGCTTGTCTTTTTATTTGTCACATATTTGTCGGTTCGATGTCTTTTCCGTAGCGTGCAGGTTGCTCCGGCTCGGGGGCAATTACGCGGTAGCGGCGGAAGCGCAGGATGCCGAGGACGAGGAAGATACCGGCCGCAACGAAGAGGATGAGGCTGTTGCGTAGCCAGGGGGCGTTCCCGAGCAGGAAGAGGTCGCGATACGGAATCGCAAGATAGGTAAGCGGGAACGCATAGGACAGGTAGCGCGCAAAGAACGGCATGCCGATCGGCGGCCAGGTGTAGCCGCTGATGATGAAGGACGGAACCGCATAGATGAGCGACCAGCGCGTGAAGGTGAGTTCGCTACCGCAATACATGGCAAGCCATGAGCCCGCCGTCAGGACGGCGGCGAGGAAGGCCAGACCGAGGACGAGGAAAGCGAGTGTCGGTCCGTGCCGCGGAATGGAAAAGGCGGCGGCGAGGCCGAAGGTCATCGCCAGGTAGCTGGCATAAGACAGAACCAGGTACGGAGCCAGCTTGCAGAGGTAGACATATCCCGCATTCAGTCGCCGTTCACTCGGCAGAAACCCTTGCGGTCGGTAGAGGAACGAAGCGGCGCTCGCGATGAGAAGCGTTTGTTGCAAGGCGACGAGGCCGAGACCGAGCACAAGGTAGAACAGGTAATTCTGTGTAGGATTGCCGGTCAAACGATAGCCGACACGGAAAGGAGATGCCTTGATTGCCGCGAGATCATGCGGCAGATCGACACGCTCCGCCAGAATGTCGGCGCTGACTCGTTGCGAAAAGGCGGCGATGAGGTCAAAGGTGGCATTCATTGCCGTGCTGGATACGATCAAATTATCCGTATCGGCGATAAAGAGCACCTTGCTTGTCCGACCGGATTTCACGTCGCTGCCGAAGTGTTCCGGGATATAAAACGCGACGGTGTGGTGACCGCTGCGCAGATATTCTCGCAGGCCGTCCTCGTCCGGAGCGATGCCGATGATCCGGAAGTCATAGGCGCTGTCCACTTCACGGATGAATTCGCGACTCAAAGCGGAACGATCCGCATCATAGATGACGGTTTCCAGCGGTTGTGCCGGCCCCTTGGCATAGAGCAGGGCGAAGAGTAGAAGGTATACCAATGCGCCGCAGAGCAACATGAACAGGCGGCGCGGGTCTTTGTAAAAAATGTAGCGCAGTTCACGCAGAAAAATTGTCCGATAGGGGTGCCGTTCGTTCATAAGCGCACCTCCCCGTGACTGTAGCGTTTTCGCTGCCAATGAAAAACAAAGAGACAGGCAACCGCCAGCACCGCTCCGGCGATGAGCATCGTCAGCAAATCCGAAGTGTAGTTAATCGCATAGCCGCGCAACGAAAGTTCACGCAACGACACGACGAGGTAGCGCAGCGGAATAACTTTCGCATAGGCGGCGGGGAAAGCGGGAAACCATTCCAACGGCCAGGAAAGTCCGCTGAACAGAAGTCCCGGCATAATAAAGACCATCGGCAGCTGAATGGCGAGTACTGCGTTCGGAAACAATGCGGAAAAGAACAGGCAGAGCTCGCAAAACAGAAAAGTAAAGGCTGCCGAGAGAGCCAGCCACTCCGTTGCCGATGAGCGCAACGGAATGCCGAAAAGCAGGTGGCAAAGCAAGATGCAAGCCCAGAAAGCCGGCGTGGCAAGCAGCCAGACGAGCACCGACTTGACGAAAACGATCGCCGAGGAGCGTGCATCGCGCCAACGCTCCAAGCGACGATATTCACGGGAGAGCAGCGTGGCTGCGACAAGGTAGATGGCAATTTGCATGCCGTTGGCCACCAGGCCGAGCAGCATGAAGTAAGAATAGCCGTTTACGGGGTTGTTCAGCAGGCGAATTCCCAAACGGACGGGATACGCCGTCCGCAAGGCCTCCTCCGTCGGCTGATCCAACGCCTCGGTGAGCAGCTGAGTGGCGCGAACATTCCCGGTCAGCGCGATTTCTTTCGCTGCGGCGAGCGCCGAGTTGCCGATCGACAGATTGGCAGAGTTGACGACGACGCCGATGGCGGGGCGATGCCCCTGCTTCACATCGCGCGTGAGATGCGGCGGAATGTATACGCCCACATAGGCGCGCCCTTCCCGCAGTGCGTCTTGAAACTGATCCGGACCCGCGGCCACCTCGACCAGCTCAAACCGATCCGCCGTAGCGAATGCCTCGACGAGCTGCCGACTGGTGGCGGTGCCGTCCGCATCGTAGACGGTCAAGGGCAAATGAGCCAGGGCGTTGTTCATGTAGACGCCGCCGAAAAAGAGCGTGAACGCCAGCGGCAACGCAATCAGCAGCCAGAGCAAGGCAGAGCCGCGGCGCGTATAATCATGCCATTCCAGCCGCCAAATATCAGGCAGACGCATGGCTATTTCCTCGCAACGATTTTGAAACGCATACCCGGCCGAACCTGATCCGAATCCGTGCGGACTTTTACCGTATAGGTGATGATGTCGCCGGCATCGCCGCGCTCACTGGTGGCGCGGGCGGTAGCAAAGTCCGGCTTCTGACTGATTTCGGTAACGGTGCCGTCCAGTTCCAGCTTGCCGTCTCGCCCCTGCAGCGTAACACGATCGCCCAAGGCGTAATCGGAGATCTCCGTTTCGGGAACCTGCAATTTGACCCAATTATCGGTCGGATTTTGCAATGCGACAATGGGCATACCGGTAGAAATCAGAGCACCCGGCTCCACATATTTTGTCACGACGACACCGTTGAACGGCGCGCGAATCTGTGTCTCGTCGAGCGCGACATCGACTTGATTCAGCTGCTCGCGTGCGGCCTGTACGCCGGCCAGTGCTTGGGCATAGGTCGCCTGTGCCACGGCATACTTCGTTTGATAACCTTCGTATGCCTGCGCGGGCACGGCGGCCTGCTCATAGAGCGCACGATACCGCTCGAGATCGGTACGGAGCCATTCCATGTTGGCATACGCCTGCTCCGCCTGCGCCTCCATGGCTTGGACTTGGGCTTCGGCCGCGGCGCGTTTGGCATCGATGTCGCGGGCATCGATGGTCGCAAGCAGTTGCCCCGCTTCGACACGGTCGCCTTCGCGTACATTGACGGTCAGCACCCGCCCCGGAATCTTCGAGTTCAAATCCAGCTCCGTGGCATCGGCCTGACCCCAGGTATCACGAGCTGCGGACGGAGAGTCCGAGCCGCAGCCGGCTAAAGTAAGAGAAATAATCAAACACAACGAAAAAACCAAGGCTTTCAGATGAGAGATCTTCATGAGTTACTCCTTCCGCAAAGACGGCAACAACACCGCTCTTTGCTTTCGCATTCATTTCTTTTTATATTATAGCAAATCATACAGCGATTGACAAAATAAAACAAAGCGCGATATGCTTTGAAATCCCTTGTTGTAAGGGCTTCGGGAGACAAGAGAATTTACTGTGAATGGAGAAAATCCGCAGATATTCGGTGAAAATGATATGGTTAAACAATTGATATAAATTGAACACGAAATAAAAGACACCCATTTTTACCGATCGCAAGGCAACCGATCATCCGGGGCGGGATTTATACGCACAAAAGAAAAAGAACCGAAGCCGTCAACGGCTTCGGTTCTTTTTGCTGGGGTTAAAAAGTATATGTGTAGGTAAGGCGTACGTTTCGCGGCAATGTATAGTACTTGGTAGAAGTGGGGCTCGACCAATTGCCGATGAGATCCTCGCGATTCAACAGGTTTTCCACATCGAGAGCCAAGCGGCTGTTGGCGGTAAGATCGTAGCTCACGTGCAGGTTTAGCGGCAACATATCGCGCCAGCCGCCTGCCCGTTTGGCGGTGAGGCTGCCCGTCAGATTCGCCAGCCAACGATTCCGGTGATATTGGAGACCGACGGTATACTGTTGCTTAGCGGACTTGTTTTTCCAAACACCTTTCTTATCTTGCTCACGCGGGTTTCCGAAGGTCACACCGAGGCGGTACGAGAAGTAATCGTCAACTTGATGCGCATAGTTGGCTTCGATACCGTGAGACTTGTACTTGGAATTGAAGCGGACGCCTTCTTCTTGGCCGTTGTTGATAACGGTTTCGTAGGTAATGGAGTCCAGGTCGATAGCAAACAGGGCGATACTCCAGGCGGTCGTGTCGTCCCGGTGCTTATACCCGACTTCATAGGTCCAGCCCTTTTCCGGAGTCAAGAGCGGATTCCGTTTGAATATGGTTCCGAGCGCCTTGCCGCTGCCGTACATCTGGGTCAGTGACGGTGCGCGGAATGACCGAGCCGCATGCGCGTAGACGCTGTTTTGTTCGTCCAATTTTTTCAGCAGAGAAATATCCGGTGTAAAAGCATTGTAATTCTTATCGCCGCTAATCCATTGCTGCCGCGCGCCGAGAGTCAGCAACAGTCCGCTGGAGAGTTCGCGCGTGGCCTGGCCGAAAAGCGCATAGTGGGTGCGATGTTTCCGCAGGAAGAGCGGTTTCAGCACCCCGTGATCGTAGCTGATGGGGGCATCCGTGCGATACGTATCCCGACTGACGGTCAGACCGGCGAGCAGATCGGTGCCTGCATCGGTTTGCCATTGTTTTTGCAAGTCGAGGCCGATGGTGGAAAAGACGAGATGTTCTTTCTTCTTCGCAGAATAGGATCCGTTCTTGACATCAAATGAGTTCGTGTGACGATTGCTGCGATTGTAATAGGCCATGGCGCGCCAGCCGTCCCGCTCGTACTGAATCCGTGAAAAATCTTCAATATAGCGGTAGTGCGAATCTTCCATCAGCGTCTGCCAAGTCTTCGTGTCATAGCGGTTGAAATTATAGGTGCTGAGTGTGTGCATGTGGCTGACCGACCAGGGACCTTCCGGGTTATAGCGCAGATAAAAGCTGTGCTTGTCCGCATCATTCATGCCGCGGCCGTTGGAAGCAAGACCGCGGACTTCGTCTTCGCGAGAACCGTTGTAAGCGAAGTTCCAATCCGCCGCATGCAGGGTGACGGCAGCGCGCTGTTTGCCGTATTCACCCAAACTGAGACTGACGGTATTGGCAGTCTGACGCTTGGTGATAATATTGATGACTCCGGAGGTGGCTTCCGAGCCGTACAAGACGGAAGAAGCGCCTTTGACGATTTCGATCCGATCCACAGCACCGACGGGGATATTATCCAAGTAATATGTCTCGTTCATATTCATAGGTGCACCGTCCAGCATGACCAGGGTGCCCTTATAAATTCCACGGATGTTTACCTTGGCGTTCATCCCGCCCCAGGACTGCCCGTTGGTACCATATGAAAAAGAAGAAATACCGTTCGAGAGACGCAATACGTCAAAGACGTTGGATGCGCCGGAAGTGCGAATATCTTCCGCCTCGATTACATCGACGGAGGCCGGTGTTTCCAGAATCGGCACCGCCTCGCGTTTTGCGGTGACAACGATCGGATTCAGTTGGTATACCTCCGCCGCGGCGGAGAACGGAATGCCGCAAGCAATGCGGCGCAAAGACGAAACGTAGATTTCCCTGTCATCATAAGATCCTCCTCTTGAATCTTCATATAATGAATACATCACATATTCTATTTTAACACAGTATAAATTGGAATGTAAACCCGGCAAAAGGGGAAGATGAGAAGAGTTGCAACCGAAAAGGATCGAGAAAAAGCGGAGAAATTTCTTGACAAGGTCTTCTTTTTTTGGTATTCTATCAGAGTAACTTAACTGAAGGAGTGCAGAGCCGGAAATGGTTGACAGCGCAAATGCAGTGTGTTACAATCTCATACAGTGCGGGAATAGCTCAGTGGTAGAGCATCGCCTTGCCAAGGCGAGGGTCGCGAGTTCGAATCTCGTTTCCCGCTCCATTTTGTTATCCGATGCCGGGGTATTCCCTGATAGCTCAGCAGGTAGAGCAATCGGCTGTTAACCGATCGGTCGTAGGTTCGAGTCCTACTCAGGGAGCCATAGGGGTGTAGCCAAGCGGTAAGGCAGCGGACTCTGACTCCGCCATGCGCAGGTTCGTATCCGTCCACCCCTGCCACATGATCCATTAGCTCAGTCGGGAGAGCACCTGACTTTTAATCAGGGTGTCCCGCGTTCGAGTCGCGGATGGATCACCACCTTCCCGGTGACAGTCTCGGATAATA
>JALELM010000015.1 GCA_022771805.1 Veillonellaceae bacterium | reverse complement strand
GCAAGGTACCGTAGTCGCCGCGCAGGAATTCCAAAAAGAAGCGGGCAAGGGAATAGAGCATAATATAAAGTGCAAATACCTGACCTTTAGCGTGCCTGGTCAGAGAAAAAGCCAGCAGAGCGACAAAAATCAGTACATCCGCCTGACCTTCCCACACTTCTGCCGGCCAGAGCGGTTGCGCGCCGTAGGTGCGGTACGCAAGGCTGGTGACCGGGTAGAGAATCCCGAACGGGCCGCCGGTCGGATGCCCGAAAGCATCGCCGTTCAGCAAATTCGCCATGCGCCCGACACTTTGTCCCAAGATGATTGCCGGTGCAACCAGATCGGCAAAGGCCAAGATATCCACCCGCCGTTTTTTCAGATAGACGAGTGCGGTGACGACACCGAAAATCAGGCCGCCCTGAATCGCCATGCCGCCTTGCCAAACGAAGGGAATCTCCAACAGATGATCGCGGTAGTAATCCCAATCGAAAAAAAAGACATCCCATAAGCGGCCGCCGACGATACCGGCCAATCCGCAATAGACGGTCAAATCCCAAATATATTCGTGGTAACGGCCGTCTTTTTTCGTGAAGTAGTAGGCGACGATGCCGCCGCTGATAATGCCCAAGGCGAAAAATAAACCATAGGTTCGAATCGGAAAGTCGCCGATAAAAAATAAGTAGGGATGCATACAAATCTCCTTTGTGCTCATTACCTCGATTATACAAGATTTTTTACCTTGAGGTAACCATATGGGCGCAGTCCTCTCTATGTTATAATAATAATTACGCAAAGGGGGAGTCTGCATGACAAAGAAGCGTGTAGCGGTAGCCATGAGCGGCGGTGTGGACAGCTCGCTGGTGGCGGCACGCATGCTGGCGGAAGGATATGAAGTAATCGGTGTGACGATGCTTTTATTTGACGCTACGGCCGCGACTCGGGAGACGAGCACTTCCATGATCGGCGATGCCAAGCGGGTGGCCGATCATTTGAATATACCGCACTATGTCCTGGATTTTCGGGATGTATTTCAGAAACAAATCGTGACTTATTTTCTGGAAGCCTATGCTGCCGGCATTACACCGAATCCCTGCGTGATGTGCAATGAACAGATCAAATTCGGCGCCATGTACGAAGAAGCGAGAGCGCTCGGTGCCGATTTTCTGGCGACCGGGCACTATGCCCGCGTGCAATATAATCCCGAACGCGGACTGTATGAGCTGCGGAAAGGAGCGGATACCCGCAAGGATCAGTCGTATGTGCTCTATCATTTGACACAGCGAACCTTGCCGCATGTGCTGTTTCCGCTCGGTGACCTGCATAAGGAGGATACGCGCGCCTTGGCCAAAGAGCTGGGGCTGCCGGTATACAATAAACCCGAAAGCATGGATATTTGCTTTATCCCCGACAATGACTACATCGCATTTTTAGAGCGATATATACCGCAGACGATGATTCCGGGCGAAATCGTTACGACATCGGGCGAGGTACTCGGTCGTCATCGCGGTCTGCCGGCGTATACGATCGGGCAGCGCAAAGGGCTGGGAATTGCCGCCGCTGCACCACTCTATGTGGTGCGGTTGGATTCCGCCAACAACCGCTTGATCGTCGGGACGAATGAAGAGTTGTTCCGGCGCGAGGTCTGCGGTTTGGCGGCCTCGTTCACGGAAACGGAAGCACTGCGGGAGCCGCGGCGGGCGGAAGGGAAAATCCGCTATGCGGCCAAGCCGGCAGCTTGTACGGTATACCCGGACGGCGAACGGGGGATCCGCGTCGTCTTTGACGAGCCGCAACGGGCACTTACGCCGGGACAGTCGCTGGTGTTGTATGAGGGAGATCGCGTCCTGGGTGGCGCTATTATTTATATAAAGGATGGAGAGGAAGAACGTGTCGACGGAACACATTCGTAATTTTTCGATTATTGCCCATATTGACCACGGCAAATCGACATTGGCCGATCGCCTGATTGAGATGACCGGGGCGTTGTCACAGCGTGAGATGCAGGCGCAGGTGTTGGACAGCATGGAGTTGGAAAAAGAGCGGGGGATTACCATCAAATCCCAGTCCGTACGCCTGCGTTACCGGGCTCGGGACGGCGAGGAATACATGCTGCACCTGATCGATACTCCCGGTCATGTGGACTTCAATTATGAAGTTTCGCGCAGTCTGTCGGCTTGTGAGGGCGTGCTGTTGGTAGTCGATGCCACGCAGGGCGTGGAAGCGCAGACGCTGGCCAATGTGTACCTGGCCTTGGATCATGACCTGGAAATTATTCCGGTGATCAATAAAGTGGACTTGCCGAGCGCCGATCCCGACATGGTCAAACATGAAATTGAAAATGTCATCGGCCTCGATACATCGGATGCGCCGCTGATTTCAGCCAAGACCGGTCTGGGTGTGCCGGATGTCCTGGAGGCGATCGTGCAAAAGATTCCGCCGCCTGCGGATGATGGCGAGAAGCCGCTGAAAGCGTTGGTATACGACTCCCATTTCGATGCATATAAAGGCATCATTGCCTATGTGCGCATTCACGAGGGCGAGCTGCGTACCGGCGATGAGATTCGGATGATGGCGAGCGGGAAAACGTTCGAGGTGACGGAAGTCGGCTACTTTGCGCCGCAAATGACGGTGACGGATGCGCTTACCTGCGGCACGGTCGGCTATCTGGCGGCCGCGATCAAAAATGTCCATGACTGCACGGTCGGCGATACGATTACAACCGTCGCCAACGGGGCGAGCGAGCCGTTGCCCGGCTACCGTAAAGCCACACCGATGGTATATTGCGGGCTGTATCCGATCGATCCCAATGATTACGGCAGCTTACGCGATGCATTGGACAAGCTGCACCTAAACGATGCCGCCTTGGTCTACGAAGCGGAGACATCGTTGGCGCTCGGCTTCGGTTTCCGTTGCGGTTTTCTCGGGCTGTTGCATATGGACGTGGTGCAGGAGCGGCTGGAACGGGAATACCAGTTGCAGCTGATTACGACGGCACCCTCGGTTATTTACCATGTATATACGACGGACGGCACCATGACCTCCGTCGAGAACCCGGCGAAGCTGCCGGATCCGACGACGATCGAACGCATCGAGGAACCGTTTGTGAAGGCGACGGTCATGTTGCCCTCCGACTTGGTCGGCACCGTGATGGAGCTGGCACAGGAGCGGCGCGGCGAATACCACACGATGACGTATATCGACGAAACGCGGGTGGCGTTGGAATACTACCTGCCGCTGAATGAAATCATTTACGATTTCTTCGATAAACTAAAGTCGAATACGAAGGGCTATGCTTCACTGGACTATGAACTGATCGGTTACCGACCCACGGATATGGTCAAGCTGGATATTCTTCTGAACGGCGATCCGGTCGATGCCTTGAGCGTGATCGTCCACCGAAGCAACGCCGCTTCCCGGGGTCGGGCATTGGCCTTGAAATTGAAAGATATTATTCCTCGCCAGATGTTTGAGATCCCGATTCAAGCGGCGATCGGCAATAAAATCGTAGCGCGGGAAACGGTAAAGGCCATGCGTAAGGACGTCCTTGCCAAGTGCTACGGCGGCGATATTACGCGGAAGCGGAAACTGCTCGAAAAGCAAAAAGAAGGCAAGAAGCGCATGAAACAGGTCGGCAGCGTGGAAATTCCGCAGGAAGCGTTTATGGCGATCCTGAAGGAGGACTGAATGCCGGCAGGAGTGTACATGCATATCCCGTTTTGTGCGACGCATTGCCACTATTGCAGCTTTTATTCGGAAGTCGTCCGTCCGGCAAGCTACGATGCCTATGTCCGCGAGCTGGCCGGAGAAATCCGGCAGGCGGGAGAGCGGGACGGCCGGCCGCCGATCGACAGCATTTACTTCGGCGGCGGCACGCCCTCGTTGCTCGGGGCGGAGCGGATCGAGTGCCTGCTGGCGGAGTGTCGGGCTGCATTTACGCTGCTGCCGGCAAGCGAGATCACGCTGGAAATGAATCCGACGGCGCAGGAAGCGGCGGATCTGCAGGCATTTCGGGAAGCCGGAATCAACCGGTTGAGCATCGGCGTGCAGGCCTTTCAGGATCATTTGTTGCAGCGGCTCGGTCGCACGCATTCCGCGGCGGAAGCAAAGAAAGTATTGCGCTTGGCGGGACGGAGCGGCTTTCGTTCGTTGAGCTTGGATTTGATGTACGGCCTGCCGGGTCAAACGGTGCGTGATTTTGAAAAGAGTCTGTTGACGGCGGTACATCTGCCAGTGCAACACATTTCCGTGTACGGTTTATCCGTTGACGAGGGAACTCATTTCGGTGCACTGGCGGCGCGGGGGCAATTGCATATGCCGACGGAAACGGAAGAGTGGCAAATGTACCGAGCCATGAATCGAATTACGGCGAATTACGGTTTTCAGAGGTATGAGTTGTCGAATTTTTGCCGACCGGGGCATGCCGCGGTGCATAATACGAAGTATTGGCGGGGCGCGCCTTACTACGGCTTCGGTGCCGGCGCGGTCGGTTGCCGCAACGGGCTGCGCACGACACACGCAGCGGATTGGCGGCGGTATGTGCAACACGCCGAAGCCGGTGATTACCGGCCGGTGGAGTGCGAAGTATTGAGTCCGGAAGTGTGTATGGAGGAGTATTGTTTCCTGCATTTGCGCTTGCGGGAAGGCATCTGCACGGCGGATTTCAAGCGGCGTTTCGGCAAAGAATTTGAGAGTATGTACGGTTCCGTCTGCCGGTCGTTGCTGGAGCGGAGATTGCTGCGGCGGACGGCGCAAGGTGTCGCTTTGACCGCCAAAGGGGCTGCGTTGGCCAATCCGGTAATGGCGGAATTCATGCTGACGCATGCGAACTGATTCATGCTGACAAAAAGTCAAATCTTGCGATTTGACTTTTTCACCTTTACGTGCTAATCTAATTACGTTAGCACTCGACTGTATGGAGTGCTAATAGCGGAAGGGTGGTATATATGGAAGAACGTAAACAGCATATTTTACGCGCCATTGTACAGAGCTATATCGCTACGGCGGAGCCGGTCGGTTCTCGTACGGTAGCCCGCATTTATTCGCTGGGCATAAGTCCCGCGACCATCCGCAATGAAATGCAGGATTTGGAATTGATGGGTTACCTGGAGCAGCCGCATATTTCCGCCGGCCGCATTCCTTCCTGGAAAGGCTATCGCTTTTATGTTGACAGCCTGATGCAGCCGGGGGCAGTGAGCGCGGAGGAAGAGGAAATCATTCGCGAATGGTTTGCGACGCAGCGCGGTCGGGCGCAAATTGTTTTAAGTGATTTGGCGAAAGTATTGTCCAAGCTGACACATACGCTTTCGCTGGCTATTACGAATGAAGCGGCCGCGGGCGTATTTCATTATGTT
Organism: Veillonellaceae bacterium; assembly: GCA_022771805.1. Taxonomy (GTDB): domain Bacteria; phylum Bacillota; class Negativicutes; order Veillonellales; family Negativicoccaceae; genus JALELM01. Next base: position 39,516 of record JALELM010000015.1, on the reverse strand, counting down.
CGCTTTTTGCCGCTGAATCGGGAGCAGGCCATTTTGCTCGTCGTCACGCAGGACGGTCTGGTGGAAAACTCTCTTTTCCCCATTCCCGGCGGTGTTCGCTTTGAGGAGCTCGCTTCGTTTGCCGAACGTATCAATAATGCGTTTCACGGGCGGCCGTTGCGGGAAGTGACACAGGAAGCGCTGCTGGCCTTGCGCGAAGACCTTTGGGCGGAGCCGGAAGTCTATGTGGGAACGGCCGAACGGATTCGCGATGCGGCTGGGCGCGGCCGGGAGATATATACCGGCGGTGTGGCGGAATTGATTCGGCAGCCGGAATTTCACGACACGGAGCGGATTCGGGAATTGCTGGCCTTGACGGAGGAAAGTGACCGTCTGGCGGAATTATTGACGACAGGTCCCGAAACGGCGCTCGACATTCGGATCGGACCGGAAACGGGTAATCCCGTCTTGCGCGATTTCAGCGTAGTGCGGGCACAATTCTTTGCCGATCGGAAGTTGGTCGGTTCCGTAGCGGTTGTCGGGCCGACACGGATGGAATATGATAAAATATTTTCGCTGCTGCAATTTATGCAGGCCAGGATGAATGTCCTGCTGAGCGGCGGTTGAAACGAGGTGTGAGTATGTGGAACGATGAGCAAGAGAAGGAGACGACGGCCTCTGCCGGCGAAGAGTTGCGGCAGGAGCCGACAACGAGCGAAGAATGGCAGGCCGAATATGAAGAGCTGAAGAGCGCATATAACGATCTCCTCGCAGCCGCCGAAGAGGCGAAAGAAAAAGAAGCACAACGGGAAGACGCCCTGACGCGTGCGCGCGCCGACTACGACAATCTGAAGCGACGTTCGCAGGAACATTTACGGACGGAGCGCGAGCGGGTCACGGGTGAAATCTTGCTGGAAATATTACCCTTGATTGATATTTACGAGCATGTGCTGACGCAGTATGAGCATGCCAAGGACGAACCGTTCTACAAAGGCATTGAAATGCTGCATACCAAATTCATCGGTTTGCTGGAGCAATACGGGCTGCAGGAAATCGAAGCGTTGGGACAGATGTTCGATTACCATCTGCATGATGCGAAAATGCGTCTGGCGGTACCGGATAAGCCGGAGGGAGAAATCGTGCAGGTCATTCGTAAAGGCTACCAATATCGTGACGGCAAAGTTCTGCGTGTGGCGGAAGTCGTCGTAGCATATCCGGGAGAATAAGGAGGAAACTGTATGTCCAGAGTAATCGGTATTGACTTGGGAACTACCAACTCGGTGGTTTCGGTAATGGAAGGTGGGGAACCCGTCGTTATTGCGAGTGCGGAAGGCTCGCGGCTGACTCCGTCGGTCGTCGGCTTTTCGAAAACGGGCGAGCGCCTGGTCGGGCAGCTGGCGAAACGGCAAGCCGTGTCCAATCCGGACGGAACGGTCAGCTCGATCAAGAGATACATGGGGAGTGATCACCGAGTTCGCATCGGCGAAAAAGAGTATACGCCGCAGGAAATTTCCGCGATGATTTTGCAGAAGCTGAAACAGGATGCGGAAGCCTACCTGGGAGAACAGGTCAATCGCGCCGTCATTACGGTGCCGGCCTATTTCACCGACAGCCAGCGTCAGGCGACCAAAGATGCGGGAGCGATTGCTGGCCTTGAAGTGTTGCGTATCATCAACGAACCGACGGCTGCCGCTTTGGCGTACGGCTTGGATAAAGATGAAGAACACAGCATTTTGGTGTATGACTTGGGCGGCGGCACATTCGACGTTTCCATTTTGGATCTGGCGGACGGCGTCTTTGAGGTCAAGGCGACGCAGGGGAATAACCATCTCGGCGGCGATGACTTCGATAAAAAGATCATGGACTGGGCACTGGCCGAGTTTAAGAAGGAAAGCGGTATTGATCTCAGCAAAGACAAAATGGCCATGCAGCGCCTGAAAGAGGCGGCGGAAAAAGCGAAAATCGAACTTTCCGGCGTACTTTCGACCAATTTGAATTTGCCCTTTATTTCCATGGACGCCAACGGCCAACCTGCCCACTTGGATTTGACGCTGACACGTGCCAAATTCGACGATTTGACAGCGGATCTGGTACAGGCCACCATTGAACCGACCCGCAAGGCGATTGCGGATTCGGGCATTCCCGCGGACAAGATCGACAAGGTTCTCTTGGTCGGCGGTTCCAGCCGTATTCCGGCGGTGCAGGAAGCGATTCGCAAGGTGCTCGGCAAAGAGCCGAGCAAGGGGATCAATCCGGACGAGTCCGTCGCAATCGGCGCGGCGATTCAGGCCGGGGTGCTCGTCGGGGATGTCAAAGACGTTCTGTTGCTGGACGTTACGCCGCTGTCTCTCGGGATTGAAACATTGGGCGGCGTATTCACGAAAATCATCGACCGCAATACGACGATTCCGACTTCGAAGAGCCAGGTGTTCTCCACGGCGGCGGACAACCAGCCTTCCGTCGATATTCATGTCCTGCAGGGCGAACGCAATATGGCTGCGGATAACAAAACCCTCGGTCGCTTTGAGCTGAGCGGTATTCCGCCGGCACCGCGCGGCGTCCCGCAGATTCAGGTCACCTTCGACATCGATGCGAACGGTATCGTGCATGTTTCGGCGAAGGATTTGGGCACCGGCAAGGAACAGAAGATCACGATTACTTCTTCCGGGGGTCTGTCCGACGCGGAAATCGAACGCATGGTGCAGGAAGCGCAAGCCAATGCGGCGGCCGATGAACAGAAGAAGAAAGAAGTTGAAATTCGCAACAATGCCGATTCGCTGGCCTATCAGGCGGAAAAAACACTGAAAGATCTCGGCGAACAGGCGGATGCGACTCTGAAGAGCCAAGTCGAACAGGCGCTGACCGACTTGCGGACGGCTCTTGCCGGGACGGATACGGAGGCAATTCAGGCAAAAGCGGAAGCGTTGAGCAAACCGCTGCATGAAATGACGAGCAAGATGTATGAGGCCGCACAGGCCGCACAGGGCGCACAAGGTACACAAGGCGCACAGGATGCGCAGAATACGGACGGTGCACAGCAGGATGATGTGGTCGACGGCGACTACAAGGTTATGGACGACGACAAATAAAGACAGGGGCACTTCAGGTGAGTGACAAGAATTATTACGACTTGTTGGGCGTAAGCAAGACGGCCGACGAAGCCGAAATCAAAAAAGCATATCGAAAATTGGCACGCAAGTACCATCCGGACATGAACAAAGACAGTCCGGAAGCAGCGGAAGCCAAGTTCAAAGAAGTGACGGAAGCTTATGAAACCTTGTCGGATGCCCAAAAACGCGCGCAATACGATCAGTTCGGTCATGATGCGTACAAACAGGCGGGGCAGGGCGGTTTCGGCGGCGCCGGCGGATTTAACGGCTTTGCCGGCGGCTTCGGCGGTTTCGGCGATATCTTTGAAAACTTTTTCGGCGGCGGTGCGCAGCGAAATACCGGACCGGTACGCGGCTCGGATCTGCGCTACGATCTGGATATCAGTCTGGAAGAAGCGGCGTTCGGCGCGGCCAAAGAATTCAGCGTTGTCAAAGATGAAGAATGTCCCCGCTGCCACGGCAACGGCGCCGAGCCCGGCACGCAGGTGCATGTTTGCGATCGCTGCGGCGGCACGGGGCAGGAGCAGAGTATCCGGAACACGCCGTTCGGTCGGATGATGAGCTCGACGGTTTGCTCCGTATGCGGCGGTGCGGGTCGTACCATCGAAACGCCCTGTACGGAATGTCGTGGCCAAGGCAGTGTCCGCAAGCGTCGGAAGCTCCAAGTCCAAATTCCCGCCGGTGTGGATACGAATTCGCGTATCCGCTTGAGCGGTGAGGGCGGCCTCGGCGAGCGTGGCGGCGGTGCGGGCGACCTCTATGTCTATCTGTACGTACGGCCGCACAATCGGTATGAGCGCCGCGGCGCGGATCTGTATTGCCGCGAATACATCTCGTTCCCGACGGCTGCGATGGGCGGCAAACTGGAACTGGAAACACTGTACGGAAAAATCGAACTGGATATTCCGCACGGCACACAGGGCGGCAAGGTATTTCGCCTGCGCGGGCAGGGGATGCCGGTCTTGCATCGCGAAGCGAAAGGGGATCTGCATGTCACGGTACAAATCGCCGTGCCGAAAAGCCTTTCCAACGAAGAGCGCAAAGTGCTGGCTGAATACGGCAAACTGACCGGCGACAAGACGGTTAACAAGGAAGAACCTTCCTTGCTGGATAAAATCAAAGACAGTCTCAAAGGCTGAAACCGGGTCCTTCGGGACTCGGTTTTTCTTAGCGACCGGTTGCGCGAGCAAAGCAAAACCATTACAATAAAAGAAACGCAAAGAAAGGAACAAGGCTTGAAAACAGTATCTTTTTTGACCTTGGGCTGCAAGGTAAATCAGTATGACACGGATGCCATGCGCGGTTTATTTCTCGCACGCGGCTATCGTCCGGTCGAGACGACGGAACGGGCGGACGTATGCGTTATCAACACCTGTTCGGTGACGCATATCGGTGAACGCAAGTCGCGCCAAGCCATTCGGCGAGCGAAGCGTCTCAATCCGGAAACGCTGATCGTCGTGGCCGGTTGCTATGCCCAGCTCAATCCGGAGGAAATCGCGGGCATTGAAGGCGTCAATCTGATTATCGGAACACAGGATCGTCGGCATATTGTCGACTTCGTGGAAAGCTATCAGCCGGGTAGCGGCGCACAAAGTAAGGTTCGGGATATCCTCGGCGTGCGTGATTTTGAAGATCTGAACTTGTACGGCGAAGCTCTTGAGCACACCCGGGCGTATGTGAAAATCCAGGAAGGTTGCGATAATTACTGTACCTTCTGTATTATTCCGTATACCCGCGGAAGACTGAAATCGCGCCGACCGGAGGAAATTTATCGGGAAGCGAATTACTTGGCGGCGCACGGCTACAAGGAAATCGTATTGACCGGCATTCATCTGGGGAATTACGGCAAAGACTTGGGCGAGGGGATTGATTTGACGGGTATCGTCCGTCACTTGCTGGCGACGACGACCATTCCGCGTATCCGGCTCGGCTCGATCGAGTCGGTGGAATTGTCGGCGGAATTGATTGCGATGCTCGCGGCAGAGGAACGGCTGTGCATGCACTTGCACCTTCCCTTGCAATCCGGCTCGGATGCCGTGTTGCAACGGATGCGCCGGCATTATCGGCTGGACGCCTATTGCCGTTTACTTCGCGATATTCGTCGGCAAGTGCCGGATGTAGCGATTACTACGGATCTCATTGTCGGTTTTCCCGGTGAAACGGAGGAGATGTTTGCCGAAACGCTGGCGACTTTGCGCGAGTTCGGTTTTGCGGCTGTCCATGTGTTTCCGTATTCCCCTCGGGTCGGTACGCCGGCGGCGTCTTTCCCCGAACAGGTACCCGAGGCGGTAAAGAAAGCACGGGTGCATGCGGCGGAAGCCGTCGCCGCCGAAACGGGGCAGCAATATCGGGAGCGTTTTGTCGGCCGCACCCTGGCGGTGCTGACCGAACGGCAGCGGGAGGACGGCTTGTACGAGGGACTCACGGAACATTATTGCCGTGTTCTGATCCGGGGCGGCGTGCCGCATACCGGCGCTTTGTGGCCGGTACGGATCACGGCGGCGGTCGACGGAGTATTGCAGGGAACATATGTAGAGGAGGAGCAGGTATGAATTGCATCTTTTGTCAAATCGCAGCGGGCGAAATTCCCGCTCAAAAAGTGTATGAAGATGACCGTTTTTTCGCATTTCATGATGTCGCACCGACGGCGCCGGTGCATGTGTTATTGATTCCCAAGACGCATATTGCAAGCATTGCCGCCATGACCGATGCCGAAGAAGCGGCGGAGATGCCGGGATTTTTTGCGGCGATTCGGACGATTACCCGTCAACTCGGTATCGAAGAGGGGGGCTACCGTCTTGTCGTCAATACCGGTGCGGACGGCGGGCAGACGGTGCCGCATTTTCACGCACATATTATCGGCGGTAAAGCACTCGGTTGGCCGCCGTTTCACGATTGACAAACGGGCATTTTGTGTCTATAATTTTAGTTAGTGCAAATGCACCCCATAAGACTATTTGGAGGGAGGGATATCGATGTCTGAAGTAAAAGTCAAAAAGGGCGAGTCGTTGGACAATGCTCTGCGCAGATTTAAACGTTCCTGCCAAAAAGCCGGGGTTCTTTCGGAAGTAAGAAAACGCGAACATTACGAAAAGCCGAGCGTTCGCCGCAAGAAAAAAGCGGAGGCGGCGCGCAAACGCAAGTTCAAATAAATCGGGTGAAACCAGATGACAATTCAGGAACGGCTGCAACAGGACATGAAAGCAGCCATGAAAGCGAAAGAAGAAGGCAAGCTGGAGCTTTCCGTCATTCGGATGGTGCGGGCGGCGATTAAGAACAAAGAAATCGATTCTCCGGAACCGTTGACGGACGACGATGTGATTGCCATACTTGCGAAAGAAATGAAGCTCCGGAAGGACTCTTTGACGGAGTTCGAGAAGTCGGATCGCAACGACTTGATCGAACAAACGAAGGCGGAAATGGCGGTATTGGCCAAGTATTTGCCGGCTTCGCTTTCCGAAGAAGAGGTACGGGAAGCCGTACAGGCTATTATTGCGGGCATGACTGCTGCCGAAGTCAATTTCGGCGCGGTAATGAAAACCGCCATGGCACAGCTGAAAGGTCGTGCCGACGGATCGATGGTGAACCGGATCGTACGCGAGCTGGTCGCACAAAAGTAATATTCGGTCAATGGAGACCTCGCTCTCGCTGCGGCGGGAGGAGGTCTTTTGTTTAAGGGGGAAACAACATGAACACGATGCGCGAGGATGAGTTACTCTACGTCATTCCTGCGGGCAAGTACGGTAAAGAAGGCATCCTTTCCTTGTTGGCGCAGTATCCGGAAATCAAGTATGTCTCGCTGGTCGGCATCGATATGGCGGGAAACGATACGGATGAGCGCATTCCGATGGAGATTTTTTTCAAAGACTACAATGACTTTTTCTCCGGCGATGCGGTACAGACGGACGGATCTTCGGTCGTTCTGACGAATATCGCCACGCTGAACAATGCGCGAATCGACATGATCGCCGATCCGGATGTCAACTGGGTAGTGGATTACAATTACGACAATCTCGATCCGCAGACGGGCAAACCGACCGGTACGTTACGCATTCCGGCTTTTCTGATTCATAACAACGAGATGGTCGACTCGCGCTCTATCCTGAAACGCAGTATCCGTTATGTCGAAAAAGAGATTGCGCGCCTGCTGCAGGAGCATCGTGTACCGGGAATGGAATATTTGGCGGACGATCCTGTCGACGAACTGGTATTTACCACGGCGACCGAGCTGGAGTTTTGGGTAAAAACGCCGAGTCAGGAAATTGACAGCCGGGTACTGTCCGTTTCGCAGCGGATGCAGGAGCAGTACTGGCAACGGACTCATGGCGCAGTGCGTACCGCCATGGAAGAGTCCATCGAGCTGTTGCAAAAGCTGGGACTCAAACCGGAAATGGGGCATAAGGAAGTCGGCGGGGTCAAGCCGCGCATCGACGATAACGGCCGCTTGGTCAACATCCTGGAACAGTTGGAAATCGACTGGAAATATTCTGCCAATCCGTTGCAAACGGCAGACAACGAATTGGAAGCCCGCATTCTGATTCGGGAGGTGTTCCGCAAGTACGGCTTGGAGGTAACTTTCAAGGCGAAACCGATCAGCGGTGTCGCCGGCAGCGGCAAGCATACCCATGTCGGCCTCGGGGCGAAACTGAAATCCGGTAAATTCGTCAATTTGTTTTCACCGCAGGTACTGACGGAAGATTTTCTGAGCGTCATCGGTTACGGCGCTTTGATGGGGATGTTGAAGAATTACGAAGCCATGAATCCGTTCATCAGTGCGACGACCGATGCGCTGAATCGCTTGAAACCGGGCTTTGAAGCGCCGGTCTGTGTCGTGACGTCATTGGGGCGGGCGCCGGACTTTCCGTCGCGAAACCGCAGCATTTTGATCGGTTTGATTCGGGATTTGAAGAACCCGTTGGCAACCCGCTTTGAGCTGCGCTCGCCGAATCCGTATACGAATACGTATACGTGCTTGGCGCTTTCCTATCTCGCCGCGCTGGACGGAATCCGTTACGCGCTGGAAAGCGGGAAAACGGGGGCGGAGCTTTTGGCGGAGCTTTCCAAGGAGCCGGGCGAACCGGCGGACTATCTGGAAACGGAACGTGCCTATCGCAGTGAAGAAGATGTGTTTGTGAAGTTTACCGCCGCCGAGCGGGATCATCATTTCGGCAAGCCGCCGGCAACGGTGTGGGAAAATATCAGCCTGCTGCGGCAGAATACGGAAAAACAGAAATGTCTGGCGGCGGGCGAGGCCTTTTCGCTGCGCTTGATGGATTCCTTCCTGGCAGGCGTAATCAACCGGTGGAAATTGGAATTGTACAACCGCATTATCAATGAAGGGCTGAAGAAAATTCGCTCGTACCGTGAGCTGCCGGCGGCCGATATCTTGGACGAAGAACGCTGGCAGGCGATTCAGGCGGAACGGCTCTATCTCGCTAAAGATTCGGCAGAACGAATGTGTCTGTTTACACGAATTCGTCAGGCGCTGAATGCGGAAGATTACGATACGGCATCGGCATTGCAAGTGGAAATGCAGCAGCGACTCATCGAACTCGAGAATCGCTACGTTGAATATAAAGACAATATTTTTTAGTGGTAACGCCCTGCGCTGCGGGGCGTTTTAATTTGCGGCAGAATCCGATGTGAAAAAATGTTACAATACTAAGATAAGGAGAAGTCTATGAATTATCGTAAATTTTTTATGTCCTTTCTGGCGCCGCATTTTGCCGTCTATCTGCTGGGCATATTGATGCTGATCGGCGTCGACGTCTTGCAGATGTTCGTGCCGAAGCTTCTGGGCGCCGCGATAGATGATATCGGGGCGGGCAAGACATTACTGGGCATGTATGTCCGGCAAATTTTATTGCTCGGCGTGGCGATTCTGCTTTTGAAATACGGCTATCGGCTGTGTATTCTCGGGCAAATGCGTAAATGTGAGTACCTGCTTCGCCGGGCGATTACGGACAAGGCGATGCGTCTGCCGCTGGCGTTTTACGAACAGCACGGCCCGGGGAAAATCATGGCGTTGCTGATCAACGATGTCATGTCGATTCGGGTGGCCTTGGGGCTCGGTATGTTGCTGTTCATTGATGCGGTGTTTTTGAATTTATTTGCCGTTGTGATGATGGCACAGCAAATTTCTCTCGGGCTGGCGATTCGTGTATTGTTGCCGGTGCCGTTGATTCTGCTGTCGGCAATTTGGCTCGGGCGGAAGGTGCGCGTACGTTACCGGCGCGTACAGGATCTGTTCAGCAGTTTGACCGAATACACGCAGGAACTTTTTCTGGGGCTGACGATTGTCAAAAGTCTCGTCGAGGAAACATCCGTGGAACGACATTTTGCCGGGCTGAACCGGGAGAACTTGGACGGCAATTTGCAGCTGGCAGCGGTGCAGTCCGCGTATTTGCCGTTGACTCGTATTTTGCCGATGATTTCCTACGCCTTGTCGTTGGCGATCAGCGGCAATCTGATCTTTGCGGGAGAAATTACGGTCGGTGACTTTGTGGCGGTGAACGGTTATATCGCCATCGTCATTATGGCGACCATGGGGATCGGCGGGATGATTGCCGTCATGAATCGGGCGCTGGGCTCCTTCGACCGCCTGGTGGCCTATTTTAATGATCCGGAGGAAAGTTTGGCGATCTGCTGCACGGAAGAAAAACCGGGTGTTGCGCCGGAATTACGACTTGAAGATTTGCATTTTACCTATCCGGAGAGCAGCCAACCGGCATTGAACGGAGTATCGTTGCGAATTCCTTACGGCTCGTTCATCGGCTTGGTCGGCGGCCCGGGCAGCGGCAAAACGACCATTTTCAAGTTGCTGTTGCGCCTGTATGAACCGCCGGCCGATTCCATTTTCTTGGATGATATCGACATTTGCCGTCTGGATGCCCACGAATTGCGTGATATGTTTGCCTACGTGCCGCAGGAGCAGGTGTTGTTCTCTCGCACGCTTGCGGAAAATATTACGTTCCCGGATTTGCCGCAAGAGAAAGACAATGCACGGTTGAAGAAACTGCTGCAGGCGACCGCCTTGGATCTGTCGCTGGGGGATCGTCTGCAGAGCGGAAAATCGCAATTGAAAGAGGCGGGCAAGGATCTGTCCGGTGGCCAACGGCAACGGGTCGGTATTGCCCGGGCGGTATTCCGGCAGGCTCCGATCTTGTTGCTCGACGACGTGTTTTCCGCCTTGGATAATGAAACGGCGGCACAGATCGATGAATTTTTGGCGACGTTGCGCCGCCGCTTCACGATCATTTTTATTTCACAGCGTGTGGCGCCGCTCCGTTCGGCGGACAGGATCTATGTCCTGCAGGACGGCCGGATCGCCGAGCAGGGAACGCATGATGAGTTGTGGGCGGCCGAAGGCGTGTACTATACACTGTATCGCCGTCAAGAGGAGTAAAGCATGGGTAGCTGGTTTGGCGAGCACCGCAGAGATTGGCAACAAATCCGGGTGCTCTTGACATATTCACGGGAACACTTGCCGCTGCTCGGCTTTTGCGCGTTCCTGATGTTGGGAAGCGTCGGCTTGGATCTGCTGCGACCGTACCTGCTGAAATATGCGATTGCGGAAATCTTCCCGGCGTCGGATGCGGCGGGACTGCAGCGCCTGGTTTGGTTCTACCTCGGCACGGTAGTGGCAAGTGTCGTGATGCTGTACCTGCAGAACTATTACTTGCAGTATGTCGGGCAGCGCGTTATCTACCATATTCGTCAGGATGCGTTTCATAAGATCCTGAGCAAATCGGAAGTAGCGCTGGGGCGGTATAAAAGCGGCAGTCTCGTGACCAAAGTCACCAATGATACGGATGCGATCCGGTCGCTGTTTGTCGAGGTGCTCGTGCCGTTGGGCGGCGATTTTCTGATGATGTTCGGGATTCTCGCCGTCATGCTTTGGCTGGATGTTCGTCTGGCGCTGACTTCTTTTGTTGTTGTCGGCGTGCTGGCGGTGGCGGTGCATTATTTCCAAAAATTCGGGCGGCGGGCATATCGGCGGGTACGCAGCAGCATTTCCGCGTCCAACTCCTATATTCAGGAGATGATGAGCGGTATTTCCGTCGTTAAATCCGTCAATGCGGAAAACAAAGTGTATGAAGAATACGAGAATATCAATCGGCAGTTTTTGTCGGCCAGTTTGCAGGAAGTGCAAACCTTCGGGATTTTCCGGCCGCTGGTCGATTTTGCCTATTTTCTCTGCGTGCTCCTAGTGCTGGCGTATACGAATTGGGTGCCGGACATTACCGATGCGGCATTGGTATTTATTTTTACCCAGTATATCGAGAAGTTTTTCGTGCCGGTGCGGGGGATGGCCGAGCGCTACAATATTTTGCAATCGGCGCTCGCCGGAGCGGATCGGGTCTGGGAACTTTGGTCGGACAACGACGAAGAGGAAGAAGACAGACGCCCCGACTTCACGGAAGAGTTTCGCGAATTGGAGTTTCGTGACATTTGGTTCCGCTACGAGGAGGACGGTCCCTGGGTGTTGCGGGACGTGTCACTGCGGGTTCGAGCCGGGGAAATGATCGGTGTGGTCGGCGCGTCCGGTGCCGGCAAGACGACGCTGATGTCGCTGGCGATGCGATTGTATGTCCCGCAACGCGGCGCGCTGTATCTGAACGGTAAGCCGATGGAAGATTACTCCGTCCATTCGACACGCAAGTTGCTGGGGTATGTGTTTCAAAGTCAGCACTTGTTTAAGGGAACGGTGGCGGACAATATCAGTCTGCATAACCCGGAGTTGACGGAAGAGCGTATCCGCGAGGCCTTGCAGGCGGTGAATATGTGGTCGGATATTCAGGAATTGCCGGCAGGCATTCGAACCCAGGCGGGTTATCTCGGCAGCTACTTCTCCAGCGGTGAGCGGCAGCTGCTTGCTTTGGCGCGGATCATGGCGCGCCGCTATCCCGTGCTGATTTTGGACGAAGCGACGGCGAATATGGACAGTGAGACGGAAAAGCGCATCCAGCAATCTTTGGCGTCCATTCGCAAGACGCATACAGTCATGGTCATCGCACATCGGTTGTCAACCATTCGCACGGCAGATCGGATCTACGTCTTTGCGGACGGGAGACTGGTGCAGACGGGAGATTACGATGAATTGGCGGCAGCGGACGGTTATTTCAAGCGACTTTTGGAGGCATAGATGCGAGTAAGCTCGAAAGACAATCCCCGTTTCAAGCAGGTTCGGTCACTGCAACAGAGAAAGTATCGTGAAAAATACGGTCAGTTTCTGCTGGAGGGGGAACGGGCGGTGGCTGTCTCGGCAGCAAACGGTACGGCGGCGGAAATATGGCAGGCGGAAAGCTATCGGGGCGAAGCGGCCGTTGCGCCGGCGGCACGGTATATCGTACCCGATGAAATGTTCGCGCAGCTGGCGGAAACGGAACATGCCCAGGGGATTTTGGCCGTGGTTCGTCGCGCCGATTTGCCGGCATTTCCCGCCGAGCCGAACGGAAATTTCCTGGTGCTGGCCGGGGTGCAGGATCCCGGTAATGCGGGAACTCTCCTGCGGCTTGCCGCAGCGGTCGGCTGCAGCGGCGTCATTGCGACGAAGGGAACCGTCGATTTGTTCAACGCCAAGACGGTTCGCAGCTCCATGGGAGCCTTGCTGACGATTCCCGTTCTTACGAATCAGGAACCGGCGGAATGGCTGGCCAAGGCGCAGCAGTACGGGCTGCCCGTGCTCGCCACGGCGCTACAAAACAGCGTGCCGTACACGACCATGCCGGGAACGACCCGTGGCCTTTGGGTATTCGGGAACGAGGGCGGCGGCTTGAGCGAAGAATGGCTGGCGGGCGCGTCGGCACGGTATTGCATCCCGATGGCGGCGGGGACGGATTCCTTGAATGTGGCCATTGCCGCGGCCGTCTTTTTATTTCATAATCGTTTCTTGACGGAGGGCGCGCATGGCGACTGATTTAAGGCATCGGCTGGCGCAGTGGCGAGCAGGCGAAATTGATACGGCGGAACTGGAGGCGGAAATCATTGCCTGCTACAGCAGAGCGGGCGGTGCCGATTTTTGCTGGGACAGCAATCGGCGCTATCGCGCGGGGCGGCCGGAAGCGGTACTGGCAACCGGGAAAAGCACGGCGCAGCTGGCGGCGATTTGCGAGGAGCTTTGCGGCCGGGGCGAGCCGTTTTTGCTGACCCGTGTGACAGCCGAACAGGCTCACGAGACGGTGCGGCAGTTTCCGCAACTGGTTTGGCATGAACGGGCGAAAATCCTGCAACACAAACAACTGCCGCCGAAGCGTCTTGAGCGGCCGATCGCGATTGTCACGGCGGGGAGTTCGGATATTCCCGTTGCGGAAGAAGCCGCCGTCACCTTGGAATTTCTCGGCTATGCACCGCAGCGGTACTACGATCGGGGCGTGGCCGGCCTGCACCGTCTGCTGGCCGTGCAGGACGAATTGGCACGGGCGGCGGTGTGCATCGTCGTTGCGGGCATGGAGGGAGCGCTGCCCTCGGTGGTCGGCGGGCTGGTTCCCGGCACGGTCATCGCCGTACCGACCTCGGTCGGTTACGGGGCATCGTTTGGCGGGGTTGCGGCCTTGCTGGGAATGCTGAACAGCTGCGCGGACAAAGTGGCGGTGGTCAATATCGATAACGGCTACGGTGCGGCCTGTGTGGCGGATTCGATATGCTACGGGAGGAGTCATGCGGATGCGGTTACTGGAAGCGAATCTTGACGATATGACACCGGAAGTTCTCGCGCATGTGCAGGAGCTGCTGCTTGCGGCGGGCGCAGCCGATGCCTGGCAAGAACCGATCGTTATGAAGAAAGGCCGCAGCGGGATCAAGCTGTGTGCGCTTTGCGCTATCGACGTGGTGCCGCGCCTGCAGGAGATTTTCTTGCGGGAAACGAGTACCTGGGGCGTGCGAATCCTGCCGGCGGAACGGGTGAGCCTGACGACAGATTTTTTCACGGTGGAATTGGCGGGTGAGCCGATCCGGATTAAATATGCCCGTTGGCCGGGAGGCGTAAAATGTAAGCCGGAGCTGGACGATTGTCTGCGGGCAGCCGAAGCCCTGCAACGTCCGTTGGCGGCCGTCATTCAGGACGCTCAGGAGAAAGGAAAGCAGCGATTGTATGCGGACGGAAGTAAATGAAATACGTGCCGCCATGGCGAAGAAGCTGGCGGCCTGTGCTATAATAATAGAAAATGAAAAAAACATTTCATACGGTGTACAGTGGAAGGTTGTCCGCGGAGAAAACACGGCGACCGTGAATACGTATCACGGCAAGAAGGGGTTTCGCTGTGTCGTGCAGAGCCGGGATGCGGCATTTCAGGCGGAACTGGAACGCTTGGCCGCCGAGGCCGCCGGCACACAGGTTCCGCTCCGGCCGGTTTCCCGGACGCAACCGAGTGCCCTGCCCGCGGAGGATGTGCCCCTGATCGGTTGTGATGAATCCGGCAAGGGGGATATCCTCGGGCCGCTTTGTGTCGCGGCGGTATACTTGGACGCTGCGGCGGCGGCAGAGTGGCGCGCTCGCGGAGTACGGGACAGCAAAGAGCTGGACGATGAAACAATATGCCGTCTGGCGGCCGAATTTCGGGCGGAACGGCCGGAGGACTACGCCTTGCGGATTGTTTTACCGACTGAATACAATGATTTATACGAGAAATACCGGTCGGAAAAGAAGAACCTGAACCATTTGCTGACGGATTTGCACTTTGCCAATATGGAGAGGCTTTTAACGCGTGAAGCGGCGGCCGTGGTGCTGGATCGCTTTGCGGCGGAGTCTCTGATGGCGGATCGTTTTGCGACGGCCGGTGTCACGTTGCCGCTCGTTCAGATTCCGCGCGGCGAACGCTATACCGCAGTGGCGCTGGCGTCCATCTTGGCCAGGGCGGCTTTCGTGGACGCTTTGCAGCAACTGGGAGCCCGTTACGGAGAAACCGTACCGAAGGGAGCATCTTCCGCCACGGCAGGTTGGGTGGCGCAATTTGCCGCAACACACGGCACGGCGGCGTTACGGGATATAGGCAAATGGCATTTCAAAACGTTTGATCCCTACCGATAAGGAGTTCTTATGAAATTTTTAATAGTCAATGCGGACGATTTCGGGTTAGCCCCGGAAATCAATGCGGCGGTAGTACGTGCACATCAAAACGGTATTTTGACCGGAGCGTCACTCATGACGGCGGGCGAGGCTTTCGACGAAGCGGTTGCGGCCGCTGAGGAGCTGCCTCAGCTGGGGATCGGTATCCACACGACACTGGTGGGCGGCTTGCGGCCGACCGCACCGGCGGAAGAAGTGCCGTCGCTGTTGACACCGGAAGGTCGCCTGTATGAAAGCTATAACGATTTCCTGCGGGCGGATCTGGCAGGAAAAATCGACTACAGCGAAGTGGCGACGGAACTGGCGGCTCAATTTGAAAAGATCGTCGCTACGGGGCTGCATATTACGCATGCGGACGGCCATCAGCATTTGCATATTTGGCCGCGGGTGCTGCCGATCGTGGTAACGTTGTGTCAAAAGCACCACATCGGGGCGATTCGGATTCCGCAGGAAAATTGGCGCTACGGTAAGTTGCTCGCCAATCCGGGCCGTTTCGGCGGCAAAGCGGGTCTGGCGGTACTGGCCGCCCGCGCCCGCCGCTATGTCCGCCGCTTCGGTTTGCAAACGACCGACGCGTTTTGGGGCATGATGGACGGCGGCAAATTGACGGAGCGCCGTCTGCTCGCCATCATCCGCGAACTCGGCGACGGTTTTCATGAAATCATGTGTCATCCGGGAACGGACACGGCGGCGCTGCAACACCGTTTCGGCTGGGATTATGCCTGGGAACGCGAGTTGCAGGCGCTGACTTCACCGGCGGTGTATGAAGAACTGATGAAACGCAATGTCCACCGTATTTCGTTCGGGGACTTGCGGTGATGAACAGGTTGGCACGCAACGGCATCATTCTTTTCCTGCTCATTGCGGCGGTCACGTTTTGTACGCTGTACTTTACGATCGATGTATCGACCTGGCACGCCCTGACGTATTTTTCGCCGTTCAATCTGTTTGTGGCGGTTGCAATCTGGGGCATCGGCATGTATTTCGACGGCTTGCGCCTGCAACGACTGGTCGCCATGAACGGCTATCGCGTCCGCCTGCGCGGGATTATGCAGGTCATCTTCGGCAACTACTTCATGGGGCTGCTGACACCCGGTGCCGCCGGCGGAGCGATCGCGCAGGTGCTGATTTTACGCAGTATCGGTGTACCGATCGCCAAAAGCGGAATGATTGTCATCATTCGGACGATTTTCTCCATTCTGTTTCTGATTCTGGCACTTCCCGTGGTATTCTTTTTTGACCCGATGGACATGCCGTATATCGGAAACAGCACCCTGTTTTATATCGCCATGGCCTTTTTGCTTTGTTGTATTGCCGGCTTTTGGCTTTTTTCCGGAGAACAGGGGAAAGTCTTTACCTTCCGGCTGCTGCGTACATTGCGCGTCTCGCCGCGCCGCATCCGCAAAGCCGTCGGTATCATGCGGGGCTTGACGGACACCTTGCAGACGCTGCGGGAGCAGCCGCGGGAAGCATTTTTGGTTTTCGTTTACTCCGGACTCAGCCTTTGCTGCATTTACGGACTCTTGCCGGCATTGGTCTGGGGGAGCGGGGAAGCGGCGAACTGGCTCTTTTTGCTGGGGCGGATGATCGTCCTGAACTTTATGCTGTACTTTGCGCCGACACCGGGCGGAACGGGGATTGCCGAAGGTTTCTTCGTAATTCTCTTCAAAGGCTACGTTCCCAAGGGAACGGTCGGGATCTTGGCGGTACTCTGGCGGATGATTGCGGAATACCTGCCGTTTTTCCTCGGGATGTACTTCATCCTGACACTATTCGGCAAAAAATATTTATTGGGCAAGCAGACGGAAGAAACGTCAGATAGGAGCGAGTAGCGTGGAACAATCGAAAGATACGCAGTTTTACCTGGTCGATGAGCGCATTTTGCCGGAAGCGATCAAAAAAACGATTCAAGTCAAAAATTTGCTGAACAGCGGTGAGGTAAAAACAATTCACCAAGCGGTTCAAATGGTCAACTTGAGTCGCAGCGCTTACTATAAATACAAAGATCGGGTGGAGCCCTTTTACGAAGCCATCCAGGGGCGGGTGTTTTCCGTGTCGATCATGATCTCGCATGAAGCGGGTGTCTTGTCGCGCGTGTTGCAGCTGATCGCTCGCGAAAACGGCAGTATTATTACGATCAATCAGGGTATTCCGTTACAGGATGTGGCGAATGTGACGCTTTCCTTTGAAACCCGGCACATGAAAATCGGGGTGGAAGAGTTGTTGAAACGAGCCGGCCGCGTTAAAGGCGTCAAAGATATCCGGCTCATCGGTCATGAATAAGGAGGTTGACATGGAAACTTTGTATATCGGTCTGCTGGGGCTGGGGACGGTCGGTTCCGGGGTAATGAATACGCTCGAAATGAATCGGCGCGAAATCGAAGCGGATCTCGGCTGCCGGCTGCGGATCAAACGGGCGCTGGTCAAAGATGTGCGCGAGTACGGACATTTGCAGATTCCGGCGGATCTGCAGCTGACAGAAAATATTCGTGACATTCTCGACGACGACGAGATTCAAATTATGGTCGAGGTCATGGGCGGAATTACGCCGGCCAAGGAATTTATTTTGGAAGCATTGGCCAAGGGGAAAAGTGTCGTCAGTGCCAACAAGGATTTGATTTCTCTGCACGGGCCGGAGATTGTCGCGACAGCGGTGCGCAATCGGGCGGACTTTATGTGCGAAGCGAGCGTCGGCGGCGGCATTCCGATTTTGCTGCCCTTGCAGAAATCGTTGAAGGCGAATCGCATTCGGGCGATTGTCGGGATTATCAACGGAACGACCAACTACATACTTTCCGAAATGACGGATAAAAATATGTCCTATCAGGACGCGCTGGCGGCGGCACAGGAGCAGGGCTACGCCGAAGCCGACCCGACCTCCGATGTCGGCGGTTGGGATGCCGCGCGCAAGATCGCCATTCTGAGCTCCATCGGTTTTCACGCGAATGTGACGACCGACGATGTGCAGGTGGAAGGAATCGAAGCCGTCTCGCAGCAGGATATTCAGTTTGCAACGGAGTTCGGCTATGTCATCAAATTGCTGGCGGTTGCCGAGCAGCACGAGAGCGGCGTCACTGCCGCGGTATATCCGGCTTTCGTTTCGAAGGAGCATCCGCTGGCGGCGGTGCGGGGCGCCTACAATGCGGTCTATGTGGTCGGTAACGCGGTCGACGACGTGATGTTTTACGGCAAAGGTGCCGGTTCGTATCCGACGGCCAGCGCCGTACTCGGCGACGTCATGGAAATCGCGCATCATCTGCAGCGCGGGACGACGGGGCAGAACCCCTGGCTTGCGGAAGACAATCCGGCAACGGTATTGGATCCGGCCGAGTTGGAAAACTCTTACTACATTCGCATGATCGTTGACAATGCCCCTGGGGTATTGGCGGATATTTCCCGCGTGTTTGCCGAAGACGGAGTCAGCATCAAGACGATGTGGCAACGCGGCAACTTGGAAGCGACGGCGGAAATCGTGATGGTCGTCTATCCGGCGGCGGGGCGTCAAGTCGCTCGCGTGAGCGAAGCCCTGAAGCAACTTTCCTGTGTTCGTCGGGTAGCCAGCCTGATTCGTGTATACGAGGAGATTCCGAATGCCGACCGTTAAGATCCGAATTCCGGCGACGACGGCCAATTTGGGCAGCGGTTTTGACGTCTTCGGTCTGGCGTTGTCGCTCTACAACGAAGCAGAGTTCATTCCGACGGAGGGAGCGGGTCTTCGCGGTGAGATTATCGGCGAAGGCAGCGATTCGCTTGCGACGGATGCAGACAATCTGTTTTTGGCGGCGATGCGCTTCTTTGCCGAGCGGAGCGGTACGACGCTGCCTGCGGGCATCGTGCGGATGACGAACCGGATCCCGCTCGCCCGTGGGTTGGGAAGTTCCTCGTCGGCGATCGTCGGCGGCGTATACCTGGCGAATTGCCTGGCCGGTAAGCGGTATACAAAGGAAGAATTGCTGCCTTGGGTCATTGAAATGGAAGGACATCCGGATAATGTCGCACCGGCGTTGTTGGGCGGTTTCATCGCTTCGGGCAAAGCGGCGGACTGGTACGCTGTTCCGTTTCCCGTGCCGACCGCCTGGCGCTGGGTGGTTGCCAGCCCGCAAACGCCGCTGGCGACGGCGGCAGCCCGCAAGGCGCTCCCGGCGAATGTGGCGCATCGCGATGCCGTACATAATGTGGCAGCGGCGGCGACACTCTTGGCGGCATTGCTGCACGAGCGGCCGGAGCTGTTGGCGGCCGGTTTTGCCGATTACCTGCACGTGCCGTATCGCCTGCCGTTGATTGCCGGCGGCCGGGAAGTTCTTGCCGCAGCACGGGAAGCCGGTGCCTATGCGGCGACCATCAGCGGCTCCGGCAGTACGCTATTGGCAATCTGCAACGAAGCGACGGCCGCCGCCGTAGCGGCTGCCATGCAGACGGCATTCGGATCGGAACAGGCCGCTCGAACGCATGTTTTGCAGGTGTGTCCGACGGGTGTGCAAGAAATTCAACTTGACAAATAAGTCTAAAATTCTTATTCTATATGTAGCTGTCGGGACGTAGCTCAGTTTGGTAGAGCGCTACCTTGGGGTGGTAGAGGTCGCATGTTCAAATCATGTCGTTCCGACCATTTTATCCGTAGGAGGACTTCAAAGCCAAAGAGACTTGCGTGTTTCTTTGGCTTTTATTTGAGAAGCAAAGGAGAGGTTGCAATGGAAAAAACTTTGGTATTGGTCAAACCGGACGGCGTTAAGAAGAAAATTTGCGGTGAGGTCATTTCCCGTTTCGAACGGAAAGGTCTCTCCATCGATGCGATTCGGATGGAACAGGTTTCTGAAGAATTGGCGAAACAGCATTACGCAGTACATGAAGGCAAACCCTTTTTCAACGGTTTGATCGAATTCATTACTTCGGGCCCGCTGCTGGCGATGGTAATCAGCGGGGAAAACGCCATTGCGGCGGTGCGTCAGATCAACGGCGCGACCAACCCGATTGAAGCGGTACCCGGCTCGATTCGCGGCGATTTCGCAACGTCCATTGACGAAAACATCGTTCACGCCTCGGATGCACCGGAAACGGCAGCACAGGAAATCGCGCTCTGGTTCCCCGAACTGTAAGGAGGAGAAAGCATGGATAAGGTATACACCAAGACCGGTGACAAAGGAACGACCGCATTGTATACCGGCCAACGCTTGCCGAAAGGCAGCATCCGCGTGGAAACATACGGTACGATAGACGAAGCGCAAGCCGTCTTGGCTATGGCGCGAGCAACGGCAAAGCATGAAGATGTCCGTCAGGATATCGAAAAAATACAGACGGATCTGTGGCAGCTGATGGCGGATACGGCAAGTATCGGCCGCAAAGCGAATATCACCGATGCACATGTCGAAGAATTGGAGAAGATGATTGACCGCTACACCGAGCGCCTGCAACCGCTGACCAAGTTTCTGGTTCCGGGCATTAATATTACCGAGGCGTATCTCAATGTTGCGCGTACGGTAGTACGTCGTGCGGAGCGTTCGTTCTGGCGTTTGGCCGAAAGTGAAGAAGTGCACGAAGTGGATATCCGGTACTTGAATCGTCTGTCCGACCTTTGTTATACATGGGGACGAGTGGAATCCGAATTATAAAAAAGGCCAACTCCCGAAGCGGGAGCTGGCCTTTTATTCTTCCTCCGCACTGCGCAGTAAAGTTTCTGCGGGGCTCGGATAAAAGAAAATACAATGGGTCGGTTGGAAGTCCGGCGAAGCCGATTTTTCCATGAGAATGCGTGTAATTTGCTCTTCAAACTCGATAATATCGGCCGGAGTGATCGCCGCATCTTCGACAAGAACCGTAAGATGCGCATCGACTCGGGGAGCATTTTCCGGCACCTCTTCTGCCGGCAAGGGAATTCCGAGAATCAAGCGAATGGTGGCGGCGTATTCGTCAGCGGCATTGAAAACGGTGGCGCGATACGTATGTTGCCACAGTGTGCGCATCAAGTCGACGGTATAGGATGCATTGTTCGACATTCTGTTCACCTCTCTTTATATAATTTGGTTTTATTATAACATAACGAATTCAGCTTATAAATTCTACATCCGAGGAAGTGAAAGCATGGCGCGAATTGTATTTGTATTGGGCGGAGCACGCAGCGGCAAAAGCGAATTTGCCGAAAAGATGTTGGCGGATTTACCGAACCGGGAGAAAGTCTACATAGCGACATCCCGAGTTTGGGATGAAGAGGTGGCGGCGCGTGTTCGCCTGCACCGGGAACGGCGGCCGGCGGAATGGCTGACCTGCGAGTATCCGACTACGGATGCGACGGCGTTTCAGGAAATTTTGACGCGCGGAAAAGCTTTTCTGTTTGATTGTGTTACAATGTACGTAAACAATCTGATCATGGACAATATCGATCTGTCCCGGGCAACGGAGGAGGATGTCATCAGTGATGCGGCATTGACTTCATTGATGGCCGAGCTGGAGACAAAACTGGCTGCGATGCTCGCCGCGACAAAAGCGGCGGAGGGAACCTTTATTTTTGTTTCCAACGAACTCGGTTTGGGAATCATTCCCGGCAATCCGATCAGCAGGATTTATCGTGATCTCGTCGGACTGGCAAATCAACGAATTGCCGCGGCGGCGGACGAGGTCCGTTTTGTGGTGTGCGGCATTCCCACCGTATTGAAAAGAGGCGAATAGAATTGGCACGTACAGTAATGTTTCAGGGAACGAGCTCTCATGTGGGCAAAAGTATTTTAACTACGGCCTTGTGCCGAATCTTGAAACAGGACGGTTATCGCGTTGCACCGTTCAAAGCGCAGAATATGGCGCTGAATTCCTATGTCACCGAGGCCGGTGACGAAATCGGCCGGGCGCAGGTGGCTCAGGCCGAGGCTGCCGGTTTGGCGCCGATCGTGCAGATGAATCCGGTCCTGCTGAAGCCTTCGGGGAATCAGACTTCACAGGTGGTGCTGATGGGGAAACCGGTCGGCGTCTACAGTGCGCGGGAATACCATAATCATTACAGCCTGCAGGCTTGGAAGTATGTCGTCGACAGCATGAACTACCTGCAGGAGCATTTTGATGCGGTTATTGTCGAGGGTGCGGGCAGTCCTGCGGAAGTCAATCTGAAAAGCACGGATATCGTCAATATGCGTGTGGCGCGGGAGTGGAAAATTCCGGTATTTCTGATCGCCGATATCGATCGCGGGGGCGCTTTGGCCTCGGTCGTCGGCACGCTCGCTTTATTGGATGAAGAAGAGCGAGAGCTCGTCGCCGGAATCATCATCAATAAATTTCGCGGTGACATTCGTTTGCTGGAGCCGGCATTGACCTTCCTCGAAGAAAAAACGGGTAAGCCGATCCTCGGCGTCGTGCCGTACCTGGATGATCTCGGGATCGACAATGAAGACTCCGTATCCTTGCAGGATAAGGCGGATTTATCCGGGGAACGAGAAATTCATATCGCCGTGCTGCAGACACCGAAAATTTCCAATTTCACCGACTTCGATGTATTCGTACATGAGCCGGATACGGAAGTGCGGTATGTACGACGCGGCGACAGTATCGGCACACCGGATTTGGTTATTCTCCCGGGCAGCAAGAATACGATCGAGGACTTATTGTACTTACATCGCCACGGCTATGCGGAAGAAATTCGCCGTCTGGCGACGGCCGGCGTCCCGGTCATCGGTATCTGCGGCGGCTACCAGATGCTCGGCCGGGAGGTGCTCGATCCGGAACATGTGGAGAGCACGCATGACCGTGTGGAGGGGCTCGGACTGTTGCCGGCGGTGACGACGATGGTCGGCACGAAGGCAACGCATCAGGTGGAATTTTCCTGCCGGGATTTCGGTTTCCTGGGACTGAACTTGAGCCTGACCGGGATGCGAGGTTATGAAATTCACATGGGACGGACACATTTCACCGACGGCTCGCAAGGCATATTCCGTATCGAGACTCGCAGCGGTCGGCCGACAGATGCGACGGACGGCGGTCTGGGGTGCGGCGGGAGCTGTTTCGGTACGTATATGCACGGTATTTTCGATAATGACGAATTGCGCCGTGCCTTGCTGAACGCGCTGCGGCGCCGGAAGGGGCTGGCCGATTTGCCGATATCGTTCCGTCTGCAGGCATATAAGGAAGCGGAATACGATCGTGTGGCGGACATTGTGCGGAATGCCTTGGCGATGGACAAGGTCTATGCCGCGCTGGAACTGCCGGAGGTACAATGACCGGCCGGTGGTTCGCCGCCGTGCCGTTTGCTGCATTTTTGCTGGATACATTGCTCGGCGATCCGCGCTCGCGCTGGCATCCCGTCGTGCTGATCGGCAACGTCATTACCTTTGCGGAACGGCGACTGTACCCGCAGACAGGGCGGCCGGCGGATCTGTTGCGGCGCGGTGTGCTGCTTGTCTTGTTCGTGCTGATCACCGTGGGAGCGATCGGAGCGATGTTGCTGTATGTGGCGGCACGCCTGCATTACGGTGTATACCTGGCGGTTTCGGCACTGCTTCTGTATATTACGATTACACCTCGCGCGCTTGCCCGGGACGGGCTTTCCATCCGGCGGCGCTTGGCGGCCGGCGATCTGGAGTCGGCGCGGCGGGAGCTGAGCTGGATTGTCGGCCGGGACACGGAAGGTCTGAGTGAGAGTGAAATTGCCCGAGCGACCATCGAGACGGTGGCGGAAAATATAGTCGACGGAATCATTTCGCCGCTTTTTTACTTCGCTGTTTTCGGACCGTTGGGCGCCTTGCTGTATCGCGCTTCGAACACGATGGACTCGATGGTCGGGTACAAAAATGACCGCTATCTGTATTTCGGACGGGCGGCGGCGTTGTGGGACGATGCGGTGAACTTTCTGCCGGCTCGTCTGACGGCGGGACTGCTGCTTATCGCGTCGGCCGTATTGCGTTTGGATGCGCGTCACGCCCGGCGGATGTTGGCACGCGATGCGGCAAAGCATCCGAGCCCGAACGGCGGCTATGCGGAGGCTACCGTCGCCGGTGCGCTGCACATTCGGCTCGGCGGCTACAACAGCTACCGGGGACGTGTCGAGTTTCGTGAATACATGGGCGAGCCGTTGGTGCAAATCGGCGGGGAACATATTACCCAAACGGTGCAGTTGATGTATGTAACGACCGTTCTCGGCGTTTTGTCGGTAACGATTTATGAAATGATTTGGTGAGATTATGCAGGCGTTTTTGATCGGATTGCAGTTTTTGACACGCATAAAACTGGTGCGGCAGGAACTATGGCGCGATGAAGATTTCGGGGCATCCGTCTCCTATTTTCCTCTTGTCGGCTTGATCGTCGGACTGATCCTGGCTCTCGTATACTATGCCGGGCATTTCTTCATGTCGCCGTTTTTGTTGGCGGTGACGGTTGTCCTGGCGGAGTTCATCCTGACCGGCGGCTTGCACGCGGACGGGTTCATGGACACCTGTGACGGCTACTTCAGCGGGCGGGAGCGCGAGCGGGCATTGGAAATCATGAAAGACAGTCGTGTCGGCGCGAATGCGGTCGTCGGTTTCGTATTTCTCGTGCTGTTCAAGGTCGGCTTGCTGGCCATGCCGTTGCAGCATCCCTATGCGATTCTGATCGCAATGCCGACGGTCAGCCGCTGGCTGATGACATATACCGTCATCGGGTTTCCGTATGCCAGACCGCAGGGAGTCGGGAAAGCGTTTGCCCGATTCGCGCCGTCGTATGCCTTGCGTTTGGCCACGCTATTGCTGCTGCTGCCGCTACCGGTTGTCGGTTGGCACTACTTCGTTTTGATCGCCGGCGGCCTGCTTTGGATGTATGGATTGAACCGGAGTTTTGTGAAAAAATTCGGCGGCGTGACGGGAGATACATACGGCGCCGTTACCGAAACTTCGGAGTTGTGGATACTGTTGATTTGGGTCATATTGGAGAGTGCGCAAACGTGGCAAAGATAGTACGGGTGCCGGGATCTTGCGGTGAGCTGGTGCAGGGGCGCATAGCCGGGCAGGACTTTTTGGTGACCTGTCCGATTGCGCTTTTTTCGTTCGCAACGGCCGGGCCGGCAGACGAACCTCGGCTTTTGCTGCCGTATAAAGCGAGAGCCGCCTTGCAGGAACTGTTCCGCCGTTTTCCCGTCGGTGAAAATTGGGAAGTCCACCTTCATTCCGAATTATTGGACGGCAAGGGCATGGCATCCAGCTCGGCGGATATTGCGGCGGTTTGCGCGGCCGTAGCGCGGGCGGCAGGCATCTCACTTGCACCGTCGGACTTGGCGGAATTGGCATTGGCGGTCGAGCCGAGCGATGCCACCTTTTACCCGGGAATTGTCCGCTTCGATTATTTGCACGGTCGGTGGGCGGAGCCGGTCGGCACGGCGCCGCGAGCTTACTTGCATATGTACGATGCGGGCGGGACGGTAGATACGGTGCAATTCAATGCGCGAGCGGATCTGGTCGCCAAGCGGAATGAGGAGGAGCCCGTTGTCCGGGAGGCACTGGCTCTTTTGCGGGAAGGTCTTGCGACCGGCAACCTGCACAAAATCGGCGCGGCGGCAACCGCCAGCGCCCGCGCGAATCAGGCTGTTTTGCCGCGCCCGTACCTGGAGGATCTGATCCGTGTCGGCACGGAGTCGGGCGGAACGGGTATTGTGATTGCCCACAGCGGCACCGTTTGCGGAATTCTTGCCGAATCTCCCGACAGCGAAGCGGTGCAGGCGAGGATGGCCAAAGAATTCGGCGTGACATTGACCTACTTGGACAGCGTGCGGCTATGTGACGGAGGAGTGTATTGGGATGACTGAGCAACATCGCTACGGGCATGGCGGCAATATGTACCGCTACAGCCCGGAAGAGCGGACAAAGCTGACGGATTTCAGCGCAAACATCAATCCGTTCGGCGTGTCGGCAGTCGGGATTGCGGCCTGTCGGGACTGGGCGCGCGCGATACAACATTATCCGGAGCCGGAAAGTCGCACCGCGACCGCAGCTGTCGCCGCGTTTTACGATGTACCAGCAGAACAGGTCATGCTCGGCAACGGCGCAACGGAACTGCTCTATCTCTGGTTTGCGGAACACAAGCCGCCGGTTTTATATGTGCCGGCTCCGACGTTCAGCGAGTACGAGCGGGCGGGAATAGCATCCGGTGCGGAAATTCGCTACTTCTCCCGAGCGGACTTCGATGCGTTGCCGTTGCGCGTACAGGCGGGTGAAGCGGTGTGTCTCTGCACGCCGAACAATCCGACGGGGGAGTTGCTTGCGGCAAACGAGTTGCAGCGGTGGGCGACGGCGGCGCAAGCGGGGCGTTGGCATGTATTGGTAGATGAATCGTTCGGCGATTTTGTCACGGATTTTCCTTCGGCAAAACCATACCTCGCCGGCAATCCGTACCTGCATATCCTGCACTCGCTGACAAAATTCTGGGCGGTTCCCGGGCTTCGTATCGGTGCATTGTTTACCGCGGCAGATACCGTGCAGGCTTTACGAGCCAAAACCGACATCTGGAATGTGAATGCAATGGCCTCGCTCTATATCACCGCCGCCCTGACCGACAGGGCATACTACGAGCGGACACGCCGGTTTCTGCGGACGGAAATAAAGCGGGTGACCGCACTTTATAGAGAACTGCCGGGCTGGGAAGTATACCCGCCGACGGCGAATTTTATGTTGCTGCGCCTGCCCGCACCGCGTCTGGCGGCGGAATTTACGCAAGCGCTTGCCCGCCGCGGCTTTCTCATCCGCAATTGTGACAACTATCCCGGGCTGACAGCGGCGCATATCCGTGTGGCAATTCGCAGTGCGGCGGAAAACGATGCGTTGTATGCGGCGATCTGCGAAGAAATAAGGAGTATACCATGATTACGATCTATCTCATTCGCCACGGCGAAACAGTTTGGAATCACTCCGGCAAGTACCAGGGCGTGACCGATGTCCCGCTGAGCGAACGAGGACATCGCCAGGCGGCCTGTCTTGTCGATTATTTTACCGATATCCCGCTGGCTGCGGTGTATGCCAGCAATTTGCAGCGCGCCCGCGACACGGCGGAACCGTTAGCGGCAAGTAAAAACCTGCCCATTCACTTTCGCAGCGACTTGCGCGAAATTCATTTCGGCCGGTGGGAAGGGCTGACCTATGAGGAAATTACGGCTCGCTGGCCGGGCAGTATTGAATACATGTACTCGAATGCATCCTCGGTTCGCATCGAGGGCGGTGAGTCATTCGGCGATCTGCAGTTGCGGGCGGAGCGCGTGATGGCGGAGATTGCCGAAAAAGAAGAAGGCAAATCCGTTGCCGTCGTCTGTCACGGCGGGACGATCCGCTGCATTATTTGCAGCCTGCTCGGTTTGGAACTGGATTCCGCCTGGAATTTCCGGCAGGCCAATGCCAATGTCAGCTGTATCGAGTACTATGGTGAGCGCAATTTACTCTCGCTCTTAAACGACACGCATCACCTGAAAAATATCTAGAGTTTTGGGCGTTTATATGGTATGATATGGGGTGAATAAATATCAGAAAGGCGCTATAAATATGAATCTGGAAGAGGCTCTGCAGCGATACGCCCCCTGCGATGCGCTGTGGGTGCACAAGGAAGAAAACGTTCGCTATTTGAGCGGGTTTACCGGTGACAGCACGGATCTGTTACTGACCGCCGAGAGACGTTGGCTGCTGACGGATTCCCGCTATACCGAGCAGGCCGCCGAAGAGGCGATCGGTTGGGAAGTAGTCGACCATCGCGGCAAACTGACGGCGGCATTGCACGAGCTGTGCGAAAAGCAGGGCGTGCAAGTGCTCGGCTTGGAAGAGGGAGCGCTTTCTCTTGCGCTGTACCGACATTGGCTGGCGGCGGATCCCGAGCGGGAATGGCGGGCGGTCGGCCTGGATCGGTTGCGGATGAGCAAAAGTGAGGCGGAAATCGAATTCTTGCGCCGGGCTTGTGCCATTTCAGTCGCTGCCCTGACGGATATTCTGCCGCTGATTCAAGCGGGAAAAACGGAAAATGAAGTTCGCATCGCGTTGGAAAAGGCGATGTTGGATAAAGGCTCCGAACGCCCCGCTTTTGCGACGATTGTCGCTTCCGGTATTCGTTCCGCATTACCGCACGGCACGGCCACCGACAAGGTCATCGAGGCAGGCGATTTCGTAACCTTGGATTTCGGGGCGGTATACGCCGGCTACCATGCGGACATGACGCGTACATTCGTCATCGGTGCGGCCTCACCGCGCCAACGGGAACTGTATGCGGCAGTCCTGCAGGCACAAGCGGCGGCAATCGCCGCGACCCGGGCGGGAAGCGAGGCACGGGCTGTGGATGCGGCAGCGCGCGATGTACTGCGGGAAGCGGGTCTGGCAGAGTATTTCATTCACTCCACCGGCCACGGTGTCGGTTTGGAAATTCACGAAGAACCGCGCATTTCGCAGCGCAGTCGTGAAGTCTTGACGGACGGCATGGTAATTACTGCCGAACCGGGCGTGTATTTCCCCGGCTACGGCGGCTTACGTATAGAAGACTCGCTTGTCGTACGGGGCGACAACGCGGAAATATTGACCGACTTCCCGAAAGAATTGATGGAATTGTAGTGAGAAACGAGGGATGACCAGTGATTTCAAGTAATGATTTTCGACCGGGCGTAACTATCGAAATTGACAATCAAGTCTGGCAGGTTGTGGATTTTCAGCATGTCAAGCCGGGCAAAGGCGCCGCTTTTGTGCGAGCCAAGATTCGCAATCTGCAAACGGGAGCGGTCATTGAGCGCACCTTTAACGCAGGGGAAAAGCTGCCGCGGGCGCATGTCGACCGCCGGACAATGCAGTACCTGTATTCGGACGGCGACAGCTACCATTTCATGGACAACGAAACCTACGATCAGATTATGATGACGAAGGAACAGCTGGACACGGCACTGAATTTCCTCAAAGAGAATATGGAGATCGCCGTACTGTTTTTCAACGGCACAATTATCGGTGTGGAATTGCCGAACTCCGTCGATCTGGAAGTGGTCGAAACCGATCCGGGAATCCGCGGCGATACGGCGACCGGCGGCACCAAGCCCGCCAAATTGGAAACTGGCTATGTAGTCAAGGTACCGCTGTTCATTGATACGGGTGATATTTTGCGCATCGATACGCGTTCAGGCGACTATATCGAACGTGCATAAGAACGATACGGACAAAAAGCGATGAGCACTCATCGCTTTTTGTCACATCAGAGAAAAGGATTGTACCCATGGCGTTGCAAACGATCAAAAATGAAGCCGGCATGATTCAGATCAGCGATCATGCCTTGGCTGCGCTTGCGGGAATTACCGCCCGACAGTTCCCGGAGATTGTCGCACTGGAACCGGGACTCGTCGATGATCTGACCTCGATGTTCGGCAAAGATCCGAATACGGTCGGCGTACGAATCACGGGCAAAGCGGATGAGCTGACGGTGGAGCTGTACATTCGCGTGCGCCACGGCGTGCGGATTCCGGATGTGGCGTTGCGTCTGCAGGAGAAGGTGCGGACGGCGTTGGAAACATATGCCGACGTAACGGTGGTCGCGATCCATATCTTTGTGCAGGGCATTGCCTTTGACGAAGCGGGTGAGGACGAGGAATGAGCGAAGAAAATCGGCGTAACGGCGCACCGGATCTGGCCGCCGCCGCGGAGACCATGCATGCCCGCCTGACCGCGCTGGACGGTGCGGCAGCCCTGACAGAGAACTTCGTCGAAGGCTGGAAAGAGAATCTGGCCATCGGCAAGCGCAAAAGTTTTGACGGAATTGTTTTTCGGCGGACGGATACCGGCCACAGTGTAAGTATCTACCTGGAAGCGTTTTACGGTACGGATTTAACTGCCTTGGGCAGACGGGCACAGGAAATCTGTCTTGCCGTCTGGCAAGAGCATGGGGAGCGGACAGAATTACAAGTCGATGTATATATTGAAAATGTAGTTACGACGCCGGAGATATTATGAGCAGACACGAAGCACGATTGCAGGCCTTGCAAGTCCTGTATACGAAAGAACTGAACCCCCGGAGCGAAGGCACCCATGTGCTGTTGCTTACCGCCGAAGATGTGGCGGACGAGCCGGTGGAGATCGCCCCCTATGCGGCGGAATTGGCGGCGGCGGTAACAACGCATCGCGCAGAAATCGATGCATTGATTATGAAGCATTCCCACCGCTGGGATGTGCGGCGGATGCATCTGGTGGACGCGCTGATTTTGCGTTTGGCCGTTGCGGAACTGCACTACTTGAAAACGCCGGATGTGACGAAAGCCGTCGTGATCGATGAGGCCTTGGAAATCGCCAAAGTATACGGCGAGCCGGCCGCCGTTCCTTTTGTGAACGGCATTTTGGACGCGGCATTGGAAGACAATGCGTAAGCTGTTTCTCGGGATCGATACGAGTTGCTACACGACTTCCGCGGCATTGGTGGATACCGATCGCAAGGTCGTCGGCGAGGCTCGGCGGCTGTTACGGGTACCGGCGGGAAAGCGCGGCTTGGCTCAAAGCGAGATGGTGTACCAACATATGCGTAATTTGCCGGAATTGCTGACGGAGTTATTGCCCGAAGCAAGACAGGATATCGCGGGTATCGGCGTTTCGGAGCGGCCGCGCCGGCGGCAGGATTCCTACATGCCGGCATTCCTGGCCGGACTCGGCTACGCCGAGGTGTTGGCGACGGCGCTGGCGGTGCCTTTGTATCGCTTCACGCATCAGGAAAATCATGTCCTGGCAGCGGTGCGGGAGTATCCCGAGTTGTGGGGGTGCGATCTGTACATGCTCCATTTGAGCGGCGGCACGACCGACTGGCTGCAGGTCAACTGGGAACACGATTCGCTTGCCGTGCGGGAGCTGGCAACCTCAGTGGACATTTCCGCAGGCCAATTGATCGATCGGATCGGGGTGCTGCTGGGCTTGCCGTTTCCGGCCGGCCCGGGATTGGAAGCGCTGGCGCTGCAAGCACCGCTCGGTACCTACCGCTTGCCCTTGCCGCGCGATCCCGAGCGGATCAGCTTTGCCGGAGCGGAGACACAGGCTCGCCGCGATCTGCTTGCAGGCAAGTGCACACCCGCGGAACTAGCCGGGGCGGTTCTCGACATAATCCGCCGCAGCTTGCGACGCACGTTACAGCGGCGAGACTGGGCTGCGGATGCGCCGTTCCTGGCTGTCGGCGGCGTGATGGCAAATCAGTACTTGCGGACGGAACTGGCGAGTGATGTGCAAGTCGCCGGAATGACGCCGTATTTTGCGGCGGCACGCTACAGCTCGGACAATGCGACCGGCAATGCGTACGGCGCCATGGAGAAGACATGCAGATTCAACGGGTAAAAGAGCTCACTTCGTATCTCGAGCAAAAACTGAATACCGATTATGCGTTGCAGCAGCTGATGGTCGCAGGTACCGTGACCTCCGTCAGCCGCTCCGCCCGCGGCACGGTATTCTTTACTCTGAGCGATGAAGACGCCCGCCTCGCTTGTGTAGTATTTCCCCGGCAGGCGCGTCTGCTTGCGGGGGCGCTGCAGCCCAATGCCGAAATAGTCGTTCGTGGGAATATTGCCTACAGCGGCAAGTACGGCAGCCTGCAAATGGCGGTGCAGGGTATCAAGGCGCTCGGTACGGGGTTACGGGCGGCGGCGTTGGAAGCGCTGCGCCGGGAATTGGAGACCGAAGGATATTTTGCGCCCGAGCGCAAACGTCCGTTGCCCCGGTATCCTTTCCGAGTCGGCTTGGTGACTTCCGTCGCCGGCGCCGTGATCCACGATGTGCAAAGCCGCCTGCACCGGCGCAACCCGTTGGTCTCGCTTGCGGTATATCCCTGCAGCGTGCAGGGAACGAGTGCGGCGGAGGATATTGCCCGCGCGGTGCGAGAGGCGAATGAGGATCCGCAACCGGCGGATGTGCTCATTATCGCCCGCGGGGGCGGCGCGCAGGATGATCTGGCGCCGTACAGCGAGCGTGCCGTACTGGACGCCGCTTTCGGTTCAAAAATACCGGTGATTTCCGCAATCGGCCACGAAAGCGATTCACCGTTATTGGATCTGGTCGCCGATATGCGCGCCTCCACACCGACACATGCGGCGGAATTGGTCGCGCCGCCGGCAGCGGAGATATATGCGGATCTGGCGAATTACCATACCCGTCTGTTTGCGGCTGCCGAACGACTGACCCTCGGACGCTGGCGGCAAGCGGCTCGGCGCTTCGCTGCGGCGGAAAAGGCGCGGTTACCCTTGCTGCTCGTCGAAACCGCGCATTGGCACGAACAGGCGGCCGGCCGACTGACCGTCGCATACGAGCGGATGCAACGACGGGCGGAAGAGAACATCACCGCTGCGGCGCAAAGTCTGCAGGCAGTCCATCCCGAAACGGTATTTCGCAGCGGTTATTTCTGGTTGGAGGCAAAACGTCGACGCGTTCGCAACCTGACGGAATTGGCTGCGGGCGATACATTGCTTATTACGGACAACCGAACGCGAGTCCGGGCGAAGGTGGAGGCGGTGGAAACATGAAACATCAGGAATTTGAAGAAAAATTGGCAGAATTGGCCGCCATTACAAAACAACTGGAAGATGGCGAAGTCGGTCTGGCCGAAGCCATGGCTCTCTACGAAGAAGGCAGCCGCATTTTGAAGGACTCGTATGCCCTGCTGGCGGAGTACAGCGAACGTGCTGCGGCATTGCGAACCGAGGTGGCGGAGCTATGTGCAACGCACGAAACGGAATGACGGCGGATCTGACGGCGTATATAGCCGCCGGTCGGGAACGTGTCGAAGCAGCATTGGCCGATTTTTTGGAGGCCGACTCGCCGGCGCTCGAGCCCTTGCGGGAAGCGATGAACTACAGCCTGCTCGGCGGCGGCAAGCGCTTGCGACCGGTGCTCTTCCTGACGACACTCGACGTACTCGGCAGCCCTTCCGAGCCGTACTTGCCGATTGCCTGTGCAATTGAAGCGGTACATACCTATTCCCTCATTCATGACGACTTGCCCTGCATGGATGATGACGATTATCGGCGCGGGCGTCTGACTTCGCATAAGAAATATACCCCCGGAATTGCCACCTTGGCTGGAGATGCCCTGCTGACATATGCATTCGAAGCATTGACCCGCGTGCCGACATTGCGCGGTGAAATTGTGGCCGAATTGGTGCGGATTCTGGCGGCGGCGGCCGGACCGAACGGCATGGTCGGCGGGCAGTACATCGACATTACCTCGACGGGGCGCGGCCTTTCGTTGCCGGAATTGGCCGAAATGGAGCGCCGGAAAACCGGCTGCCTGCTGACGGCACCGCTGTTGATGGCCGGTGCCGTGGCGGAAGCCGACGCGGCGACCCGAGCGGGTCTCGCTGCATTCGGGATGCAATTGGGGTTGCTGTTTCAAATCGTCGACGACATTCTCGACTGCACGGGAGATTTAGCCACGTTAGGCAAAGCCGGCGGGAGAGATGCGGAATTGAACAAATCGACCTATGTGACATTGCTCGGCTTGGAGGAAGCACGGGCGCTGGCGCAAACGGAGGCCGACAATGCGTTGCGGACATTGCGCGAAATCGGCTTGGCGGACAGTATATTGGCGGCATTCCCGGACTATTTTATGCGTCGCCAAATGTGAGGGGAGAGCATGGACTTATATATTCGAGATCTTTCGGCAAATGTGGTGCTGCTGGCCGCATTGACCGCCTGGTTTATCGCCCAGCTGCTGAAAGTTTTTTTCGTCCTGATAAAAGAAGGGTATTTCGATCTGGAACGCATGGTCGGCTCCGGCGGTATGCCGAGTTCGCACAGCGCCTTGGTCGTGGCACTTTGCTGCTCCATCGGCATTTACCACGGCATCAGCTCGCATCTCTTTGCGCTGTCGTTCTTCTTTGCCTGTATCGTGATGTACGATGCCGCCGGTGTGCGCCGGGCGGCGGGGAAGCAGGCACGTTTTCTGAATGAATTGATCGAAGAGATTTTGACGGGGCATAAATTCAACGACACGAAATTCAAAGAGCTGTTGGGACATACGCCGCTGGAAGTGTTGGCGGGGGCATTGCTGGGCGCCGGCGTAGCTTACGGCTACTATTTGTGGTACTGACATGAGCGGAAAAGAACGTCTCGATGTGCTCCTTGTGGAACAAGGGTTTTTCCCTACGCGGGAGAAAGCGCGACGCTTCGTCATGACCGGCAATGTGCTGGTCGATGATGTGCCGCAGGACAAACCGGGCACGAAAGTCGAGCGGACGGCGCGGCTCCGTTTGCGCGGCGAAACTCCGCGCTATGTCGGTCGCGGCGGTTTGAAACTGGAAAAGGCGTTACAGCTTTTTCCCGTACCGATTCGGGATGCGATCGTGATCGATATCGGCGCGTCGACGGGAGGATTTACCGATTGCGCCTTGCAACACGGTGCGGCTAAAGTCTATGCGATTGATGTCGGCTACGGTCAATTGGCCTGGAAACTGCAGACTTCGTCGCAGGTGGTCAATATGGAGCGAACCAATATTCGCCACGTGACGCCGGAGATGCTGGCGGAACCGGCGGACTTGGTCGTCACGGACGTATCGTTTATCTCCGTGTTGAAAGTATTGCCGCCGGCCTTACCGCTTTTACAACCGAACGGCCAGCTGATTGTCCTGATCAAGCCGCAATTCGAAGCGGGGAAAGACGCCGTGGGCAAGGGCGGCATCGTGCGGGATCCTGCCGTGCACAGGCGGGTGCTGCGGGAAGTGCTTGGCGCGGTCGAGGCAATGGGCCTGCACGTGCGCGGACTGGACAGATCGCCGATTCGCGGCATGACCGGCAATATCGAATTTCTGGCTTGGCTGACCAAGAACGCCCCGGAACGGCCGTTTCCTTGGCAGGAGGCGCTGATCACATTGACGGAGAAGAGTGAAAAGGAATGATAGTATGCGTATAGGAATTTTCCCGAATTTGTCCAAACCGAATATTGAAAAGCATGTCGCGGCTGTCTGCACCCGCTTGCGTTCGGAGGGTATGGAGTACGTCATCAGCGACAGCTACCGTGCGGAAGCGGAAGAGCGAGGCTACACGCTTTGCGACGGGAACTGGTTGCCGTTGGCGGAGATGCTGCCGACCATGGACATGGCATTTTCGCTGGGCGGCGACGGTACGATTATTGCCGTCGCTAAGCAATTGCATCGGCATCGAATTCCTGTTTGCGGGATCAATTTGGGAGAATTGGGATTCTTAAATGTAGTCGAGCCGGAAGACCTGGATCGCCGGTTGGCGGAAATCAAAGCCGGTGAATATGAGCTGTGTGAACGTTCGGTACTGGGCTCCTGCATCTTGCACGAGGACGGCCGGCAGGAAGAGCTGCCGATTGCGATGAACGAAGTCGTCATCGGGCGGAGCCGACCGGGACGCATGGCCAGACTGCGCCTTTATATCAACGATGTCTTTGTGGAAGAGTATCCCTCCGACGGGATCATCGTCACCACCGCGACGGGATCCAGCGGCTATGCGATGTCCTGCGGCGGCCCGATTATGCATCCGAGTTCGACCAATATCGTCGTGGTGCCGATCTGCCCGCATTTGCTGAAAAACTCGCCGATTCTGCTGGCGCCCGACGACGTGGTTACCATTACGATGCCCGAACGGGAAAAGCATCTGTATGCCTCCATTGACGGGAACGAGTCCTTCTGCTTTACACATCAAAAGAAGTTGAAGATTTACCGGGATGCGGAAACGATTCCTTTCGTTTATTTCCGTGATCAGCGGTTCTTCCGGCTCCTGTTCCCCAAACTGACAAAGTCGATTTATCATGCCGTTTCATAATGTCCTGGCGCTGAACCGCCTGCTTTTGCGGGAGGTATTGACCGGAGCCAAGGTCGCCGTCGATGCGACCTGCGGCAACGGCCATGACGCAGCCTACCTGCTGACGCACGGCAAGCAGCTGGAGGAACTGTGGTGCTGTGATTTGCAGGAAACAGCCGTTGCCGCCACCCGGGTACGGCTGGCAACTCTTCCCGGCAACGAAAAAGTGCATTACCATGCGGGCGATCATGCCGCATTTTTGGCGAATTTTTCGGGCAGACCGGATGTATGCATCTACAATCTCGGCTACCTGCCGGGCGGTGATCATGCCCTGCATACCCGAGCGGAGACAACGCTCGCCGCGCTGAAAACTTCGTTGGCGATCCTCGCGCCGCAAGGTGTGGTTTCCGTTACCGCCTATCCGGGAACGCCCGCCGGGGAAGAAGAGTATCTTGCCGTGCGGGATTTCGTACGGCAGCTGCCGCAGCGCGAGTTTGAAGTCCTGGAAAGTCAATTTGTTAATCAAGTGAATCGACCTCCCCGTCTGATCTACATAGAAAAGAGGAGTCTATGAGGAAAAAATACCGCTACGCAAAAATCAGGGAAATCATTCAAAATCAGGTAATTGAAACACAAGAGGAATTGGCCGAGGCGCTGCTGCGCGAAGGGATCGAAGTCACACAGGCGACCATCTCGCGCGACATCAAAGAAATGATGCTGATTAAAGTGCCGGACGACAACGGCCGATACCGCTATGCCGTTTCGCCGGAGGAAGCGGCGTTGCTGGCCAAAAGTCGATATGCGCCTTTGTTCCAAGGTGCGGTCACCAATATCAATTACAGCGGCAATTTGCTGGTAATTCAGACCATGCCGGGAGCGGCACAGGCCGTTGCCTTTGTTCTGGATAATACGGCAATCGATGCGGTCATCGGTACCATTGCCGGTGATGATACGATTTTGGTGGTATTGGCGGAAGGAACCGATGCCGCTGCGGCGAAGGAGCGCTTGTTTGAACTGTTGAGAGAGGCCTGAGCATGTTACAGACACTGTCAGTCCGAAATTTTGCTTTGATCGAGCAGCTGGAGCTGAGCTTTCCAAGCGGAATTACTGTTTTTACCGGTGAAACCGGCGCCGGCAAGTCCATTTTGATGGATGCCCTGGGCATGGTGCTCGGCGCGCGCGCCTCGGTGGATTATATCCGCACGGGGACGGAAGGTTTCACGCTGACGGCACAATTTGAAATAACCGACAACACGGAGCTGAAACAACTGCTGGCCGAGCAGAATTTAGCCGGTGAGGACGATACGCTGATTATCTCCCGCCGCCTTACGACGGACGGTCGCGGTCAGATTTTGGTGAACGGTTTGCCGACGCCGTTGCGAGTATTGCATGCGATCGGGATGTTGGCGGCGGAAATTCACGGGCAGCACGATAACTATAAATTATTGCGGCCGGAGTACCAGCTGGCCGTGTTGGATGCATACGATCCCGCCGTCCTCGCCCAAAAGGATCGCTATCGACAGGCATATCGGGCTTGGCAGGAGGCCGTAACCGAACAGCGCCGTGCCGAAGAGCGGGCGCAGGAGGCGGCAGCGCAGGAAGAGCGTTGGCGGCGGGAACTGAGTGAAATCGAAGCGGCAAAGCTTCGCCCGGAAGAAGAGGAAGAACTGGCGCGGACGCTGCAACGTCTGGAGCATGCGGAAAAAATCGCGGCGGCACTCACGGCGGCGGAAAACCTGCTGACAGGAGCCGGCGGTGCGGCGGAGCTGCTGGCGGAGGCGGAGCGGGAAACGGAACTGGCAGCCGCGCATGACGAAGAATTGCAAAGCCTTGTCGCCGAACTGCAAAGCGCACAGATTACGGCGACGGAAGCCGGTCGAGCCCTGGCGGAATATATGTACCGGTTGGAGTTTTCACCGCGAACGCTGCAACAATTGCAGGAACGGG
This sequence comes from Veillonellaceae bacterium, assembly GCA_022771805.1. GTDB lineage: Bacteria > Bacillota > Negativicutes > Veillonellales > Negativicoccaceae > JALELM01. The sequence continues at coordinate 1,733 of JALELM010000015.1, read as the reverse complement.
AACAGGAATTACGCAGCCTGCGCCGCAAGTACGGTGCGGACATCGCTGCGGTAATTGCTTATGCGGACGAGACCCGTCGCGCCTTGGCCGCCGTCGAGCATGCCGAAGAAGAACGGCAGCAATTGGCGACGGCAACGGAAGAATGCCGGCGCAAGGCGGAGGCGGAACGGGATCATCTGAATGATTTGCGTTGGCAGGCGGCGGAGCGATTCACAACAGCGATCCTCGCCATTCTTGCCGACCTGGATTTGCGCGAAAGCCGGCTTTCGTTTCTCTTGATTCCCGGCGACACCTTGACGGAAACCGGACTTGCCGAAGCGGAACTCATGTTCTCCGCCAATCCGGGCGAGCCGGAAAAACCGTTGGCGCAAATCGCTTCCGGCGGGGAACTGGCTCGGGTATCGCTGGCCTTCAAGAGTATCGTCGCAGCCCAGACTCCCGGTTTTACCCTGGTTCTGGACGAAGTGGACGTGGGGATCAGCGGGAATGCCGCCGTACGCGTGGCACACCATATCCGCGAGCTCGGGCGCTACTTGCAGGTTCTCTGCATTACGCATTTGGCTCGGACGGCCGCCGTCGGCAGCCGGCATTACTATTTATACAAAGACACGGACGGTACGCACACGCAAACGCGCGCCGAACTGTTGACCGGCGAACGGCGTGTGCATGAGCTTGCCCGTATGCTGGAGGGTGACGGCTACACGGGAAATGCCGTGGAAACCGTTCGGAACTGGTTGCCAGCTACATGCCTTGAGTAGCGAAGAAAACAGTCGTTTGGGGCTGTTTTCTTTTTTATGGGAAAGTCGGCGCGTAATATATGCTATAATGAGTAGTAATAGTAAGCACAAGGAGGAATTGCGTATGGTGACGGTATTGGTCTGCGGTGCCGGCGGCAAAATGGGGCGGGAAGTGCTTCGGGCCGTACGGCAGGACAGCGAGTTGGAATTGGTCGGCGCGGTCGACATTTCTCTGGACGGGGTGTCAGCCGGTGAGTTGATCGGCGAGCCGGAATGTACCGTCACGATACAGCAGGATCTGGCGGCAGCCTTGCGCGAAACGCAACCGGATGTCGTGGTGGATTTTACCTCGCCGAAAGTGGTATACGCCAATGCCTGCACGGTCTTGGCTCACGGCGCACACCTTGTCATCGGGACGACCGGCTTGACGGCCGCCGAGCGGGACGATCTCCACGAGCGTGCCCTCGCTAAACAATGCGGCGTGCTCGTAGCGCCCAATTTTTCACTCGGAGCCGTATTGATGATGCAACTCAGCGAAACGGTGGCAAAATATATGCCGCATGCGGAAATTATCGAGCTGCATCATAACCAAAAATACGATGCGCCTTCCGGTACGGCTCGCCTGACGGCCGAACGTATCGCGGCGGCGCGCGGTGCGGCGCAGATCGAGGATCGCACCCGGGAAAGCATCCCGGGCGCTCGCGGCGGCCGAGTGGCTGATATTCCCGTGCACAGTGTCCGCTTGCCGGGCTATGTCGCACATCAGGAAGTATTGTTCGGTAGTCTCGGTGAAACATTGACGATCCGCCATGATTCGCTGGATCGGATTTCTTTCATGCCGGGAGTCTTGCTGGCCTGCAAACGTATTTCGCAGGAAACGGGTTTAATTTACGGTTTGGAACATTTCTTATAAGGTGGAGATAAAGATGAAACAGGACGCAAAGATTGCCGTTTTGGGTGCAACCGGTGCAGTAGGGCAGGAGTTTATTCGGCTGT
>JALELM010000010.1 GCA_022771805.1 Veillonellaceae bacterium | reverse complement strand
TTACTCACCCGTTCGCCACTGAAGTTCACAAGAGCAAGCTCTCATGTCCTTCCGTTCGACTTGCATGTGTTAGGCACGCCGCCAGCGTTCGTCCTGAGCCAGGATCAAACTCTCCATAGTAGTTTGTCTTGCTCATTCGTTCGCACCTTTCGGTGCTTCTTTTCCGAGTTCATTTCTTTGAACCCGCACATTGGCTTTTTTCTTGCATTGTTCAGTTTTCAAAGAACCGCTGTCGCTTCATAGCGACTTAACACATCATATCATTGCCGCCGGTAAATGTCAAGGAAATTTTTCACTCGTTTCTTCCTTGTTTCGATGCCTCGAAAAGCAAGTAAAAGAGGCGGCCGAGCCGCCTCTTTCGTCATCTCCTTGCGCCGAGGTGTATGCCTTATTTCGTTTCGTAGAAACCGCTCGGTTTTTCGTTCAGGTTGATCAGCAGGTTTTTCATCTGCGTGTAGTGATCCAAGATAACTTTGTGCGTTTCACGACCGATACCGGACTGTTTGTAGCCGCCGAAGGGTGCACCCGCCGGGAAGTTGTTGTAGCTGTTGATCCAGATACGTCCCGTTTCGATGGCGCGGGACACACGGATCGCCCGGTTCAGGTCGCGCGTGAAGACGCCGCCGCCGAGGCCGTAGATGCTGTCATTCGCCAAACGGATGACTTCTTCTTCGTCGTGGAATTTCTGAATGACGACCACCGGTCCGAAGATTTCTTCCTGGGCGATCTGCATGTCATTCGTCACATCGGCAAAGATGGTCGGCTGCATGAAGTAGCCGTTGCCCAAGTCGCCTTCCGTAATACGTTCGCCGCCGGTAACAAGCGTGGCACCTTCCTTCTTGCCTATTTCAACGTATTTCAGGACTTTCTTCAGCTGATCTTCGTAAATCAACGCGCCCATCTGGGTGTCTTTGTCCAAGGGGTTGCCGACACGAACCTTTTCGAATATTTTTTTCGCTTCCGCAACGAATTTGTCGTAGATGGTATCTTGGACAAATACGCGGGAACCGGCCGAGCAGACCTGCCCCTGGTTGAAAAGGATGCCGAGCTGCAGGCCGTCCATTGCCATATCCCAATCCGCATCTTCAAAGAAGATGTTCGCGGACTTGCCGCCGAGTTCCAGCGTCGCCGGGATCATGTGCGAGCAGGCCGCTTCGTATACTTCCTGACCTACCGCGGTCGAGCCGGTGAACGCCAGTTTGTTGAAGCCCTTGTGCTGCAAAATGTATTCGCCTGCCTTCGAGCCGGCGCCCGTAATTACGTTCAGCACGCCTTGCGGGAGAACTCCGTCAATCAGGCGGGCAAGTTCCAACACGGAAAGCGAAGTGTGGCTGGACGGTTTCAGCACCACGGTGCAACCCGCCGCCAAGGCCGGAGCCAGCTTCCACGCCGCCATCAGGAACGGGAAGTTCCACGGAATGATCTGGCCGACGACACCGATCGGTTCGCGCAGGATCATGCTCATGGTGTTGTTGTCCAGCATCTGCACGGAGCCTTCGTCCACCCGAATTGCACCGGCAAAGTAGCGGAAATGATCCGCCGCCAACGGAATATCGGCCGCCATCGTTTCACGAATCGGTTTACCGTTGTCCATGCTCTCGATCGTTGCCAAATGTTCCAGATTTTCTTCAATAATATCGGCAATTTTCAACAGTGCCTGTTGACGTACGGCCGGCGACGTGAGCTTCCACGTTTCGAAAGCACGCTGTGCCGCTTCCACTGCATGATCTACATCTTCGCGGCTCGCTTCCGCAATATCCGCCAGTTTCTTGCCGTCGACCGGGCTGTATGCCTCCAGCGTTGCGCCGGCGGTTGCCGGAACCCATTTCCCGTCGATATACAAATCATATTTCTTCTGCAAATTCGCCATTAGAACCGTCCTCTCCATTTGTAATTCATTCCAACCTGTTCAGTTTGGCGGTTGAAATCTATTTCGATAGTTTTCTATCTGCAAACAGTATACCACTTGAAACGGGTTTATTCAAGTTTTTCGATTAAATTTTCCCAAACAAAAAGTGTCGCCGTAATGACGGCGACACCTTTATTATACTTAATGTCTCGATTATTCCGCCTCGGTCGCGGCGCGTTGTTCCGCCGCCGCGACCCGCGCCGCATGTGCGGCATGCGCCCGGCTGCCGGGTCGCAACGCACTGTGCAGCCGGCCGTAGGCGAAGTAAATGATCAAACCGATCGTAAGCCAGGTTCCGAAGAGTTCAAATGTATGAGCCGACAGATTGGAAAAGATATACGCGCAGAAAATCAGGCCGAGCGTAGCCATCGGATACAATGCCGGGCATTTGAACGGACGCTTCAGTTCCGGGTGTTTTTTCCGCAGCATCATGACGCCGGCCAGCGAGCAGATAAAAGCAAAGAGTGTGCCGGCGCTGGTCATTTCCGCGATGATGTCGATCGGGGTGAAACCTGCCATCAGGGACACCAGTGTACCGACAATCAATGTAATTTCAACCGGCGTGTTGTATTTCGGATGGACTTTCGAAAACAGTTCCGGCAACAGGCCGTCACGGCTCATCGCGAAGAAGGCGCGGCTTTGTGCGTACAGAAAGACGAGGATGACGGTAGACAGACCGCAAAGCGCCCCGGTGCCGACCAATGCCGAACCGAAGGAGTAGCCGAGGTGGCGCAGCACGTAAGCGACCGGCTCCGCATTGTTGAGCTCCGTATACGGCACAACGCCCGTCAAGGCAGCGCTGACGGCCATATAGAGCAAGGTGCAGATGGTAAGCGAAGAAATAATCCCGATCGGCATATCGCGATTCGGATTTTTCGTTTCTTCCGCGGCCGTTGCGATGCAGTCAAAACCGATGTAAGAAAAGAAAATGATCGCCGTCCCCGCTGACACGCCGTGCCAGCCGTACGGCAGAAAGGGTTGCCAATTTGCCGGATCGATGCTCGGCGCCGCAAAGAAGAGGAACAGGAAAATGGCCGTCACCTTGACGAACACCAGAATTTTATTGACGCGGGCGGATTCCTGGATGCCGCGAACCAACAGTCCGGTGATAAACCAGACGATCAACATGGCCGGCAGGTTTACCGTGCCGCCTTCCATGGGGCCGGCCGTCAATGCCTGCGGCAAATAAATGCCCGCCGACTTCAGCAGCCCGTTCAGGTAGGCACTCCAGCCGACCGCAACGGTTGCGGAGCCGACCGAGTATTCCAGCACCAGTCCCCAGCCGACAAGCCAGGCAACAATCTCACCGAGCGTGCTGTAGGTGTAGGTGTACCCGCTGCCGGCCACCGGCAAGGCCGCCGCCAGTTCCGAGTACGCCATGGCGACAAAGGCACAGGTAATCCCGGCGAGGACAAAGCTCAACATGATCCCGGGGCCGGAGTATTCCGCCGCCACGACACCGGTCAGAACGAAAATACCCGTACCGATAATAATCCCCAGACCCAAAAGAGTAATATCCAATGCGCCCAGGCTTTTTTTCAAGCCGCTTGTTGCAATGTCCTGCTGAAATGCCGCAATCGGCTTCGTTCGTAAAATCTGCATGCTGTTCCTTCTTTCCACAATACTCACCACGTACTTCTACATAGTAGCATACTCTATTGCGGCTGAAAAGGCTTTGTATGATGTATACTAATTATCTATATCCCCCTCTCCTCTTGCGAATTTCGTATACATTCGGTTGTTGTCTCCCTTGTCGATGATGCGGCTTCTCCGTTGCCTTTTGCGATTTTGCTTGCGACAGGATCTATCAGTTGGTACAATACATCCATAAGGAGGTTGTTATGGATAAATTTTGGCACGAGGTCTGGGAGTGGACCTACTCCATCGTCGTTGCGCTGGCATTGGCGATGCTTATTCATATTTTTCTGTTTGTACCGACCCGCGTTGCGGGAGAGTCCATGGTGCCGACCCTGCACAACGGCCAGTACCTTGTCGTTTCGAAAATCAGCCATGTCCTGCGTGAAATGCCCGAGTACGGGCAGATTGTCATCATCGACAGTCGCGTCAAGCGGGCGCGTGACTGGGGCGACGACTTCAGCGAACCGGCGTACAACTATATGTCCTTACTCGATTCCTCGTATGCGGCCAATTACATTTGGGTCAAGCGTGTTATCGGTCATCCCGGTGATCGTTTGGGTTTCCGCGACGGGCATGTCTATCGCAACGGGCAGCAACTGCAGGAGCCGTACACGAACGGCCCGATGGAGTTCTCCATCGAGGGAGAATACGTCGTGCCGGAAGATACGGTATTCGTCATGGGCGACAATCGCAATCATTCCAGCGACAGCCGCTACATCGGACCGGTGCCGATTTCTCACGTACTCGGCAATGTCGTCTGGGAATTCTGACAAAAAAGAAACTTGCACAAGGCAAGTTTCTTTTTTATTGCAAATTTTTTCAACAAACGTCACCGCGTCGCTACCACATGGTAGATCGGCGGGTTCGCCGTATCTTCCACGACAAACCGGCAGCCCGCCTGCAAGCCGCGGAAAAATGCCTGAAACCAAATCCCGTACAGGCGCTGCATATATTCCGCCGAAACACCCGCTTCCCGCCAGAGATCCCGATGCAGGCAATGTGCCGCCGCCCAGCTGTAGTGCTGCGGCTCATCACGCAACACGGCATCCCGCGTATCGCAGGGCATTCCGTCCAAGTACGCCTTGCGCATGGCGGCCACCGCCGAGCGGGCATCCCCCGGCTCCACGCCGCGGCGAGCCATGCCGCATTGGCGGCCGTGCTGCGACCACACGGCGGTAAGCAATGCTTGCGCCTGCGGCTCGTCCAACGCCAATAACGCGCTTATATACTTCGCTTCCCGCAGCTCCGCCCGTCTGCCGATATCCGCCAACACGGCGTGGCTGCCGCTTACCTCCGGTTGAAAAGTCGGCCGCTCCTCCGTCTGCGGTTTGCCGTAGGCGAGTATCACCTCGGCGTACAATTCATCGCCTTTGATCCCGAACATTTGCCGCGCCGCCGCATGCAAGGCTACAAAGCGGGACTCCAAAAGTCGGATCCGTTCGTACTGCTCCGCCTGTCGAACTCTGCTTTCCGCTGTCATCATTACTCCTTACGCAAGGTGCGATGCACCTGATCCAGCACATCCTTCAAGCTGACTCCCGCCGCGTCCGCCGCGTCCGCCAGGGTAGTCTGCATATCGTCGGGGAACGGTATCCCGTACTGCTGCAAAACGCTCACCGTCTGCGGATACAATGTGAACATATCCTGCATCGGCGTCGTTCCGTCCACATTCGCTTTACCCAGCTTGTCCGCCAGGTATTCATTCATTTCGCCCAAGATTTCGAACACGTCCAGGCCGTGCACCTGGCAAGCTTCCCAAAGGCTTTCGTCATACGAAGCGACACAGCCGATACAATGCATGCCGTATTCCATAAACAGCGGCCCCATTTCCGGGTACACCGTCAAAATACGCATCAGGTTCATTTCCGGCCGCACAAAATCTCCATAGTGCAAATCCGCCGCCGGCGGCCGTTCGGGAAAATCTCCCGGTTCCGTTGCCGCAAAGCCGTAAAACTCCCCGCCGGAGATATATTCCGGCGGCAATGCGGAAATGCCCGGCGTCGACTCCGCCTCTACCGCCAACGCGCGGCGGCGAAATTCCGTCAGACCGACACGCTCGACAAATTCCGGCAACGTTTCAAAGCGTTCTTCCCGTGTATAGTACTCGCCCGCACGCTCTAAAATCTCCACGGCATCTCCCGGCATGCTGACGAAGCCGACAAATACCTGTTCGCCGATAAAGATTTCCCAGCCGTCTTCCATCCCCACCGCATACAGCGGCAACGGGGTTTGCATCTCGCAGCTGATGATATCCCTCGGCCAGTCCATGTACGGCGACAGCCCGGTCGCCGTCAACAGCGGCACCACTTCCTCCGCCACGGCACCGGCTAAAATCACGCGATCGTCCTTGCCCAGAATAATACTCACGTGATACCGTTTTGCCATGTCTTCCGCCACCGGCATGAATTCATTCCGAGCCGCCGAGCCCGGAACGAAACGATAGACCAGAGAGTAGGTCAGGTTGCTCAACTATACTTCACTCCTTTACTTCACTCCTTTGCGGAGCCGATAATCCCCGCCGCTTCCAATGCCCGCAGGTCGATATGGCAATATCCCTGCGGATTTTTCTGCAAATACTGCTGGTGTTCCTCTTCTGCCGGATAAAACGAAGTCAGGCGTTCCAACTCCGTCACGATACGACGACCGTGATTCGGATCCGGCTCTTCATTGACGATGATATGCGCGCCGGTCACCGCCGGTTTCACACCGCGCTGCCGCATGAAATTCATAAAATGCTCCAGCACCGGCTCATCCTCACCGTCCGTATAATAAATTCCCGTACGATACTGCGTACCGACATCATTTCCCTGTCGGTTCAACGTGTACGGATTGATCACGGCGAAGAACACCTGAAGAATTTCCGTCAGATCCGTCTTTTTCGGATTGTAGGCGACTTCCACCGTTTCCGCCGCTCCGGTTTCGCCGGTGCAGACTTCCTGATATGTCGGCGCTTCCTTCGTCCCGTTGGCATAGCCGACTTGTGTCGCGACCACGCCGGGCAAGCGGCTCAACACCGCTTCCAAGCCCCAAAAGCAGCCGCCGGCCAAATAAATTTTCTTCATTTTCCTTCCCCCTTTGCTTCGCTTCTCCTCTTGTTTTCATTATACCATACGGAAAATTTTCGATATTTCAATACCATTCGTTGATGAATGTCGGCACGGGCGGATAGAACGCCGCCAATTGCGCCAGCGCCTCCGGCTCCCCGCGGAGCCGTTCCGCACGCAACAGCGAGGCGACACTGACCGCCCCGAGTTGCAATGCCCCCAGATCGCCGCAGCTCAGTTCCGCCGCGCCCGCCGCTGCTTCTCGGACGAGCGGCAGTCCGGCAGTCTCGGCGGCAACGGCAAAATGCACCGGTTGCGCCGTCGGAGAGGTCACGGTCAAGGCAATTTCACCCGCCGCCGCGACCGGTATTTGCGCCGTCCAAGCCCGCACATCGCTCGGCCGGATCGTCATAAACGGCAAGGTTCGATTCGTAATATACGTCTGCTCCGCGCCGTCCGGCCAATAGCGATAGCTGTCGTCCGCCAGAGCCGTATGCCAGATCGCCTTTTGCACGGAGCCGCCATGCCGGCCGACATAGGCCAGCAGCGCCCGTTCCCCCGTCGCATTCGTCGCCAGCCATTCGCCGGCAACCAGCGTGTCTCCGCTCAATGCATACGCCATGTACGCCACGGGTGTCGCCCCTTCATACGCCACGACGACCTGTCCTTCCGCCTGCTGACCGCGCAGCCAACGCCGCCAGTAGGCCGCATCGCGGCGCGCATAGCCGGAAAGATCCCGCGTATACGCCGCATAGATTTGCGCCGGAGCGGTTGTATCCGCAGCCGATCCCAACACTTCATAAGAAATATTCGGTGCGGAAAAACGGGGAAAACCGCGCAAGTCCGCTTCCCGCCGCCACAGATGCGCGTACAGTTCCCAACCTTGCGGTTGGTAGAAACCCGCCGCACTCGGCATGAGAATATTCGCATGCCGCCCGAGACGATCGCCTTCCGCCAGCGCCGCCCGCAACAGCTCATTGGCATATCCCCTGCCCCGCGCTGCGGGATGTGTCGCCAGCCCGACGATGTATGTCACGGGGCACAGCGCACCCCGAACGACCAATTCGTAGCGGCGCAGATGCACGGCCGCCGCAATTCCCGCCGCCGTTTCATATACCCACGCTTCTTCCGGCCGAAAACACTCCGCAAAATAAAACTGAAAAAACGGCTCGTCGCGTTTCTCGAAACAATAATCCCACAGCGCTTCCAACGTGGCGCGATCCGTTTCCCGCGCCTGCCGAATCATGCCTCGGCCTCCTCTTCGCAATCACAATCTTCATCCACCAACCGAATGTCATATTTCTCGGCAAAATGATCGGGATTGTAGCTTTCCTTCGCCTGGCGCAAACCCGGAATTCCCATGTCTTCTTCCCGATTGATATACTTCGTGTCCGCCCAGGCACGGCGGGCAAATTCCTGATTGATGATCTGGTAGCTTCCCCGGATGGTCGGATCCGCTTTCTCGAAATGCAGCACCGCCATCTCCGGATTCAGGTATTCACCGACCGAAAACGCAATAATGCTGCCGTACAACCGAATGGCGCCGCCTTTCATGCCGAGTTCCCGCCAGTAATCAAAGGCGCGGGCAATTCCCCGCTGCTCCTGTTCCATGTCCGCCGTGGTCTGGTGCTCTTCCAGCCAGCGCCGGGCAACCTCCAGGCATTCCTCTTTGTGCTCCGGCCCGAGATCGATGTATTCGTAGCCAGCATAACTGCGCCGAAACGCATTCACATGGTTTTTCTTCTGGCGAAACGCTTTCCCCGGCAAGTCGATTAAATCCGATGTCCGATAGATGTATTCAAAATTATCCCGATCCTTCGTGTACGTATAGCAGGTCGGACAAAGCTCCTGCATACGGGCGACCACCCAAGGAGACGCGCCCTTCAGCAAAAACGGCAGCCCCTCGTCGGCAAACCATTCCTCCGCCAAGTCCAGACCGTGCACAAAGGTACTGTTTTCACCGGCAAAGGGCGGCAACAGGAACTCATGTCCGTAACGCCCCGCTCGAATGAACAGCACATCGTCTTCCACCGCCCAAGCCAGATTGAAGGCATCCTGCCAAAGAAACAGCGTGCCGAACGCACATTCCGACTGTTCGTAGTGATGCTCCGCAAAAAAAGGTGCCAAAACGGCCTTATCTTCAATGTTGAATTTTTTGAGTTCGATGATAACCCTCTCCTCTCCCGTCTGTTTCTCCTACCATTCTATTTCGAATTTTTTCGACGGGTTCGCTTTCATTGTATCACAAAAGATAGCAGTCCCCATTTTTTCATAGTCGTGGTATAATAGTGACAGAGATTTCGGGGGCGTTGCCCCCTACTCTCTATTTGCGCTTCAGCCAACCTACTAAGCTTACTATTCCTTGAAGAATTACTACTAAGCTTGCTAGCATGCTGAGCGCTTTTTCTATGTCACAGTTACCTATACGGCGTAGTCTCGCCTTGTGCTATAATGACGGCAGAAGAATGCACATAATAAGGAGATATCATGGAGTTTATCGCTTTTGATTTTGAAACCGCAACGCAGGAGCCGCACTCGGCTTGCGCCTTGGCGGTTGCCCATTTTCGCGGCGAGGAAGTCGTCGCCTCGATGGCGGAAATATTTCAGCCGCCCGGGATGCTGTTTGATGATGAGAATATTCGCGTCCATCAGATCCGTCATGCGGACGTTGCGGATAAACCGGATTTTTCCGGCGTTTGGGCGAAGTTTCTGCCTTTCTTTACCGCCGGCCTGCCGCTGGTCGCCCATAACGCGCCCTTTGACACGGACGTACTGCGGGCGACGCTGACCTATTACGGGCTCACGCACCCCGCTTTCCGCTACGGCGATACCTTGCCGCTTGCCCGTGTCGTGTGGCCGGATTTGCCCTCGTATGCCTTGAACAATATCGGTCGGTTCCTCGGTCATACCTTCCGGCATCATCGTGCGGACGAAGATGCCGTCGCCTGCGGCAAAATCGTGCTGGCCGCGGCAAGCGCCAAGCAAATAGCGGATTGCGAGCAGTTATTTGCCGCCTGCAAGACACCGCTACAAACATTTCTCAGTGAAGCGGGGTTCACCCAGGGGTCTTTGTTTTGAATCGCCCGGTGCCGGCCGCCGCGTATCGTTGGGAGTATTCCGGCGGGACGGTCGAGCTTGCCGCCTCTCCCACCGGTCTTCTCTCGTTCCGTCCGGCCGCCGCGGTGCTCTCCTACCCGCACTGGGGCGAACGCAGCGAACACTACGATCCCGCCAATTGCGGCTACGGACTTGCCGAAGCTACCGATCTCTTGGACGAGGCGCTCCGCCAACTGGCGGAATATCTGGCAGGCGCGCGCCGGGATTTTACGCTTCCCTATGAATTGCACGGCAGCGAATGGGATCTGCGTGTTTGGCGTGCGCTGCTGCGGATCCCCTGCGGAACCACGGCGACCTACGGCGAAATTGCGACCGCCCTCGGCAATCCGCGGGCGGCACGAGCCGTCGCCGGCGCCTGCGGCCGAAACCCGCTCCCCGTTTTCGTTCCCTGCCATCGTGTTGTCGCGGCCGCCGGCTTAGGCGGCTACAGCGATCCGGGCGGGCTGCCTACAAAAGAATTTCTGTTGCGCTTGGAAGGCGCTCTGTAATCCCGCTCCCGCGGGATTATTTTGTTTCCCGGTGCTTTTTTCTCACTCCGCTTATGCAAAATTCCCCCTTTACATCGGGGCAACGCCTGCTAGAATAGTACATAACTGCGTAAACGGTTGTAAGGAGGTACTATGTGGTGGTTTCGCGTGGCGTGGCAGATATTGCTCTTGTCGCTGCTGTCATTTGCCGGTGACTGTGTTGTCAATCAGCTTCAAATCCCGATTCCCGGCCCGCTCGTCGGGCTGGCGGTGCTGTTCGCCGGGTTGCATTTCGGCTGGGTAAAATTAGCCTGGGTGGAAGACGGCGCGGATGTGCTGATTCGTGATTTGTTGCTGTTCTTTATCCCGCCGGCCGTCGGCATCATGCAATACACCGAACTCTTCGGCACGCTCGGCGCACGGCTGATCGGCGGCGTTATTGTCAGCATTTTAATTTTACTCTGGGTCATCTGTATATGTACGCTGCTGGTAATGAAGGCGCGGCGGAAAGGTTGGCGGCGCTTATGAGTGATCTGCTGTTGTCGATTTTCGGCACTTTGCTGATTTACTACCTGGTCAAGGCATTGTACCGACGCACGGGGCAGTTGTGGCTGATGCCTCTCATCATGTGTCCCGTGGTCATTGTCGCCGTGTTAATGTTTCTGCGTATCCCGTATACGGATTACGCAACGGGCGGCTTTTTTCTCCAGTGGCTTCTCGGCCCCGCAACGGTCGCCTTCGCCGTGCCGCTCTACCGCCAGCGGCACTTGGTCCGGCGCTACTTGCCGGAGTTGGGCTTCGGCAGCCTAGTCGCAGCCGTCACGGCAATGGCCACCACGATGACGGTTATCCGCCTGTTCGGCGCGGATCCCCTGTATATTCTGAGTCTTGCGCCGCGCTCGATCACCACCCCGTTGGCGATGAATATTTCCACCATGCTCGGCGGCAACATGACGATCACGGCGGTCTTCGTCATCGTGACGGGCGTGCTGGGCATGTTGTTGACCGTCACGATCATTCGCTTCCTGAATATCAATAATCCGCTGCTGAAAGGTCTGCTGTTCGGCTTTTCCGCGCACGGCACGGGAACGGCAAAGGCCTATGAAGACAGTGAAAAAGTCGGCGTCATCGCCAGTGTCGCCATGATTTTCATCGGCATCATGACCGCGTTGACGGCACCGTTCCTCATTCCTTTCCTGCTCAGCTTGCTGACCCGGTAAATTCTTTTTGTAACGTTCGGCTCTGTGCGAACGATCGGTTTACAATCCTATTTATATTTCGGCTTTCAGTTGACATTGAGGCGACGTCTTGATATGATGTGAAAGGGAAACAGTAAGCCCAAAAAAGTCCCCGTACTTTTTTGGGCTGTTTTTATGAAGTCTTAGCATGACTTTTCTAAGGAGTGAAAGACTTGAAATCTTATGACGTAATAGTAATCGGTGCCGGTCCGGCCGGCATTTTTACGGCACTGGAGTTGGCGGCGACGAATCTGCGCGTGCTCGTCGTGGAAAAAGGGCATGACATCGGTGCGCGGGTCAAGGCCAATGCCGACCGCAGCACACCGCTCGACGAGCGTCGCCGCAATATTGTTTGCGGCTGGGGCGGCGCGGGCGCTTTTTCCGACGGCAAGCTGACACTGACGACGGAATACGGCGGCAACTTGGATGATTATATGAGCAAGGCCGACTTGCAAAAAGAAATTGATTATGTCGACGACATCTATTGCCGTTTCGGCGGTGCGGATCGCAAGGTATACGGCGATGAGAGAGCGGACGAGATCCATCAGTTGAAGATGCGGGCAGCGGCAGCCGATCTCGCTTTGATCCCCGCCCGGATTCGCCATCTCGGTACGGATGTGAACGCCGAAATTCTGGCGGCCATGCGTGAGGCCGTCGCCGGTAAAATCGAAGTCCGTTGCGATACGGAGATCACGGAGATCCTCGTCGAAAACGGCGTGTTGCGCGGCATCCGCATCGGCGACGAGTGCATCGAGACACGTTACCTGGTGGCGGCTCCGGGGCGCGAAGGCTCGGAATGGTTCGTCGGCGAGGCTCACAAACTCGGCCTTTCGCTTTCGAGCAATGCCGTCGATATCGGCGTGCGTGTCGAATTGCCGGCGGAAGTGTTTCAGCCGATCACCGACATTGTCTACGAATCCAAATTGTTATATTATTCGCGTTCATTCGACGATCGGGTGCGGACATTCTGCATGAATCCGAACGGTTTTGTCGTCACGGAGAATAACGGCGGTCTGATGACGGTCAACGGTCACAGCTTCGCCCACAAAAAGAGCTCGAATACGAATTTCGCGCTGCTCGTCTCCAAATGCTTTACCGAGCCGTTCAAAGAACCGATCACCTACGGCAAATCCATTGCCGGGCTTGCCAATTTGCTCGGCGGCGGCCCCATCGTGCAACGCCTCGGGGATTTGCGTGACGGACGCCGCAGTACGCCGGAGCGGATCCGGCGCGGGCTGGTTCAGCCGACCATGCCGAGCGCGACTCCGGGCGATCTCTCGCTCGTCCTGCCGTATCGCCACCTGGTCGATATTATGGAGATGTTTGAAGCGCTGGATGCCGTCGCACCAGGTACCAACTCCCGCCACACACTGCTGTACGGTGTCGAAGTGAAATTCTATTCGTCCCGTCTGCAGTTGAGTGATACATTGGAAACGGAGATTCCGAATTTCTTCGCCATCGGCGACGGTGCCGGGATCACCCGCGGTCTGATTCAGGCATCGGTAGCCGGTGTCATCGTCGCCCGTGAAATCAAAGCACGTAATTCAAAAAAGGAGTGAAGGTCATGATTCAACGCTATACGAAAGAAGAAATGGGACGCATCTGGACGGAGGAAAACGAATTCCGCCGCATGCTCGATGTCGAGATTTATGCCTGTGAAGCGCAGGCCGAACTCGGCGTAATCCCGAAGGAAGCGGTGCCAGTAATCCGCGAAAAAGCGGACTTTGACGTGGAGCGCATCCACGAGATCGAAAAAGAAACCAATCACGACATCATTTCTTTCCTTTCCGCCGTGGCGGAATATGTCGGCGATGAAGCGAAATACATCCATATGGGGCTGACTTCCACCGACGTGAAGGATACGGCGCTCTGCGCCATGCTCCTCCAAGCGACGGATATTCTGTTACGGGATCTCGAAGCCCTGCATGCCGTACTGCGCCGCCGGGCGGTGGAATTCAAACACACGGCCATGGTCGGCCGCACGCACGGCATCCATGCCGAGCCGACCACCTTCGGGCTGAAGTTGCTTCTCTGGATGGACGAAACCGAACGGAACCTGCGGCGACTGCGGGCTGCACGCGAAGAAATCGCCGTCGGCAAAATTTCCGGCGCGGTCGGCACCTATGCCAATGTCGATCCCTTCGTGGAACGCTATGTCTGTGAAAAAATGGGGCTGACACCGGCCAAGATCTCGACTCAGGTGCTGCAGCGCGACCGCCATGCCGCCTACATCACCACACTTGCCGTGATTGCCTCCTCCCTGGATAAATTCGCAACGGAAATCCGCAACTTGCAGCGCACCGACATCCGCGAGGCGGAAGAATATTTCTCGCCGAAGCAAAAAGGATCCTCGGCCATGCCGCACAAGCGCAACCCGATTACCTGCGAACGCGTCAGCGGTCTTGCCCGCCTGATGCGCGGCTACAGCATCCCGGCACTGGAAGATGTCACCCTCTGGCACGAACGCGATATCTCGCATTCTTCCGTTGAGCGCGTCATCCTCGCCGATGCGACGATTACCCTCGACTACATGCTGCAAACCTTCACCCGCATCATCGACAAACTGCTCGTATATCCGGAGGCCATGCTCGCCAACCTGAACAAGACGGGTGGCCTGGTCTTCAGCCAGCGCGTCCTGCTTGCCGTTGTCGACAAAGGCGCATTCCGTGACGATGCGTACCGCTGGGTGCAGCGCAACGCGATGAAGCGGTGGCTGGAAGGCGAGGATTTCCTCGAAAACCTGCTGCGCGACGAAGACATTCGCCGTTACTTGAGTGAGGACGAAGTCCGCGCCTGTTTCGATCCGCATGCCATGCTAACGCATGTCGATACAATTTTTGCACGATTTGATTTATAAAGGAGCGATTTCATGACAACAGCAATGGTCATCGGTACCCAATGGGGCGATGAAGGGAAAGGAAAAATCGTAGACTACCTGGCGGCACGAGCCGATGTGGTTGTCCGCTCGCAAGGCGGCAACAATGCCGGCCACACCGTCGTCGTCAACGGACAGGCGTTCGCTCTGCGACTGCTGCCGAGCGGGATTATGTACCCGGGCAAGGCCTGCGTCATCGGCACGGGTGTCGTCATCGATCCGAAAGGCCTGATTGCCGAGCTCGACAACTTCATTGCCAAGGGCATCGATGTCGGCGCGCTCGAGATCTCCGACCGCGCCCATGTCGTATTCCCGTACCATGTACGCATAGACGAGGCGGAAGAACAGTTGAAAGGCGCCAAGAAAATCGGCACGACAAAAAACGGGATCGGTCCCTGCTATGCCGACAAGGTAAATCGAATCGGAATCCGCATCATCGACCTGATGAACCCGGATATTTTTGCCGAAAAGCTCCGCTGGAACGTGGAGCGGAAAAATCGCCTGTTCCGTGATTTTTACCATGTCGAAGAATTCGACTTCGAAAGCATGTACCGGGAATATCTCGGCTATGCGGAGCGGCTGCGCCCGTTTGTAAAAGACACGAACTATACCGTTTACCAATACATGGCGGAAGGCAAGAGCATCCTCTTCGAAGGCGCGCAGGCGACCATGCTCGACCTCGACCACGGCACGTATCCCTTCGTTACGAGCTCGCACCCGATCGCCGGCGGCGCTTGCATCGGCGCCGGTATCGGGCCGCACAATATGGAAAACATTTTCGGCGTGGTCAAAGCGTACAGCACCCGCGTCGGCGCCGGCCCGTTCCCGACGGAGCTGAACGATGCGATCGGCGATCACCTGCGGGAACGCGCCCACGAATACGGCACGGTCACCGGCCGTCCGCGCCGTTGCGGCTGGCTCGATGCGGTCGGCGTGCGCTATGCCGCCATGCTGAACACCCTGGACTACCTCGCCATCACGCGCTTGGACATCTTGGATGAGCTCGCGACCATCAAGATCGGCAAAGCGTATCGCCACAACGGCGAAGAGTTCGATCGCTACCCCGCCGACCTCAGCCTGCTCGATCAGGTGGAGCCGGTGTACGAAGAACTGCCGGGCTGGCAGGAGGACATCAGCGGCATCCGGCGTTATG
This sequence comes from Veillonellaceae bacterium, assembly GCA_022771805.1. GTDB lineage: Bacteria > Bacillota > Negativicutes > Veillonellales > Negativicoccaceae > JALELM01. Next base: position 50,950 of record JALELM010000010.1, on the reverse strand, counting down.
AAGACTTGCCGGAAAATTGCCGGAAATACCTCGCCCGCATCGCAGAACTCACCGGCGTTCCGATCGGCATCGTCTCGGTCGGCCCCGATCGGGAACAGACGATCGTGTTGGCCGAAGTTCTCTAAACGATACAAAAGCACTACGACTCCTCATCCGAGGAGTCGTTTTTTATGCGGCAAATACGCACCTCCCGACCCGCCCGAGCCTATGTATACAGTATTTCTTCCCGCAAACGGTTGAATTGCCGCCGCATCTCTCCTTATAATGAAGAAAAACACAGAGGTGGAGTACAATGAAAATGAATTTATCGTTACGCATCTTATTGGCACTGGTGGCCGGTGTCATGGTGGGCTTGCTGTTGCAGGATAACCCCGCTTTCGCCGACAGCTGGATCAAGCCGTTCGGGACGCTTTTTCTCAACTGCATTAAGCTGATCATCGTCCCGCTCGTTCTCGCTTCGCTCGTCACGGGCGTCTGCGGTCTCGGCGATATTCGCCGGCTCGGCAGCATCGGCTGGAAAGCGTTTGCCTTCTACCTGGCAACGACCGGTTTCGCCGTAACGCTCGGCATCGTACTCGCCAATGTACTGCAAGTCGGTGCGGGCTTTGTCATCCCGGCGGGCGATCTCACCGTCCAGGTCAAGACCGCGCCAAGCATTTCCGCCGTCCTGCTCAATATCATCCCGACGAATCCGATTCAAGCACTGGCGGAAGGCAATATGCTTCAGATCATCGTTTTCGCCCTGCTTTTCGGCACGGGGATTTTGGCGGTCGGCGAGCCGGCACGTACCGTTGAACACTTTTTCAGCGGCACGGCGGAAATTATGTATAAAATTACCGGCTGGATTATGCTCTTGGCTCCCTTCGGGATTTTCGGCCTCATCGTGCCCGTGGTCGCCGCCAACGGCCCGGCCGTTCTCCTGCCGCTCCTCAAATTGATTATGGTTGCGGCGCTGGCCAGTGCCGTGCACGTGGTATTCGTCTACGGCTCGCTCCTGCGCCTTCTGGGCAAGGTGAGCCCGCGACGCTTTTTCAAAGCAATTTTCCCCGCGATGGCCGTTGCGTTTACGACCTCCAGCTCCGCGGGTACCCTGCCGGTCAGCATGCGTTGCTGCGAAGAAAACCTCGGCGTGAACAAGTCGGTTACCTCCTTCGTCCTGCCGCTCGGCGCGACGATCAACATGGACGGTACGGCTATTTACCAAGGCGTATCGGCACTGTTCATCGCCCAGGTGTTCGGCATTGATCTGGATCTCAGCCAGCAGCTGATGATCATCCTCACCGCCACGCTCGCTTCGATCGGTACCGCCGGCGTTCCGGGCGCCGGAATGATCATGCTGATGCTCGTCCTGCAATCGACCGGCCTGCCGCTGGAAGGTATCGCCCTGGTCGCCGGAGTCGAGCGTATCCTCGACATGATCCGTACCTGCCTGAACGTTACCGGCGACATGGCCTGCGCCGCGATCGTCAATCAGTGGGAAGGCGCCGACGTCGCGGACACACAGGCACAGCACAATCGGGTACAAACCGAACAAATCTAAACATTGCGGAGTCCCCGGACAGACGCAAAAAGCGAGCCGGATACGGTCGCCTTTTGCGTCTGTCTTTGACATTTTAGTGAAAATATTGTACAGTATAAGTACGAAAAAATTCAATATAGAGTGTTGGCTCTGCCAACAGAAAGCGATTGAGGTGCAACCATGAAAAAACTTATGACGACAACGCTCGTACTCAGTGCTTTGGCATTTTACGGCACCGCTCTTGCCGCTGCTCCGTTGGAAGATATCGTGCAGCCGCGTCCCGTGACCGGCGGCTACCAGACAGTGGTAAAGGATACGACAAGTCCGCTTGCAACAACTGCGGTTTGGATTGCATCCAGCGATGTAAAAACATACTACCTGGCTCCGAAAGACGTTTCGGCCGCCTATCCGAACGCGGCTCTCGACGATTATCGCCTGAGCGTCCGTGAAGTACCGATTCCGACCTATGTCCGCGATGTTTTGATTCCCGGACTGGAACAGGCAGATCTCTCCGTTGACGGATATCAGGATTATGCATACTCCATTGCTACGTACCATGTCCGTGTCGATCGCAAAGCCGGTGTCAGCGGCGAAGTAATCACCGCCTCCTGGACACAGGAAAACACGGAATACAGCGTCAGCAAGATCTCCCGGAGAGACTACACGGCGGACGGCCGTCTCCTCGGCGAACAGAGCTTTGCCGAGGAATTGAAAGTCGCCGAACCCGGCACGGATGAATACGCCCTGGCTCGCGGCATCGATCAAAAAATGTATCGTTTCCGCCCGGCCGGCAGATAAAACAATGTAAAGAAAGGATCGTTCTACATGATGGATTTAACGTACCAAACCTATTCTACCGTTTTCAAAGCATTGAGCGATGAAACGCGCCTGCGGATCATCGATATGCTCTCCTGCAGCGAGCTCTCCGCCTGTGATATCCTGAAAAGCTTTTCCTTATCACAATCGACCTTGAGCTACCACATGAAAATCCTGGTAGAGTCCGGTGTAGTTACGTCCCGCCGGGACGGGCTGTGGATGCGCTATTCTATCTGCGAAGAACGGTTCGAGGATATTCTGCAGTTTTTACCGAAACTCTACAAGGAAAAAGACACCTGCGTGTGTCGGCAAATCAAGTACTGCCGGGAAGACGCCCCCTGTGTCGCCGACAATACCTGCACACTGTAGCAATTAAAAAGCTCCCGCTCACGCGGGAGCTTTTTATATTTGTAATTTGAAAACTTGCGCACCTTACTTGCAAAATAAATATATCAGAAATAAATTTATTTCATGCTATAATTTAGACAAATAATCCTGGAGTGAAAGGGTGATGTAAATTGAATATGTTATTGGCTTTATTGGTCACCGTCTGGGTAGGCTACTTCATTGTGAAGCGCTACAAGCCGCAGACCATTTTGTTCATCGGCGGGATGTTCCTGATGCTCGTTTCCGTCTTGTTCGGCTGGGGTGAAATTTTCCCCGGGGGTAAAGGAAGTACCGGTTCGCTGTTTTTTGACTTATTCGAAGTAATTCGCAGCATCCTTTCCTCGCGTGCCGGTAAGCTCGGGCTCAACATCATGGCGGTCGCAGGCTTTGCCCGTTACATGGATCATATCGGCGCCTCGCGTGCGCTGGTCAATCTTACCATTCAGCCGCTGTTGCGTCTGAAATCGCCCTACTTCGTCATGAGTGCCTGCTGGGCGCTCGGTATGCTCTTGGGGCTTGCCATCAACAGTGCTTCCGGCCTTGCCATGTTGCTCATGGTCACGATGTTCCCGATTCTTGTCGCTCTCGGCGTAAGCCGCCTCTCGGCCGCCGCCGCCATTGCCACCACGCTCTGCCTGGACTGGAGTCCGAGCGATACGGGGACGATCCTTGCCGCCGAACTTTCCGGCATCGATCCCGTTATCTACTGGCACAGCTACCAGGTACCGATCGCCCTCTGCGTCTTCCCGGTGGTTGCTCTGCTCCACTATTTCACGCAGAAGTACATGGATAAACGCAGCGGCCATCAGGTCGTACCGATGACTTCCGACCAGGTGGAAGTCAATACGGAGGGTCGGACGATTTCGACGGAAAAACCGCCGGCGGTGTATGCCTTGCTGCCGCTTGTTCCTTTGGCACTCATTTTGATCTTCAGTCCGCTCTTGATCGAAAATGTCGAGATGGATATTATCAAGGCCATGCTCATCGGTACGGCTGTCGGTATGGTCGCACAGTACATCCGGACTCGTAACGGCAAGCTCGTCGCCAATGATCTGCAAGTATTTTTCGACGGCCTCGGCATGCAGATGGCCAATGTCGTCACCCTGATCGTCGCCGGTGAAACCTTTGCTCGCGGTCTGACAGTCAGCGGCACGATCGACGGTTTGATCAGCGGTACGAACAGCAGCGGTTTCGGTGCGATGGCGCTGTCTCTGGTCATGATCACCATCATCGGTGTGTGCGCCATCGTCATGGGCTCCGGCAATGCGCCGTTCTTCGCTTTCGCCAATCTCGTCCCGGAAATCGCCGCCAAAAGCGGCATCCCCGCCGTGACGATGATCCTGCCGATGCACTTCATTGCCAGCTCCGCTCGCGCGATTTCGCCGATTACGGCCGTCATCATCGTGGTCAGCGGCATGGCGAATATTTCTTCGTTTGAGCTCGTCAAGCGCACGGCGATTCCGATGATCGGCTCCTGTCTGACGGTCGTTATCATGAACTTCATTTTGTTCTGACAGGAGCGCCTCTGTCCGTACACACGAAAACGCAAATAGAGCCCGGTCTGCGTACGGCGGATCGGGCTTTTCGTTTCGGATCGGTGCGTCCTCGCTTTATGCACGACCGGAACCTTACTTATCTTTCCGTATTCCCGAATGAATAAAAATTGTTGGCAAGGAGATCGCCATGTTCGACTACTACATACTCAATCTGGCTCATTCCGAGAAGCGCAGGGAGCATATGAGGAACGCACTCGCGCACGTATTACCCCCCCCGATTTTCTTTTTCACCGCGACCTGCGGCGCGGCATTAAGCGCTGAGGAAAAGGCTGCGGAATGCGCCAACCCGGAGCTGAATGACGCGGAGATCGGTTGTGCAATCAGCCACAGAAACATCTATCTGGATATCATCCGCACCGGCAAGAGCTGCGCGTTCGTATTTGAAGACGATATTGTTCCGACTGCATATGTTAATAGCGATGTGTTGCAGGAATGCCGGGAGTTCATCCTTGCCCGAGAGCGCCCTTCCGTATTGACACTATACAAGCAGCGCCGCCCCTGTGCACAGGTCGGCACCGTCGGAAACGATATCCCGATATATAGATGCTCGCGCGGCTCCGGCACATTTGCCTATGTCGTCAACCGCGCCGGCGCGGAGGCGCTTGCCCGGGTACATACCCCTATCCTCTTTGAGGCCGATATGTGGATGGTGTTCCAAGGTGCGGGGCTGGTCGATGTATATGCGACCGGCGAAGATCTCTTCACGCCCGCCGACGCTGTCATCTCGGCCAGTAGCATCAACGCCTCCGGACCGCGTGCCAACGATTCGAAAGCACACAAGAAATTCAAGAAACAGTTTTTGCGCGAGCACGGCTATACCCGACTGGATCGGCTGAAAGCCGCCCTGCTTCCCAGGTACTACAGCCTGATTCGCAAATGCAAGCGCTGACAGCGGCTGCCCGCCGTACCGACACAAATCCCCGGACGGAGCCGCTTCACCTGCACGAACGGTTCGCGGCGGCGAATATAGCAACGACCGCATCCGGATCATTCGTGTCGTATTCATAAAAAAATTACCCTCACGGGTAATTTTTTATTTCTGCAATTCCTATTTCTTCAATTTCATTACCGGCGTATACACCACCGCCAGAACGATCAGGTTGATCAAAATATCCGGCGGAATGACCGTCGCATTGTATGTCAGCGAGTACCACCAGGGATTCATCCCTGCCGGCGCATACGAGCCGAAGACGACCGCCCCGGAGATCACGCTCAGGCAAAAACGTGCCAACATCGCCAGAAACGACCACCACAACGCCTGCACCCGCCCCGAGCCGGCATAGCCCGCAAGCCCCATCGCCGCATAGGCAAACAGGTAGTCCAAACCGATGCTCAACGGATGCAGGGAGTATTTCGCTCCCAGCAAAAAGTGCAGAAGGCCGTACACCCCGCCCGCCAAAAAACCGACACGCGGACCGCGGCGCAACGCCAATACCAAAAGCGGCACCATATGCGCCGCATGGATAGAGCCGCCTTGCGGCATCTTCCAAAACACGATCATCCCCAACAGCCATGTCAAGGCAATACACAGTCCGCTTTCCGCCAATACTCTTGTTCTCATTTTTCTCCCCCTCGCGCGCAGTCTGCACCCCAAAGGGGGCGTGCTCCCTACGCAGGTCTTAACCTACAGGTTCAAAGGGTCAGGCCCGTGCCTTCTCAACCGCAATGGTTCCCCCGCACCGTTACTTTAGAGTATAGCTTGCCGCCGGACGCTTGTCAAAACAATTCAACAAAATATTCATTCGTGTTATATTTCACGTTATCATGTTATACTATATATAAGTCTCTATATTGAAACCTCTGTATTGAAGTCTCCGGATTTGGAATTTCGCTTAGCGAAAGGTTTAGGAAAGGAAGGTTATATGATACGATTCGAACACATTACTAAAAGGTACAAAGATACCGAGGTATTACACGACGTTTCGTTCAGCATACCGAAAAACGAAACGGTCTGCCTCATCGGCGAATCGGGCAGCGGCAAAACAACCCTGCTCAAAATGATCAATCGACTGATTCGGCCGACGAGCGGTACTATTTATATTAACGATCAGGATATCCGCACGCAGAATATCCTGGATCTGCGTCGCAATATCGGCTATGTCATTCAGCAGACGGGGCTGTTTCCGCATCTGAGCGTAGCGGAAAATATTGAATTGATCCCGCGGACAATAGGGCGTCCGGCGGACGAAAGCCGCAAACGAACCTATGAGTTGTTGGAGATGGTCGGCCTCGCTCCGGCGCAATATGCCGATCGCTATCCCGCCGAACTGTCCGGCGGCCAGCAGCAACGTGTCGGTGTTGCGCGTGCGTTTGCCTGCGACCCGGAAATCATTCTGATGGACGAACCGTTTTCCGCACTCGATCCGCTCACGCGCACAGCGTTGCAGGACGAAGTCGGCCACTTGCAGGACGAGTTCAAAAAAACCATCGTATTCGTCACGCACGACATGGATGAGGCCATCCGCTTGGGTGATCGGATTTGCATCCTGGATAAAGGCAATATCGTGCAATATGACACGCCGGAAAATATTCTCCGAAGCCCGGCCAATTCGTTCGTGGAACGTTTTATCGGCAAAAACCGAATCTGGCGTTCGCCGGAGTACATCCGCGCGGCGGATATCATGATCACCGAGGTGCATATCTGCGAGCCGAGTCTCAGCGCGTTTCGTGCGTTGAATCGGATGCAGCGCATGCACATCAACGGTCTGTTCGTTACGGATCGCCGCACGGGGCGGCTGCTCGGTTCGGTCAGTGCCCAAACCTTGCGCGAGTTGCCGGATCTTTCCGTACCTGTGGAAAAGGTCATGCAAACCGATATCCGGACGGTAACGCCGGAGGCAACCCTGCCCGATACGCTGCAACTGATTCAGGCGGAAAACCTCTACTTCGTCCCCGTTGTGGCGGAAGATCGGCGGCTGCTCGGCCTGCTGACGCAATCGAGTCTCGTCACGACACTGTCGCAGCAGTACTTGCCGGCAGAGGAGGTGGCGCAATGAATGTCTATGCGTACTTCCAACAGCACCGTGCGGAAATTTGGGCTCTTTTGCTCGAGCATATCGAACTCACCGTTACGGCGGTAGCCATTTCCGTACTGATCGGGATCCCGCTGGGCATCCTGATCTCCTATCGTCGCCGCTTGCAGACACCGGTTCTGCAGGCAGCCAATACCATGCAGGCCATTCCGAGTCTCGCGTTGCTCGGCTTCGCCATTCCACTTTTCGGGATCGGCCGCCTGCCGGCGATCGGCGTGGTGATCCTGTATTCACTCCTGCCGATCATCAAGAATACATTCACGGGCATTGCCCAGATCCCACCGGCCACGCGGGAGGCGGCAAAGGGTATCGGCCTGTCCCGTTGGCAGGTTCTGTACAAGATCGAGCTGCCGCTGGCCTTGCCGGTCATCATGGCCGGAATTCGAATCAGTTCCGTCACGGCGGTCGGCCTGATGACGATTGCGGCCTTCATCGGCGCCGGCGGTCTCGGCGATCTTGTCTTTGCCGGTATTCGTACGGTGGACACCGCCCAGATCTTGAGCGGCGCCATTCCCGCCTGTCTGTTGGCGTTGGCGGTGGATTACCTTCTCGGGCTGGTCGAGCAATTGGTCACGCCGGTCGCATCCCTGCTGGAAAACGCCCCCTCACGCGAACACCTGTTGCGTCAGCGGCGGCGAGCCAAGGGTATCGTGGCGGTGGTCACCGCCGCTCTGCTCGCGCTCGGCGGCTGGACCGCCTATCGCGACTATTCCGCCGAACAGGCGGATCTGGTCGTCGGCTCCAAAGACTTTACCGAGAATATCCTTGTCGCGCATCTGTTTGCCGAGCTCATCGAAAACCGCACGCCGTTGCAGGTGGAACGGCGCGTGAATCTCGGCGGAACGCAGGTCGCTCACGAAGCGCTGCGCCGCGGCGACATCGATTTGTACCTCGACTACACCGGCACGGTCTATGTGTCCCTGTTGAAAAATCCGCCTTCCTCCGACATGGAAAAAGTATTCACGGCCAGCAAACAGGGACTCGCCGAGAAGAACATTACCATGCTGCCGCAGTATTCTTTCAATAACACCTATACGCTGGCTGTCCGGCCGGAATTTGCCGCCGCACACAATCTGCACAGCATTTCCGATTTGCGAGCCGTTGCGCCGCAGATGCAGGTCGGCACGACATTTGAATTCAAAAATCGCCCGGACGGACTGGACGGCCTGAAGCAGGCCTACCGCTTGCGTTTCGCCGGTGAAGTCGGAATCGACGGCTCGCCGCGCTATCTCGCGCTGGCGAACGATGATGTCCAGGCGATCGACGCCTTCAACACGGACGGACTGCTGCGCAAGTTCGATCTGGTCGTGTTGGAGGACGATCAGCAGTACTTCCCGCCCTACTACGCCACACCGCTTCTGCGGTCGCCGGTGGCGGAAGCACATCCCGAAGTCGTTGCGCTGTTGAACGAACTCGGACCGCATCTCACCAATGACGTCATGCGTGATCTGAACTATCGCGTGGACGAATTGCGCGAAAACCCGCAAGCGGTAGCGCACGACTTCCTCCAAAAAGAAGGCCTGCTGCAGTAACATAGGTTGCATTAAAAAACGTCCGTTCCCCGAAGGGAACGGACGTTTTTCTATCCTTCGCTCAGCGACTGCCATCGCTCTGCGCTGCGCCGGACAGGGGCGGCGCGGCCGCCGCATTTTCCAAATGCAGAACACGTTGCGGGAAAGGAATGGAAATCCCCGCCGCATCGAAATTATTTTTAATCAATTTCATCAGGTCATGATAGATATTCCAATACTCCTGCGCCCGCACTTCCGGCCGCAAATAGATCCGAATGCTGTTATCGGCAAATTCACGTACACCGATGACCATCGTTTTTTGGTTCAGCACGCCGCCGACATCATGCACGCATTTCTTCAGCACGGCGATGACTTCGTCCAAATCGCTTTCATAGCCGACATCGATCAGCAGCTCCATAGAGCGTGTCGGATAGGTCGAGTAATTGCGGACGACCGAAGTGACCGCCATACTGTTCGGAACAATAACGGCCTGTTGGCCGAGCGTCTTCAAGTGCACATTCATCAGCGTGATGCTCATGACCGTCCCGTCCGCCGTTTCGTTTATCGTGATGAAATCGCCGACGCGAAACGGCCGAAACACCAGCAGCAAAATCCCCGCCGCCAGATTGCTGATATTGTCCTTCAACGCGATGCCGATACCCAAGCCCAAGCCGCCGAGAGCCACGACAAAGGAATCCGTCGGCACGCCGAGTTTGTTCAGGGCGGCGATCCCGACAATCATCAGGGTAAACAGGTAGATGCCTTGCGAAACGAAGTCGATGACGAGTTGATCCGCGGCGGGATGCCGCATCAGACGCCGAATCATTCGGCGCAGAACACGGGCAATGTAGATCCCCACCGTCAGAATCACCACGGCCATCAAAAAGTCCAGCGCGTGCGCGGTGATAAAAGCCCAGCCGGCCTCTCCCGCATGGCGCACCCAACCGACCTGTTCCTGCACGTCGTTTGTGATCTTATTCTCCATCCCGTGCCTCCTGCACCGCCCAGGTAAAGCCCTGTGCCGCCAGCGCCCGGTAGTTGCGTCTGCCTATTTCCGAAGTCAGGCCGCTGTAGCGCAGCCGTACCATTTCGGTAAAATCGGCGCCCCGGCGATTATCCGTCCGTGTCGCATAATAATCGGCCATCCGCGAATTATAATCCGCCAGCAAATCCCGATACGTATCCGTGTCGCGGTACCGATCGGTAAACACCACCGCCGCTTCCGGTAAGCGCGGCTTCACCTCCGGATCTTCCGCCGGCCACCCCAGAGACAGACCGACGACCGGGAAGGTCAGCTGCGGCAATTCCAGCAGGTCAATCACTTCCTGCGCCGGTTGCGTCAACGTGCCGAGATAGACCGTCCCGATACCGAGCGATTCCGCCGCCAAGGAGAGATTCTGCGCGGCCAGCACGGTATCAAGCAGCGCCTGTTGGAACGAATAGTAATCTCCCGCCGCGGTAAACTCTTCCTCACCGCCTGCCGCCAAGCGCTCCGAACGATGCAGGTCAAGGACGAAAAGCAGCAATTCCGCTCCGTCCGTGACGCAGCGCTGGCCGCCCAATTCGCCGAGCGTTTCCCGCAGGGCCGCATCCCGGATCCGAATGATGCTGTAGGCCTGCATATGAACGCTCGAAGGCGCCATTCCCGCAGCCGCAAAGAGCGTCTGCATGATGTCTTCGGCGATCGGCTCCGAAGTATATTTCCGAATGCTGCGATGTGCCATTATATTGCGAATTGTTTCGTTTTGTTTGTTCATCCGTCTTCCTCCGTTCGTTCCTCCAATTGCCCCTCCGTCTGCAGATACATATCCCGCAAGGTGTCGAGCATTTCCTCCGGCGCCTGCCAGAAGCCGCGTTGCGCCGCTTCCAGCAGTGTTTCCGCAATGGATTTCGCCGCCCAGGGATTGACCTCGTTCAGCCATTCCCGTACTTTGTCGTCGAGCAGGTAGGATTCCGCCACCCGTCCGTAGAGGGCGTCGTTCATCACGCCGGACGTGGCATCCCAGCCGTAGGCCAGCGCAGCCCGTTTCGCCAGTTCCTGCGCCCCTTTAAAGCCGTGTTCCATCATGCCCGCAATATATTTCGGGTGCAACGCTTCGGTCTGCATCAACGTCTGAAATTCCTCCGTCAGCGTGCGAACCTGCACACGGCTGCGCACGGACGAGTCGCCGACATAGGCCTTGGGCGCTTTTCCGCCGAGTGCGCGCGAGGCGGCGATCATCCCGCCGTGGTAGGCATTGAAATCGTCCGAGCTCATCAGGTTCACATCGCGCGTGTCCTCATTCTTTACGGTCGCGTCCAGTGTGGCCAGTCGCCGCCGGAAGGCATCGGGCACCGCCTGTGCTTCGCCCTGCTCATTGTACGCATAGCCGCCCCAAGCGACATAGACCTGCGCCAGATCTTGATCCGTCTCCCAATTTTTTTCATCGAGCAGACCGCCGACTCCGGCACCGTAGGCTCCCGGCGGGCAGCCGAACACCCGATAGCGCGCTTCCCGCAGCGCCGTTTCGGGATCCTTCCCCGCCGCTTCCAGCTCGGCGCTGTCCGCAGCGATATGCTTGCGAATATAGTTCAACTCCGGCGGTTCGTCCAGATCGGCGACCGCCTGCACCGCCCGATTCAGCCAAGTCACCGCCTGCGGCAATGCATCGCGCACCAGACCGCTGATGCGTACCGTCACGTCAATTCGCGGCCGGCCGAGTTCCTCCGGCGACAGGATCTCCAACCCGCGGATCCGACCGGACGCTTCATCCCAATGCGGCCGCACCCCGAGCAGGTACATGATCTCCGCCAGGCATTGCCCGTTGCTGCGCAGATTCGGGCCGGCCCAGACCACGATGCCGACCTGTTCCGGATAGCGTCCTTCCGTAAGGACGAAATCATTCACCAGACCGTCGCCCAACGCTACGCCGAGCCGCCAGGCCGTACGTGTCGGCAACAGCGACGGATCGATTCCGTAGAAATTGCGCCCCGTAGGCAAAGCCGCCAAATTCCCGGAAGAGGGCGAGCCGCCCGGTCCCGGCGGAATGTAGCCGCCGCGCAAACCGAGCAGAAGATGATCCATTTCCTGTGCTACACCCCGCGTCCGCGGCACGATCTCTTCACAAATTAGCGTGACTACCGCCGCCAGCGCTTCCGTCGCCGGCAGCTCGGCAACCAATTCGTTCGGCGGGCATATGACCCATTCCGCAGCGGCCAACGCCTCGACAAATTGTTTGCTCAGCGCCAATACCCGTTCATAGGCTGCGCATTCTTCGCCCGACTTGATCTTGCTTGCCGCCAGTTCCGTAAACGGGATCCCCAACGCATCTCCGATCGCTTCCGGCAGGGCGGGCACATCGCCCTGCGCCACCTGCACCAGACGATACACCAACGCGGTCAGGCGATCCCCGCTCGGCGCTTCGCCGAGGATATGCAGGCCGACATGCGTCTGCCGATGCGCCATCTCGTGCATGAAATTATGCACGGCGAGAACGTAATCGTCCGCCGCGCCCTCCTTCGGTGTGCCGAATGTTTCCTGCATGCCGAGCGCTTCGATCTTTTCTACAATCGCCGCCAGCACATCCGCCGTTTGGCTCGGATTGTATACTTGGAAATGCGCGTACTCCTCCAGCAGCGGATGCAACGCTTCCCATTCACCGTAGAGACCGCTTTCCTCCGTCGGCGCGGGCAGGTAGCCGATCACCGCCGCCGCACCGCGCCGTTTCGCCTGGATCCCCTCGCCGACAACCGTCGTCAGGTACGGATACAGATTCGGCATCGCTTCCATGGTCAGGAGCGAACAGCAATCGTTCGAAAGTGCATTCTGTTTCCCGGGCAGCCATTCCTGCGAACCGTGCGTGCCGAGATGGATGAACGCATCGGCACCCCAAATATCTCGTAAATAATGGTAGTAGGCCAAGTAATGATATGTCGGCGGCATGGTCGGGCTGTGAATAATCGCCGACGGATCTTCACCGAAACCGCGCGGCGGCTGCAAGCCGATATAGATATTCCCCTGAACCAGACCGGGTAACAGCAGACCGTCGTCCGTTGCAAACACATCGCCCGGCGCTTCTCCCCAATACTTGCGTAAATCCTCCCGAGCTCGCGGCGAAAGCGTCGCTACATAGTCGCGCACGGCCGCGGCCGAAATCTTCGGCGCCCGCGCGATCAGTTTTTCCGTCAGGTAGTTGCGATCATTGGTCACTTGCGCCAATACCCGCTCCCAGAGTTCCGCCGTCGTTGCCGGCAAGTCGCCGGTCGTGTAGCCTTCCGCCTGTAATGCACGCAAAATCCGCAACAGACTTTCCCCCGAGTCCAGATCCGCCGCGCAGCCGATATTCGTATTATTGGCCGGATAATTATGCAAAATCACGGCCACTTTTTTCTCGGCATTCGGCATCTCCCGCAGTCGTGCCCAACGCCGCGCTTTTTCCGCCAGCAGGCGCAAGCCCTCGGCTCGCGGCACGCGCACGGGTTGCCCCGCTTCGTCCGTCGTCCGGGTCGAGACCAGCGGTCCGTGCAGGATACCGTCCGTTTCAATCATCGCCACCGTCGCGGAAACTTCCGTCGGTGTCAGACCGGCGGGGCTTGCTTCCCAGACCGCCAATTCCTGTTTGGTATGGTAGGCCTGCAATACCGGCACGCCGAGTTTCTCGAGGAAATTCTTTTCCAGAGCCCGCCCGAGTTGCAGCGACATACGATGATTATTGATAACGACATCCGGCAAGGGCTGCCCGTTCAAGTAAAAATAATGGCGAAAACATTCGTCCAAGCGTTTCGTATTTCGATTCATTCGTCCCCAATGGGAAAAGAGCGGCAATACATTCATCCCCGCCGCTTCCAACTCGACGATCATCGCATCGTAACAGTCCGTCTCGCCCCAAAGCCAGTCGTCCCGCAAAAAGAGCATGCCGACGGTCGGCTTGGCGGGATCGACATGCGCCGCGCAATAGGAAGCGGCATCGCGATACACCGGCTCGCCGGGATAGTACAGGCCGTCATCCACCGATTCCAGCGGCTCCGCAACCGCAAGATTCTTCCCCTGAAACTCATTGGCCAGGTAGCGCCACAACGCGCGGTAGTTATCCTTCCCGCCCGCTGCCAGGTAGCGAGAGATCCGATCCGTCTGCTCGCCCGTGACCGCCCGCTCTGCCGGCAGATCGTCCGCACCGTTGCACCAAAGCGGGCCGGTGTAGGTCGCCAAATTGCCGGCAATTTCTTCCGGCGGCAATTGGCGTCCCATCAGCGTGACACCGACCCAAGCTGCCGCCGCCAAATCCGGCCGAGGCGCACCCGCCTCCAGACGCACGACCCTTCCCTGCACTTCTTCCCCGAGCGAGTGCAGAGCCATCTGCAGGCGAGCCGCCTGCATTTCGTTATTGGTCAGCCAGAGCAGCCGTCCTTCATTTTTCCCTGTCTTCTCCATGTTCATTCCTTTCCGCCGCTAAGCGCCGCAACAACAGTTGTCGCTCCCCTGCCGACAATAAATGCCAGAGCACCGGTATATCCGCCATGCCTCCCCCTGCCGATGCCAAATAGATATCCCGCCAGTCCGCACCGACACCGACAATCGAATCGTAAGGCACCCGCAACCGCTTCGTATAGCCGACCAGGAAGGGCAGCAGCTCCGCCATATTCTGCGGTCGCAACGTCACTTCCAAATCCGTCTCCAGGCAAGTGCAGACAAGCGGTCGGGCGCAATGAATCAGCCATATGCAAAACAGAACCCCGAAGGCGCACAGCAGCCGGATTTCGGCAGCAGTCGTCCGGCTTGCGACAATTCCCATATGCACGGCGGGAATCATTGCAAAAATCTGTTGCGGCCAAACGCGCCCCCACGAAGCCTGATATATTTGTTTTTGTTTCGTTACTTTCTTCATAGAACCTCCTCGATTATTATAACACAGCGGCTTCGCCAACGCCGATGTTTGACAGGCGGGCGCCCCTGCGGTATAGTCAAATCAGGAAGTCATATATTTATATTATCGATATTCTTTATTTTGTACGGAAAGGAGTGTTGTCATGTCCATTCGTTGGCTACCTCTATGCGGCGGTCTGTTGCTTGTCGCCGGAGTGGCTGCGGCGCAAATCCCTCTCCCCGCTGATATGCCGGAGGAAGTGCGTAATTTATCAGCGCACCACCCGCGATTCGTCCATTACTATGTCGCCGATTTTGCGGCACGCGGTCTGATGACGCAGGCCGAGGCCGCAGCGACGGAGGCATACATGTGCTTCCGTTATGCGCGACGGCAGGAGGATCTCGCCGCGGTGCGCGATCTCTCCTCGGATGAACGGCGTGCGTACATGGCACGCAAGCGCGCGGAACGCCCCGACCCGCTGACGGAATATGCCGAATACAGCGGGCTTTCGCCGGAACGGGCACGCGAACTGATGAACCTGATGCACGACACCGCTAAAGGAGATGTCTACTATGAGCGCCTGCAGGCAAAAAAACAGGCCGATCATGCCTGACGGTCGCATCTTCCGGCAGTGTTTCTTGCTGGTGTGCCTCTTTTTCTTCTGTTGTCAGGCGGTAGCGGCGGCGGGTCCGGCTCTGCTCGTCCCGATCCGAGGCGAAGTCAATCCGGGCACGGTAAGTCTGGTTCGCCGCGCCGTAGAGGAGGCGGAACGCACGGACGCGGCCGCGATTATCTTTCGTCTCGACACGCCGGGCGGCCGTTTGGACAGCGCCATACAAATCCGCGACCTGCTCTTGCAGGAAAAGCGGCCGACGGTCGCTTACGTGGAGCCGCGCGCCTGGTCGGCCGGCGCGCTCATCGCCCTGGCCGCCGAACGAATCGTAATGGCTCCCGGCTCCTCGCTCGGAGCGGCGGAACCGATTCCGGCGACGGAAAAGCTGGTAGCCGCCGTGCGAGGTGAGTTTGCCGCCACGGCGGAAGCGCGCAATCGCGATGCGGCGTCCGCGCGAGCCATGGTCGACAAAACGCTCGGCTATCCTCCGTACGCCGCTCCCGGCGCGGTTCTCTCGCTGACTGCGGAGGATGCGGCGCGGCTGGGGCTTGCCACGGCGGCCGGCGAGATTACGGAGATTACGGCCGCCTATCCCGGCACACCGCTTACCGTGGCCGCCGACACGACGGACAACCTCGTCGCGTTCCTGCAGGCTCCGTGGCTGCGAGTTATCCTTATTGCCGTGCTCTTTTTCTCGCTGTTTGCGGAAGTGAAAACGGCCGGCTTCTCCGGCGCGGGCATCCTCGCTTTGGCCGCCGGCGGTCTGCTGCTCTTCGGCGAGTGGCAAGTTTCCGGCGAGGCCTGGGCCGCCTCGCTTCTGATCGGCGGCGGCTTCCTGCTGGTGCTGGCGGATATCTTTTTCTTCTTCAGCGGCATTGCGGCTCTGCTCGGCTTTATCGGCCTGCTCGGCGGAGTATTCCTGGTTCTCGGCGGCGGTACTGCGGCATGGTATATCCTTGCCGCCGGCTTGATCGGCGCCGTGATCCTCTTCGTCATCCTGGCCAAACATCTGACGACCGGCCGGCTCTGGCGACGGTTGGCCTTGCAAACCGCCAGCACGACGGAGGCCGGCTATACCGGCAGTGACGATTTCAGTTATCTTTGCGGTGCCCGGGGACGTACGTTGACGCCGCTACGCCCCGCCGGTACGGCGCTGATTGACGGCCGCCGGTACGATGTCGTGACGGCCGGCGAGTTCATTCCCGCCGAGCGGGATATTACGGTTATCGAAGTCAGCGGGGCGCGAATTGTCGTCGCCGCACAAATCTGAGGAGGCTTTATGGATATTTTCGTTCCCGGCTTTACCATTGTTCTGATTATCTTTGCCCTGTTGCTGTTTTTCCACTTTGTGCCGATCAACCTGTGGATCTCGGCGCTGGCGGCGGGCGTTCATATCAGCATCTTCGATCTGATCGGAATGCGCCTGCGGCGGGTGCCGCCGCGCGTGATCGTCATGCCCCTCGTCAAAGGCTCCAAAGCGGGTCTCGATGTCAATGTAAACCAATTGGAAGCGCACTATCTTGCCGGCGGCGATGTCGATCGCGTCGTCGATGCGCTCATCGCTGCCCACCGCGCCTCCATTCCGCTGACGTTCGAACGCTCGGCGGCAATCGACCTGGCCGGGCGTAACGTGCTGGAGGCCGTGCAGATGAGTGTCAACCCGAAAGTCATCGAGACGCCGATCATTTCCGCCATGGCGAAAAACGGTATCGAACTCCGTGTCCGGGCTCGCGTAACCGTACGTGCCAACATCGACCGCCTCGTCGGCGGCGCCGGTGAAGCGACCATCATCGCCCGGGTCGGCGAGGGGATCGTCACCACCGTCGGTTCGTCCGAGCGCCATACGGATGTGCTCGAAAACCCCGACCACATTTCCCGCACGGTGCTGAACAAAGGCCTTGATGCGGGTACCGCTTTTGAAATTCTTTCCATCGATATTGCCGATGTCGATGTCGGCCGCAATATCGGCGCGGAACTCCAAACCGACCAGGCCGAGGCCGACAAACGAATCGCCCAGGCGCGAGCCGAAGAACGGCGCGCCATGGCCGTCGCCAAAGAGCAGGAAATGCGGGCGCAAGTGCAGGAAATGCAAGCCGAAGTCGTCCGCGCGCAGGCGGAAGTACCGATCGCTTTTGCCAAAGCCTTGCGCGAAGGCAAGCTCGGCGTTATGGATTATTATCGCCTGCAAAACATCCAGGCGGATACGGAAATGCGTGAATCCATCGCTAAACCGGAAGGAGGTGAATCCTGATGATCTTCATTCGTGCAGCCATTCTGCTGTCTCTCTTGAGCGTAATCGTACCGACGCTGTTGTTCGGTATCGCCGCTTTCGCAGCCTACAAAATCTATATGGCTAAACGCTGATTTCCCGCGGGTCGATCCGACCCGCTCCGTACATTGACTTGCGTGTGAATCATAAAGGAGTAGTATGGATAATTTCCTGCCGGAAAATATCGGCGTCGTTCTCATCTGGCTTGCTTTCGTCATCTGGCAGCTGCTGCGCCCCAAAAAGCGGCCGCCGCGCGGAGACGTAACGGCCGAGTCGGAGTCGCTCGACAAGCTGCCCGAACACCCTCCGGAAAATGGAGCAACGGCGACAACGTTCGTTGCTCCCGCCGCCGAATTGCAGCCCTCACCAATCGAACCGGTCACACGGCTCTTGCCGCAAACGGTCGAAATACCGGTGATGCAACGCAACGTCCCCGCCGCCCGGCCGGCTCATTCGGTACTGCGTAAACGAACCCGACCGCAAGACTGGCGGGAGGGCATCGTTTTGGCGACTGTTTTCGGTTCGCCCCGCGGCACGGCACCGTATGAGCCGCCGCAACATGGAGGAGACAATTATGCAAAACCCCGCTTTCGGTAAATACATTGACACCCATGCACATCTTTGGTCGGAGGAATACCTGGATCGCCTGCGCGAACTCGGCGCGACCGAGACGGATGTCGCGCGCAATCTGCGAGCCGGCAGCAGCGAAAAGGATCTCGCGTATCGCCTGGCTCTCATGGATCGCGCCGGCGTGCAGTACCAGGTGCTGTCCGCCACGCCCCAAGTGCCGCAATACGGCACCGCGCAAGAGGCGCTCGCCGCGGCGCGGCAAATCAACGACCTCTATGCGGCTCTGGTGAAACGTTATCCCGATCGCTTCCTCGCCTATGGCGCCGTACCGCTGCCTCATCTGCGGGAAGCCGTGGCGGAAGGGGAGCGCTGTCTGACGGAGTTGCACTTCCAAGGAATTGCCGTCAACACCTTGTTGCACGACGGAACCTGCCCGCTCGATCAGGAATTCCTTCCTTTCTACCGAGCCTTGGACAAATTCGGAACCGTGATCTATATCCATCCGACCGGGGCCGGCGCCTGCTCACCGATGGTCAACGACAAGCATCTGGAATGGGTCGTCGGCGCGCCGATCGAAGACATGCTCGCCGTGCTGCGTCTGTTGAAATCGGATATCCCGTACACCTGTCGTAATTTGCGCTTCCACGTCGCCCATCTCGGCGGCGGGATCGGCTTCCAAATGCAGCGCATCGAAGATAATTACGAAGATTGGGACGCATTCCGCGAATCGCCTCGGGAAACGCTGGCTCGCAATTTCTACTTTGACGGTGCCAATTTCCTCGCCGAAGCGTTGGAGCTCAGCGTCCGTATCTTCGGCCGGGAACGCATCCTCATGGGCAGCGACTTCCCCTATTTCCAAGATGATAAATATGTCCGCGCCGCAGAATACATCGCGCGGGCAGACTTGGACGAAGCGACGAAGATCGCCGTTCTGCGAGAAAATGCCGCGGCGCTGTACGGGCTGATCACCGAAGCCCGCGCAGACTTCGCCGCAAACGCAAAATAATACGCACGCAAAAAGACCCCGCCGCGGGAACTTTCGATCCGCATCGAAATCCCCCGGCAGGGTCTTTTGTTTTTATGTCGTTTTTTCCACCGCTCTTGTTCGGTGCCGAATGCGCTTACTTTTCCACCTCGTAAGGCCAATCGAGGATGCCGCCGAGATTGTACGCATTCGTGTAGCCGAGCGCGCGCAACTTACGCACGGCGGCCGCACTGCGCTGACCGCTGCGGCAATACGCATAGACGAGGGAATCCGACGACGGAATGAGCGCCGCCGCCCGTGTCGCATCCAGACTCCCGAGCGGCAGCAGCCGCGCCTGCGGCAAATGCCCCTTTGCGTATTCCGCCGGCTCGCGCACATCAATGACACACGCCTCCGCCCAATGCTTTACGGCTTCTTCGGGTCGTATCGTAGCCATGGTTCCTCCTCCCGGGCTGCGCCTCGAGACGCTCTTACTCCTCTTTCTTCGCTTCGTAGGCGGCAATAATTTCCTGTGCCTCCTGGAACGGCACCTGTTCGTATTGGTAAAACTCCATATTGTATGTGCCGCGCCCCTGCGTCAACGAACGCAGTTCCGTCACATACGAGAACATTTTGCCCAATGCAATCTGTGCCAGCACCACCGTTTCGCCCGGCCGATCGCCCGGCTCCATGCCGAGAATGCGGCCGCCCTTGGCGGAGAGATCGCCGACAATTGCGCCCATGAAATCATCCGGCACAAATACATTGACATTGTAGACCGGCTGCAGCAACACCGGCTGCGCCTGCGGCACTGCCTTTTTCAAGGCCAAAGAGGTCGCCACTTTGAACGCCATTTCCGACGAGTCCACGGAGTGATACGTGCCGTCGTACAACGTAACCCGAACGCCGATCATCGGATAGCCGGCGATCAGCCCCTGCGCCAAGGTTTCGCGCGCGCCTTTTTCTACCGCGGGAATGTACTGCCGCGGTACGGCGCCGCCGAAAATGTCGTCGACAAACTCAAAGTCTTCCGTCGTCGGCTCGATCCGCAGGAACACATGCCCGTATTGACCATGTCCGCCGCTTTGCTTTTTGTGTTTGCCCTCGGCTTCCGCCTTCGCCAGAATCGTCTCACGATAGGGCACCTTCGGCTCGACCAGACGAACCCGCGTTCCGTACTTGCGCTCAAGTTTGCCGAGATTGTGTTGCAAATGAATTTCGCCCATCGAATAAATCAGCGTTTGGCGCGTTTCCGGATCCTTCAACGTCACCAGCGTCGGATCTTCTTCGGACAAGCGCATCAGGCCGACCGCCATTTTTTCTTCTTCGCCCTTTGTTTCCGGTTCCGCCGCCACGATGTACAGCGAGCGCGGAAAACGAACCGGCGGGAAGACGATCGGAAACTCCTGCGCGGCGAAGGTATCGCCCGTCTTCGCTTCCAACTTGGGGATGGCGATGATGTCGCCGGCACCCGCCCGCGTCAGGGGGATCTGCGCTTTGCCCACCGTGGTGAACATCTTCACAAACCGTTCCTGGATGCCTTGTGTCGTATTGTACAGCTTATCGCCTTCCGCCAGCTCACCGGAAATAATCCGAATGTAGCTTAATTTGCCGGCGAAAGGATCCGACACCGTCTTGAAAACAAAGGCCGTGAACGGATTGTCCGCATGCACGCTTACCGTCGCTCCCGTAGTCGGATTGGTCGCTTCCATCGTCCGCGTGGACGCGTCCGGCATGTAGCGAATGATGCGGTCCAGGACTTTATCCAAGCCGATCTTCTTGGCCGCGGAGCCGATCATGACCGGCACCACTTTACCTTCCCGCATCCCGAGTCGCAGGCCGAGGCGGATTTCTTCCACCGTCAGCTCGCCGCCGTCCAAGTATTTTTCCAAGAGAATGTCATCGCCTTCCGCCGCGGCTTCCAGCGTCATTTCGCGTACTTCTTCCGCCCGGGCACGATACTCCGCCGGAATCTCGATTTCTTCTTCCTTGCCGTCCTGCCAAACCGTTGCCGTCATTTTGACCACGTCGATGATGCCGTGGAAATCGGCACCTTCACCCAACGGCAGGTGCAGCGGCATCACGCTCTTGCCGAACTGCTCGCGCATTTCCGCCAAGGTTTTATCGTAATTCGCCTGCTCCGCGTCCATTTTGTTCACGAAAATCATCCGCGGGAGACTGAGCTCATCACCGTACTCCCAGGCACGGCGCGTGTCGATTTCGACCCCGGACTCGCCGGAAACCACGATCAGAACTCCGTCACAGGCTCGCAACGCCGCCCGTACTTCGCCGGAAAATTCGCCGTAACCCGGCGTGTCAATGAAATTCAATTTGTAGCCTTTCCATTCACAGGGAGCGATGCCCAGCTGAATGGTTACATTGCGCCGGATTTCCTCCGGTTCATAGTCCAGCACATGCCTGTTGTCGGCACCGGTACCGACCGCGTCGATTGCCCCGCATGTAGCCAGCAAATTTTCCACGACGGCCGTCTTACCCGCGCCGTCATGAGACAGTACCGCGACATTACGAATCTGCGAACCTGCATACTCTTTCACTAAAACCGCCTCCTTGATTGCAACACTCTTATGTTGTCTATTCTCCGTTTCCCGGCGCAATTCCTTTATTTCGGCAAAGAAATACAGCGCCGTTTACCAAGAATTGCCGTAACGTCCCTTGTAATGCTCCGCCATCTCGCGCGCATTGGCATAGGTCTTAAATGACTGCTCTTCCGAGTCCCGATAGCGTACCATGTATAATGTGGAAGGCTCCAAACCGTCCACGCGCAGACGATACAGATTCCGCTCGCCTTCCACCGGTACCGGCGCACTCAACACGTGCACATCGCCGCTGAAAATAAATCGTTCCCGCGCCAAATCGATCGCCCGGGGATCCAACTCTTTCTCGCTCAACGGCTCGGCCAACCGCATCTCCAACGTCAGGAAATCCGGCAGAAATACCTCCGTGATCCGATTCGTCGTCTCCCGCGGCGCCGCCGGCGCTTCCGGCAAGGACACGACCGTCGGCGGTACCGTTTCCGCACCGACGATCTCCGTCTCCGGCACCGGCAGCGGCGGCAACGGGGGAAGCAACGGCGAAGCCGCCCCGGCGCCTTGGCACAATGCGGCGACCAGCAATGTCGCGGCGAGTGTTCTTATGCTTTGCATACTACCCCTCCTTACTCTGTTTATATTATATCATTGTGCCGCCCGGATCATCACGGCCGCACATTCCTTACAGGAAAACAGTGTGCCGCCGCTGTCGACACACTGTTCCGCCAGAATTACTCTTTTCGCAAGCTGCGCGACAGGCGCAGGCAGATCGCCATGACCATGGCCACCACCGTTGCCAACGCCATTCCCTGCAAATGAAACGGGCCGAAATCCAGCACGGCTCCCGACAGGCCGCTGATCAATGTAACCGCAGTCAGGATCAGGTTTTCCGGGCGCGTATAATCGACACGCTGCTCAATCAGCATCCGCAAGCCGGTCGTGGCAATGATCCCGAAAAGCAGAATGCAAACGCCGCCCATGACCGGCACGGGAATGCCGTGAATAACGGCGGCAATTTTCCCGATGAAAGAGCATACGATCGCGATAATCGCCGCGCCGCCGATTACCCGCGTGCTGTAGACCCGCGTGATCGCCATGACACCGATATTTTCGCCGTAGGTCGTGTTCGGCGTCGCCCCGGCCAGGCCGGAAAGGATATTCGAGAGCCCGTCGCCCAATAAGGAGCGAGACAGTCCCGGGTCTTTCATCAGGTCCCGCCCCACGACATGCCCCGTCACGACCAGATGGCCGACATGCTCCGCAAAGACGACGAAAACCGCCGGCAGAATAATAAAGATCGCTTCCCAACTCCATGTCGGCGTATACAGTGTCGGCACCGCAAACCAGGGCGCCGCGGCGACGGCCGCCAAGTCTACCGCACCGAACGCGAGCGAGAGCAGGTAGCCGGAGACGACTCCGAGCAAAATCGGAATGATCGCCATAAAGCCGGTCCCGAAAAGCGAAAACAAGATCGTCATCACCAGCGTGAAACCGGAGATGAGTCGCGCCGTGACCGCGTCCATCCCTGCCGGGGGCGCGCCGATGAAACCGGCCATCCCCATCGCCGTCGGTGCCAACTCCAAACCGATAATGGCGACGATCGCTCCCATCGCCGCCGGCGGGAACAGGGTATCGATCCAAGCGACGCCGATTTTCTTCACCACGAACGCCAACACCACAAAAGAAAAGCCGAACACGATAAAGCCGCTTTGGGCTGCGCTGTAACCCAGCCCCGGCGCCGCCATCACCGCCGTTACCGGCGCAATGAAGGCGAAACTCGAGCCGAGATACGCCGGCAAGCGTCCTTTACAGACGACCAGGTAGAGCAACGTACCGATCCCGTTCAGCAGCAATGCCGTCGCCGTATCGACACCGAGCAGGAAGGGCACCAGAACCGTCGCCCCGAACATCGCAAATAAATGCTGGATGCTCAACGGGATGGTTTTGGAAAGCGGTAAACGTTCGTCCACATCGACAAATTCTTTCATTTCACTTCTCCTCTAATCTCCACACTTAATAATGACGCTGCGCCGCAAGCTCCTGCCGGCGGCGGATCCGTCTTTTTTCCTTTGCGACCCGATCCACGTTCAGCACCGTTCCCACCGCCACCAAATTGAAAAGCAGAGCCGATCCGCCGTAGCTGATAAAAGGCAGCGGCACCCCCGTGACGGGCATCACCCCCATCGTCATGGCGATGTTGTAGACTCCCTGTGCGACCAGCAGCAGCGTCAAACCGTAACACAGATACCGACCGTAACGGTCTTCCGCCGTCTGCGCGATTCTCAGACCGCAAAACCAGATCACCGTAATCAGCAACAACACGAACATGGAAAGGAAAAATCCCGTCTCCTGCGCCCACACCGCATAGGCAAAGTCCGTATACTGTTCCGGAAGGTAGGCAAATTTGCTCAAGCCTCGGCCGAAACCCTGGCCGAAAAAGCCGCCGGAGCCGACAGCGATAATGCTTTGCACGGCCTGGTAACCGAGATCCTGTGCATATTGAAACGGATCGTACCAAGCAACCAGCCGCGCCAGTCGATACGGCGCCGCAGCCACCGCCGCGGTGCCTCCGATAAGCGCCACCGCCAACGTGATGATAATTTCTCGCCACGGCAAACCCGCAATGAAGTAGAGCAGCAGCGGCCCGAGCAAAACCAGGAGCGATGTCCCGAAGTCCGGCTGCACGAACACGAGCCCGGCAAACACCAGCGGCACCGCCAGCGGCCGCCATTCCCGCAAGGTCACCCGTTCACTCGAAACCGAGCGTTTATTGAAAAAATTTCCGAGCCAAGCGTGAAGCGACCGCATCAACGTGACCGGCCGATTCGCATCGCGCAAATACGCCAGCTCGGATGCCGCCCACATGACCGCAAAAACCTTCGCCATTTCCGACGGCTGAAAATTAAACACGCCGAAATAAATCCACCGCCGCGCACCGTTGATCGTCACCCCGACAAGCAGTACCGTCACCAGCAACACGAACGTCAGCACGAGCGCCGAGCGAAGCCCGAACAGCCCGCCCTCACGCGCACTGCGGTAGTCGATCCGATAGGCAAGCCAACCGCCGAACAGACCGATCGCCACCCCGCGCAAGTGGGAGAGGAGGTAGTACGTCGTCGAACCGTCCAGCCGCAGACTCATGTACTGCGTCGAGCTGTACACATTCAGCGTGCCGATCGCGATCAGCAAAAACACCGCCAGCGCCAACGTACCGCCCGCATCCAGCGAGAAGCCGGATGCGAACCCGCGCGACCGTCGACGTTTCTCAGGCATGGTTGCCTCCCGCCGCCGGAGCGACGGCTACCAGGCGATAAATCGGCTGCCCTTTGGCGGAAAACTTTGTCTCGTATTCCGTTCGCACATTGTCCTCCGGTTCTGCCGCGTGCAGATCTTCCGACACCTCACGCAGCAGCCAACCGGCAGCGACAAACTCTTCTTTCGAAAAAGCAAAGAGCCCCGCATTGTCCGTTTTCATATGCACTTCCCCGCCGGCGCGCAACAGCGTTGCATACCGCGCGAGAAAAGCATGGTGGGTCAAGCGCCGTTTGGCATGCCGCGCCTTCGGCCACGGATCGCTGAAATTCAGGTACAGACGATCGATTTCTCCCGGCGCAAACACCTCTTCCATATGAGCGATATCCATTTCCACCAAGCGCACGTGCGGGAGACCCCGCTCCGCTATTTTCTGCCCGGCATAAAAAATCACGCCTCGCGCCACTTCCAAGCCCACGAGATTCACTTCGGGATGGCGTTCGGCAAGTCCGGCGATAAATTGCCCCTTGCCCGTACCGAGTTCCACCCACAAAGGCGCCGTCGGGCGGCCGAATACGTCTCCCCAACGCCCCGCACATGCCGTCGGCAGTTCCGTATATAAAAAATCGGCAAACTCTCGGATTGCCTCGTCGATCCACGGTTTATTCCTTAAGCGCATACGCCCTCCTTTTCTATTTCCCATTATACCCAAGCCTTGCCCGCAAGTCCATGCAAAATTGTATCCGAAAATGCCCCGCTTGTGCTAAAATAAAAACAAATCTGCGCCATACGGAGGAATACCATGCTGAAAAATCCCTATATCCGGAAAGAAGTCGATCTCGCCCTTCTGCAACAAGCGCTGGAAGAAGCGGACTACAGCATCTACGGCGATTCGTTCTTCCGCAAGAACGGCAAAAAATTCCGCAAACTGACAGACCGCCGCGTGCGGCCGCTGTATTTTCTGCGGGAATGTGAAGATCCGGAGGAAGGCCGCACCTATGCCGTCTATGCCATGCCGTTGACGGCAACGTCCCTGAGCGAAACGCTCTTGGCGGAGCTGCGCCGCGATGTCGGCAACGACGATCTCGTGAGCCTCGGCGATATCCGCTACGCCGCGCGTACCACCGCGGAGTTTAATGTATACGAATTCAACAGCGAAGGAGATTTTGAGGAAAGCGAAGACTATCTCTCCGTCCTCGGCGATCTTGCCTTGCAATATTGGGAGCGGAAGCATGTCAATTTATTGCTCCTCAGCTTTGCCGCAATCGACGATGAGATATTACCGACCTGGACTGCTCCGTCGCCCTGATCGGCATAGGAAAACTCGGCTGGCTTATCAAACGCGGCATGAATATCTGTACCGTGCCGACGGAACTGTTGTAAACACAAAAAACGACAAGCGAACGCTTGTCGTTTTTGCTTACCCGAAAAACCGTCCTCTCGAGACGCTGCGCGAGCCGATCCCGTTACTTAATCGGGCAGACCCCGGCGACACACTCGTCGCGATCGTCGAGAATTTCAAATTCCTTGCCCTCGTTGCCAGTCGTTTCTTCAAACCGGTTCAGCAGTGCCGGCTCGAAATCGCGCATCCCGGCTCGCAGGGTTTCGTATTCCTCTTTCGTGATGCTCTCATACGGAGCCAGTTCATAACTGTGATCCGACAAACTCAGGAACGAGCAGGCCAGCATTTCGTCCCAATGTTCATAGACATTGTCACAAACGGCATCCCATTCGTCGTCCTTGACGGTAATCGTGTTCGAGCTGTTTTGCTCCGTGTAATACTTCTGGAAATCGTAGTATGTCTGCAACTGTTCCAAGGCGCCGACATCATACTTCGTACGGTTCACCGGCGAATGGCACGGGAAGTCGATGACTTTCGTGCGGACATTCGGCTCCGTCTGTCCCACTTCCGGGTGCACTCGCCAGCCGAGAGCCTCTGCGGTTTTCGCCAACGGATCGGACGCATTCACGCGAATGCGGCGGATATAATACTCACTGTGCGAATAGTGCAACCCCGGACTGACGCCGTTGGCAACCAGCGAAAGCGTCCCCTCCGGCTTCACCGCCGTCACGAGCAACGGCACGGGTACCTCCAGTTCGGCCGCGTATTCCTCCGCCGCCGCCCGGATCGCCGCATGCAGCTCTTGCAGCAGCGCAATCTGTTGCGCCCGATCATAGCCGAGCGCGGCCATGGCATCCTGCCAGCCCGTCAGCGAGCAGCCGAGCAGCCGATCCCGCCAGTGCGTCACGTTCCAGTCATGCAGTTCCAGCGGCATACAGGTCATCCGCAGGCAGGCGCGAGCCGACAGTCGTTCCGCTGCGAGCAGTTCGTCCTTTTGCAGCCGGCCGTCACGGACAAAAGCCAGAATATTCACCGTCGTCAAGTTGCAGACGGAATTACGCGGCAGCAAGATCTCGAAACAGGGGTTCAAGCCCTCGAAATCGGCTCGCCGCCGCTTCCCTTCGGCCGCATTGACGAAGCCCGGTTCGCCCGTATAACGCAGCGTGTGGAAGATTTTTCTCAAGCGTTCCCTGCTCGGCTTTTCTTCAAAGAAAATACTGTTGTTGCTCATAAAGCGATGGAACTTATCCGGAGTCAAGTTCGTTTTCGCTTCCAATACCTCATCGTCTTCCGGCGAGAAGATCGCCGTCTCCGCCGTGCGGCGCACCCCGCCGACAACGACATTCTCCCCGATAATATTGCAAATGTCGAGAACATGAATCGGGCGCAGTTTACCGTCTTCCGGCGCCGGCGCAAAATCTTCCGTCGTCAAAACGCGGTGAATTTTGGCAAACATCGTCGCCAACGATTCATAGCCGGATGCCGTCCCGCCGAAAGTTGCCAGGCGCGCCCCTTTCGGGCGGACTCCGTTATAGTCAATGCGGATCCGCTTCACACGCCGGTAGTCGTGCCGCGTATGCATGTCGAGATAGAATTGCAGCGCCTGCACCCAGCCTTCTTTCGAATCGCCGACAACGATCGTCGCCGTGTCGTCGGACTCGAAATACAGCGAGGACGGATCTACCCGTTGCTCCGCCGGCAACGGTGCGAACGGCAGGTTCTCCAGCTCGATATCCCGGCGGAAACGCGGCAACTTCGCCACATCGCGCTGCAGGATACGGAAACCGACGCCCGTACCGACCATCAGCAGGTAAAACAGTTCCACAAACGACTTCGTATTGTCCATCACGGTAAACGCGCAGTTGAAGTTCGCCATGACCAGACTTTCCGAAGCGAATGAGCCGCCGATCCAAAGGCTGCGCCCGGAAATGAATTGGCGCAAATGGAAGACATTGTCAAAAAGCGCCTGTGCGTTCTCTTCACTTTCCGCCGCCATCAGGCAATTATATGTCAGCGCCCGCGTGACGGTCTCCTTCCAGGTCTCGCGGCGCTGCAACTCCGGCAGCCAGCGGGAATAAGTGCGATAATAAACAAACTTCGCCAATTGCGTCATATGTGCCGGAAAATCGGGATACTGTGCCAAAAATTCCGGTCGGAATGCCGTAAATTTCATGTTTCTCCTCCTCCGCGGCATTGCCGCGTTTATCAACAGGTTGTATATACATCTTATCATATCCGCTATCAATTACTATATATTGTAGTTGCATAATCCATTGATATTTTCGCATACAGACGAATGTTTGGTTTCTCCGCGCCTGCGCTTTATAATAATGATGAAGAAGGAGAATACGATATGACAACATTTCACATCGAAAAAAGCACGCTGCGCTATGAAGACATTTCCGTCCTGCGTTATCGCCCGGCGAAGCCGCGCGGGCTGGTCGTCTGGTACCACGGCTGGAGTGCTGCGGCGGAGGGGCAGGAACTGCGTGCGCTGGCCTTGGCGGCGGCCGGTTTCGATACGCTGGTTCCCGCGACCTTGCACCACGATGACCGCGGCAGCGCAAATTACGAAGCCGTCGAGAGTTACCCGCTCTTTTGGGAATGCGTTTGTCGCAATGTCACCGAGGCGGATACCTGGGGACGCTTTGCGACCGAAGCCGGCTATCCCGGCTGGTATGCCTGCGGCCATTCGATGGGCGGCTTTTCCGCTCTGGGTGTCGCCGCGCGACCCGATGTGCACGGCGTCTGTGCGCTGAACGGCTCCGGGCACTGGCCGCTCAGCCGGCTCTTTTTCGCCGCCCGGTTTGCCGCCGAACTGCCGCTGTTGCCGGCGCTTGCCGAACAGGTGGATATACTCTCACCCCATCGCGCCGCCGAGGCGTTGCGCCACACACCGCTCCTGCTGCTGCACGGCGCCGCCGACAACCTCGTCGATCCGCGCGCCGACGAACGCTTTGCCGCGCTCGTCCGGCAGGCCGGCGGCGATGCCCGCTATGCGACTATCCCCGACCTCGGGCACTACGTCACCACGGCCATGCTCGAGGCGGCGACATCATTTTTCCTGTCCTTAGCCACGAAGTAAGCCGGAGGAGGTTCCTTATGTCTACATACCATATGCCCTACGGACGCGGTGAAATCTCGTTTGATCTTCCCGCCGAACGCGTGAAAAAAGTCCTGGAAATGGCGGAAATGACACCGCTCGACGATCCCGTTGCCGCCATCCGCAACGCCCTCTCCCATCCCATCGACTCCCCGCCGCTGGCGGAGTTGGCGCAGCCCGGGCAGACCGTCGCCATCATCGTCAATGACACCACCCGCATCGCACATACGGACGTGTTTTTGCCACTCATCGTCGAAACACTCACCGCCCGCGGGGTTCGCGATGACGACATTACCGTCCTCTTCGCGCTCGGTATGCATCGCCCGATGACCGCGGCGGAAATGATCGACCAGATCGGGCCGGAAATGTACCGGCGCTTGCGTTGTGTCAATGCGGAAGCGCGCTGCGATGAAGATTACGTCACGGTCGGCACCACCTCCTACGGCACGCCGGTCGCATTCCACCGGGCGGCCGTCGAGGCGGATCTGCTGATCCTGACCGGCAGCGTCGTGCACCATTTCTTCGCGGGCTTCGGCGGCGGGCGCAAGGCACTCTTCCCCGGCGTGGCGCATCAGGAAACCATCCGGCGCAATCATTCGCTCATGCTGGATCCGGCCGCCGTGATCGGCGAGTTGCACCATAACCCGATTTACCTCGACCAAATCGAAGGCTGCGAAATGCATCGCCCGAGTTTCTTGCTCAACACCGTCCTCAACGAGAAAAAAGAATTCATCGGTGTCTTTGCCGGCGACTACATTACCGCACATGAAGCCGCCTGCGAGTTGGTCGATCGCATGAACGGCGTCCCCATTGACGAGGAATACCCCATCGTCATCGCCACCTGCGGCGGCTACCCGAAGGATATCAATATTTACCAAGCCCAAAAGACCATGGATAATGCTGTCTGCGCCGTGCGCGAGGGCGGCGTCGTGATCCTGCTTGCGGAATGTGAAGAAGGCTCCGGCTCGGCCGAGTTTGACGCCACCGTACGCAACTACCCCTCACCGACTGCAATCGAGGAGTATGTCCGCCGAGATTTCCAAATCGGCCGGCACAAAGCCTATGCCGTTACCCGTCTGATGAAGAAAGCGGATTTCTACCTGCTTTCCGCCATGCCGGATGAAGACGTCCGCGCCGCCCTGTTCACCCCGGTTCATTCCGTAGCGGAAGCACTCACACTCGCCGAGCAGAAACTCGGTCCCGCTGCGGATATTTGCCTGATGCCGCAGGGCAGCTACACCGTCCCGCGGCTGCGAAAGTGAGGAACTATGGCCTATCCTGTTTACCAACTCGGCGACATCGTCACCATGAAAAAGCCGCATCCCTGCGGCACCAATGAATGGGAAATACTGCGTACCGGCACGGACTTTCGCCTGCGCTGCATCGGTTGCGGCCATCTTGTCCTGATCCCCCGACCGAAATTTATGAAAGCGGTGCGACGCCTGGTAACCTCCGTCGCCGACCGTCCCGATTTCGTGCCGCCGCGAGAGATCAATCCGGATACTTGAGTGCAATAAAAAAAGAACCGTCAACGACGGTTCTTTTTGTTTTACTTATTCCGCTGTGAACGGCAACAACGCGATCGCCCGCGCCTGTTTAATCGCCAGCTGAATCTTACGCTGATGCTTCGCACAAGCGCCCGTTACCCGACGCGGCAAAATCTTACCGCGTTCCGAAATGAAACGGCGCAACAGCGCGATATCTTTATAATCGACATGTTCGATTTTATCTGCGCAGATCGCGCAAACTTTTCTTCTCGGTCTTCTTACCCGATCTCTTCTCATGGTTAGCCTCCTTCTTCCGGCAGATCAGAACGGAATCTGTTCATCCGGTCCGTCAAACGGTGCTCCCGGCTTCGGGTCGTTGCCGAATTGCGAAAAGTCTCCGCGCGGCTCGCCGCCGCCGAAATCATTCCGCTGGCCGAAATCATTCCGCTGTTCGTTTACCTGACCGCCGAACGAGCCGCCCCGCGCATCGGTTCCCATACTGTCGAACTCGACATTCGGCGCAATCAGGTTCGCCACGACTTCCGTCATGTAGCGTTTTTCCCCTTCCTGCGTCTCGTACGAGCGCGTCTGGAAACGACCTTCGACAAACACGCGTGTGCCTTTGGTAATGCGCTGCCCGACCAAGTCCGCCAAACGTCCCCAAGCTACTACCGGTATATAGTCCGTACTTTCTTTTCGTTCTCCCTGTACACTCACCCAGCTGCGATTCACCGCCACGGTAAACGACGCCACAGCCTTACCCGTACGTGTGTACCGTACTTCCGGGTCGCGTACGATATTGCCAATGATTTGCACCGAGTTCATACTCTACCTCCGGACTTATTTGTCCTGCTTGACAATCAAGTGACGAATGATGTTCTCATTGATCTTGATGACACGGTCAATTTCTTTGATCTGTGCCGGCTCAATGGAGAACTCTACCAACACATAGTAGCCTTCCGTCTGCTTGCGTACTTCGTACGCAAGACGTTTCTTACCCATGCGATCGAGATTGTTCACCGTGCCGCCGTTGCGAGTAATGAGATCCTGGACACGCGTAATAATCGCTTCCGTCGCCTCTTCCTCCATGCTCTTGACGATGAACATTACTTCGTAGTTCTTGTTCATGTAGACACCTCCTCGTTTGGACATATGACCCTTTCTTCCAAAGGGTTAGGAGCAGTACTTACAGTACATAGCTATACTATTATAGACTACGCAACTGAAATATGCAAGATCCGAACAGCGCTCCGCCTTTTATTTTCTCCTGCATATGTTGTATAATGAGTACAACTTGCGGGCGCATTACAGTTAGCGGAAGGGGTGAGACAGGTGCTGGTCGCATACAAACACGACGAAGAACATATTTTACGCGAGGTGGTGCCGGAAGAAGCGGAAAAAGGATCTTGGCTGCATACCGTCAATCCCACCGAAGCCGAACTGAAGCAACTGTCGGAGATCACCGGCATCCCCTCCATCGAACTGCGCGGCGCCTTGGACCCGGAAGAACGTTCCCACGTGGAATTGGAAGACGAATATGTATTCATCGTCATCAACACCCCCGTTCTGCGCGAAACACTGGACAGCTACGACACCTTGCCGCTCGGCATCTACGTCACGGAACGCTACCTTATTACCGTCTGTCTCGAATATTCCGGGGTAATCTCCATCTTCCTAAACAACCAGTATGCGACATTCCGTACCTACAAAAAAACTCGCTTTCTGTTTCAAATCATGAACCGGACTGCGACTCTATTTTTGCAGGCCCTGCAACAAATCAACCGGCGGACGGATGTCATTGAAGCGGAAGTGCGCGCGTCCATGCAGAACAAAGAATTTTTCCAACTCCTCGAGTTGCAGAAATCTTTGACCTATTTTACCTCCGCACTCAAAGCCAACGGCATCGTGATGGAAAAACTGCTGCGCCTGCGCAACAACGTCCAGCCGCGGCCGCTGCTCAAAATGTACGAGGAAGACGAAGACCTGCTCGAAGACGTTATCATTGATAACAAACAGGCTATCGAAATGGTTGAAATGTACTCGCTCATTTTGATCAACATGATGGATGCGTTCGCTTCCATCATCTCCAATAACCTGAACATGGTCATGAAATTCTTGGCCTCCATTACCATTTTGTTGGCGGTCCCGACCTTGGTATTCAGTCTCTGGGGCATCAATACCGGCGTCCCCTGGGAGGGAGAAATGATCGGCTTCACCGCCGTCACCGGCATTGCCGTTTTTGCAACAGTCGTCGCTGCCGTCACGCTATGGCGCCGCAACTTCTTTTAACACGGAGAGGTGTCCGAGTGGTTTAAGGAGCCGGTCTTGAAAACCGGTGACTCCGCAAGGGGCCGTGGGTTCGAATCCCACCCTCTCCGCCACGTTTGTTTTCGCACGATGACACAAAACTGCATACGATGATACGCCCTACCGGCCCGCATCCTTGCGGGCTTTTTGAATGAAAACTTTCTCTGTATATTCATTCGGACATCCGCTCTTCTCGCCCGCCAACTGCACCGACTTGCCTACATCCGACTCTTCACTTCGCAGAAAACAGAATCCAGGAAACCCGGAAAATATAGGAATAAAAAAAGAGGGACAAGTCCCTCTTTTTTTATTCCTTGCATTTACATCTGCCGAAGCTTTTTTATTATGCAGCCTCAATCTTCTTCATCCTCATCTTCGTCTTCCTGCGGAGCGAGCGCAATCGAGGCGATACGATCCGCATCTTCCAGACGCTGTACTTTCACGCCGATCGTATTGCGTCCCTTCTTCAGGCTGATCGAATCGACCGGTACGCGGATTACGATACCGCTTTCCGTAATGACGAGCATTTCCTCATCACCGCGAACCGTCAGCAGGCCGACGACTTTCATGCCTTTCTTGAAGTTGCGCGCTCCCTGCCCGCCGCGTTGTTGGACGGTGTAGGAATCGGCATGGTTGCGTTTGGCAAAGGCCTCTTCGCTGATGGTGAGCACGTCGCCGTCGGCAGGCAACACATCACCGCCGACCACTTCATCGTCTTCACCCGCCTTGAACCGGATCCCGATGACCCCGTACGAGGCGCGACCCGTCGGATTGACGTCCTTCTCCTCAAAGACGATCGCCATACCCTGTTTCGTGCCGAGGATAATTTTTTCATCACCGGCGGTGCAGACGACTTTGATCAGCTCATCACCCTCGCGCAAATTGATCGCGATCATGCCGCTCGCACGGACGCGCTCATATTCGCTCAGCAGAGTCTTTTTCACCGTACCGTTGCGAGTCATCATGAACAGATACTTATAATTTTCAAACGAAGAAATATCGAAAATTTCCGTGACTTTTTCTTCCCGAGTCAAGGCCGGGATGCAATTCGCCAAGTGTGTCCCGCGCGCTTTGCGTGTCGCCGCTTTCGGGATATCGTTGGCGCAAAGGCTGTAGACTCGTCCCGCCGTCGTAAAGAAGAGCAGGGTATTGTGCGTCGATGTCGTCAGCACCTTGACCACATAGTCGTCATCCTTCGTCTGAATGCCCGTAATCCCCGCCCCGCCTTTACGCTGGGTGCGGTAGGTATTGGCATGCATCCGCTTGATATAGCCTTCATTTGTCAGGGTAATGATCATCGGCTCGTCCGGGATCAAGTCCAGATCGTCCAGACCGGAATTGTCACGGACGATCGCGCTGCGCCGTTCATCCGTAAACCGCCGTTTTACGTCCTGCAGTTCTTCCTTGACCACCTGCATGACCTTATCTTCATTGGCGAGCAGGTCGTTCAGGTAGGCAATCGTTTCCTGCAAATCGCGCAGTTCCTGTTCCAGTTTCTCGCGTTCCAGTCCCGTCAGGCGGCGCAGGCGCATATCGAGGATCGCCAAGGCCTGTTTTTCCGAGAGTTGGAACGTGTCCATGAGTGCCTGCTTGGCGATTTCGTCCGTTTCGGATGCGCGAATCGTCTTGATGATTTCGTCAATCCGATCCAGCGCCCGCAGCAAGCCTTCGACAATGTGCTCGCGAGCCCGCGCCTTGTCCAGCTCGAAGCGGCTGCGCCGGGTCACTACTTCCTGCTGATGTGCAAGGTAGTAGTTGAGCATTTCCTTCAGATTCAATATCCGCGGGTGGCCGTCCACCAGCGCCAACATAATGATACCGAACGTTTCCTGCAACTGCGTATGCTTGTACAGGTTGTTCAGCATGATCTGCGGATCCACATCGCTACGCAATTCGATTACGATACGCATCCCGGTGCGATCCGACTCGTCCCGCAAGGCGGTGATCCCGTCCAACACTTTGTCGCGCGAAAGGCGGGCAATCGTTTCCACCACGCGCGCTTTATTGACCTGGTACGGGATTTCCGTCACGACCAGACGGCTTTTCCCTTTTTGCATATCCTCCACTTCGACGCGCGCCCGCACCTTTACCGGCCCGCGCCCCGTGGTATAGGCCTTGCGAATTCCTTCCCGGCCTTGGATCAAGCCGCCCGTCGGAAAGTCCGGCCCTTTGATATATTTCATCAATTCGTCAATATCGGTCTCCGGTTTGTCGATCAGTACCGACAGCCCGTCGACGACTTCGCCGAGATTGTGCGGCGGGATATTCGTCGCCATGCCGACGGCAATCCCGTACGATCCGTTCACGAGCAAGCTCGGCATCTTTGCCGGCAATACGACCGGCTCTTGCAGGGATTCGTCATAGTTCGGCATGAAGTCGACCGTGTCTTTTTCCAAGTCCTCGAGCATTTCCTGCGCGATCTTGGCCATGCGAACTTCCGTGTACCGCATCGCTGCCGGCGAGTCTCCGTCAACGGAGCCGAAGTTGCCGTGCCCGTCGACCAACGGGTAGCGCGTGGAGAAATCCTGCGCCAGACGAACCGTCGCATCATAGACGGACGAGTCGCCGTGCGGGTGGTACTTACCGAGTACATCCCCGACGATACGCGCCGACTTGCGATAAGGCTTGTTCGCCGTCATGCCCGCTTCATGCATCGCATACAGAATCCGACGATGCACCGGCTTCAGTCCGTCGCGGACATCCGGCAGCGCACGCATGACGATAACGCTCATCGCATAGTCGATGTAGCTTGTGCGCATTTGGTCTTCAATTTCCACGGGCAGAATGGCTCCGTGATTCCAATCTTCCATAATCACCATTCCTTTATTTAATTTCACGTATTTACGCTTCTATTATATCATTTTATTCATTTTATACGAAAAAGCTTTACATAAACGCTACATTTTCTGCCATTTACACGAAATCAAATTTTTACGGCTGTATTTATTTTCTTCCCCATTTTCATTTGCGGAATTACAAATTCTGCCGATCATACCGTATAATAATATTATGCGAGGTTAATTATGAAAAAAACATGGACACTTGCAGCGAGTGTGTTGCATTTGCGTGCGCCGTTTATGGCGCTGACGCCGCTCCTGCCCCTTTTGCAACATTATTTTTCCTTGTCACATGCCGCCGTCGCCATGCTGACGACATTGCCGTTGTTGGTCTTTGCCGCCGTTTCCCCCTTGGTCGGCGGGCAATTACCGCGCTTCGGTGCGGCGCGCGTGTTCGGCACGGCGATGCTTTGCATCGGAATCGGTGCGGGTCTGCGCTCCTACGCCGATATCCCGGGGCTTTTCCTCGGGACCGTTCTGATCTCCGTCGGGATCGCCGTCGGCAACGTGCTCTTGCCGACGCTCATTCGCGCTTGGTTTCCGGAGCGGGCGGGAGCGGCAACCGGGATCGGCATCGTATTGATGAACGGAATGAATGCGCTCGTCATCGCCTTCATCGTTCCGCTGACCCATTATTTCGGTTGGCAGGCGGTCTGTGCGGTTTGGACTTTGACCGCCTTGCCCGTTGCCATCGCCTGGTTCACCCTGCCGCGCGAACAGGAAACGGCACATGCCGGTGCCGCCAAGCTGACACTCCGCAAGCTGCTTGCTCATCCGGCGGCGCGTTGGATTGCCGTTTTCATGGGTGTCCAGTCGCTCGTCTATTTTTCCTTCATGACCTGGCTGCCCTATTGGGCGATGGCGCGCGGCTTCAGCGAGGAGGCCGCCGGTTATTACACCTTTGCCATTCACCTGATCAGTCTGCCGGCCTCTCTGCTTGCCCCGCTGGCAGCCGGCGGCTCGGGACGGCAGCGGCTTGTTCTCGGCGTCTGCGCGACATACCTCGCCGGCCTGGCCTTGCTTTTGCTGACCGAAACCACATTGCTTTGGCATATCGGCGTCGTCGTGATCGCGCTGGCTGCGGGCGCGACTTTCGCCCTGTGTATGTTGGCTTTTTCCGTGCGACCCGCCACACCGCTGATCGCTTCGCGTTTGAGCGGTGCCGGCCAGGCGTTTTCCTACCTGCTTGCCGCCGGCGGCCCGGTCGGCTTCGGTTTCCTGTACGAATACTGCCGATCCTGGCCGGCAACCTTCCCGGTTTTTGCGCTGGCGACGTTACTGCTCGCCTACAGCGGCTGGCAGGCGTTGGATTTCCCGCGGATCGGTGAAGAAGAAATCGTCGTTCGCCCCGGCCTGCAGCGGAACTAAAAAAGAGGTACGCAAGCGTACCTCTTTTTGTATGCTCTTATAGTGCGGCACCGATCATATACGTATCCGGCGTTGCAAACGCACGCGCCTCCCAAGTAATATTCCGGCCGAACATACGCCGCATTTCCGCTGCGGGATACTGCGTATGACAGTACTCCCACACTTGCGGATGCACGTGGATCGTGATGTCCGTCTGCAAACGCTTTTCCGCCGCGCTGCGGTGCAATTCCGCCAGAATATCCGCAACGATATCCTCCGGCCGCCGTACATAGCCCGTCCCGCCGCAGCAGGTGCAGGCGCGAAGACGGCTCTCCGCCAATGCGGCTCCCGTCTTGCGGCGCGTCAGCTCCACCAGACCGAGCGGTGTCATATCGACGACTACGGTTCGTACACGATCGCCGGCAACGGCCGCCCGCAAAGTCTGCATAATCGCCTCTCGCGCCGCCGGCCGCACCATGTCGATGAAATCGATCAGAATGATTCCGCCGATATTCCGCAAGCGAATTTGGCGAGCCGCTTCCGCGGCGGCTTCCCGGTTTACCCGCTCGGCCAATTCCTCCCGCGAGCCGCCCGCCCGGAATGTGCCCGAGTTCACGTCAATCGCCGTCAGCGCTTCCGTCGCGTCAATGACGAGGTAGCCGCCGCCCGGCAAATCGACGCGGCGATCCAGCAACGGCCGCAGCGCCGTCCGGATGCCGTAGCGCATCAGCAAATCTCCGGCCGCTTCGTAACAAAGCTCCGTCTCCGACTGCTCCGTACCGACAAGTTCCGCCAAGCGCTCGTAAATTTCTCTGTTGTCCGTGATAATCCGTTCCGTATCGGGTCGCAAATAGTCCCGTACCGCGCGCAACACCAAGTCCGCTTCACGGTAAACGAGCGCCGGTGCGCGGGTGATTTTCGCGCGCCGGATCAAGGCATCGTAGGTGCGCCGCAGGTAGAGTACATCCTGCAATATTTCCTCATTGCTCGCCGCGGCGGCCGCCGTACGCACGATAAAGCCGCAGGCTCGGTCGCCGTTTCCCAACTGCGAACCGAGGAGTGAGCGCAAACGCTCGCGCTCTTCTTCCGTCGCAATTTTTTTGGAAACGCCGACATAGCGCGCTCCGGCAAGCAGTAGCGCAAAATGCCCCGCCAAACGAATTTTGGTCGTCACCATCGGTCCCTTGGTTCCGCGCGCTTCCTTGGTCACCTGCACCAAGACGGAAGCCCCCTCCGTAATTTTGCGGCCGCGAATATCCTTGGCCGCGCCCTTCAGCAACGGCAGGTATGCATTCACACCGATACCGATATCGACAAAGCAGGCATCCAGCGCGGCGACGACATTTTTCACGACTCCCTTGTACACGCGTTGCAGGATACCCCGACTCGCCGTGTCTTCCGTCGCAAGATCCGTCAGCTCTCCGTCGGCAAGCAGCGCCAGTACCAATTCCGGCTCGCCGCCGGCCAAAATCATCGTATTCATGCTTCCACCTCAGCAAGCGGCGTTTGTAACACTCCCGCCTCCGTCCGCCGATATGCGCCTTCCCGGGAAATAATGCACATGCCTTCCGCCACGGGCACAGCGTGCTCCATGCGTAAAATGTTCCACAATTCGCCCGGCTTGATACTGCCGGCCGTCGTCCGCAGAATACCGACACGCAAAACGACTTCGCCGCCGCTAAACGTGCCCGTCACCGCCTCCGGAATAATCGGCCGGACGTCGATATCCCTTGTTTTCTTCGGGGTGATTTTCCGATACGGTATACTTGCGCGAGCGTTGAACTCGGCCAGTGCCGCCGCCAACGCGGCCGCCGTATACGGCTCCGTTACCGGCCCGGCCAGGCGATACACTTCATAATTGATAAAAGCCATCAGCTTCGCCGCGCTTTTCGGCACATATCGCCCGTCCGTCAGCCGAATCCCGTTCGGCAGCTGCTTACGCAAACATTCCGCCACCTCGGCAAAAGGCCGCTCTTCCGCCAGTTCCAGATCCATGTAGTACGGATCCGCCGTGACACCGACACCCAATGCCGAGTCGTAATTGACTTTCATATGCGGATTGAATCCTTCCGAAAAGGCCACCGGCAACTCCGCTCGGCGCAGCGCCCGCTCCATTGCCCGCAGGAAATCGAGGTGACCGAGAAAGCGCAGCGCCTCATCTTTCGCGATAGATAAACGTAGCCTTGCCACGGTTCCCCTCCTTCCGATCCACAACCTCCGCGCCGAGTTGCGGGCACACGCCGCAGCCCGTGCAGGACTGCCGTCGGCAATCATGCGTGAATGCCCCCGACTGCGCCAGCCGCCACTCCCGCCGCAGGAAATCCTTGGTCGCGCCGCAGTCGATATGATCCCAAGGCAACGGTTCATCCGGACGACGGACACGACTCGCATAATACGCCGGATCGATTCCCGTTGCGGCAAAGGCCGCCTGCCAGCGTTCGTAACTGAAACACTCCGACCAACCGTCGAAACGGCCGCCCTGCCGCCACACTTCGTAAATCGCCGCCGCAACACGCCGGTCGCCGCGAGCCAGAACGGCCTCGAGGAAGCTCGTCTTCGCATCATGGTAATTGTAGGTAATATTGCGGGCGCGAATTTCATTTTTCAGAAATTGCTGCCGGCGTTCGATCTCCGCTACCGACTCCTGTCCCATCCATTGAAAAGGCGTAAACGGTTTCGGCACGAAGCTCGACACGCTGATCGTGACACGACAACCGGTTCGTCCCGTAATATCCCGGTACAGATCGCTTACTTTGTAGCCGAGATCGGCAATCCCGCGTAAATCTTCGTCCGTTTCCGTCGGCAAGCCCATCATGAAATACAGTTTGACACGATTCCAACCGGAGCGGAACGCATTACTGCAGGCCGTGAGCAAATCTTCCTCCGAGACCCCTTTGTTGATGACATCCCGCATCCGTTGGGAGCCGGCTTCCGGCGCCAGTGTCAGGCCGCTCTTGCGAACCTGCTGTACTTTTTTGGCAATCTCGACAGAAAAGCTGTCGATACGCAGCGACGGCAGCGACACGCTGACCCCGCGGGAAGCAAAGCGCTCCATCAGCATATCGACCAGTTCGCCGAGTTGCGAATAGTCCGCCGACGACAGCGACATCAGTGAAATCTCATCGTAGCCGCTGTTGGCGATCAACTGCTCCGCAATTGCCAGCAGCCGTTCCGGTGTTTTTTCACGAACCGGGCGATACAACACGCCCGCCTGGCAAAAGCGGCAGCCGCGCGTACAGCCGCGGAACAGCTCCAATACGGCGCGATCGTGCACCGACTCGATATGCGGCAAGATCGGGTGCAACGGCACCGGCAGGTTTTCCACATCCGCAACGACCCGCTTGCGAATCACCGCCGGCACCGCCTCCGTATTCGGCACCAGCCGAGCGAAATTTCCCTCGCTGTCACATTCCGCCGTATAAAACGCCGGCACGTAATTCCCCTCGATCCGAGCCATTCTCTCCAACAAGCCGCGCCGACCGCCCGGACGTCCGGCCGCTTTCCATTCCCGCTCGCAGTCGACCATTTCCACAATCGACTCCTCCGACTCGCCGACAAAAAAGACATCGATGAACGGTGCCAGCGGTTCCGGATTGTACACGCAGGGGCCGCCCGCGATGATCAGCGGATCGTCTGCGCCGCGCTCCGCGGAAAAGAGGGGTATTCCCGCCAAATCCAACATATTCAGCACATTGGTGCAGCACATCTCGTACTGCAGCGTAAAGCCGAAAATATCGTATTCCCGCACCGGTCGTTTCGTCTCCAGTGTATGCAGCGGCAAGCAATTCCGCCGCAACTGCGCTTCCATGTCCGGCCAGGGCGCATAGACACGTTCCGCTACCGCATCGGGAATTTCATTGATGATATGATAGAGAATTTTCAAGCCGAGATGGCTCATGGCCACCTCATACACATCGGGAAAGGCCAGTGCGACCGTTACCGCCATTTGCGAATGGTCTTTCGTCACACTGTTCCATTCTCCGCCGATATATCGCGCCGGTTTCTGCACTTGGCTCAACATCAGCGGCGATACATGCACTTGCGACATATTCATCTCCTATTTCTATATATCCCTTAAAACAAGGCCGTCTTGCGACGCATGTAAATATTCAACAACAGGGCGACGGCACATAAGTTGGCCGTAAGGGAACTGACCCCGTAGCTCAGGAAAGGCAGCGGTATCCCCGTAACGGGCATCAGCCCTACCGTCATCCCGATATTGACCAAGATCTGAAACAGCCACATGGCGACAATTCCCGCCGCCGCATAGCGACCGAATTCGTCCTGCGCCGATGCCGCAATCGAGACGCCGCGGTAGAGCAGAACAAAGTAAAGCAACAGCAATACCAGCGCACCGACCAGACCCCATTCCTCACCCAGAACGGCAAAGATGAAATCCGTGTGGTTCTCCGGCAGGAAATTCAGCTGACTCTGCGTCCCCTCAAACAGTCCCTTGCCGATCAAGCCGCCCGAACCGATGGCGATCTTCGACTGAATGACATGGTAGCCCGCATTGAACGGATCGCTTTCCGGATCCAAAAGAACCAAAATCCGGTTTCTCTGGTAGTCTTTCATGACGAAAAACCACATCACCGGCAAAAGCGCCAGTCCGCCGAGAAACATTCGCTGCAAGATAGCCGGCCGCACGCCCGCAATATAAATCATGCCGAGCGTAATCGCACAGAACACGAGACTGGTCCCCAAGTCCGGCTGCAAAAGAACCAGCATAAAGGGCGGCAGCAGGAAAAGCACCGTCCATACCAGCCCCCGCCAGCGTTGCAGATTCACCCTTGCCGAACAGAGAAACCGTGCCAGACTGATAATATATAACAACTTGGCAAATTCCGACGGTTGCAGGCTGACCGGCCCGATCTGAATCCAACGCTGCGCCCCGAGCGCACTCACGCCGACCGCCATAACGGCAGCCAGCATCAGCAGGTTGAGCCCGTAAAGCCAGTACGCCCGGCGAAACAGCCGCCGATAATCATAGCGCTGCAAAAAGCCCAAGCCCAAAACCAAGGGAAGGAAAAAACCGCCCTGCCGCAGGACATAACCGTACTCCGCCGCGCCGTCACGACCGACATGAAAGGTTGCCGAAGCAATCAGCATCAGGCCGAGCAAAACCAAGAGCAGCGTCACCGCCAACAGAACCCGGTCGGTTTGCTGCCACCAACGCCCGCCGGACATGCTACCACCGCCGCCGGCTGCGCCAGAAACCTGCCGTCCCGCGACGGGCACGCAAGCCTTTCCCCTGCGGTTCCGTTCGAGCCAGGTAGGCCTCCCATTCCGCCGCCGAGCGTTCCGTCCCCGCGATCAGATCCGCCGCCACCATCCGAATGCCCGTCGCAAACTCGCCGAGCAGTGCAAGATCCGCCAGTTGACCGGCCTGCGAAGCGCGCAGTACCTGCCGGCTGTGCGGCAACACACCGGCCAGGCGTTCCGCCTGCAGACTGTCCGTAAGCTCCGTCACGGACAGGTACGGCGGCTCCGGCCGGGCGGGGAAATTATTCCCCAGTATCGCATAGCGAAACAGCCGCTCCTCATGCAGGTAACTCATTACCCGCGACGTATCCCGCACGGACACCCAGGTCGGTTCCGCAACCAGCAAGATTTCGTCCGCCATCCGCAAGGTATAGATCAACCCTTTGCCGATCCCCGCCGGGCTGTCTACGATCAGGTAATCGTACTCTTCCCGCAAGTCTTCCAAGACGGTCAGCACGGCATCTCCCTCGATTTCTTCCCAGCGATATTTCTGGCTGGCCGGCAAAAAATCGAGACCTTCGCGCACGGGAAGGATGGCATCCTGCTCGAAACAGCGCCCCGTCGCCACATCAAAAACATCAAAAAGAACGCGGTTTTCCATCCCGAGCACGAGATCCAGATCCCGCAGACCCATATCACAGTCCAACAGGAGCACGCGGCGGCCGGCTTCCGCCAGCGCCGCACCGAGAGCTCCCGTCACGATCGTCTTGCCCACGCCTCCCTTACCGGAGGCCAAGGTAATAATCTGTCCCATAGCTATCCTTTCTGTGTCGTTGCACCAATTCGGAAATAGGCATCCAACATCTGCTTGGCAATCGGCGCGGCGGACTCGATCCCGTAGCCCGCATGCTCCACGATCACGACTACTACGATTTGCGGCTTGTCGAAAGGAGCATAGGCCGCAAACCAAGCATGATCGCGGCCGACTCCGGTTTCTGAAGTCGCCGTCTTGCCGGCCACCGCCAAGGGGTACCCGGCAAAAAGATGTCCCGCCGTACCCCCGGGACGCGTAACAGCCAGCAACCCGTGCCGCACCGTGTCAAGAACCTGCTTCGACACGGTCAGCCGTCCCGTCACCTCCGGCGTATGAATGCGATACGGCGAGCCGTCCCGATTATCAATCCGACTGACCAAGTACGGTCGATAGCGTGTACCGCCGTTAGCGATTTCGCTGAACACTTCCGCCATCTGCAACGGCGTCGCAAGATGGAAGCTCTGCCCGATCGCGGCATCGAACGTTTCGCCG
The DNA here is from genome assembly GCA_022771805.1 of Veillonellaceae bacterium. Classification (GTDB taxonomy): domain Bacteria; phylum Bacillota; class Negativicutes; order Veillonellales; family Negativicoccaceae; genus JALELM01. Next base: position 7,138 of record JALELM010000010.1, on the reverse strand, counting down.
AGATACCAGTCGTCGTCAAACACTTGCCGCTTATACGCCTCGCCGGCAACCAGTCCCTCGACCTCGCCGTAAAGATCGATTCCCGTTTTCTGACCGAGCCCGAATGCCCGTGCCGTTTCTTCGATCCGATCGATACCGAGTCGGTTTCCCAATTCGTAGAAATACACATTGGCCGATTTCGCCATGGCAGTCTCGAAATTGATCGGGCCGTAAGCTTCTCCACCGGCATTCCGTTTATCGATCAGCCAATGTTTCCCCGTATCATAAATAATTTCCTGCGGCGTAATCACTTTCGCTTCCAGCGCCGCCGTGCCCGTAATCGCTTTGAACAGCGATCCCGGCGGATAGGTGCCGGTAAGCGTTCGATTATCGAACGGGCGGAGCGGGTTTTCATTCAGGCTGCGCCACTCCTGCTCACTGATCCCCAACGCGAACGAATTCGGATTGAAATCGGGCCAGCTGGCCATCGCCAGTATCGCCCCCGTGTTCGGATCCATCGCCACCGCCGCCACGCCGGTCGGCCAGACATTGTTAAGCATCAGCTCGTTTACCTTATCAAGGATCGCCTCCTCCGTCGCCCGCTGCAACGGAATATCCAAAGTCAAGCGAATATTGTGCCCTTGGACGGTCGGCTCCGCTTCTACGGTTTTTACCGTCCGTCCCGTCGCATCTACTTCCACGCGACGGCCGCCCGGTGTCCCCTGCAGAACGGAATCATAATACCCTTCCAAGCCGGCACGCCCGACGGGTATTCCCGGCAAAAACGGCTCGCCGTCTTCTTTCGTTTCGCCCGGCCCCGCCTCACCGACATACCCGACCACATGCGCCGCCAAATCTCCGTACGGATAGTAGCGCAGCGGCTGCACTTCGATCGCTATGCCGGGAAATACATCACGATATTCCTCCAGCCTGGCCACCGTATCCTGCCCGATATCCGCTTTCAGCTGCACCGCACCGAAAAAGTTGCCGTGCTCGGCTATCTTCTTTTGGATTTCTTCCGGCGTCATCGCCAGAAGCGTCGCCAGACGTGCCTGCATTTCCGCCGGCATGCCGCCCGGCTGCGGCGTATAGCTGACGATATACACCGGCCGCGAGCTGACGAGAATATCCCCGTTGCGGTCGTACATAATCCCGCGCGTCGCCTGCAAGATCTGCGTGCGAATCCGATTGCCGTCCGCAAGCTCCCGGTAGTGGGCGCCTTCGACAACTTGCAGGTAGAACAGCCGCAAGCCGAGAACGCAAAAGACCGCCACTATCGTGTACAGCAAACGATCATATCGTATATCGGACGCTTTTTTATAAAAACTTTTCAGCATCTCGGTATCTCTCCCGTTGCGGTCGCCACCACAGATGCAGCAGCACGCTGCAAGGCGCATTCATCACCGCTTGCGGCAGCGCCGTTCCCCAAAAATATCGCAACCAACTGATCTCGGCTCCCGCCGCTTTGGCAACGAACACACCGAATTCACCGGCGACCAGGCTCACAAAAAATACCGCCAAAAACGTTAAACGCAAACGGTTTTGTAAAATCCGCCAAAACGGCCGCAACAATGCCACCGCCACCAGGTAGACGAGCAGGTGACCGCCGACCAGCGTTCCGGTAACGACATCCGTCGCGAGGCCGCCGATCAGCGCCGCCGGCAAACCGTAACGCGGCCCGTAAAAAAAGGTCAGCAGAATAACGGCGATCAGCCACAAATCGGGAAGCGGCAATACCGGCCAGACAAAGGGCAGCACGGCACTCTGCAGCAACAAAAGCAACACCGAGGTGCCGAGGATTTCCCAATTCCTCATTCCCGGCCTCCCGCTTGCGGCGCCGGCGCAACGAGATGCGGCATATCGGCCGGATCCGGCGGTGCCGCCGTGTCCGCCGCCAATACCACGAAGACCTCTTCCAAGGAATCAAAACGCACGCCGGGGTTCAACACGGCACGTTTCACCACACCGGAAACATCCGGCTCCACGGCAATCACCGTCCCGATGAAAATGCCTTTCGGATACAGGCCGCCGTAACCAGAAGTAACAATCGTATCACCGGCTACGATATCTCCCTCTTTTATAATCTGAATCATTTCCGGATGTTCCCGATCATTGCCGTTCCCCGTAACCATCGAAGCCACTCGTGATTCCGGCCGCTGCACGATACCGCCGACCGCCGTCCGCGGATCGATGAGCAGCCGCACCCGGGCCGAGCTCGGGAACACATCGCTGACAAACCCGACCAAGCCTTCCGGCAACAATACCGGCATATATTCCCGCACACCGTCGTCCGCACCGCGATCGATCAGAACGGTCTGCGTCCAGCCGCCGTCGTCGCGGGCAATGACGCGCGAGGACAGCAGACTATATTGCGGATAGCTCACCTGAAATGCGAGCAAGTCCCGCAAACGGATGTTTTCCGCCAGCAGTTCCCGTTGCGAAGTCAACATCATCCGTAATTCCGCATTTTCCCGCTCCAACTCCGTCCGATCCCGTTCACCCTGTACAGCGGCTCGCAGCACGCTGATTCCCGCCATCAGTTCCTGCGTGCCGCGTGCGGCGCCGTACTGAAACGGCGTGGTCAGGGTCACGAGGGGCTTGGTTACGAAAGGCACCGATTCACGATGACGCCAAGCCCAACCGAAAATCCCGACCAAGATCAGGATGCCGACAAAAACCCAAAGTACTCGTCGACTGAATAAATTCACCGGTCACTCCTCCCCTGTTCCTCATCCGTACCTTCGAAAAGATACCGATATTCCCGCTTTTTCTGTAGCGCCCGCGCCGCACCGAGCGCGACCGTGCCGAACGGCTCCTGCACGCGCTTGACGCGAACCCCGAGCAGCTCCTGCAATGATTCCGCCAAGCCGTGCAGCAAGGAGCCGCCGCCGGAAAGGATGATTCCCTCCCGCCACAAATCTGCCGGTATCTCCGCCGGAGCCTTCCGCAACAGTCGCACCAGACGGTGCGCGATCCGCTCCGCCTGTGCCTGTGCCAGCGGCTGTAGCTGCGCCGCCCGGATCTGCAGTTCCGCCGTCGTTCCGTCCGCCAGGTTGCGTCCCGTCACCGGCAAGGAGCGTTCCTCGCCGCCGAACGTGCTCAAGACATCCCGTTGCAAGGCATTCAGCACCGCAGGCGCAACATCCAGCCCCGTCTGCTCCCGCAAATATGCCTGCAACGAGCGTGTCACCGCCCGGCCGCCGTCCGCCGCATACAGCGTGCGGACATAGCCGCCGCAGGCCAGCAAGGCCGCCGTCATGCCCACGCCGAGATCGACCCCGAGCATCGCCTGCGGTCGGAACGGTTCCAACCCCGCCCCGATCACCGCCGCGGCGCCGCGATCGAGCAAAATCGTTGCGCTTGCGCCGGCATGCCGTGTCGTGTCCAACCAAGCCCGCTTTTCCACCGCCGACAACTCGCGCGGTACCGCCAGACACACCGCCGGCCGCGTCACACGACCGCGCTGCACCTTGCCCAACAGACGCTCCATCAGCAGCCGCGCCGCTTCCGGCTCCGCCACCCGACCGTCAACAAACGGGCGCACGGCTCGCAGTCGTTCCGCCGATCCTTTCAGTAAAATGGATGCCTCCGTGCCGACAGCGACAATATTTCCCGTGATGAAATCCGCCGCCGCAAGAGACGGCTCCGACAATTGCTGCGCATCGACCTGTAACCGTGTATAGAGCGAGCCGGGATCAATCCCGACCTCCAATGTATGTAATGAAATCTTCGCCATAGACTTTCTCCTTCCGGCTTATCACTTTATTTTATCATACTATGGTGAACATACATATCCTGCAGCCGAACAGGCTGCCGCAGCGTCGTATACGCACCCGTTGCGGCTGTGTTACAATGGGCATATATTGCAGACAACAGTTAGGAGTGAAACCATGCAAAAGAAAAAACAATGGCTGATCGGCGGCGTCATCGTGCTCTGCCTGCTTATTTCCATTTTCTTGCAGGCGCGACCGAGCGAACCGTCCGGAAAGGACTTCGCCGGCGAAGATTATGTCGCGCTGATCCGTGTCGAAGGGCCGATCGTCGCGTCCGCCGGCCCCGCCGGGCTCTTCGGCGGGATCGAGAGCGCCTCTTCCGAACGCCTGATGCGCGAATTCCGCGAAGCGGCGAAAGACGAACACGCCAAGGCCGTCCTCGTACGCATCAACAGCCCCGGCGGCTCCGCCACGGCAACCCAAGAAATCGGCACGGAAATGGATCGCCTGCGCGCAGCGGGCAAACCGATCATCATCTCGATGGGCGATACCTGCGCTTCGGGCGGCTATTGGATGGCGGCCAAAGGTGACTACATCTATGCCAACCCGTCCACACTGACCGGCAGCATCGGGGTCATCATCGGCTATACCAACTACCGCGAGCTGCTCGAGAAAATCGGCGTCACCAGCGATCCGATCAAATCCGGCGAACACAAGGATATTCTCTCGCCGAATCGGCCGATGACCGAGGAAGAGCGCGCGCTCCTGCAAGACATGGTCAACGACATTTACAGCCAATTCGTCGATGTTGTCGCCGCAGGTCGCCGACTGGAACCGGCGCGTGTCCGTGAACTGGCGGACGGCAGAGTCTTCACCGGCAGGCAGGCGAAAGAGCTCGGTCTGGTCGATGCGCTCGGTAACCACTATGATGCCTTGGCGTATACGGCCGGACTTGTCGGGCTGGATCCGGAGGATACCCCGGTGCGCGAATACGGCGAACAGACTCCCTGGCAACAGATTTTCGGCACTCAACTGCAGGCCGCATTGCAAGAGACTCTGGCGCATGCATTCAGCCAAAGCCTGACCGAATTCACCGCCCGCCTGCGTGCGGCGGAAAGCGAGGTGCCCCATGTTCGCTAATGCGTTGGAATTACTCTATGATATCTTGCGGGAGCCGACTCAGACAATGTACCGTCTGACCCATATCCCGCTGCGCAGTGAGGCGCTGATCGTCTTTTTACTCACCGCCGTCATCTCCGGTCTGTCGACGCTCAGCGGCATCGTACACGCCCCCGCGGCGCTGCTCGTTCCCGCCGTCATCCTGTCCGCCTTGGGACTGTGTTTCGGTGCGGCATTCCTGCATCTTGCCGCCGTCCTGCTCGGCGGCGACGGCGATGTGCGCGGCCTCTTGCAGGCACTGCCTTTTGCTTCGTTTCCGCAATGCTTCATCGCATTGCTGCCGCTGCTGCAGTTCCTGCCGCAGTCCGTTGCGACGCCGCTTATTTCCTTTTTGGGCATGCTCCTCGGCCTTTGGTCTTTTTACCTGGTTCTGCTTGCACTGCAACAGAACTATCGACTGAGCATCCCGCGCAGCTTGCTCGCGACCATTTTGCCGGGACTTGCCTTCTTCCTCTACTTCATCCTGCTTTTTGTCATCATGACCGGCATTGCCGCCCAAATCATCTCCGCACCGTCGGATCTGCTTCAGAATATGCCCCGTATGCCGGGCGTCGGTTTTTGAGGAATAAAAGAACCGAACGGAATACTCCGTTCGGTTCTTTTTGTTTATTCTTCTTCATTGCGAAACGTTTCGCTTTCCTGCAGCACCCGTTTCAAAATTTTCCCCGTACTGTTTTTCGGCAGCGCATCCAACACGACATACTTGCGTGGGAGCTTGAACCCTGCCAGTTGCTTGGCCAGGAAGCGGCGCAAGTCCTGCACGACCAGCTGCTGCCCCTCGTGCATGACGATGTAGGCGCAGACAAACTGCCCGCGCAAGCCGCCCGGATGCCCGACTACCGCCACCTCGCTCACGCCCGGAAAACGATAGATGGCATCTTCCACTTCCCGCGGATAGACATTTTCCCCGTTTACGATGATCATATCCTTGGAACGATCTACGATATAAATGTAGCCGTCTTCATCGCAATACGCCAAGTCACCCGTATGCAACCAGCCGTCGCGCAGTGCCTCCGCGCTCGCTTCCGGCAGCTTCCAATACCCTTTCATGACATTATCGCCGCGCACAAGCAGTTCGCCGATCGTTCCCGCAACATACGGCTCCTCCGCATCGATGCGTATATCCACTCCCGGTAAGGCCGGCCCGATAGAAAAGTATTTATGTTTCGCTTCCGGATTGACCGCTACAACCGGTGATGCTTCCGAAAGGCCGTAGCCTTCCAGGATGGGCAGGCCGTAAATCTCCTCGAACTTTCTCGCGACAGGCTCGGGCAAGCTCGCCCCGCCGGAAACGAAGCGGCGCACACTCGTCAGGGATTCCGATTTTGCCAGGCGCACCAGCAAATGGTACAGCGGCGGCACGAGGAAAACGACCGTCGTCCGATATTGTGCAATCGCCTGCAAAATTTCTCCCGGCATGAACGTCGCCACCGGCGTCAGCGATGCGCCGCGCAAGAGCGGATTCATGACACAGGTCGTCCAGCCGAAGCAATGATACATCGGCAACACGCACAGCACATTATCTTCCGGCTCATGCGGCAAGACCCGGTTGAACTGCTCGACATTGGCCACCAGGTTGCGCTGCGTCAGCATGGCTCCCTTGGGTCGCCCCGTCGTACCGGATGTATAGATCAGCGTGCAGACATCATCCGCCGTCCGCTCCGTCTCCGCCGGAATACATTCCGTCACCGCGGCGGCTCGTTCCGTCAGTTCCGCCAACAGCAGATCTTGCGCCGACGTGGTAAATTCCGTGCTGCTGACCAAGACGGAAATCCCCGCATCCTCGACAATATATCCGACTTCATCCTTAGTCAGCATGCAGTTAATCGGCACGATAATCGCCCCGAGCGATACCGTCGCAAAATACGTATAGATAAACTCCGCACAATTCGGCGCATACAGGCCGACCCGGTCACCTTTCCCCACACCAAGCTCCGCCAGCACCGTCCGAAATCGCGCAATCGCCTCCGTCAGCGCCCCGTATCGGATCGGCGCAGCCCCCCGGATGGCAATTCGCTCCGGTGCTGTCCGTGCCAAATACTCCTCGAGAAACATTCTCTCCCCTCCGTAAATCCTCAGACAAAAAAAGACACGCTCCCGTGTCCGATATGGCGGAGCGGGTGGGATTCGAACCCACGCACGGGGTAAACCGTCTAACGATTTAGCAAACCGTCCTCTTCAGCCTCTTGAGTACCGCTCCAATGTCGCTATTATACGGAAAAGCACACCGTTTGTCAAGCTGCAGCCGCTCCGTTATACAACAAAAG
>JALELM010000001.1 GCA_022771805.1 Veillonellaceae bacterium | reverse complement strand
GCTAAGCCGGTTAACGGCCGTTAGCGGCTTGACATCCCACGAGCGCACGGCGGCGAGGACGTCGGCGTGTTTGATTTTGGCAAGCGGTAAGTCGAGTAAGCCGGGCGAGGCGCGGAAGGCTACGCGGTAGTTATGGAGCGTACCGGGCCGGAGCGTATCTTCCATATCGCGCATAAACAGCGCGGCAAATTCGCCGAAGGTTATGCCGGCGAAGTCATTCGAGCGGGCGGCCGGGGCGGCTTTTAGTTCTTCGAGTATCGCAAGGCCGGCGCGTTTGGCTTCTTTCTTCGTGGCGAAGCCTTGGCGGGTACGTTGCCGCCAGCGGCCGTTGTCGTCTTTGAATGAGACGATGACCTGATAGCCGCCGTCCTTCTGGCGGGTGGATATATTCGCGTCCATGGTGTGGTCTCCTTTCTAGGTTTGCTTATGTCAGGTTTTGTTGTTTTTCTGACATAAGGAGAAACGCTTATGTCAGGTTTTGCTGTTTTTCTGACATAAGGAGAAGCGCTTATGTCGGGTTTTGCTGTTTTTCTGACATAAAAACACGCAGGTAGTCTTCAGCGACATATACTTTATTTCTGGAACTCCCTGTTATTTCAGTGAGTATTCTGTGTTCTACCATGCTGTTGACGGTATTACGGACCGTATTCTGGGTAAGGTCGGTCGCTTCTACAATGTCGTTTATTCGGTTTATAGGCCATTTGTAAAATGTTTCAAGTATTGCGCGGACGGTACTTATAGATCCAGCTATTTGTGGAGATATAGCATCATACGAGTTAACCAAGAGAGTTACGTTTTCAAATTTACTTCGCGCAGACTTTGATGTTTCTATAACAGCTGCAAGGAAAAACTCAATCCAAGCACGCATATTGCCATATTCCCGGACATCATTGAGGGCGGTGTAATAATCGGACTTGTTTTTCTCAAAAAAGTCTGATATGTAAAAGCAAGGTTGTTCAAGTAGGTTCTGTTCAAGCAAAAAAAGAGGAATAAGCAATCGTCCTACGCGACCGTTCCCATCTAAAAATGGGTGAATAGTTTCAAATTGATAGTGTGCAATAGCAATGCGAATTAGTTCAGGGGCATCAATATTGGGGTTATGCAGGAAGTTCTCTAAATCCCCCATCAGATCGTTTATCAGGGTGGCTGGTGGTGGAACAAACATGGCGTTACCTGGTCGCCCGCCACCAATCCAGTTTTGCGACGTCCTGTATTCTCCAGGGCTTTTGTGTTTCCCGCGCACATTCTGTAAAAGCAAATAATGAGTTTGTTTTATTAGCCGGGTGGATAGGGGCATGTCTTCTTGTAGAATGGCAGCAATACCATGTTTCAAAGCTTGGATATAATTGCGTACTTCTTGTTGATCATCACGTTTTTCTGGGCTTAACTCTTCAAGAGGCATCAAGTCTTCTTCAATGTTTGTTTGTGTGCCCTCGATTTTGCTCGATTTATTTGCTTCGGTTACAATGTGCATTTGAATATAAAGGTCGATGTTTGGTATTTTCCCCGAATACATGTTGAGACTTCCTATTTCATAACTCGCTTCTGCTAGAAGGCGAGATATTTTTGGAGTTGACCAAGTCCACTCTGCGTTAATATGAGTAGGGATAAAACTTTTATAGTCTCCTTGAGGTTCGTAATAGCCTGGGGAAAACTTTTCTAGTTGAATTTGTTTCATGAAAAACTCCTTAATAACCTGATATGGTAAGTCGCCTCTATTTCTACCTACTGTATTTTCCCTTGTTTGATAATGGCAAGGCCTAGAATTTGAAAATCCGTACAGTTGCCGGCGTGGAATATCATTGGCATCATGGACGGATTTTCGGATTGCAGGATAATGCTGTCTCCTTGCCGGTAGAATCGTTTGAGTGTGACGGCTTCGCCATCGATACGTACTACGGCTACTTGGCCGTTTTCCACTTCCTTTTGTGATTTGAAAAATACAATGTCGCCGTCGTTAATCCCGATACCGGTCATGCTGTCGCCCTGCACGTGCAGGCAGAAGTCGGCGTCGTCTATATCGTATGCATCTACGTATCCCTCAAAATGCTCTTCGGACAGTATGGGTTCACCCGCGGCGGTGGTGCCGAGCAGGGGAACTTTTTTCAGTTTGGGGCGGAACACGTTCGGGGGAAGGGGGTCGGGGTCGGAAGGTAAAGAACCGGCGGGTCTTTGCATTGGCGTGTTATATCCCATAAGCCATGCAGGGTCGACATTCAAAATTCTTGCGAAAAGGTCTACTCTATTTTGTTTTGCTTCATAAACGCCAGACAGGTACGAACTAATAGCAGACTTGCTGGTATTGCTTCGTTCCGCTAATTCGCTTTGTGTCATTTTTGCGTGAGCTAACGCTTCGGCTAGTCTTTTGGCAAATGATTCACGATTCATCATATCCTCCTAAATTATTTAATGACTATATTCTAGCACGACTTGTTCAGATTTACAATAAAAAATTCATAAAAACAGAAAAATGTTCTTGACAACTGAATTTATGCGTGATAACATTAGTTCAGAAAATCAGAACAGAAAGGGGTGTGAAAATGACGTTTCAAGAATATGATTTTTCTAAACTGCGAGGGCGGATAAAAGAGAAATACGGCAGTGAAAGCTCTTTTGCAAAAGCAATGGGCATGACAAATGGGGCGCTTAGCCAACGTTTGAATAATGCGGTTGAGTTCAAACAATCGGAAATTTACTTAGCAATAAAACTGTTGAGTATTCCCGAGCCGGAAATCAGCAAATATTTTTTTGCCCCTAAAGTTCAGTTTAGCTTAACTTCGGCTGGTCGTTTCGAACAATCTGTGAGTACGAAGTAACACCGGTTCATTTGAGTGTTGCGCCGGGCCTGTATCAGGGAGAGTGGCAACGGACGAGGAAAGGGGGTGCGGGGTGAAAACGCCAAGCAAAAAAGTACAGCAAGTGGTCATACAGATTATTCCGTTGTTAGATCGTTTCACTGTAGCAGAGGTACAAGGTGTTTGCGAGTTGGTGATGTATTGGGTGACACGAAATTCTTTATTTGATTTGGCTTTGTATAAAGCTGATGAGGGCGATGAAAGGGGGGTGAGGTAATGGAACGCAAACAAATAACGCTTCGACTACCAAACGAGGTATACGAAGCGTTGCGGGGTGAAGCGAGTAGGCGAGGGTACAGTGTGAATGAGCTGATTATTTTCGCTCTTCATACGGCGACAGTAAGCCTTCCGAAATTAAATGTTCTTCAATAATGAACTCAATTTCTTTGGCTGTCGAGCGTTTATGCAAATCAGCCTGCTGCTTTACCAAGTCAAATAGCTCTGCACTCATGCGAAGTGTAAAACGTTTTTCTTCCATAAAGAACACCTCCATGACGTCATTATAGCAGAAAAAAGACGTCCGGGAAAAGATGACACTTGACGTCATAAAGATGACGTGCTAATATGATATCGAAAGGTGGTGACGTCAATAAGATGACAAAAGACAGAAAGAGAATTACGGTGCGGTTGCCGCAAGACTTGTTTGCGACTTTGGAGACAGCGGCCAAAGGATTTGGGGTAACGGTGAATGCGTATATCGTTCAAATTTTGCGTAAAGAATTAAAAACGTAAGCAAAGGAGGTGCGAGTATTTGAGTGTTGCGCCGGGCCTATATCCGTAGCAGGGAGAATGGCAACAAATTCACGCTGGCGGACAAGTAGTCCCAGCGCAGTCAAGTTAAAAGCAGTAGCAGACTACTTTGGGGTAACGGTGGATTCACTACTGAAATAGAAAAGGCGGTGAGGGGATGCGTAAACAAATTAAAATACTAGCGATTTTTTCTGTCGATCGGCGGCGAGAACCCTGGCAAAATTTCCACATCAATGTCGGCTGCAGATTCGATGATGGTATTTTCAATCATAAACTGTTCGGTCTTTTCTTTCCAAAAGTTGATTAGGTCGGTTTTGAACTCAATGGGTATTTTGTCCAGTTGTTCGGTAATGTACTCCTCGTCTTCAGGATTGTCTTGTGCGAAAGAAATGCAGAGAGTGATTAAATCTCCCACCGGATCTTCCAGTAAAGGTTCGTCCCATAAAATTTGGAAGTGGACAGAGAACGTATTCACCTTGTTATTGCTAATGAGATCGAATGTAGAAGCAACCCACGTGTTTTGCCTGAGTATTGGTATGCTCCAAGCAATGTCTACCGGGTAATGATGCAAAAGATCGGACGGCGTTACTCTCAAAAAAGAACACAGCGTATTAATGGTTGTCAACTGAACTCCTTGTGAATGGTTCTTTTCAAGGGCAGTTAAAGTTGTACGTGAAATTCCAGTTTCTTTGGCGGTTTGGGTAATACTTAACCCACGTTGAGCAAGTAGCACAGATAGATTAGAGCGAATCATTGTTAGCACCTCCTGATTTATTGTACAACATTCTGAACAAAAATGTAAGTGACGGAACAAAAAGCTTGACACGCAGAACGACTGGGTGTACAATAAGAACGTAATAAAGTTCAGACTGTTGAACAAAAAGAGGGGTGAGAAAGGAAAATGAGCGTCATGATAAGCAATAAATTGTCACGAATCATGGGTGATAGGCTAATCAAGATTACGCAAATGGCAAATGATACAGGGTTGTCACGAACAACAATTACAAATTTATACTATCGGCGGACAGCGCAAATAGATTTAAGGACTTTAAACAAAATATGCACATATTTGCAGTGTGGAGTATCAGACATACTGGAGTACACGCCGGATGCGGAAGAAAAAGCGTGAGTAGGGGGTGAGGGGATGCGTAAACAAATAACGCTCCGCGTACCGAAAGAGGTATACGAAGCGTTAAGAGAGATGAGCGAAGAAACAGGGTTGCCTATTCATTCGCTGGTTCTTGTGGCGTTAAATCATCGGATTGGTGCGCTTTGATGTAGTTTTCAATGGCAATGATGATTTCACTGTTCAGGGAGCGGCGGTTTCCTGTGGCGATTGCGTTGATTTGGTCGTACAGGGGAAGCGGCAAGCGGAACGTAAAACGACGTAATTCATTTGGCATGGTAACACCTCCTCAATGTGACACCATTATAGCACTGAATTTCACCACTTGCTATTGACACCGTTATGACACCATGATAAAATACAGATGATGACACTACGATGACACCAAAAAGGAGGATGAAATGGATACTATCAGATTTACGTTGAGACTTAGTGATAAGGTCGATAGCGCAATTGCCAAGATAGCAAAAGCAGAGGGGAAGAGTAAGAATACGGTGATTGTGGATGCGTGCCAAGCCTTGATTGACAGACACAAGCGCGCGACAAGGCGACTGAAGGAGTAAAGGCGGTGAGGGGATGAAGATTGAGTGCACGGTGGAAGAGTGGCAGAGATTAGTACATGGTACAGATTGTCGGGGCGATGGTGGGCGTTTTGAGGTGGTGATTCATGACAAGGATCGTCATACCAAGATGGAAGATCGCGTGGCAAGGGCAGCCAAGATACAAAAAGAGTACAGCTGCAACTGCACTCTTAATGTAGAAACCGTCAACTCGGTTTAGAACTCAAGTTTGATGCTAAGGATGTCTTGAGTAAGTACGGACAGAACGCTATTGTCGGCGCAGTAAAAGTCAAGCTGCGTGGTGTTCGCCCAATACACAAACGATTCTGTGGATGCAAAAATCTTTCTGTGTGGGGTGGCTTGGTCGTCAGTATCGTCTGCCGACAGTTCTTTTTCGGAAAAGTACCGGATACTTTCGACATTATTGAGCGTCAGCGGTTCAGATTGGCTGCGGAGCGCAACGGTAACTTTGCAGATGTGAAAGCGCATGTTGTCACCTCCTTTCTGAGGTGAGTATAGCACGTAAAGGAGGTGCGAGTAATGACTTTGAATGAATCTATCCGTTCGTACGACCGGAATGAAAAGACGGCTCAGGTTACCGTCGCAGTGTGTGAGGCACTTTGCGGTCTGAGCCGTCGAGAAGTACTAACCGTGTTAGGTACCGTGCAAATGCTGGCGGATACGGTTGCCGTGTTCCCGTCTAGCGAACGGGGGTTAACAAAGTAAGTATTTCTTTGTAGATGCGCAGGTATTCGTTTGCATACGCTTGCGGAGCTTGTATCAAGTTGGGGTATCTTGTCAGGTACAAAATCGTCAAGTCGTGTGCGCGTTGTTCGATGGTAAGCATAACTTCACCTCCTTTCTGAGGTGAGTATAGCACGTAAAGGGGGTGCAAAAAATGGAAAGCAAGAAGCCGGAGGCATTGGTGTGTACGCGGCAGGAGGCGGCGGCGATTCTTCGCCAAAGCGTAACGACGATTGACGAGTTGGAAGCGAGCGGGGTGTTGAAGCGTTGCGATAAACTACGCGGCGTGCGGTTCCCGCTGGTGGATGTGGTCGCGCTGACGGGTACGCGGCCGAGTGATTTCAGTCCGCAGGAGCGGCGGCGGTTGTTGCGGGAGAATGAACGCCTGCAGCGGCAGGTGGAGCAGTATCGGGAGTTATTCGGGATGTTGGTTGCGCAGGTGGGTGCGATTATGACGGAGGGGGCAAAGAATGAGGAGACAAGGCCGTGGGCGGTGTAAGCCGCTAAGCGGGTGGTTAGTAGCGGCGCATTTATGGCGGCGCAGTATGGAGTACGGGTTGCGGCTGATTGCGCTGGTTGCGGGCGGATTGCTGGCAACGATTGACTCGACAGACCCGAGCGTGGGTTGGCTGGACTTTGGCGCAGCGTTTGGCGGGCTGCTGTTGACGGCGATCGTTTGCTGGAAGTTGGCGAACGGAATGCAGCGTGCGCCGCAAGCCGGCCGGATCCGGCGCCGATCGGCAATAGAGGAGATCGTATGGTAGCAATGATGAAGGCAATAAAAAATCCGCTGCGGCAACAGCGGAAAAGGAAATAACCTTACTGTTAGTATACCACAACGAGGTGGGAAATGATGAGAGATTACGATTTAATTCGTGAAAAGTACGAGCAAGAAGAGAACGAGCGCAAGGGAATGTACCATGTATGCGCCACGCTCCAGGTCGATGTGGAAGTCGATATACCGCTCCCGGAGGGCATGACAGAAGCCGATGTGACGGACGATGTGGTGCAAGCGGCAGCGGAAGAAGCGTTAGCCGAAGGGCGGTTTAGTGATGTGGACTTGTGGGACTGGACGGAGTGAGGGGCGCAAATGGAAGAGACATTATACCAACACGGCTTACAGTATATCGAGTTGCGGGAGCTTGCCGAGCGGGAAGAGATAGACCCGCAGGTGCTGCAAGATACCTTTGCGGCTATTGAAGAAAGTGCAGCGGTCAAAGTCGATAATATCGGCAAACTATACCGCCAGCTGGATGCAGACGAAGAGGCCGTGCAAAAAGAAATCGAGCGGCTGGCAGAGCGTAAAAAACACATGGAGCGCACGCAGGAGCGGCTGAAAGATATCGTTAAGGCGTATTTGGAGCTGGTCGGGCAGCGCAAGGTGGCCGGCGCGCTCTTCACGGCGACGATTAAGCGGAATACGCCGAAGGTCATCATCAACGACGAAGCGGCAATCCCGCGGGAGTTTATTAAAGTGAAAACGACGGAAAGCGTCGATAAAACGGCAATCAAGAAAGCCATTGCCGCCGGAGCAGAGGTCGCGGGAGCGACAGTTATTCAAGAGGAAAGGCTGGAGCTGAAATGAGAGCAAAAGAATTGGCACTGAAACTGGATGCACTGCGAATGATTGCGGACGATGTCGAAATGCGGCTGTTCTGGGCAAAGACCAGAGCAGAAAAGGATGTGAAAGAGGGCGACGAGGTCGCGTACCTGGAGCGGGAAAAATCCGAGCGAGAAGCGGAAGCCCTTCGAAGGGTAATGGACAAACTCGCGCATACTGCGTTTCAACTGGTAAAGGAGTGGAGCGATGAACAGCGAAACCCGAGCGACGACTAAGTCGATGAACTTACGCATGAAAGCCTTTATCGTACAGCAGAATTTAGCCGTGCCGAAATGGCATAAAAACGACTTTGGTAATTACAAATACCGCACCGCAGAAGATATCTTGAGTGCAGTCAAGGTGTTACTGATCGATGTAAAGGCGTTACTGGTAATCACGGATGAGGTGGTACTCATTCAGAACGATGATGATAAGCCGGGCAGGTTCTATGTGCGGGCGACCGCCCGCCTGATGGATATCGAAAGCGACGAGGTAATCGAAGCAAAGGGTTGGGCGAGGGAGGAAGAGACGAAGCGGGGCATGGATGCGGCGCAGATAACCGGCAGCGCATCCAGCTATGCCCGCAAGTATGCGCTCAACGGTCTGTTCGGTATCGACGAGGGAGAGGCGGATCCGGACGCCCGGGGGCATACAGATATCAGTAACGCCACCCGGCAGGCATTGCTCGATAAGGCGCAAAAATTGGGAGCGGTGAAGCAGATGCCGGAGATCATCAAGCGGGTCTACGGCGTGGAGAACTCCAACGAGCTGACCGAGAAACAAGGGTTGGACTTGCTGGAGAATCTGACGAAGTACTTAGGTGTTTAGTATGGAGCACGGAGCAATTCGTATGCGCCGGCTGACGGCTGAGCTCAAGCGGCTGTTGAATGAATCGGAAACGCTGGGAGTGGAAACGGCCGAGGCGGAGTATGAATACAAGTGCGCGGAAGCAAAGGAAATCCTGCGCCTGCGGGCAGAGGGGATGAGCGTCACGCTTATCCCTACGCTTGCAAAAGGTGAGGAGAACGTGGCAAATCTGCGCCTGAATCGAGATGTTGCGCTTGTTCGGTACAAAGGGGCTATCGAACGAATCAATGCGATTAAAAAGGAAATGGCGGTTGTTTCCGATGAGTTGGCGCGAGAATGGACGGCGGCGAAGTATGAAACGTAAGAAACGAAGCAAGAGCGCTTACGACCGATTGCGCAAACAGTGTTATGACCGGGACGAAGGGTTGTGCGTCATGTGCGGGAGACCGGGGACGGACTCCCATCACATTGTATTCCGTTCGCAAGGCGGCAAGGATGAGCTGACGAACTTGGCGACACTCTGCCGGTACTGTCATGAGCAGGCACACGGCAGGCGAAAAAGCGTTTTTACGCAGCGAGAAATCCGGGAGAACCTGTTGCAATATGCCGGGGAGGTTAGCGAAGGGAGCTGATATATTGGCACGAATGCCAAAAGTGGGATTGGACTACTTTTCGCTCGATGTCAACTTTTTATCACATATCAAGGTACGACGGATAATTAGGGCATGCGGCCTTCAATCCGTTCCGATACTAGTCCAACTGCTGAGTAATATCTACAAATACAAAGGATATTACATCGTGTGGAATGAGGATGAGTGTTTTGCAGTGGCTGACGATGTTGGTACTGCCGAGCGCGCAGTAGAGGAAGTTGTGGTTAAGGCGATCCAAGTGGACTTCTTTAATGAATGCATGTGGAAAACCTACGGTGTATTGACTTCAAGACGAATCCAGCAGCAATATTTTGACGCTGTTTCGAAAAGAAAGTCGGTAGACTACGACGGGAGATTTCTGCTCATTTCACTAAAAACCGTCAAGAATGCGATAAATGTCGACATTAATCGAATTAATTCCACCATGAATCCACAAAGTAAAGGAAAGGAAAGTAAAGGAAAGGAAAGTAAAGGAGATAAAACCATTGTCGAGCAAGCTCGACCGGATGGCACAGTCAAGCATATCATTGAGCATTTAAATGACCGAACGGGGAAATGCTTCAAAGCGAACACGGCAAAAACGCAAATGCTTATTCACGCCAGACTGGCGGAGGGATTTACCGAAACGGACTTCTTTACTGTCATTGATAAGAAGGCACAGGAATGGCTGGGAGACAGCAAGATGGACAGATACTTGCGGCCGGAGACTTTGTTCGGCACTAAATTTGAGGGGTATCTCAATGAACAAACGATACGCCCGCAGCAGACTAAGGCGCAGCAGCGTATCAACGCTACTCGGTATTTAGTGGGCGAATTGACGGAAATGGAGAGATTGCATGAAAGCAGAGACAGCAGCGTCGCTGGTGAAGATGATACAGGCATCCTACCCGCAGGAAGCGTGGAGACTGTCCCAGAGTATTGACAGCAGGACGGTAAACGGGCACGAAGTAGAATTCTCCGTCGGCGACGGGTTGCTTGTGCAGATGAAGCGGCATTTAAGCGCAGTGCCGGATGAGGTAGTCAAGGCAGCGGTCAGCGATTTGTGTTTAATGCAAAAACGGCTGCCCTCACTTGCCGATATTCTCAATCAAGTGGCACTCATTCAGAGACAGCACGCTAAGCGACAGAAGCAGGAATTATTGCCGCCGCCCGACAAAGAGGAGGCGGCGCGGGAGTATGCAATACTCATGCAACGGCTGGCAGATTTCCGTGAGCGAAAAAACGGGAACCGGAACTGTGCGCCCGATACGAGCCGGGTGGCGGACGAACTGCGGGAGTATGCGCGAAAGTATTTCCCGGAGATGGAGGACGAAACGATTGCACGGAATTTTTGCACGTTGGATATGCTGATGAAAAACGATGCGAACCGCTGGGATAGATTTGCGGCGGCGGAAGAGGGTAAGCCGCCGTGGGTGCGTATGTATCCGCGGCTGAATAAAACGGGCGTGATTACGCCGGTCGTGTACTACGACGAAGACATGAAAGCACGATACGAACGGTTAGTGCGAAGTGTAAAGCGAGAACAGACAAAAGGAGCTGGTATACATGAATAGCGTGATGGTGATGGGAAATTTAACGAAAGATGCGGAGCTGCGGCACACGAAGACGGGTAAAGCGGTTGCTTCGTTTACGGTGGCGGTGACTCGCAAATGGACGAGTGGCCAAGGGGAAGAGAAAGAGGGTACAGACTATATCCCGGTCGTCGTGTGGGGGAAACAGGCGGAAGCGGCAGGAGCCTTGCGCAAAGGCGCACGTGTATTCGTCGAGGGGCGATTCCAGACACGCTCGTACGAGACGAAAGAAGGAGAAAAACGTTACATGACCGAAGTGGTAGCGAACCTGGTCGCACCGCAAATAGAGACGGAGCCGGCGGGCGATTGGGGTGCATTCTCCACAATGCAGACACAAGAGCAGCGACGGGCGTCGTATGAAACCGAGCAAGTTCCCTTTTAAGTGTGATGGAATGTATGGACGAACGAGCACTTGTACCGGTAATGATGACCGCCGCGCTGGCGGCATTGGATGAATTCACGGAAGGGATACAGCAGGCGGAGCGGCGGTGGCGGGAAACGGTAGAGAGCACCAACCGAGCGGAAGACATTCGCGGTGCATGGCCGGAGAATATCGACTTTATGGTGACCATACCGTTCATGTCCGCCCGCGCTTCGTCATCGGCGTGGCGGGAAGAAATCCTGCGGATGTGGAAACGGCAGGAGGGGAAAGAATGGGAGTGATGAAATTCATTGACTTATTCGCCGGCTGCGGCGGAATGCGACTGGGTTTAGAGCAGGCAGGAATGAAGTGTGTCGGTTTCTGCGAATTTGACCGGTTCGCCGTCACGAGTTACCGGGCAATTCACGACACAGAGGGAGAATGGTATGGCAGAGACATCAGAGAAACTAGGGGGGTGACATCCCCAGCGCGGACTTGTGGGCGTTCGGATTCCCCTGTCAAGATATCAGCACTGCAGGTAAAGGTGCCGGACTTAACGGAAGCCGAAGCGGATTATTTTACGAAGTCATTCGCCTCCTCGGCGAAAAAGGTGAAAATAAGCCCGAGTGGCTTATCGCTGAAAACGTTAAAGGGCTTTTGTCAATTGATGGCGGGCGAGGATTTTGCGAGGTACTCCATCGGCTGGACGAAGCAGGGTATGATGCACGATGGGAATTGCTTAACAGCAAAGACTTCGGTGTACCGCAGAGCCGAGAACGTGTGTTTATTGTCGGACGTTCTCGAGGAAGTCGTGGACGAGAAGTATTTTCTGTCGGCAACGATGACTGCCTACTTGAAACGGCGAGAGGAGCAGACGGAAGACAACCACAAACCGTGCGTAGTGGAGCAGTGGCGGCAACAGTAACGACTAAACAGCGGGCGACGGATACGTTTGTGAAGATACGAACGCGAGCCGTTCTTGCGCCCGACTGGAAAGAGAAGCGGCAAAACGGAAGACGATTCAAGGACGCGGACGAGCCGATGTTCACGTTGACGGCGCAGGATCGGCACGGGGTTGATGACGGCGAGCACATACGCAGACTAACACCTAAGGAGTGCTGGCGGTTGCAAGGGTTCACGGATGAATACTTTGAACGGGCAAAGGCAGCGGGGCTTAGTGACACGCAACTGTACAAGCAAGCTGGAAACGCAGTAACCGTAAATGTAGCACGAGCAGTCGGCGAGCGGATAATGCGAGAAATGGAGATGGGGAAATGAACGCAGAAGAACTTAACGAACTGGCTTTTGGGGTCGATGTAATGGCTGAAAAGGCACGGCAGATAAATAAAGGCATGCTATACGCCGAAGAGAATTTGAAAGACGACCCGCTGCGAGAGGGCGTGATGGACTGTCGTGTCTCGGCGAGAATGCTGGTAGGGATGCTGGAGAAACTGAACAAGCAACTTCGCAATAAGGCAGTGGAACAGGCGCTCCGTACTGCGGACGTTGAGCGTGGTGGAAGAGCGTGGCGTAGTGAGGATGGGAACGAATGAACAGTAAACAAAAAGGCAAGCGCGGGGAGCTGGAATTTGCAAAACTATGCAGAGCCGAGGGATACACTGACGTGCGGCGGTCGGCGCAGTATTGCGGAAATACCGGTGAAGCGGCCGATATAGTCGGATTGCCGGGCGTGCATGTAGAAGTAAAGCGCGGTAAGGTAATCCGCCTGACCGATGCAGTGGCACAAGCGGTGCGGGACAGCGAGAAAAGCGGTCGTATTCCGCTTGTGGCGCACCGCAGGGATAATGAGGGCTGGCTAATCACGATGCGGGCAGAAGACTGGTTTAATCTCTATCGCGAATGGGAGGCGGGATGCATGGCAAGAGAGGACTACCAACGGCAGACTAGCTTTTGAGTACGCGTGGATTTGTCCCAAGCAGTATGTTTTGTATTCGTTGTTGTGCAAAGTCGCAGACGAGGTGAAGAAATGACGGAAGGTAAGCGGGAACTGCTTCATTTAATCGAATTGGATCGCAGGATTGACGACAGGGCGGCGGAGTTGCAACGAATACGCGCAAGGTTGGAGAGTATGCATGCGGGCGGTTTGGGTGAACGGGTATCCGGCACCAAAGTAAGCGGGCTGGCGGACGGGGTAGCGGCGCTGGTGGATTTGGAGCGGCAGATGGATCAGGCGATTGACGCCTGGATTCAGGAGCGGGGGCAGATTGTGGCTAAAGTAATGGCAGTGGAGCCGGAGGAGTACCGCCGGTTGTTGTATTATCGCTACGTGTTGGGAATGAAGCTATACGAAGTAGCGGTACGCATGAAGTACAGTTACAGTTGGGCGCGGCAGATGCATAGCCGGGCGTTGTATATCTACAATAAATTGTACTTTTGAAAAAGAACGAACACAAACGAACATTTTTATGTGGTATACTGGTAGAGTAAAAGTGTGAGTAAATCTCCGGCGGGAATTTCATGCTTTGACGAACGGACGGGAAACGGGTATAATGAACGCAAAGAGATAGCAGACGTTTGCGCAGTCAAGCTCATCTCTGAATTTTGTAGATTGAGAAATGGCTTGCCCTGATAGTGGTCAGGCTATTTTTCTTTGGCTACTTTCGCTCCGTGATAATAGTAATTACCAGGAGCCCGAAGGCTATCATCAACGATAACGCTTCAAAAACGCTCATGGTATCACCACCAATCCGTAAGGGATTGATGAGCCGAACCCGTCTGCTATCTCAGCACGTATTATATCATATAGGCACTTCTGCGGAAGTGCTTTTTTGTTGCCAATAAAAAGGGGGTGAGGCCGATGGCAGAGGTGAAGAGGAGAAAGAAAGGAAAGGCGGGCAGACCGCGGGCGGTAACTCCGGCTGTTGTCGGTAAATTGGAAGAGGCCTTTTCGTTTGGCGCGAATGTTACACAGGCATGTGATTTTGCCGGAATATCACGTGATACATATTATAAGTATTGCAAGATAAGTCCCGGATTTACTGACAAGGTAGAGGAGTGGAGCGGCCGGACGGGCTTGCGGGCGAAGTACAATATCCATAAAGCGGTCGTTGCGGGGGATTTGGAAGTGTCCCGGTGGCTATTGGAGAAGACGGACGATGCATTCAATCCGAAGAAGCGCGCAGAGGTAACCGGCGCGGATGGCGGAGCGGTGCAGATTGAGTTCGGCTGGGCAGACGATGGGTAAGGTGACTATCCCGTATACGCCGCGGCCGCTTTGGAAGGCGGCGATCCATCCCGGGTTGGAGCGGGCTCGCTTTTCGGTTGTGGTGGCGCATCGTCGGTTCGGCAAGACGGTCGGCATGATCAATCACATGCTGAAGCAGGCGGTATTGTGCGCGAATCCGTCGCCGCAATACGCGTATATTGCGCCGTTTCGGATTCAGGCAAAGCAGATTGCTTGGTCGTATCTCAAGTTCTACACGGCACCGATTCCGGGGCGTTTGGTCAATGAATCGGAGTTGTTTGTGGAATTGCCGTCGCGGCACGCCAATCGGCCAGGAGCGCGGCTGTATATCAAGGGCGCGGATAATCCGGATTCCTTGCGCGGGAGTTATTGGGACGGCGTGGTGCTGGACGAATACGCGCAGATAAAGCCGGAAGTGTGGAATGAGATTATCCGCCCGGCACTGGCGGATCGGTCCGGGTGGGCGGTGTTTATCGGCACGCCTAAAGGGCAGAACGCGTTTTACGAAATGTACCGCCGGGGGCTGGAGGATCCTTCCTGGTATACTTGCCGCTATACGGTGGCGGACAGTTGTATCTTGCCGGAAGCGGAAGTTGAAGAGATGAAAAAGGATATGAGCGAAGATGCGATCCGGCAGGAGTTGTATTGCGACTTTACCGCATCGGCGTTTAATGTCCTGATTTCCATTGACCTGGTCGCGCAGGCAAAAGCGCGGCGGGTGGTCGAGGAGGATCTGGCGGGGGCGCCGGTGGTGTTGGGTGTCGATGTGGCACGGTACGGCGCGGATCATTCGTGTATTGTCCGGCGGCGGGGGTTGTGTATGTACGAGCCGCTGTTGTTCTCCGGTTTGGATAACATGAAGCTGGCGGAGATTGTGGCACGGGAAATCGAAGACCATCGGCCGGACGCCGTGTTCATTGACGCGGGGCGCGGCGAGGGTGTAATTGATCGGCTCCGTCAATTGGGATATACGGTGATGGAAGTACCGTTCGGCGGTAAGGCGATACGGGAAGATAAGTACGTTAACCGCCGGGCGGAGATGTGGGACGCGATGCGCGCTTGGCTGCAGCAGGGCGGCAGTATACCGGAAGACGAGCGCCTGCAGGCGGAGTTGTCGATACCGGAGTACGGATACGACGCCAAAGGGCGGATCCAGTTGGAAGCGAAAGACAAAATAAAGGAACGTAGCGGTCGGTCGCCGGATGTGGCAGATGCGGCCGCTTTAACGTTTGCGGCACCGGTGGCGAGCCGGTTTGCCGCGGCGCGGGTACAACGCGCCAATACCGGATATTCATTTTTCTAAGGAGGTAGAAACAGATGTGTAAATTTCTTACCAATGCGTTGGGATTGCGGGCGCCGAAGATGGCGGAGTTCAAGCCGCCGGCACCGACGGCACAAGCGGTGAACATGAGCGACGATACGACCGGGGAAGAGATGGCGGAAGCGAACAAGCGCAAGAAACGCGGATTTCTTTCGACGCGGGCGTCGGGAACGATCCTCGGCAGTTCGGAATCCGGCAAAAAGACGTTGGGATAAGTCATGAAGACGATCCTGGCGAGAAGTCCTACGGCGGAGTACAAGCAGGCGAAGCGGCCGGTGCGGGAAGAAGCGCAAAAGCGCCTGGACAGATTGTTTCGTAAACGCGAGCCGTATTTGAAATGGTGGAAGCAGATCCGCGATTATGAATTGCCGTTCCACGGTGATTTTGAAGAGAACAAGGCGCGGGGCGAATCCGAGGAAATCTATAATTCCACGGCGCGAGATGCCGCCGCTATTTTTGCGGGTGGTGTCATGAGCGGGCTTACGCCGCCGTCGCGGCAGTGGTTCAAGCTGGCGCTTTCGGACGAGGGAGCGCCGAAAGAGGCGGAGGTGATCCTGGACGAGCGACAGGCGATTATGCAGCGTGTGCTTGCCCGCAGTAACTTTTACCATGCGGTGTACAGCTGTTACCACGATTTGCCGTTCGGGCAGGCGCCGCTGGGGATATTCAGCGCGACGGACGGGGTGCATTTCGTGCATTATCCGATCGGCAGTTATGCGCTGGATACGGATGCGGTCGGGCTGGTGAATACCTTCGCACGCAAGGTGCGGATGACGGCCGGGCAGATTATCGAGCAGTTCGGCGAAAAGAACGCGCCGCAGGCGGTACGCGATGCGGCGAAGAATCGGAGCGAGCGGATGTTTGTTGTCTGTTGGTTGGTCGAGCAGAACACGGAGCGGCGGGGCGGGCGATTGGGGCCGCAGTCGATGCCGTACCGATCCCTATATTGGGTCGAGGGGTCGCCGCAGGATGAGTACTTGACGCAGGGCGGTATGGAAGAATGGCCGGTCCCGGTGGCAAGGTACCAGGTGATCGGCTTGGAACCGTACGCGAAAGGCGCCGGTTGGTATGCGTTGGCAGACAGTAAGATGCTACAGGTCATGGAGCGGGATATCCTTACCGCCATTGAAATGGGTATCAAGCCGCCGATGCAGACCAGCGCCGGCACGGCACTGGGGGTCAATCTGTTTCCCGGCGGGGTGACGGTGAATGCGGCGGCGGACGGCGTGCGGCCGCTGTTTGAGGTGCAGCTGAATGTCGAGGCGGTGCAGGCGAAGATTGAGCAGGTCGAGCAGAAGGTGCGGCGCGCGTATGCGGCGGATCTGTTCCTGATGCTGGATCAAATCGAGCGCGGGCAGATGACGGCACGGGAAATTATGGAGCGGACGCAGGAGAAGCTCCAGCAGCTGGGCCCGGTAGTGGAACGGTTGCAGTATGAATTCCTGAATCCGATTCTGGAGCGCGTCTACGGTCTGTTGGATCGTGGCGGGGTGTTCCCGCCGTTGCCGCCGGAGCTGGCGGAGCAGTTGGGCGAAGCGGAAGTACGGATTGAGTACATTTCGCCGCTGGCACAGGCGCAGAAAATGTCCGGCTTGGTGAATATCGAGCAGACATTGTCCTTTGCGGGGCAGGTGGCGCAGCTGTTCCCGGAAGTCTTAACGAAGATTGACGCGATGACGATGCTGGATGTGTACCACGATAATATCGGGGCACCGGCAGCGATGTTGCGGTCAACGGAAGAAGCGCAGCAGATTCTGGCGGCGCAACAGGAAGCGCAAGAGGCGGAAGAAGCGCAGGCGATGCAGATGGCGCAATTGCAGCAGGCGGCACCGCTGGCGCAAGCGGCTAAGAATTTGACGGATGCCGCCAATGACGGTAACCCGGCGATACGCGAGTGGCTGGGGATGCCGAACGCGGGAGGTGGTAATCCGTGAGGATGAAAGAGGAGCGACAGGCGCGTAAGGTAGCGGCAATCGTGGAGCGTACCGATCGGGATGCATTGCGAGAGGTGCTGGGAACGCGCGCGGGTCGCTGGCTTATTATGCGGCTTTTTGACAGTTGTCATGTATTTGAGCGAACGATGACGGGTAATTCGTGGACGTATTTCAATGAAGGCGCAAGGGACGTGGGGTTGCAGTTGCGCGGGCGAATTATCCGGGACGGGCACATTGATGCATTGCAACTGGCGGAGCGGGAGTATGTGGAGCAAATTGCAACGTGGCAACAGTTGCGAAAGGAGGATGATCCGAAATGACGGACGAAATGGCGAACGATTACACGAGCACGCCCGCCGCAGAGGAAGCGGCAGCCGGACAGGAAACGGAGCAGGAGACGGCAACAACGGCAGTACCGGAGAGCTACGATTTTGCAGAGTTTTGCGTGGACGGTGTGGAGTTGGATACGGAACGCGCGGAGGCATATTCCGAAGTATTGAAGAATGCGGGAATGTCGCAGGCGCAAGCGGCGGCGGTAACGAAGTACGGGCTGGCGTATGCGCAGGAAGTGGCGCAGGAAGCGGCGACGCAGTACGAAGAAGCGCAGGCGCAGGAGATTGCGGGCTGGGCGGACGAGGCGCGCGCGGAACTGGGCGGTCAGTTCGAGCAGACGGTAGCGCAGGCGGCAATCGGCGTAACGTATATGGAAAAGAGTGTACCGGAGTTGCGACAAATGCTGGACGCAACGGGGTTCGGTAATCGAGTAGAAGCGATTCGCTTGTTCGCCCAAATCGGGCAGATGGTAGCGGAAGATGACGGCCGTGCGAGCCGTGGCTCCGCAACCGGGGCGGGCGATGTCGCCGGGTTTTACAACAATACGGATTTCAGTGTGTATTAACAGGAGGTTGAAATATGGCAACAGTAGGTAACTTGGCCTTGACGCTTTCGGATTTGCGTAAGCGTACGGGCCCGCAGGGGCAGCTGGATTGGGTGCTGGAAGCATTGAATGAATCCAATCCGATTTTGGATGATATTCCGTGGATGGAAGGTAACTTGCCGACGGGTAACCAGACAACGGTACGTACGGCAATTCCGATGCCGTCGCTCCGCCGGATTAACCGCGGGGTGGATCCGTCGAAGTCCGCAACGCGTCAGGTAGCGGATACCTGTTCGCTGTTTGAAGCGCGTTCGGAAGTGGATATCGAATTGCTGGCGCTGGCACCGGATAAGGCGCAATTCCGCCGTTCGGAAGATGTGGCGCATGTCGAAGGGTTCGGTCAGGCGGTAGCACGCAATATTCTGTACGGGGATTCCTTGACGAATCCGGATGAGTTCAACGGGTTCGGTGTGCGGTATAACAAGCTGAGCGGCGAGAAGGGCGAGCCGGGCTATCAGGTAATCTCCGCAGGCGGTACGGGCAAGACGAATACGTCGATCTGGATCGTCGGCTGGGGTGAACGTACGGTAACCGGGATCTATCCGCGCAATACCTTCGCGGGCTTGAAGGTGCGGGATCTGGGCGAGAACGATGCCGTGGATCCGGACGGGCGCAAGTTCCGTGCGGTATCGACGCTGTTTACTTGGAAACCGGGGCTTGCGGTACGCGATCAGCGTGCGGTAGCGGCGGTACGTAACATTAAGGTCGATACCTTGACTACGCTGGACAGCGACGGCAAGCGCGCCTTGGTGGAGAAATTTATCCTGGCGAAAAACCGTATCCGCAATTTGGATACGGTCAATCCGGTTGCGTATGTCAGCGATGATGTGTATTCGTTCTTGGAAATCTACCTGATTGACAAGTCGAACGTACACGTAACGCGTCGAGACTTGATGGACGGCGGGCAGGTCTTGTACTTGGCAGGCATTCCGGTACGCAAACTGGATGCGCTCCGCAGCAACGAAGAAGCGATTAAATAAGGAGGGATACGATGATTTACGATGCGGAAAATACATTCCTGTGGCAAAAGGACGTAACCTCGGTAGGTACGAGCGGCGTGGATTCCGATGTGGTCGCGCTGGGAATGGGCGATGCGATTCAGCCGTTGTGGCTGGCGGTAACGGTATCTGCGCCGCTTACGGATAATGCGACGATAACGGTGGAAACGTCGGCGAAGGAAACGATGGCCGGTAAGAAAACCTTGGGTACGTACACGTTGCCCAAAGGCGAACGCAGACTGAATGTGAAGTTGCCAATGGGCGTGCTCGGATATACCCGCCTGCACGTGGCGGCGGCAGCCGGTACGCTTGGCGCGGCGAAAATGAACGCCGTGCTTGTGATGGATACGGACGTATAATGGACGCCTTGGTCTACGCTCGGCAAGGACGGCGGCGCGCGGAGACGATGTCGGCAAATGAATGCCGGGCACGTCTGGATGCGGCAGGCGTGGTCTACGCGGACGATGCGACGCTTGCAGAGTTGCGCCGGGCGGTGGAGGAGTTGGAGGGGGCGTAAGCTCCCTCTTTTTTTATAAACTCCGGAGGCGGGCGTATTCCGGCGTTTATAAAAGGAGGTTCAAACGATGACAATTACCGACATTTGCAATCTGGCGTTATCTCATTTGGGCGTGGGTACGATTCGCAGTGTGCAGGACGAGACGGAAACGGCGCGGGCGTGCAAGCTGTATTACGACGCAACGCGGCGCATGCTGTTGCGGGAATATCCGTGGGGGTTCGCCCGCCGTCTGGAACGCTTGGCACTCATGCCGGATATCCGGTTGCCGGGGTACGAGTACGTGTACATGTACCCGGAGTTGTGTTTGTATATCTACAAATTAACGGACGGCACGCCGACGCCGGAAGAGCGAGCACAGTTTGAGGTGCTGAATTTGGATAACAGCACAAAGGTCATTGCAACGGATATGGCGGATGCTTGGGTGGATTATGTCTACGATGTAACGGATCCGGATGTCTGGGATACAGTGTTTTTGGAAGCGATGACGCGCAAGCTGGCGTCGGATTTGTGTATGCGACTGGTAGGCAATCAGGGGCTGTTCGAGCAACAGTTTAATTTATATCGCGCGGCATTGGAAGTGGCGGTAACGCAGGTAGCGCGCGAGCGGCAGAAGGATCCGGAGCCGCTGAATCGGTATCGTAAGGCGAGGTGGCGCTGATGGCACAGGGCGTGGGGCCGATGTATGTAATCCAACCGGCGTTTACGACGGGGGAAATTTCATATGATGTGGCCAATCGGGTGGACTTGGAGAAATACAAGTCCGCGCTGTTGCGAGCGAAAAATGCGATTATTCGTCCGTACGGGGCAGTTTGCAGGCGTGGTGGGAGTGAGTTTATCGGCGTGACGAAATACGCTGATAAAAAGGTGATTTTGGTTCGTTTCGCAAAGGATGCGGACGAATCGTTTCTGCTTGAGTTCGGGGATCGATATGTCCGTATGTGGCAGAACGGCAAGTACTTGGGCGTGGAATTGGTTACCCCGTTTGAAGAAAGCGTGTTGCCGGATTTGCGGTTTGCTCAATCGGCGGATACGATGTTCATCTGTTCCGGCAAGCATCCGGTACAGACTTTGGTGCGTCGTTCGTCGGTTTCGTGGGAA
This sequence comes from Veillonellaceae bacterium, assembly GCA_022771805.1. Lineage (GTDB taxonomy): Bacteria > Bacillota > Negativicutes > Veillonellales > Negativicoccaceae > JALELM01. The sequence goes on along the minus strand of JALELM010000001.1, from coordinate 20,856 downwards.
TTGCGCCCGCTGGAGTTGCAGGCGGCATACTTTGAGGATGTCAACGAGGGCAAGCTGAATGAAGGCCGCTGGTGGCGGGTGTCCGGCAATTACACCTTTACTGTGACGGCAAGCGGGCAATATACCGTCGATGTCGCGGGAGCGGGCGGCGGTGCGTACCATTGGCATACGGGCGGCAACGGTGAATTGAAGACCGGTTCGCTGCATCTTTCGGAAGGGCAGAAGGTTTCCGTTACGGTCGGGCGCAGCGGCAATTACGGATCGACGAATAACAACGGCGGGGCGAGTTCGTTCGGTACCATAACGGCGCAAGGAGGCAAAGGGGCAAGTAGTTCCAAAGATGGCGATCATGCCGGTAACGGGCAGGGCGGTCGCGGCGGATATACTTACGAAGAATACCAGCATTCCTACGTTGTAGCGGCAGAAAGCGGCTGGGTACGCATCTACGACGAGGGGGAAAACTCTATCCAACCGAGCCGCTTGACCGGGGATGTAGTGTTGAGTTCCAAGCGGTCGCTATTTACACAGGGGATGGTCGGGTCGCATATTCGGTTGCGGCATCAGATGCGCGCGCAATCGGTGAAGTTGAGTATGCACGGTGCGGATGTTTCCGACGGTATCAAAGTCGGTAAGCAATGGAAGATTACCACGTCGGGGATTTGGACGGGGGATATATTCCTGGAATATTCCGAGGACGGCGTGAACTGGAATGAATACCGGCGGTATTCTTCGGATAAGAATTTCAACGCAACGGAATCGGGCACCTTTGATACGCCTACTTGGCTACGCTTGCGCAAGTCGGTAACGGGCGAAAGCATGACGGCAACGTTGACGCGGTTACCGTACATACACGAAGGAGAAGTGCGGATCACCAGTATCACTTCGGATGTACTGGCAAAGGCTAAGGTGTTGGAGCCGTTGGGAAATACGGAGTATACGTACCGATACGGGCTGGATGTGTGGAGCGGACAAAAAGGGTATCCGCGGGTCTGTTGTTTCTTCCAAGATCGGCTGGTGCTGGCAGGGTCGGCAACGTATCCGCATATGGTCTGGATGAGCCGGACGGGAGATTATACGAATTTCGGTGTAGAAAAGGCGGACGGGCAGGTGACGGACGATTCGGCGGTGGCGTTGTCCTTGATTTCGCGTGAAATGTACAATATCCGGCATCTTGTTCCGGCGCAGGACTTGCTGGTCTTGACGGACGGGAATGAGTGGATCGTACCGGGGGATAAGCCGATTACGCCGAAAACGGCGCAGGTAAAGACGCAGACGATGCGGGGTGCATCGAACTGCAAGCCGGTGTACATCGGCAACCGGCTGGTGTACGTACAGGCGCGCGGGGCTACCGTGCGGGATATGGGGTATTCGTATGAATCGGATAACTACAACGGCATTGATTTAACGCTGCTTGCCAAGCATCTGGTACGGGGGTATGAATTGCTGACGGCGGCGTATGCACAGGAGCCGGATTCCATATTGTATATGGTGCGTAACGACGGGGCGATGGTGTGCTTGACGCTGATCCGGGAGCAGGATGTATACGGCTGGTCGCATTGGACGACGAACGGTAAGTATTTATGGGTGGAGAACATACCGGAATACGGCGAGGATTCTGTATACGTAATTGTGAAACGGAACGGCAAGCAGTATATTGAACGTTTCCGCAGCCGGGAGCGGGTGTTTCTGGACAGTTATAAGCGGTCGCAGGCAGGAACGATTACCGCAGGGCATTTGCAGGGGCAGATTCTTACCGTAGTGGTGGACGGAAAGCGGCTGCCGGATACGCAGGAAACGGTCATTACACTGGCCGCGGAAAACGTAACGGGCGCGGCGGGGCTTTCCTATGAAACGAAAATCGAGCAGCCGGGTGTTGAGGTGGAGCTGAGCGACGGCACGGTGCAGGCGCGGACGGTGCGTGTAAACGAGGTGACGTTGCGGGTTACCGAATCCAAGGGCGGTCAAATCGGGCATACGTTTGCCTACATGGACGAATTGCCGTATCCGGACGATACGAATTTCACCGGGGATATTTTGGTGGTGATGCCGAATACGGACGTGGGATTTAATACCCGCGGGCGGGTTTGCATTTCTTCGGCGGAGCCGTTCGGCTTGAATATATTGGCGATTATCCGATCCATTTCGGTGGGAGGCGGTCATGTCCGGAGTTACAACGGTTGACGCGAGGGGTGTGGATATTTCCGTATTACAGCGTTTGGGCGCGCATATGCGCCCGCATGATGTGGAGGAGTGTACGGCCTTCGGGGTATCGCCCGTTGAGGCGGTGTTGCAGTCCGCGTATCATCCGGAGAGCGAATCGTTTGCGGTGCTGGACGAAGCGGGCGAGGCGCTTTGGGTCTACGGCCGCGGGCGAGCCCGCAATGCCGGCGGTATGGGTATCTGGTGTTTGGGCAGGATCGGTTCGGAACGATACGCGCGGTTTTTCTTGCAGGAGAGCAAGCGGGTATTGGAAAGGTGGCTGGACGACGGGTTGCCGCTTTGGAATTATGTCAGTGTGAGCAATGACGCGTCGTTGCGCTGGCTGGCATGGTTGGGGGCAACGTTCGGCGAGGAAGTGGAAATCGGGGGCGTGCGGTTTGTGCGCTTTGAGTTAAGGAGGTAGCGATATGTGTCATCCGGTGGCACTGCTGGCGGCGCAGGTGGGTATGCAACTGATGGGTCAGCAGGCGGAAACGAAGGCGAGTATCAATATGTACCGGTCGCAGGAGCAGGCGGCCTTGGCCAATCAGAAGATGAGTGAGCGCAGGCAAGAGCAAATTGCCGAAGAGTACGGCAGAGAAGAAGGGCGGATGCGGGACCGCATGCGCCTGGTCGCAGGGCAAAATGCCGCAGCAGGCGGTGCGGCAGGCCTGCAGATGGGCGGGTCCCTGATGGATGTACTGGGCGCATCGTATGCCGGGTACCTGGATGATAAAGCGGCAAATTTGCGCAATCAGCGCAATGATGTATACAACGAATTTGTCCAGGGATGGAATTACGGGCAGGAAGCGGAACAGGCGCGAGCCGGTATGTTCAACGCCAAAATGGCGGGGCGCCGGGCCATGTTCGGTACCATTCTCGGCGGTCTGCAGCAATACCATACATTGCGGTCCAATTTGAAGCGGGGATACAGTGGCGGCGGGCCCGGGTTGGAAGCGACGACAAAACCGGGGAATACCGTATCCAACGGCAATTATACAATCTATAAACAAAACGGGCAGCTGCAATTCAAGAATAATAACAAGCCGTGGAACGCCGGTAAGTGGAGGTAAGTCATGAAACTGGAATCGTATACACCTTCCGTGCGAGGAAATGTACAGCAGGCGAGTACGCGTGCGCCGGGGGATTTGGGTACCCGTGGCGGTAATGACGCAAGCTGGGGACAGTTGGGGCGTGTCGCGGGAGTTGCCCTGGAAGCGCAGCTGAAACAACAAGAAGATGACGATGCCTTGCGGGTGGTCAATGCGCAAAGCGAGTACATGCGCCGGGTTAACGAGGTGCTATACGGTGAAGGCGGTATGGCGTATCGGACGGGCGAACTGGCAACGCATACCCGTGATGATTATCGGACGGCAGAAAAGAATATCCGGGAACAGGTCTTGCAAAGTTCGGGGATCCAAACGCAGCGCGGGTATGAAATGTTCAGCCAGCAGGCGCAGAAATCTCTGATATCGGACGAGGCGCAGATCCTCGGGTGGGAAGAAAAGGGGCGGCAGCAATGGATTGCGGATACGGCCGGAAACACGGTGGAAGCGACATTGCAGACGGCCATTCATACCGGGGATATTCAGGCGGCATATACGGGCGTGGAGCAGGGTTTGGCGTTGCAGTCGCGGTATTTCGATGATGCGGGATATGAAGCGGCGCGGCGCAAAGGGTATACGGATGTAACGACGCGAATGGTCGGTGCGCTGATCGAATCGGGCAATTATACGCAGGCGTTGGCGGCATTGGAGCGTGCACGCAAAACGGAAATGGTCGCGGGGGATGTACTGGAAAAGCTGGAGAGTGCGGCCAAGGAAAAGAAAAGCGTACTGCAGGCAAAGGAACAGGCGACGGATTTTGCGGCGATTTTCCGCGGGCAAGGGAAAAAGACGTGGGAAATTACACGCGAGGAATTTAATAACGTATTCGATCGGCATAACGCCGGTATGGGCAGTCGCGATGATATTCTCCGCCGGTTTTTGGTAGCGATCGGCGGGCAGGAGAGCGGCGGCAATTACGAGGCACTCAATGCGACGAACGCCGCGTCCGGGATGATTGCGCGCGGCAAGTATCAGATTATTGACAGCACGTGGCAACAATTTGCGCCGCAGGCGGGGTTGTCCGCCGATGCGCCGCAAACGCCGGAGAATCAGGAGAAGGTCGCCCTGGCGATGGCGGAGTATTACTATGACTTGACGGGCGGAGATATCGGGCAAATGGCGGCGTGCTGGTATTGCGGGTCGCCGGTTACGGACTGGTCGGAAGAGGCGTTGAATCGTCAGCAGATATCCGATGACGGCACGCCGCATCCGTCGATCCGGCAGTATATGGACAGTATCGTCGCCCAAGTAGGTGATGTGGGTATGTCCGAAGGACAGCGGTATGAAATGCAGGAGCAGGCGTGGAATGCATTTCGAGCGCAGGCGGCGGAAGAGGAGCGGGTATACCGGCGGGAGTTGCAGGCGCAGAAAGACCAAATCGACGAAGCGCTGGACGGTATGTCGCCGGCGGAGCAATTGCAGTTTCTCAAGGAGCAGACGGCCGGCAATGCGGATTTGCAGCGGGCGTATCGGCAGGATATGCGCGCGTTGGCCGTTGCGGGGGAGAAGATACAGGACTGGCAGATTGACGGGATAAAGCAGGCGATTGCCCGGCGGGAAATTGTGGATCAGGAGGATCTCACCGGGTTCTTTGAGCGCAACGGCTTGAAGCCTACCTTTGCACAGTGGAAAACGTTAAGCGCGGAGCTGACGGCGGCCAATGAGGGCACGGGCAAGTATCAATATGCTAAAGATATGGTGACGAAGGCGGGCGTGCTGAAATTGGCGGGGAGTAAGTATGCCAAAGAAATTGAGGCCAATTGGGCAGGACTTTCGCCGGCGCTTACCAATGAAGTGGTGAAGTACCAGCAGGAGCATCAGGGGCAAATGCCGCCGCAGGCGTGGCTGGAACAAACGGCGGTGCGGTTGTTTGTGGATAACGTTTCCTTTGCCCATCATCCCGCAACGCAAATGACGCGGGCGGAGTTGGGGAAATATGGATATGCTGCCGCCAGCGAAGTCAGCAATGAGCGGGGCGAGATTTTTATTCGGTTGTTTACACCGGACGGAAGGTATCGTGATGTCGGGGCGGATCAGTTGCCGGAGTGGCTGGACGGGGTTCGTTCCGGAGCGTACGGTCCGTTGGGTTAGGAGGTTTGTATGGATAGTCGAGAAGAGCGCCAAAAGCGAGTGGACGAAGCGTTTCATTCGTCCGGGTTCGGTATGCCGTATGTGGCGCCGTCTCCGTTACAGCAAGAGGCGGACGCGGCGGCAAGTCTGGTCAATGTGAAACCGGCAGCGCCCGCGCCGTCCATGTGGGAGCAGGTGCGGGACAGTGCGATCGGCCGTTCGTATTTCTGGGGTAAAGAGGATTATTCCCGCAGATCCCGGGAGATTGCCGAGCGCTTGCAGATATCGCCGGATATGGTTTCGGTCGCCGGCGAGGAAAGTCTCAAGCGGTGGGAAGAAACGTTCCGGGTGCTGGATATGGGCGAGCGTGACAGCGAGTTTGCCAATACGTGGAGCGACTGGAACGATATTTCGCAAACCGAGCGGGCAATTCGCGTGCATAATTATGCGGATATTAAGCAGACGATGGGGGTTGTGGATAACATTACTTCCGGTGTGCGGCAAATGGACGCGCTGATTCAGATGTCCGCTTTGGGCAATGAGCGGATGGAACTGGAAGCCAAAGGCGCCGATACGGAAGAACTGGACGCTAAAATTCAGAACTTGCAGCAGTATATTGTGTCGCAAGCGGGCAACGGCGGCATTATCCACGAAACCGCAAGCCAGTTGTATATGATGGGGCATCAGTCCGTCCACAGCGGCAAGGAAACTATGATAGGTGCCTTTACGGGAGCGATGGCTGGGGCTGCGGGCGGTTCTGTATTCGGCGGGATAGGTGCTCTTCCCGGAGCCGAGGCGGGGTTTAAGACTGGCGCATACTACGGATACCGGATGGGGATGTTTAACCGCGCTAATGAGATGGAGCGGGGGCTTTCCTATTTGGATTATCGTACCGGTAGTCAGTACGGAAAACTGACGGCGGAACAGGCGGCAGTGGCGGCACCGGTGACCGGAGCGCTCAATGCGGTGATTGAGTTTGCATCGTTCGGTATGGGTATGCGTGCGCTGAGTTTGGGCGCGCGGGCGATTACCGGGAAAGCGGCGGCAACCGGTGCGCAATCGATTATCCGTAACGCTGCACGGGCGGTCGCATCGGCGCAGAGTGTCGGCGGTGCGGCGAAGTTGTTCGGCAAAGCGGCAGGTATCGGTGTGGTATCGGAAACAGCGGAAGAAGTAGCGCAGCAGGCGGTGTCGGATATCGTCTGGAACGTGGCGGCCGATCCGAGTACCGGATCCCGACCAAAGCCCGTAACGGAAATAATCGGGAATGCGGTGGATGCAGGGATTGCCGCCGTACCCGCGATTTTGGGTATGTCGGCGGTATTGGGTGCGGGCGCCAACGTGCGCTTTGTAGCCAAGGCGGCGCGTATGCTGCGACCGGATTATGAAATTCAAAAAGAGTTGGCGGTACATTCCATCGGTACGCAGATGTTGCGTGATTTGGAAGCGGATAAACAAGCGAGTAAGTTGTTTCAAAAGGATCCGGCATTATATACCCGATCCGTACAAGAGGCGGCAGACAAACAAGGTCTGGGCGCCTTTTTTGTTGATGCCCATGCACTGATGGAAACGGAGCAGGGACGCAATATTTTAAACCGCATGGTAAGCGGCAAGGTAGTATCCGAGGAAGCACTGCAAACGGCGATTGAAACGGAAGGCCGGCTGGAAGTCCCGGTCGGTGTGTATTTGCAGGAAGATTTTACCGAGCAGGAACGCGGGGCGGTGGATCAGGCCAGCGCGTGGACGAAAGACGGCGCAACGCCTGCTGAGATGACCGCGCACTGGGAAAACATGGCGGCGAGCAAGTATGCACAGGAGTTGCAGGACGATATCGACCGTATGGTGCAGGCGGCCGAGCGTGTCTTGGAAGAGTATTTCCCGACAAGCAATGAGGCGGATAAAGAGACAATACGCCGGGTACTCATGGCCAATCCGTTGGACTTGACGGCCGCCCGCAAGGCCGTACGCAAAGAATTGATCGACTATATCGAAACGGAATTTAGCGGCACGCTGCGCGAAATGCGGGAAGACAAGAAAGACGGTACCGTTTTCATAGCGACAATTCAAGAATCCGGGGCGCGCGGTCCTTATAGCACCAGACGCATATCCACCAATCCCGGATGGTACAGAGATTTCTATAAAGAACATAAGCGGCCGCCGCGCGTCAATGAGTTCTACGAAATTATGCTTGACTGGGAGGAGGATAGCGCAACAGGAGTCGCGAAGAGCGAAGAAGAGCGGAGTGAAATACAGGCATGGGTCAATACGGGGCGGCAGGCGTTGGATTCTTTGTATACGATAGAGGCGTTCAGTGATACGTTCGACGAGTTGCAGAAAGAAAATGCCATATCGTTGCGGATGCATTTGTCTGCCGATGAAATGAAAGTCTATGACGCAGTCAAGGCGTACATGGAAAGTGTCGGCGGTGATGCGGCGGACAGTGCGCAGCAAGCAGCATATCTTTGGGCGAAACGGGCGAAGGTGTTCGCGCAGATGATGCGGGATATGGGGCATGCGGATTTTGTGGCAACGGATTATCTTGATATGCACCCGTTATTTGCGATGGACGAATATACACCCGATGCGGCGGATCAGATGGCGGCGCAATTAATGCAGGCAATGTATTCTAGTTCGGCAAAGAATTTATCTGAATTTGTACAGCTGGTGATGGACGGTTCGACTAGTAAGGCATATTATCGAGTTGGTGAAGGTGCTAATGCAGTAGATATACCGCATTCGACAGTAAAACATATTCAAAACGGCAAGCATCCGTTATCGCCGGAAGAGTGGCAAATGTTAGAAAAGCACATTTTACATGTACAACTGGCAGGGGTGAGTAAGCGTCCAATATCTGCGCATACGAAAGGGGTATTGGCTAAAGTCGTTACTCCGCAGTACGCATTCGGTGTAGTTTTGAAGTTCACGTTAAACGGTCGAGCTTTTTTGGATACTGCATTTATTAATACGGAGCATGGGATAGATGCATGGATAAAAGAAAAGAGTGCTCACGTCCTTGCGGGATCTAGCCCGGGGAGTGTGAGTCACTCTTTTCTTATCTCAAAAATACATGATTTGTTGATGAAAGTCAAGGGCGACGACGGGACCGCTTATTTCCAGGCTGAAAAGCAACCTTTGGTCGCCTTGCATAATACCGATGCAAGAAAAATTCGCCATATCGCAAAGATGCAAGGAATTGCCGTGCCGTCCATCGGGATTGCTCGAGCCGATATTCCTTATGAATCGTTTGGTGACATTAGTTTGATCGGGGATACGCAGCTGATCGATCCGGCTGATAAAGAAAATCCGACATATGATGCCGATGCGTATTCACCGAGATATCCGAGCATTTATGGGTATCGAGTGGCCAAGAAGGAAGCCGCAAAGTTTGCGGCGGATATGGTTTCTTTGGCTAAGCGGTTTGATGAGAAGAGGCGGTATTCGGCGCATGAAATAGAAGGTGCAGTAAAAGTCGGCACGGAAAATTCTCCTACAGGAAACGGCTTGCTTGGCGTTGAAGGCGTTCAACATGCGTGGCTGGCGGATATCGGCAAGCGAAAATCGGATTTTGCTGATGACAGTGCCGCTTACTATTATGTACGGGATCATCGACAAGATTTGCTTGCTTGGGTCGAGGAGCGATTTGATGCAGTTGAAAAAACGCCGTTGTTTTTTGATGGATATACGCCTTCGGGGCGTCGCCGGCTAAAAGAATACACGCTGGAAAATATCGTCAAAAAGCTAAAGGGCAAGGCGAAAAATACGGAAGGAATGGTGTACGGGGTCGGCAATGTCCGAGCAAAACACGCAAAACAATATAAGAAGTTGGCGGCCATACAAGCTGACCGGGAACGGATTGTTTCGCCGAAGGAAGCGAAGGAGGCAAAAGCAGAACTTACAGAACGGTATTTTGCATTGACGAGCAAGTACGGATCTGCAATTGAAAATATTCTGTTGAATGTTTCACCTAAAAACTGGCAGAGCGCGCTGGACGAGGCACAGATTACAGATATAACGGCAGAAGATTTGCGCCGATTTGTAACGGATGTCGTTCAGGCTCCGACGGAATACTTTGAAGTTAAAAAGCAACGGGCGGTAGGGCTGAATGAATTCCGGGCGGCCGTAGTTCCTAAAGATACGCCCGCCGACGTGCGAGAAATTCTTGCGGATGCCGGCTTGAAGGTTGTGGATTATGCAGAAGGAGAGCGCAGTCAAGTTTTATGGAATGTAGCGCAAGAACTCCAAGGTAAATACGGCAATATCCTTTTCCAACGGAGACAAAATCAAAAGCGACGCGTGCGCGGGATGACGGCATTGCGGGACGGGCGGCAGATGTTGTTTCTGTTCCGTAACGACGCCAATTTCTCTACGTTCGTGCATGAGTCCGGGCATGTGTTCTTGGAAGATTTGCGCCTGATGGCGGAGCAGGAACAAGCACCGGCATGGCTGAAAACGGACTGGGAGACGGTAAAGGAATGGGCAGGCTGGAATGATGCGGACGGCGCGGATAATCGGGCGGCGCATGAAAAGTGGGCGCGAGGATTTGAAGCGTACGTGCGGGAAGGCAAAGCACCGTCCCGTGACTTAAAGGCGGTATTCCGCCGGTTCCGTCGTTGGCTGGTCGGTATCTACCAAAACTTGCTGGACTTGGGCGAAGTACCGCCGGAATCCATTCGCAATGTAATGGATCGGATGCTGGCGACACAGGAAGAAATCGATGCGTATACGGCGGAACAGGCACTGGACAGTATGCAGGAAGTCGACGCCAAGCTGGCGGAACGCTTAACGAAACTGAAAGCAAGAGCCGCGGAAGCCGTAGAAAAGAAAGTCGAAGCGACGGTACGAAAAGGTGCGGAGGAGTTGTTGGAAGAAACCATCCGCTTGTGGCGGACCGCCCGCACGGACGAGTTGCGCAAAGAAGATGTGTACAAGCACGAAGCATTGGCAAAACAATTCGGCGAGGGGATCCTGGATAAGTATTACCCGGATACCGCCGCATTTGAGCGGGCGTTGGCAGAAGCCGGCGGTTCGTTGGAAGAACGGCTGCAACGGGAAGAGCAGGAACAGCGGCAGGTGTTTACGAACGAGCTGATGAGCCCGGATGTTATTCGCGCGCAAGTGGAATCGTACATGACGGGCGAAGCGGGGCAAGCAGACTTGCTGGAAGCGGAAACACGGTACATCGCCCGTGAACGTAATAAACTTGCGGGCGAATACATGAAACAATTGCGCAAGTTGAACGACAATCCGCAACGGGGAAATCCAAAACGAAGACTGCACCCCGGCGAATTGCCGGAATCGCCAACACGAGAGGAATTGTTGGCAAAGCCTGATGTGCAAGTGGTAGATGCCGCGTTGCCTGAAAATTCTCCGTTAGTGCCGAGCGCGGAATTGCTGGCGGCGCAACAGGCGAGAGATGAAGCCTATGCGGCCGGCAAGCGCGGCAAAGATTTGCCGGACAATCCATACTGGAAAGAGTATCGGGCGCGGATAAAATCGTGGCTGAAAGAGCATGTGCCGGAGCAGGTCGCTCACCCGGAGTTGGGCCTGATTCAAATTCCGCGAAAAGGAATTGATCATGCGACGGCCTCCGCGAGAAGCGCGGAGGCGTTAGCCGTATTGGGGAACTTGGAACAAATACTGGCGAATGGTGTACTAACGCAATACCAAACTGATAGACACGGTGACGGACGCGTGCATGGTGTGTGGATTATGCATACCCCAGTGTACTATCAAGGGCAAACGTTGGTAGTGAGAAGTGTCTTGAAAAAGCGGTCGGACGGGGCCTTCTATTATGATGCGCAGACAACAAAAATAGAAGCTACTATCGGGCTTAAACCAGCCGGGGAGTATAACTCCAGCGTCACTGATACCTCGATAGTAGCTTCTTCTGCTATTAGTGTAGAAGAAATGCTGAAACATGTCAAGTCCGAAGATCAACCTTTGGCTGACGGATATTTGACGGAGGCGGAACGGCTTGCCGAGGTGCTTTCCTATTTGCGGTCTGAATTAAAAGGACATGAGGGCGCGCGCGAATCCGTTATTGACGCGCAAAAACAACTTTCCAAAATTCGCCAAAACGAGCGCGCGGCGGAGCGTGAACTGGAACGCGAACAGACGCTGGTCAAACAGTTAAAAGAAAATCACGCGGAAGATGCGGAAGAACACGCGCAAAAACTTGCGGAAATGCGGCAGAAGTTGACCGATATGCGCAAGGAAAACGCGGCAAAAGTGCAAGCAATCAAGAAAACGGCGCGGGAAGAAATCAACAAGCGTCTGCAAGGTTTAAGAGATGTCCGCGACAGCACGCAGGGGCGCTTGCGTCTGATTGAAGAGCGAGCGGCGCAAACGTTGCGGCAGGCGCCGATCGGTGAATCGTTGACGTGGAAAACGTACCAACGGAAAATCGCATATTACGGCACGTTGTCGGCGAAAGCGCTGGTACGGGGAGATTATCCTAAAGCGGCCGAGATGAAAGAGCGGCAGCTGTACCACGCATACCTTGCCAAGCATGCCGTCATGCAGGAACGGCAGGTGGATAAAGATATCCGCCGCTTGCGGGAGAATCTAAAGCGGATCACGCGGTCGCAACAGCCGGTGCGACTGGATACGCAGTCCCGGTATTTTGTCCATCACCTGATGTACCAATTGGGGCTAACCGGAACGGATGCGCAGTTGCCGACGGACGGGTTCACCTGGTCGGCTATTGAGGCATTGCTGAATCCGGATGCGGCGTTCGGTATGGGCGGCGAGCCGGTCATATCCGATGCCTTGCGGGGGATGTTTGCGACAGATGCCCGCAATGAAAAAGCATGGCGGCAAATGCCGTATGAAGAATGGGAACAGACGGCACGCATTTTGCAGGCGGTATACACGGCCGGGCGGCGTATGCATGACGGCCTTGCCATTGTCCGTAAGAGCGGCGATCGCGTATCCATCGAAACGGCGGCAACGGAATTGTCCGCTAAGTTGCGGGCGCGGTACGGCGAGGATAGCCGGGATTTGCGGCAAATCCGAAATGATATGACGCGTGCGGATCGTATGGGCGAGCTGGCCGGCGAGCTGGTTGCACAGCTGATTAAACCGGAAGTTATCCTGAATCGTCTGGACGGGCGTGCGGTCGGCGTGAAGATAGAGGACGATTCGTTCCATCGCTTTATCTACGATCCGATCGCCCGGGCGGCCAATCGCCGGCGGGAAATGACGGCCGAGGCGAAGCGTGCGTTGAGCCGGATTTTCGAGCGGCGCTATTCCCGCAACGAACTCCGGACGATGCGGCAGAAGCGCATGTATCAGATCGGAAACCGACGTCTGTACACGAAGGAAGAAATCCTTACGGCGGCGCTGAATTGGGGTGCGATCGAGAACCGCAAGCGCGTCTTGCATACGTTTGGTGTGGACGAGCGAACGATGGAAGGCGAGCTCGGCCGGATTCTGACGGCAAAAGACTGGGATACCGTCGAAAAGATTTGGCAATTTATTGACGGCTATTATGAGGAGCGAAGCCGCATTTTGGAACGGGAAACGGGCGTGCCGCTGGGCAAGGTGGAGGCCGTGTCGTTTACCATTAACGGCCGCAAGTTTGACGGCGGTTATTATCCTATTGTGTACGATCCGCAATTGTCGCAAAAGGCGTCGGACATGGACGTAGCGAATGAATTGGCGAAACAGATGTCCAGCAATGCGGTGTTCGGTGCAGGCTTGGGCGCAACGAAACAGCGTCGGGCGGTCGTGAATCGGGAATTGCTGTTGTCGCTTGACGTATTGCCGCGTGCGGTAAATGAGGCTATTCTACATATTTCTATGCGGGAAGCCGTGCTTGATGTAGCGCACTTATTGGACCATGCGGCGTTGGCCGAACCGTTGCAGAAAGTCATAGGACAGTCGCAGTATCGAATGTTGCGTGAATGGGTACGCGACACGTGGCGGGAAGAATTGGTGCGAGAATCAAGCGCCGAACAGTTTGCCAATTTGTTGCGTCGTAATGCGACGTTTTCCGTCATGGCGTACCGGACGACGACGGCACTTCTGAACATTTGCAACCTTGACATGGTGTATCAGTCTTTGGGTCATCGGCGCACGTGGCTGGCGTTGCTTAAATTTATACGACACCCGCAACGAATTGCGCGAAAGGTCAAAGAAAAATCAAGTTTTATCGCGGAACGCGAAGAAAACCTTGACCGTGATTTGGCGCGGGACATGAAAGTGTCCGGCAAAGAATTATCCTATGCCGGAACACAAGGCGTGGCTGCAAAAGCGGCGGAAGGCGTTTATTCTGCAAAAGAGGCGGTGAATCGTTTTGGATATTACCTAATTACAAAAACGGACTTAATGTTATCTTTGCCGACGTGGCAAGCCGTGTATGAAGATACGGTGCGCGCGGAAATGGAACGCGGCGAATTGACGGCGGAACAGATTGACGCGGAAGCAATCGCAAAAGCAGATGAAGCGGTGCGGCGCATTTGGGGTAGCGGCGAAATTCAGGACCAATCAAAAGTCCAAAAAGGCCGCATCATGAAATTCTTTACTCCGTTTTATACGTTTTTCTCCGTCGTCTTAAATGCGCATATTGAAGCGGGGTACGCGCTAAAAGACAACGGCAATCCGGTGCCGCTTATGTCTACCGTGTTGTATTGGTTATTCTTGCAAGTCTTGCGAGAAACGCTATTGCGCGGAGGGATTGATGCGTTAACGGGGCGCGGTCCCGATGATGACGACGACTGGCTGGAATACTTCGGTAAGGAGTATGCAAAGAACTTTGTCGGCACGGCAACGGGCGGTATTCCGGGCGTGAATATTGCGGCGACGCTTACCATGAACACCATGCTCGGCGAATACTACCAAGGGCGCGGCAGTCAAGTGGTCGCGTTGCGCGTGATGGACGAATTGCAAGATTTGGCGTATGCCGTGGGGTCGGACAAGCGCGACTGGGTCGACATGGGGCGGTCGGCGTCACGCGTCGGAAACAGACTTGTCGGATTTTCCGACACGTTGACCGACGGTTTCTGGACATTGTTACGCGTGACGTGTACGGAATCTGATGCGACGTGGGACGAGGCAGTAGCGGATATTATTTTTGACAGGAAAGCGAGGAAGGCACAATGATTCAAGAGACGAAAACAAGCGTCGTGTATGTAGGGGACGGCCGGCAACGGTCGTTCCCTTTTCCGTACCGATACTATGACGCAAAGGATGTGGTCGGCTATGTCGGGCGCGACGGGAAATGGGAGCGCATCACCGGAAACTACGAATACCACGACAGCGAAAAGTCGTATGAGTATCCTACCACCGGCGCGCCGCTGGCAACCGGTATCCGGCTGAAATTGGCGCGGGAGACGTCCCGGGCGCAAGAGTACGATTTTGCCGATGACCGGATCGAGGTGGCATTGGATAAGATTACGATGATGATACAGGAGATGAATCGAGACGGACTGGTGCAGGTAGGCGTCGGCAGTTTTGACGGTATCATCCCCGCCGGACGGCCGTTTGCGTTCCTGCAATACAATGCCGATGCGAGCGGGTTTGATGTGGTCGATTTACCGGATTTTGCCGGCGAGAAGAAAGTATTACTGGCCATCCGAGACCGGGCGGAAGCGGCGGCAAATAAAGCCGAGACGGCCGCAACCAGAGCGGAAGAACAGGTAGCCGTCGGAAAAGCCGTTCTGAACAATTCGTTGGCGAGAATCGGAGAGGCGGTAACGGGCGGTATCGCCCGCGTGGAAGCGCAGACACAGCACGCACTGCACGATGTGGAACAGGCGGCAAAAGATGCCGAGGACAAGACGAAAGGCGCGGTGCAGGCGACGCAAGACGCGGCGGCGCAAGCCCGGAAAGAAATCGCGGCGGTGCAGGCCGATACGGAAAAAGCGAAAAAGGAAATAACAAAAATCCAAACCGATGTCCGGAACGATTTGGCGCAAAAGCAAAACGAGTTTAACGCGCGCGCAAAGGAAGTGCTGGACAAAGTCGGCGGACTGGAAGAAATCGTAGCACGCGGCGAGGAAGCCGTCCGGGCGTTGGCGAAGTATGACGGACTGGAAGAAGCCGTTAAAGCGGCGAAAAACGCTTACGATGCATCCGTTGCCAAACTGGAGCGGTCGCTTGCGGCGGCGACCGGCAAAGTCGAGGAAATGGCAAACATGGAAACGGCGGCGAAAGCAGCGGCACAGGCGGCGCAGGTGGCACGCAGCAGTGCGGAAGCGGAAGCGACCAAAGCGACCACGGCGGCTGCAGGAGCAAAGCAATCGGCGACCACGGCGCAAGAATCCCGCACGGGTGCAGAACAGGCACGAACAGACGCGCAGAAAGCAAAGACAGACGCGCAAGCGGCGAACAAGACGGCGCAAACAGCCAAGACGGCAGCCGCAAACAGTGCAGAGCAGGCGAGGACGGCAGAGACGGCGGCGACAGGAGCGGCAGGTCGGGCGAAGACTTCCGAAGATGCGGCGGCAGCAAGTGCGGATGAAGCCAAGGCGGCGGCAGACAAGGCAAAGCAAATTGCGGGCGGGGATTTCCTTACCCGCGCCGAGGCGGAAACGAAATTTGCCGGCAAGGACGAAACCGAAACGACACTAGCGAGTAAGGCAGATGCGTACAGCGTGTATACGAAAACAGCGGCCGACGAGAGGTTTTTGAAAAAGACGGATAAGGTCGATGCATACACCAAGACCGAGGCGGACGGGCGGTTTGCTACCAACACAGCGCTGAATACGAAAGCTAATACAAAGGATGTGTACAGCAAAACGGATGCAGATGACCGATTTGCCACGGCAATTGATATGAATACCAAAGCAAATAAAACGGACGTCTACACCAAGAGCGAAAGCAATGCCAAGTACCAACCGAAAGGCACGTATGCCAGCGTGGAGTACGTGGACGGGCGGGTAGCCAATCTGGTGAACAGTGCACCGGAAACGCTGGATACCCTGCAGGAGCTGGCGGCGGCGTTAGGTAATGACCCGAACTTTGCGACAACGGTTTCCAATCAAATCGGCACAAAGGCCGATAAGGCAACGACAGAGAATGCGCTTGCGGGTAAAGCGAATGCGACGAGCGTGTACACGAAGTCTGAAGTGCTAAGCAAGCTAGGCGATAAAGTGGACAAATCGACAGTGTACACGAAAGCCCAAGCCGACGACCGGTTCGTTAACCACGAAATGTTTAACAATGCGTTAGGAACTAAGGCAGGTTTCCAAGAGCTTAACGTGGTGTATGACGAAGTCAAAGATAATAAACAACGTATCACCACGCTGGAAAGCGACAGCGCCAGTTACTTAAAGAAAACAGATGCTTCCAGTACGTACTTAACGAAAACAGGGGCTTCCGGTACGTACCTGACAAAAACGGACGCGTCTAATACGTACCTAAAGAAAACAAGCGTATTCAATTCAAGCAATGAGCTGCTGTTCCCGAACGGGGCGAAAATAGGAGTGATATAGCATGAAAAAGTGGCTGATGAAACTATTCGGGATTAAGCCCGAAGTGATTGTACGGACGGTAGAAGTGGAGAAAGCGTTACCGAAAGGAAGTATTTTGATAGTCGGGGATAAACTGAAAATATACGATATCACGTTGGGGGTGGAATAATGGCACAGTTGAAAATCACAAGACCGAATGGTGAAGTGGAGTATGCGGAACTCACCACGGATAAAAGCAAGGCGGGAACAGACCCGTTAGAAGTCTACAAGGGCGGGAGCAAGTACTATGCGAAACTGGACAGTAAAATCGACACGCATATGTACGTTGAGAAATCGGGCGTGCGTAGATATGTGCAGAAGAAGATGGTGACCGCATGGGATAAAAAGAAGGTTAGCGAGGTGGTAGACAAGCCGCTTCCGAGAAGCGGGTGGTATCAACTAAGAGATAACAGCGAGTACGGCAATGGAGATTTGCTATGGTTAATTGGAAGCAGGAAGCGTGAAATATACCTGCCTGAGGGGGCTGTGCTCCACCATATTCAAAATGAGAGTGATAAAGAACTAACTTTCAGGCTATATGCATTCAAGAAAGACGTGGTTGATGTGCTTGTAGCAGAGATTACGTATTATGGTGACGGACCTGATGAAGTTTATAGTGAGGCATGGGGGCATTGCACTCTGTACTACGACACCGACATCGAGTTCATTCGCCCGTAAACAGCAACACAAGGAGCAAACCATGGAGAGTTTTTTCAATCGAAAGCGGGCACAGCTTCGCGCCTGCTCGGCAACACCGCACCGTTGGCTCGGTGCATTTTTTATTGCCGCCATGCTGGACGCACTGGATGCGGGAGAGTATCTCCTGCATGCCGGGGCGTCGTTGGCGCATAACTGGGAGAGCAAGTCAGCGGTTGCGGGGGCGGTGGCTATTGCTTGCGATGCAGCCTATGCGCACCTGACCGGCGTGTACGGCACGCTGGCGGTTGCGTACTTTTGGATTATTACTTTAGATGTTTTGACGAAGTGGCTGGCAATCGGGAATAAGTACTTGCTGTCCAGGGGGCTGGAGCAGGACGATATTTCCACATTCGACAAATGGGGCGGGGTGTTGCTGGCATTCCAGGCAAAGAAACTGACGTCCCGTATCATGATGGGCGGGTACATGAGCAAGTTTATTTTGTTCGGTATTGGTCTGGCGGTGGCAGGGCATATCGATAGTGTTTTTGCAGCGACGAACATTCCGCTGCCAATGACGGTTATGACGTTCACGCTCGGGTACTTCTGTTATCACGAAGCGATCTCCATTGCCGAAAACTTGCGTGATGCAGGTAATAAGCATATGGATAAATTGGTGGAACTGTTGAATGCGAACATTTTTAATAAGTTGAAACGATAAGGAGGGGAATATGGATACAGAGCAAGCAAGAGGGATTAAAAATATGATCGTGCTGCATCATACGGGTGGCAGGTATGATCAGCTTTTCGGAAGTTACCACATCTGCATTGACGGCGCCGGTAAAGAACACGTAATGCGGTCGCTGGCGGATGGACCGAACGAGGGAGCCAATCATACATGGCGGCGCAATACACCGTCGATCGGGATTGCGCTTTGTTGCGCCTATGGTGCGGGCATTTCAACAGATGGTGTAGTGGATTGGAACGGGTATCCGCCAACACCTGCACAGCGGGATACAGCCGGGCGCCTGGTCGCAAAGATTTGTATCGAGGTCGGCATCCCGCTATCGTCGGTGTACACGCATGCGGAAATCGCCGACATAGACGGTTACGGATTGCATGACAACGACCCGGATATGCGTTGGGATCTGTACGGGCTTGGCGATGAAATCCGGGGGAAAGCAAGGTGGTATGCGCGGCGATGGGGTGCGACTTATTTATAGGCGGGAAGCAAATCTTGACGATGAGGCAAGTTCATCGGTATACTGAACAGCAAGAGAGGGGGCACTATGTCTACATCAACAATAAAAGTTGCTTATTGTGGGGATGCTGTCGATAGTGGGAAAATGGATATTAATCTATTGGCACCGGCACTACTTGCTCTATCTAACTTAATTCAAGAAAGCAACAAGATTCTTGACAATCAGAATAGCAAAGTACATGTATATGTGCATTCGGATTTTGAGCGCGGATCGTTTGAAATTAACATTGAAGTTTTACGAACACTTGGTGATCAACTCCAACTAGTTTTTGGGCACGGTGTTAGTATAGATGACGTGTTGTCGACTATCGGCATTCGATCTCTTGCGGACGCATGTGCGGGAATCACTAGTCTGATTGCGTTTTGTAAATGGCTGCGTAATCGAAAGATCTCGCTTCTTAAGCTGGAGGATAAGTCTCACTATCAAGTCACCTCGGAAGATGGGGATAAAACGACAGTAACTGTACAAGTTATAAAATTATATCAATCCTTGGAAATCCAAAGGAAGTTAAACGAGATGCTGATCCCGTTGGATATGGATGGGATAGAACGCTTTGAAGTGCGGGAGAAGTTCACAAAACAAACCATAAAACAAACTATTGAATCGGTGAATAAAAAAGAAAGAGGATATTTTACGCCGGTGGATCCCGAACTGTCGGAAGAAGAATATGAGACCACTCGAATTATACGTGCGTATATTTTAAGTGCTCAATTTGAAGAAGGTTTGAAATGGAAACTATCTGACGGTAGCAACAAATTTTGGGCGACTATTCTGGATGACCAATTTATAAAAGGTGTTGATGAGGGGGAAATCAGTTTTACAAATGGGGTGTCGTTGAAAATAGAATTGCTTGAGAAACAAACAATGAACAAGAAAGGGGAGCTAAAAGTAGATCGGTTTGTAACAAAAGTGCTTGAATACATACCACGGCCGGAAAATTTGACATTACCCTTTTTTGTGGACAAGGAAAGCGCGGATTAAGATTAAAGCACTTCTTCGGGGGTGCTTTTTCATTGTCTGAAAGGAGAAGCTATGTATGGCAAGAAAATCGTCGTGGCTTGTATTCTTGGCTTGCTTGTTTTTGGTGGTCTTTGGTGGTTGCTCAGCCCGAGCGGAAGTGACACTGACGGCGGAGGAATGGCAGACGTTGAAATCAGAATGGAGCAAGCTGGAGAGTCGAACAAGCGAGCGCGAGAAGCTAATCGTGAAATCGGAGCAAGTGTCGAAAGAGTTGAAGAACGAAGTCAACGGATTGAATCAGGAATTGACGAGATTGAAAGTGCTGCAGGCAGCGCAAGAGAAATCCTTGAACGAGATCGAGCGAGCCTTGAAAGAATCGGAGAAATCATTCGAAACGTGGAAGAAAGACGAACTCAAGCGGCGAACAAGTCTGGAGCGTAAAAAGCGGGCGTGGCAGATTATTGCCCTGGCAGCCGTGGTGGCAGCAGCAGTGAAATGAGCGGGGAGAAATCCTCGCTCTTTTTTGTGCGAAAGTTCAAGAAAAGACTTGACTTTATACCCGAAATCGTATATAATAAAATCGTAGAAAGGAGGTGAATCGGTGAATAGTGACATAGAAAAAGCGCTCAGCGCACTGGCAAGTTTAGTCGTGATTATACAAGCAATAATCGACTTGGTACAGTGGCTAAAGCGCAAGTAGAGAGTAGGGGGCACTGCCCCCGAAATCTCTGTCACTATTATACCACGAAAATATGAAAAAATGGGGAATGCTATCCGTGCTTATGCTAATCATCAATGTGCTTAATGGCTTTCGGTGGGTTTCATTGGTGGCTCTGGCTGTTGCAGTGTTAGTTTTCGGGGTGAAGATTTATGAAAAAAACAATACTTAATAATGTTTTTAGCACCGCGGAGGCGGCAGAGCGGTGGGGGATGCACGCAGACAGCGTCAAGCAGCTATGCACCGGCGCGCAAGGCCGCCCGCCGCGGCTTCTTGTTGGGGAAGAATGCAAGAAGTCGGGCGGGGTTTGGCTGGTCACCCGCGCCGGCATGGAAAGACTGTACGGAAAAGAACAAAGCAAACGGAATGAAGTGTAACAGGTGAAAGAGGGCGAGGCGGACTGCCTCGCCCTTTTTTATTTTCCTAAAATCGGCAAAAAATCGGCAAAAATT
>JALELM010000019.1 GCA_022771805.1 Veillonellaceae bacterium | reverse complement strand
CGCCTTCGCGGCATTTATTTACTTCCGCTATCGTCGCCCGACCGTTGCGGCAGGCAACGTCAAGGAAACACCGCCGCCGAGGCAAAAGAAACGCAAATAAAAAAGGTTCGCATACTGCGAACCTTTTTTCAGATTTCTCCTTCGGCCTGCGCTTTTGCCAAGGCCTGCAACGCACGCTCCGCCAAGTGTGCGTTTTTTTCTTTTTTCGGCACCCGTTGCACCAACGGAGCCACCAAGCCGAAATTCACATTCATCGGCTGAAAATTTTTACCGTCAAAATTCGCAATATATTGCACCAAAGCGCCCAGCGCCGTCGTTGCGGGCGGCGCCCAGAGCGCCTTGCCGGCTAGGAAGCGTGCCGCATTGCGACCTGCCAGCAGCCCGGCCGCGGCCGACTCCACATAGCCCTCGACGCCTGTCAACTGGCCGGCAAAAAACAAGTCATTCCGGGTTCGGCTTTGCAACGTTGCGTACAATACCTTCGGCGAGTTGATGTAGCTGTTCCGGTGCATGACGCCGAAGCGGGCAAACTCCGCCCGTTCCAGACCCGGAATCAGACGGAAAATCCGTTCCTGCTCGCCCCATTTCAAATGCGTTTGAAAGCCGACCAAGTTGTACAATGTGCCGGCGGCATTATCCTGGCGCAGCTGAATAACCGCATACGGCTCCTCGCCGGTTCGCGGATCCGGCAATCCGACAGGCTTCAGCGGGCCGAAACGCATCGTGTCTTCCCCGCGAGCACTCAGTACCTCGATCGGCATGCAGCCCTCAAAAATTTCGCCTTTTTCAAACTCTTTCTTTCCCGCCGTCTCGGCTGCGCCGAGTTCCTTACGAAAACGCAGGTATTCCTCTTTATTCAAAGGGCAGTTCAGATAAGCGGCCTCCCCTTTGCCGTACCGCGAGGCGCGGTATATTTTCGTCATATCCAGGGAGTCGGCAAACACGATCGGCGCGGCCGCATCAAAGAAATGGAAGTAGCTTTCTCCCGTAAAACGTGCAATATCGGCTGCCAGTTCACCGTCTGTCAGCGGTCCCGTAGCGATAATCGTGACCGCATCCGTCGGAATCGAGGTGATCGTTTCTTCTCTCACCTCGATCAACGGCTCGCTGCGGATCGCCTCCGTGACAAAAGCGGCATAGCTCTCGCGGTCAACTGCCAGCGCACCGCCCGCCGGCACCGCACAGGCATCTGCCGCCCGCATAATCAGCGAGTCCAGCTGACGCATTTCCTCTTTCAACAGGCCGACCGTATTCGTCAACGCCGCCGCGCGCAACGAATTACTGCACACGAGTTCCGCAAAAAGCGGCGAATGGTGTGCCGGGGTGTATTCCCGCGGCTTCATTTCCGACAGCACGACCCGCCGGCCGGCACGCGCCGCTTGCCAGGCCGCCTCGGCTCCCGCCAGCCCGGCGCCGACTACATGCACATAATCGTTATTTTTTGGCATTCGTCGGGCACTCCTTGTTGCTGCAAACAATTTTTTCATCCTTATTACGAGATTTTTTCTTCACCATGATCGAGCCGCATTCCGGGCAATAGCTGTCCACCGGTTCATCCCACAACGCCAGATCACAGGCGGGATAGCGGTCACAGCCGTAGAAGAAGCGTCCCCGCTTCGTCTTGCGCCGAATGATCGTTCCTTCCTTGCACTTCGGACAGGTAATCCCCAACGAATCGACGATGGGTTTGGTGTTCTTGCACTCCGGAAAATTCGGACAGGCCAAAAAACGCCCGAAGCGACCGAATTTATAAACCATGGTGGCGCCGCATTTTTCGCAGATGACGTCGGATTTTTGCTCCGCCACTTTCACCTTGTCGATCTGTGTTTCCGCCTTTTCCAATTCCTTCGAAAACACATCGTAGAAACCGGTCAGCAGACCGACATATGTCTCCTTGCCGTCAGCGATTTGATCCAGCCGTTCCTCGAGCTTGGAGGTAAAGGTCACATCGACGACGGCCGCAAAAAAGCGGGTCAATAAATCGACCATAATGAAACCGATCTCCGTCGGCACGAATGCCTTGTCTCTCTTTTCTACATAATTGCGCTTCTGAATCGTATCCAAAATCGGCGCATACGTACTCGGACGGCCGATCCCTTTTTCCTCCAGCAGCTTAATCAGGCTGGCTTCCGTATAACGAGCCGGCGGCTGGGTAAAGTGCTGTTTCGGCTCGACGCCTTTGCAGGTCAGTTCCTCGCCGGCGGTAAGTTCCGGCAACGGATTATCTTTTTCGCCGTCCTTTTCCTTTTTTCCGTAGACCGAACTGAAACCGTCGAAAACCACGCGACTGCCGACGGCACGAAGCTCAAACTCTCCCGCACTCAAGTTCACCGTTACACGATGGGATACCTGCCGAGTCATTTGGCTCGCAAGGAAGCGGTTCCAAATCAATGTGTAAAGGCGTAGCTGATCCCGACTCAGAAAGGGTGCCACCTTCTCCGGCGAATATTCCAGAGAAGTCGGCCGGATCGCCTCGTGGGCGTCCTGGCTTTTCTTGGAAGACGCATAGATATTCGGTTTCGCCGGCACATACTCCTTGCCGAAATTCGCCGCGATATACGTTTTTGCTTCCTGCTGCATTTCCTCGGCAATACGGACGGAATCCGTACGCATATAGGTGATCAGGCCGACATGCACGCCGTGAATATCCAGCCCCTCGTATAACTGCTGCGCCAGCATCATCGTTTTACGCGAACCGAAGTTCAAGCGATTGACGCTGTCCTGCTGTAACGTGCTGGTCGTAAACGGTGCCTGCGGCCGGCGGCGTTGTTGCGAGCTTTTGATATCCCGGACGACTGCCGTCTCATTTTCCAGTGCCGCAGCCGCTTCCGTCGCCTGCGCTTCGTTCTCCAGCTTAATCTCTTTGCCGTTCCTTGCCGTCAGCTTGGCGCGGAACTTCGTACCCTTTTGCGGCTTGTATACGCCTTCGATCGACCAGTATTCTTCCGGTACGAAGGCCTGAATCTCCCGTTCCCGCTCGCAAATCAGCCGTACCGCTACGGACTGCACCCGGCCGGCACTCAACCCGCGAAACACTTTTTTCCAAAGGAACGGACTGAGCTTGTACCCGACCAGTCGATCCAGAATGCGCCGCGCCTGTTGCGCGTCGACTTTCTGCATATCAATCGGTCGCGCCTGCTCCACCGCCTCCAGGATGGCATGCGGCGTAATTTCATTAAAAGTAATCCGCACATTTTCATCTCGCGGTACATCCAACAACTCCGAGAGATGGTACGAAATCGCCTCCCCTTCGCGGTCAGGGTCGGTAGCGAGAATGACATCGCGAGATTTGTTCGCTTCGGCGCGCAAACTGTCAATGACATCCTTGCGGCCGACAACATTCGTATAACGAGGCTCGAACCGGTTTTCTATATCAATGCCGAGAGAGTTTTTCGGCAAATCGCGCAAATGCCCCATGCTCGCCATGACTTTATAGTCTTTACCTAAAATCTTTTCGATCGTCTTGGCCTTCGCCGGTGATTCCACGATAACCAGATGCTTACCTTTCGGATTCGGCTCCCGCTTAAACTGCGGTACCCGCACGGAACGTTGCGAACGCCCGTTCTTGGTGCCGATGGTAATGCTTCGTTTTATAGACAATACTCTTACCCCCGTACTACGGCAACATATTGCTGGTTGCCGATATTCTTTACAATACCTTTCAATTCCAACTGCAATAAAATAAAATTCACCTTGACCGGGTCGTAGGTGGAATGAAGGATGATCGTATCGACGTCCACCGCTTCTTCCAGTCGGCAACAACGATATACCAATTCTTCCTCCGCCGTCAACGCGAGCACTTCTTCCTCCTGCTCGGCAACGCCCGTATCCCAGCCGTACTCAAGCAGAACATCCTGCGGCTCCGTCAACGGAATAGCCCCTTGGCGCAGCAGCCGATTCGTGCCGCCGCTTTGTTTAGAAAATATACTTCCCGGCAGAGCAAACACATCGCGTCCTTCTTCCAAAGCAAAGTCCGCCGTAATCAACGACCCGCTTTTACAGGCGGCTTCCATGACGAGCACGCCGCGTGACAAACCGCTGATGATACGGTTGCGGGCGGGGAACTGTCTGCCCAAAGGCTTTGTCCCCAGCGCGTATTCCGTGAGGAGCACGCCCTGCTCGGCAATCCGGTCGAACAGGCGGCGATTCTCCGGCGGGTAGGCAATGTCCAGACCGCAGGCCAACACACAAACGGTCGTACCGCGCTGCAGTGCCGCCTCGTGACAAACCGAGTCGATTCCACGGGCACCGCCGCTGACGATCACGACCCCCTGCGCCGCCAATTCGGCGGCAAACCATTGCGAAGCATTGACCCCGTACGCCGTCGGTTTACGCGAGCCGACCATGGCCAAACGGCGTTCTGCCGGCGGCCAATTTCCCCGATACGCCAAAATGGCGGGTGCATTGTGGCACTCGCGCAATTCCTGCGGATATGCGGCATCCCGATACGTCAGAAAACGAATACCGAGCCGGCAGTTCTTTTCATACTCCTCTTCCGGTCGGATCTCACGGCGTGCCGCTAAAAACTTTTCCAATTGTTTCGGCCCGAGAATTTGCGCCGCCCGCAGCTCGTCTGCGGACGCTTCCCATATTGCGCGAAATGTGCCGAAATGTTCCGCCAGTCGGCGAATCCGTACTGCACCGAGCGATGCCGCTTTCTGCAACCCCGCCGCGTACACCTCTTCCATATACACCTCACATATTGCTGCGATAACCGGCAGCCTCCGCCACCTGCTCCGCGCCGATCGTCTCAACTCCTTGCAAATCCGCGATCGTACGCGCCACTTTGATCAGCCTATCGTAGGCTCTCGCACTGAGCTGCATCTTGCGGAATACATCGGCAAGGAGCGTTTCCGCCGCGGCCGTCATCGGGCAGGTTTCTCTCAACTGGCGATGCTTCATTTGGGCGTTCGTCAACATCCCGAACGGCGCCAGTCGCTGTGCCTGCCGCTCCCGTGCCTGTGCCACCCGTTCGCGGATAACCGCCGACGACTCTCCTCTCGCCGTCGCCGTCAGTTCTTCGTACTTCGGCCGCTGCACCCGTACATGCAGATCGATACGATCCAACAGCGGCCCGGAAATCTTGCGTATATACCTTCGAATATCCCCCGTACCGCAGGCACATTCGTGCTCCGAATCCCCGAGATAACCGCACGGACACGGGTTCATCGCTGCGATCAAAATGAATTCGGCGGGGTAGGACAGGCTGGCATTCACGCGGGAAATATGCACCACGCGATCTTCCAACGGCTGCCGCAACACTTCCAGTACCGAGCGGGGAAATTCCGGCAATTCGTCCAAGAAAAGCACCCCCTTATGTGAAAGCGTGACCTCTCCCGGCTTCGGGATGCTGCCGCCGCCGATCAGGCCGGCCATGGATACCGTGTGATGCGGACTTCGGAACGGTCGCTCCCGAAGTGTCGCCACCCGTGAGCTGTCAAACAATCCCGCCACGCTGTAAATCTTTGTGACTTCCAACGCCTCGGCCTGCAGCAAGGGCGGCAAAATGGAATTGATCCGCCGCGCCAACATGGTTTTGCCCGATCCCGGCGGTCCGATCATCAAGACATTGTGGCCGCCCGCCGCCGCGATTTCCAGCGCACGTTTCGCCATAATCTGACCCTGGACTTCCGCAAAATCATCCGTATATACCGGCGCCGTCTCTACCGACGCTTGTGATACTTGCGGTTCGCGGACCTCTTCGCCGCACAAATGCCGCACCGTCGCGTGTAAGTCCGGGACGGCAAATAGCTCGATACCGTCACAAAGCAAGGCTTCCTGCACGTTATCGGGCGCGACAAAGATCCGTTTCTTGCCTTCTTCTCTTGCCGCAAGCACCATCGGCAACACGCCGGTGACCGGTCGCACCTTCCCGTCCAGCGACAATTCGCCGATAAATACCGTTGCGGCCGTCGCTTCGAGCGGGATGGTCCCCGCCGCAGTCAATATCCCGACCGCAATCGGCAAGTCCAGACCCGCGCTTTCTTTTTTCAAATCGGCGGGAGCCAAATTCACCGTGATTTTACGCAAGGGAAATTCCTGTCCCGAATTCTTTATCGCCGGGCGCACCCGCTCCTTCGACTCGCGCACCGCCAAAGCCGGCAAACCGACAATATCATACGCCGGCAAACCGTTCGTCAAATCCACCTCGACGGCGATGATCTGCCCGTTCAAACCAAACGTGGTCGCTCCGTATACTCTCGCAAACATACCGCTCCTCCTAAAAGGCCGCCGGCAAATACTCCAAGTTGTAAGTCCCGTCCGGGCGAATAAGAATTTCCACCACATCAAAACGGCAGGGGCTTGTCTGATCCCGCTCCGTCCGATACGCTTGTGCCGTGCGCCGCAGAACCTCCCGCTTGTAGGCGGTAACCGCTTCCCGCGGCAACCCGTAGCGAGTACCCGTGCGAGTTTTCACCTCAATAAAAACCAGCCATTCCCCGTCCCGGGCAATGATGTCGATCTCTCCTTTGCCGGAACGATAGTTGCGCTCGCAAATCCGCAAGCCTTTCCCGGCCAGGTAACGTACCGCCAGTGTTTCCCCGTACTGACCCAATTCCAGATGCTTTGCCATAACGACTCCGTTTCTCCGTACTTCGTACATTATAGCATGCTGAAAAGAAGCCGACCAATTACCTCATGCCTTTGACCGGCTCAAAGCTGCGACGATGAATCGGCGAAGGCCCCAGCTCCTCTAATTTACGCAGATGCAGTTCCGTCAGATACCCTTTGTGCAACGCAAAACCGTAGCCGGGATACTCCCGGTCATACAAATCCATCAGATGATCCCGGCTGACCTTCGCCAACACGGAAGCCGCGGCAATGCTGGCACTCAACGCATCCCCGTGAATGATCGCCCTTACCGGCACGCCCGGAGCCAAGGGCATGGCATCGCTCAGCACTGCTTCCGCCGCCGGCTGCAACTCCCGAATTGCCTGCTCCATGCCGCTGACGACTGCCTGATAAATATTCACGCGGTCAATTTCCGCAGCGGAAACATGAACGATGCGATACGCTAAGGCTTCTTCCCGAATGCGATGATACAAGTCCTCCCGCTTTGCCGCGCTGAGTTTTTTCGAATCATTCAGTCCGGCCAATTCCAGTTCCGGCGGCAAAATGACGGCGGCCACGGTGACCGGCCCCGCAACGGGTCCGCGTCCCGCTTCGTCCGTACCGGCGATCAGAAATTTCCCCTGCACATACCATTCCCGCTCGTATGTGTACAGTTTTTGCAAACGCTCCGTTTCCGCCCGGCGCTTTTCCTGTCTCCGGGTATAGGCCGCTACGGCCTGCCGTACCCCCGTCCGCGGATCTGCCGACCAGCGCAGCAATTCCGCCGGTGTCGGATCCGCGGCGAGCCGTTCCCGAATGAAGGCGATCGTTTCCTTATTCATCCGCCACCTCCGTCTCCTCCGGCGGCAGCTCCAAGGTCACCCGTCCGAGCCGGCCGCTGCGAAAATCATTCAGTACCAGACGGCGCGCCTTGTCCAAATCCGCTACGCCTCCCGGCAAAAGCGCTCCTCGCCGTTGCGCTATCGCGGCAAGAACGGCATCCGGATCCGCCGCCCGCTGCTCTGCCGTCAGGTCGTACCTGGCGGCCAGATTCTCGCCGTACCGCAGCGCCAGATAGCCCAGCAGTTCGCGCACCACCTCTTCCGCATCGAATACTTCATCGAGGATGGCTCCCGTTGCGGCCAGTTTCCGTGCCGCCGCGGGGTCTTCGATTTTCGGCCACAATACCCCCGGCGTATCCATCAGTTCCAAGCCGTCCGCCAGACGAACCCATTGCTGCCCCCGCGTCTTCCCCGGACGGTCGGCCGTGTGTGCAATGTAGCTTTTCGCCAGCGTATTGATCAGCGTGGACTTCCCGACATTCGGAATCCCGAGAATGATCGTCCGTACCGAGCGCGTCCGCAGCCCCCGCCGACGCCACCGCTCCAACATCGGCTGACCGGCGGCCAGGACTTCGCGAATCAGCAGCTTTCGGCCTGCTTTGGCTTTGCTGTCCAGAAGAACGGTTCGCACACCCTGCGCACGGAAATAATCCGCCCAGGCGCGCGATGCCTGCGGATCCGCCAGATCCGCTTTATTCAAGGCTAAAATTCGCGGCTTGTGCGGCTTGTTTTGAATCAGTTCCTGCAACAACGGATTCTCACTTGCGAGCGGAATGCGTGCATCCCGCAGCTCCACCACGACATCGATCACCTTCATTTGTTCTCCGATTACCCGTTTGGCCTTCGCCATATGCCCGGGATACCATTGAATCAACATAACTTCTCCTTAAATAAACAAAAAGGGACTGTATATACAGTCCCTTGCCGTTTCAGCGACGTTCGCGAATCCGAGCGGCTTTACCGGTGAGTTTACGCAGGTAGTACAACTTAGCCCGACGTACGACACCGCGCGATTTGACTTCGATTTTGGCAATTCGGGGCGAATGTACCGGGAAGATACGCTCCACACCGATGCCGTACGAAATACGACGCACCTGGAAGGTCTCCCGCAGACCGTGGTTTTTACGGGCGATAACGAGTCCTTCAAAAACCTGGATACGCTCGCGGCTGCCTTCGACGACTTTGAGATGCACACGAACGGTGTCCCCCGGTCCGAACTCGGGAATGTCCGTACGCAACTGTTCCTGTTCCAACTGTTGAATGATATTCATGGTTCTTCCTCCTACCGGACATTCGTGCTCACCACCTATGTGAACAGAGGACTATCCAAAATAACACTCAAATTATAGCACGCCGCAAAGTGAAAAGCAAGCCCTCAATCAACCAATTGTTTGATATCGCCCCAAGGCCGGATGAGCGCCGCAATTCGGCCGAGCAAATGCAAGCGATTGTCACGTACGGCTGCATCGTCCGCCATCACGATCACCGCATCGAAGAACTGATGGATCGGTGCAGCCAATGTCTGCAGTCCGGCATATACTTTCGCCAAGTCGTAGGCCGCATACGCCGCCGACACATCCGCCTCTACGGCAAGCAGCGCCCGGTACAGCGTGCGTTCCGCCTCTTCCTGCAGCAAATCCTCCCGCACTTCCGCCGCCGAGGCGTCTTTTGCCAGATTCAACACGCGCACGAGAGCCCGGCGCAGGTTTTCGTCCGCGAAAAAACCGGTTTCCGTCAGCGCCTGTGCCCGCAGGCAGGTGCCGTACAGATCCGTCACCGGCAGGGCAAAGACCGCATCCAGCACATCATGCGGCAATCCTTCCGCCGCCAAAACCCCGCGTAAACGTTGCGCGATGAAGTCCGCCACTTGCGGTACCACCGCCGCCTCGACACCCAATGCTTCACAGGCCGCCTGCAAGGCCGCCTGCAGATCCCAATGCCGTTGCTGCTGCAAGCTCGTCTGCACGATACCGATGGCCTGCCGCCGCAGGGCGAAAGGATCTTGTGAGCCTGTCGGGATATGCCCCTGGCTGAACGTGGCCGCCAAATTATCCAATTTATCCGCCAAACTCAGCAGCGTTCCCGGCAACGTCACCGGCAATTCGTCGCCGGCAAAGCGCGGTAAGTATTGCTCATAAACGGCCTGCGCCACGACTTCCGACTCGCCGTCCAGCAAGGCATACTCCCGACCGATTTCGCCCTGCAGCTCGGTAAATTCCGTCACCATCGCCGTCGTCAGATCCGTCTTGGCCAAATGCGCCGCACGGGCAACCGTTTCCCTCTCCGCGGCACTCGCTCCCCACGTTTCGGCCAGGACGGCGGTCAGGCTTTCCAAGCGCAATGTCTTGTCCTGCATCGTTCCCAGACCTTCTTGGAAGACGATGCGCGGCAACGCATCATAACGCGCCGCCAAGGTCTGCTTGCGGTCCTCGTTGAAGAAAAATTCCGCATCGGCAAGCCGGGCTCGGAGCACACGCTCATTACCGGTTCGAACGAGATCCAGGAATTCCGTCCCGCCGTTACGCACGGTCAGGAACAGCGGCAAGAGCCGCCCCGCTGCGGCACGGATCGGGAAATAGCGCTGATGGTCTTTCATCGGCGTAATCACCGCGGCTTCCGGCAGTTGCAGGTAGCGGTCTTCAAACCCGCCGCACAGCACCGTGGGATACTCAACCAAGTGCACGACTTCTTCCAGCAGCTCCTCATCGTGCACGACCATCCCGCCTTGCGCCGCGGCAACACGCCCCAACTCCGCCCGGATGAGATTGCGGCGTTCTTCCTGATCCACCATCACAAATTCGTCCGCCATGACGGTACGATACGCCTCCGCCGTTGCGATTTCTTTTGCTTCATGCCCGAGGAAACGGTGCCCCCGCGTCGTTCTGCCGGATTGCACTCCCGCCAGCTCAAAGGGAATGACTTCCGCCCCATACAAGGCAACCAGCCAACGAATCGGCCGGGCAAAACGCATGCTCTCCGTCCCCCAGCGCATACTCTTCGGAAACTGTAACGCTTGAATCAGTTGCGGCAGGCGCACGGCCAAAATCTCCCGGACGTCTTTTCCGCCGCGCCGCACTTCCGCGTACATGTAGCCGTCCCGCTCCGTCAGATCTTCGGGCGCAACCCCTTGCGAGCGGGCAAATCCCTGCAGTGCCGGCGAGGGCGTGCCGTCCTCTTTGAACGCGATACCGACGGCCGGACCGCGTTTGACCTCGGTCGTCGCCGCTTGTTCTTCCGCCAAGTCGGAGATGCTCAACACCAACCGGCGGGGCGTAGCGAATGTTTCAATCCCGGCTGCCGTCAGATTTTCTTCCTGCAAAAGAGACTCTGCCGCTTCCCGCATCTGCGCCAAGGTGTTGCGCATGAATTTCGCCGGAATTTCTTCCGTACCGATTTCCAAAACAAATTGCTTAGTCATGCTGCACCTCACCTTTCAACAACGGATAGCCCAATTTTTCGCGCTGCGCCAGGTAGGCCTTGGCACACAGGCGGGCCAATTTACGCACGCGACCGATAAATGTCGTCCGCTCGCTGATACTGATCGCTCCCCGCGAATCGAGGAGATTGAACACATGGGAACACTTCAGAACATAGTCATAGGCCGGCAGCACATACCCTTTTTCGATAATTCGCACCGCTTCCGCCTCGTACTTGCCGAAGAGATCGAACAGCAAATCCGTATCCGCCAATTCGAAATTATAAACGGACTGCTCGTATTCATTTTCATGGAAAATATCGCCGTACGTAATATCTCCCGACCAAATGATGTCGTACACGTTTTCCACTTCCTGGATATACATCGCCAAACGTTCCAGACCGTACGTAATTTCCACCGCGACCGGATGCATATCGACGCTGCCGACCTGCTGGAAATAAGTGAATTGCGTGATTTCCATGCCGTCCAACCACACTTCCCACCCGAGCCCCCATGCTCCGAGCGTCGGCGATTCCCAGTTGTCCTCCACGAAACGGATGTCATGCTCTTCCGGTTTGATGCCGAGCTTGCGCAGACTTTCCAAGTACAGTTCCTGGATATTTGCCGGCGACGGTTTGCAGATCACCTGGAATTGATGATGCTGGAACAGCCGGTTCGGATTGTCGCCGTAACGTCCGTCCGCCGGGCGCCGCGACGGCTCCACATAAGCGACATTCCACGGCTCCGGCCCCAAAGCGCGCAAAAAAGTCGCCGGATTCATTGTCCCCGCTCCTTTTTCCACGTCGTAAGGTTGCTGAATGATGCAGCCCTGACGGGACCAATAATCCTGCAATGCCAAAATCATGTCCTGAAATGTCATAGTGCCCTCCCATACAAACAAAAAAGTCCCCGTAACATATGTTACAGGGACGAGTATACCCGCGGTTCCACCCTAATTGGTCCGTGACCCACCTTCATGGTTATGACAGCTTTTACTCTCCGAAGATTTCCTGCTGCTGCTCCGAGACGCCTTCATCGCTGCGGCCGGCTCCCACTGTTCCCGCCTCGCTGGAGGTGCGACTACTACTCCTCATCCTCGCTTAATTGTAGTAATGATAGCAAAAGCCGCCCGGCTTGTCAACGTCTCAAAAGCCGAAAACATCCCGGCGTTCGCCGATATCGACATGCTCCGCACCGAAGTCGAGCAGCAGATCGAGCAGCTGCCGTAAATCCTGCCGGGCAAAGGATGCCGGCGCCGATCCCTCTCCGGTCAGGAAATAGTGCAGGGTTTTCGCCGCGCCGGGAGGCAGCGACCAGTTCCCGGCCAATTCCTGCGGATCGTAGCCGGCCAGAGCCAGGAGCCGCCAGCACATCATCAATGTCCGAATCCGCATATCCTTCGTTTGCAGATCACGAAAATATTCCGCCACGGCGGCATACACCGCTGCGTCCGCCTCTTCCTGCGGCAGCAGTTGCACGAGCCACTCCGTAAAGAAATAGTAGATCCGCCAGCGGTCATAATCCCACCGCAATGTATCCGTCACCGTGCGACCTTCCGCCTGACTCAGCTGCCGACCGAAATCACTCGCCCGCAAGGTCGCCTGCAAGTACACTCCCGGCACAAGGAAGCCCGTAAGCTCTCGCTTGCTGCGCCCCTGCACGGCCACCGCCGTGAGCAGCCCCGCTTCCCGCGTGTACAGCTGCAGGCGCTTACCGGCGACACCCGTGTCCCGTGCGGTCAGTACGAAACCGCTCACATTGCACAGTTGCTTATTCATCGCTCGGCTCCGCCGGCACTTTGCGCGCCGTCAGCCGCAGAATGCGAAAACCGCGCAGCTTGTCGACGCGAAACTCCCAATCTTCCACCCGCACGGTATCTCCGACGCGGGGAATTCGTTCCAACAAGGCAAATACATAGCCGCCGATGGTATCGGCATCCACATCTTCAAATTCCACGTCCAAATGTTCCGTGACTTCTTCCAAGATGACGTCGCCGTCAAACTCGATACGCCCGTCCGGAAGTTCGAGTACGGCCTCCGGTGCTTCCGCCTCGTGCTCGTCCTGGATATCACCGACCAATTCCTCGATAATGTCCTCCAACGCCACCAGACCTACCGTACCGCCGAATTCATCCACGACAACCGCCAGGTAGATTCGCCGCGTTCGCATCAATTGCAACAAATCGACGATCGGCATTACCTCCGGAATGACGAGAATTTCCGTCACGATATCCTGCAAACGGCGGGAACCCGTCACGTACAGTTCCATGAAATTTTTCACATGAATGAGACCGACAATGTGGTCTTTATCGCCGTCGCAGAGCGGATACCGGGTATGGCGCGAAGTGCGGATCGCCGCCCGCATCGTTTCCAAATCATCGCCATAGTACAACACGGACATATCTTGTCGCGGCACCATGACCTCCCGCGCCAAGCGATCGACAAAGGTGAACGCCTTTTTAATCAGCTCGCCTTCCCGCTCATCCAGCTGCTCGCCCCAGGAGCCGGCATGCAACAACAGGCGAATCTCCTCATCGGAACGCGGCACTTCCAATTCATTGGTCGGGCTCAAGCCGCGCGCCCGCAGAATCACTTCCGCCAGACTCTCACCGCACCAAAGCAACGGTGCGCTCACTTTGCCGAGCAAACTCACCCAGCCCCCGCTCAACGGCAACCAATACAGCGGTTGCCAAAGTGCCGCCGATTTCGGCAGGACAACCGCCAGCGACCAATACAACACGACGGCGAGAAGGTACAGCGGCCACAACAAATCACCGGTTTCCGTTGCCCGCGCCGCGGCAAGGTAGGAAAAGCAAAGGCTGAGAGCAAAGGCGCCGTGCAAGAGCACCAGCAGCCATTGTATCGTATCGAGAAAACGGCTCGGCCGTTGATACCAGCGCAGCAGTTTCTCCCATTCTTCCGACCGGTCTTCCTCGTCTTCCGCCGCCAATTCCGTCACGTATTCCTTGCGTAAGCGAATAAATGAATACTGTGCCAGCACCGTCAGAGCCGTACCCGCAGTAACGACCAGGGCAACCACGCCCCAAAGCAGTGCTGCCGGGAAATAATCCTCCATACTTATACATACCCCAATTCTTTCAAGGCGCGCTCTTTATTGCGCCAATCCGGGGCCACCTTGACCCAGAGATCCAAGTACACCGGCGAGCCGAGCAAGTTCTGCACTTCGCGGCGGCTTTCCGCACCCACGTCACGCAGCACGCTGCCCTTAGCTCCGATCACGATCCGCTTCTGACCGGTACGCTCGACCAGAATCACCGCCCGCACATACAGCATCCCGTTGTCGCGCTTCGTAATTTCTTCGATATCCACCGCAATCGCATGCGGGATTTCGTCTCGTGTTTTGTGCAACAGCTTCTCGCGGATGATCTCGGCAATAATATTGCGCTCCGGACGATCCGTTACCATATCTTCCGGGAAATACTGCGGCCCGGCCGGCATGGCGGCGCCGACAGCCTGCAGCAACTCCTCCACCTGCGTGCCGTCCAACGCGGAAATCGGAATGATTTCGCGGAAATCGTACAACTTTCTGTACCTGTCGATAATCTGCAAAATCTCTTCCTTGGGTACGGTATCCGTTTTGTTGATGACGAGAAATACCGGCACCATAACCTGTTTCAATTTCTCGATGATGTATTGATCGCCGGGACCCGACTTTTCATTTGCCGGCACCATGAACACCACCGCATCGACTTCCTTCATCGCATCCAGGGCTTCTTTACGCATCGTTTCGCCCAATTTGTGCTTCGGCTTGTGAATCCCCGGGGTGTCGATGAAAATAATCTGCCGCTGCGGCTCCGTATATACCCCCAAAATCTTGTTGCGGGTAGTCTGCGCTTTATTCGAAACGATCGACACCTTCTGCTGCAAAATGCGGTTCAGCAATGTCGATTTACCGACATTCGGCCGACCGATAAGAGCAACAAATCCCGATGTATATGTATCCGTCATCCTACACGTCCTTTGTAAACGCCGCCGGCAGCAAGTCCGCCAGCATCACTTCGCGAGTATTTTCGCCCGTTCCCAGCAACACCTCGCAAATACCGAATTCCGCCATGACCTGGCGACAGGCGCCGCAAGGAGTCACCTCGGGGATCGGGCCGACCACCGCCAGCTTGTGCAGCTCTCTCTGCCCGTCGGCAATCGCCGCCGCAATGGCATTGCGCTCGGCGCACACCGTCAAGCCGTACGAAGCGTTCTCCACATTGCACCCGCCGTAAACTTTCCCGTTTCCCGCGACCACCGCCGCCCCGACGGCAAATCGCGAGTACGGCGCATAGGCCTTTCGTTGCATGGCCGCCGCAACTGCCCGGAGTTCCTCATTCGTCGCCATGGATATCCTCCCGCGTAATCCCGAGCGCACCGAGGATCTCTTCCTCTGCCGCCCGCATTTGCGCTTTATCTTCCGGCTGCATATGATCATAGCCGATAATGTGCAAAAAGCCGTGCACGGCTAAATAGGCCAGCTCACGCTCTTCCCCGTGCCCGAACTCCGCCGCCTGCTCACGCACCTTGTCGACGGAAATCACAATATCCCCGAGCAACAGATCCGCTGCCGCGCCGTCTTCTTCCCCTTCGTTCAGCGCAAACGACAGCACGTCCGTCGGACGATCCAGTTGCCGGTATTCCCGATTCAATTCGCGGATGTACGCATTGTCGCAGAGTGTTACGCCCAGTTCCGCCGCAGCGGCGATATCGTGCACGGCGGCCGCCTGCGTCAACGTACGCAACAAGACATCCTCCCAGTGTTCCCGCCCCGCGCGCAGACCTTCCTCGCTGTAATTCAATACGATTTGCATCCGTTTTCGGCTCCTTTCCGTGCCAGACGTTCTTCCCGCTTGGCATACGCATCGATAATCCGCGCAACCAGATCGTGACGAACGACGTCCTTGGCCGTGAACTCGACCCTTGCGATTCCCCGCAAATGTCCGACCGTCGCAACGGCCTCCATCAGACCGCTCCGGCGGTGACCCTGCAAATCGATTTGCGTCACATCGCCGTTGATAACCATTTTGGAATTATTCCCCAAACGAGTCAGGAACATTTTCATCTGTTCCGGCGTCGTATTCTGCGCTTCATCCAAGATGACGAAGCAATCTTCCAATGTCCTCCCGCGCATATAGGCCAGCGGCGCCACCTCGATAATTCCTTTGGCCTGCAATTGCATAAACACATCGCCGCCGAACAGGTCGCCCAATGCATCATAGAGCGGCCGCAAGTACGGATCCACCTTTTCCTGCAAATCTCCGGGCAGGTAACCGAGATGCTCGCCCGCTTCCACGGCGGGACGCGTCAGAATAATTCGTTTGACATTGTGATTGCGAAAATAAAACACGGCCAAGGCTACCGCCAAGTACGTTTTCCCCGTGCCGGCCGGACCGATCCCGAAAGTCACCGTATGATTGCGGATGGCATCCACATACGCTTTCTGTCCCTCCGTCCGCGGTCGAACAATTTTCCCCGAACGCGTCGCCAGTACCGTGTCGTCGTGCAACTCTCGCAACGCCGCGCCTTTCCCGTTGTCCAGCATTTCCAGCATATGCGCCAGCTGGCGCTCGGTAATGACAACGCCGCTGCTCATCAGCTTGCCCAGCTCATTGGCTACGGTTTCCACCGCGGCAATCTCTTCCGGAGTACCGACGAAACGCACCGAACCGCTGCGATTGATCAGCCGGCAAGAGTAGTGCTCCGCCAAAACCGGTAAAATCCAGGCATCGCGTGCCAGCAGAAACATGGTTTCCAACGCCGGCGGCAAAATATATTCCGCTGTTTGAATCACGTATCCTCCTTCATCGTCCAACGCCGTACCGCTTTGCCGCCGAGATAGTCGCAACGACTCCCCTGGCGACTGTTGCGGGCGGCAAATTCCGCCTCAATCTTATCACGCAGCACCCACCAACCGCGTCCCCAATTGGCAAAGAGCGTCGCTTCTTCCGGTGCCCGACCCACGACCCGTTGCAAGACAATATCCGGTCGCAGGTACTCCAGAAAAGTGACCACTCGTTCGACGTATTCCGCCGCCGTGCACAGTTGCACTTCGCCGCGCTCAAACGCCGCCGCCAGCGCCGTATTCTTGACGATATACAGCGCATGAATTTTCACCTGCTGCGTCGGCAACGCCGAAAGGATTTTTGCCGTTTCAATGACATCGACCATATCATCCCAAGGCAAATTGACAATGACATGAGTACAAACGGAAAATCCGTACGGTGCGATCTGCAACACCGCGTCGATATACTCCGCGACCGTATGCCCGCGATGCACCGCAACCAGGCTGTGCGGATTGACGGTTTGCAAGCCGAGTTCTACCGTGATGTCGATACCATACCGCCGCCGCAGATCCGCCAAAATATCCAAGTATACCGGATGAATGCAATCCGGCCGCGTCGCCACCGCAATCCCGACCACGGCAGGATGCCGCGCCGCTTCTTCCGTATATCGAGCAAAATCCTCCGGCGCCAGGTATGTATTGCTGAAGTTCTGGAAATACGGAATGTACTTACGAGCCTTGTACTTCGGCGCAATATGTTCGATATTGCGCTCGATCTGCTCCGTGACCGTCCATTCCGCCGGCAAATTCTCGTAGCCTGCGCCGATCTCGCCGCAAAAGGTGCAACCGCCGCGGCCGCAGGTGCCGTCCCGATTCGGACAGGTCAGCGGCAACGCAATCGGCAACTTGTATACCTTCTCGCCGTAGGTTTGTTTCAAATAGTCGGAATATGTTCGGTAATAACTCATACGTCTCCTTTTTCTTTTCCTGTTCCCATTATATAGTACGTTGCGCCAATCGTCCATATTGCCCTGTTCCGCAGCCTGTCATATAATGAAACGAGGAGGCAATTA
Source organism: Veillonellaceae bacterium (assembly GCA_022771805.1). GTDB lineage: Bacteria > Bacillota > Negativicutes > Veillonellales > Negativicoccaceae > JALELM01. The sequence goes on along the minus strand of JALELM010000019.1, from coordinate 83,000 downwards.
TGCATATTACAACCGTTCACTATCCGCTGACGGCGGGACAACCAGAAATGAATACCCGTGCGGCAATGCGCCGGCTACGTGCCGCCGTCGCCGACGGTGCGGCCTGCGTGATCCTGCCGCCCCTTGCCGTCGGCGGTCCGGTTTCTCTCAGCCGCCTGCGCAGCGCGGACTTTCAGACGGAACGCGATCACGCCCTCCGGGCACTTGCCGACGCGGCGGACGTCCCCGTGATTACCTGCGAGCGTTTCCTGCAGGATCGCTCCGTCCGCGAAGAAATCATCGTGCTGGAGCGCGGCAGCATCCGCCGGAGCCGGGATACCGTCCGCCTGCAGACAGGCGCTGCGACAATGGACGTTCGTCTTGCTCCGCCGGCCGACACTGCGGTACCGACCGTGCATCTCGATTTGCGGCCGTATCGCAAAGAAACGGCGGAAGTGCCGGAGCACACGCTGGCCGTCCATATGCTGACCGCAGAGGATCGCGGCAAGACCTGCCATATACATACCGGCACCGCCGCGACCGCCGCGACACAGACCGGTGCCTTGGCAACGGGTTTGCGCGACTGGCGGTTGACGAACGGTCGGTTTCTGCCGCACGTCGCCGAAACGCCGCCGGCGCGAACGGACGTTTTGGCGTTCGCCGTGCGGACATTGTGGCAACGTCTGCGCCTCGGCAAATTGCTCATCGGCTTGTCGGGCGGCATCGATTCGGCCGTCAATGCCGCGCTGTACGTCCATGCACTCGGTCGTGATCGCGTCATCGCCGTGCACATGCCGTCCCGCTTTACCTCCGGCACGACGGCGGAGCTTGCCGCAACCGTTGCCGACGGACTGGGAATACCGCTTCTGCGAGTACCGATTGATGAATCCGTCGCCCATACCGTACGCCAATTGGAAGCAGCGACAGCCACGGCCGGCCTGCCGCTCCGCATCACCGGTCTCACCCACGAAAACCTGCAGGCGCGCAATCGCTCCGGCCGCATTCTCGCCACGCTTGCCGCTGCTTACGGCGGGGTATTCAGCTGCAATGCGAATAAGACGGAATGCACGGTGGGCTACGGCACCATGTATGGTGATATCGCCGGTGCGTTCGCCTTGACGGCCGATCTGTGGAAGCACGAAGTCTATGCCCTCGCTGCGGAGTATTCCGCTCTGCTCGGCAATGCGCTTCCGGACAGTATTTTTTCCTTGCCGCCGAGTGCCGAGCTTTCCGCCGCACAAAATGTCGAGGAAGGACGCGGTGATCCGCTGTACTATCCCTACCATGATTACCTGTTTCGCGCCTGGGTGGAGGGCGAACAGCCACTCGATCTTGCCGCCACGCTGCGGCTCTACCGCACCGGCGATTTAGCGGCACGCCTCGGCACGAAAACGGATCCGCGGCAGCATTTCACTCCGGCCGAATTCGTTGCGGACTGCGAGCGCTGGTGGCGTCTCTATCGCGGTCTGGCCGTTGCCAAACGAATCCAGGCACCGCCCGTGCTCGCCCTCACGGACTACGCTTTCGGCGACATTCCCGAAGCACAGGCCGAGTGGGAATGGGAAAACGAAACCGCCTACCGCCGCGAAAAAGAATTGCTGTTGTCGCAATAAAATCCCTGCGCATATGCGCAGGGATTTTATTTATTCTTTCGGCAGTGCCTGTTCCAGTGTCCGCCAAGCCAACACGGCGCATTTCACCCGCGCCGGCATCTTGGCAATGCTCTGCAATACCGTTGCTTCTTCCAAAACGGCCAATATTTCGGGATCCGTTTCTTCTTCCTTGATCATCTGCAAAAACAGTTGCAGCAGTTCGCGCGCTTCTTCTACCCGCTTGCCGCGCAGTACATCCGCCATGATCGAGGCGGATGCCTTGCTGATTGCACAACCCTGTCCCGTGTAACTGATATCTCGGATAACTCCGTCCTCAATGATCGCCTGCACGGTCAGATCGTCGCCGCAGTTCGGATTGTGACCGTGCTCGCTGACGGTAGCATCCGCCAACTCGCGCCGGTTGCGCGGGCTGTTATTATGCTCCAAAATCAATTCCGTATACAACTGCCGTAAGTCGTCCATAGTCTCCTTCTTTCTAAGCCAGTCCCATGAGTTTGCGTACATTCGGTAATGTTTTCAGAAAATACTCGACTTCTTCTTCCGTGTTGTACAGGTAAAAACTCAGCCGGGTGCTTGCCGGTGCATCGTAAAACGCCCCCAACGGCTGGGCGCAATGGTGGCCGGAGCGCACCGCGATACCGTAGCTGTCCAGAATGGTCGCCACATCGTGCGGGTGCACGCCTTCCACGAGGAATGCGATCACACCGTACTTCTCCCGCGGATCCGTCGAGCCGAGCAGGCGGACATAGGGCAAACGCTGTAAACCGGCGAGCGCCATCTCCGTCAGGACGGCCTCATGTGCGGCAATCTCGTCCCAACCGACGGTTTCCAGATAATCAAAAGCAGCCGCCAGCGAGACGGCGCCCTCCGCATTCGGTGTGCCCGCTTCGAATTTATGCGGCACCTCGTTGAAAGTCGTGTCCTGCTCTCGGACATACTCAATCATATCGCCGCCCAACAAAAACGGCGGCATCGCCTCCAGCAACTCACGTCGCCCGTACAGCACGCCGATTCCTTGCGCCGCCAGCATTTTATGCCCCGAAAAAGCAAAGAAATCGCAGTCGAGTTCACGGACATTTATCGCCATATGCGGTGCCGATTGCGCCCCGTCCAAAACCACCTTCGCGCCGACCGCATGCGCACGCCGGGTCAATTCCGCCACGGGCACATACATACCCAGCACATTGCTGACCTGGGCGAAGCCGACTATTTTCGTGCGGGCATCGATCTTGGCAAAATCTTCCTGCCGGAAATGCCCGTCTTCGGTCAGATACATATAGCGCAATTCCGCACCGTTACGCCGGGCGACACGTTGCCAAGGCACGAGATTCGCGTGATGCTCCGCAACGGTGATCACGATATTGTCCCCCGCCCGTACCTGCTCCGCGCCGTAACAGGCGGCCACCAAATTCAGGCTCTCCGTCGCATTGCGCGTAAAGATGACTTCTTCCGGCTGCGCACCGATGCTGCGCGCGATCCGCTCCCGCGCGCCGTCATACGCCTGTGACGCCGCCGTCGCCAAGTAGTGTGCGCCGCGATGCGGGTTACCGTTCCGTGTCAAAATATAGTTTTCGGTTGCTTGCAAAACCGGCAACGGACGTTGTGTTGTCGCCGCATTGTCAAAATATACCGGCAATTTGCCGTTCGGCAGCGGCCGCTGCAAAAGCGGAAAATCCTGCCGAATTCTTTCCGTATTGATCATATCGTATCCATCTTCTTTGTCACTTCGTTCAACACCAGCTCCCGCAGCTCCGCATCCCGCAAGCGGTCGATCACCGGGCGCAGCATCGCTTCGACGACCATCCGCTTGGCCGCTGCTTCCGAAAAGCCGCGTGTCATCAGATAAAACAAGCGTTCCCGATCCATCTGTCCCGCACTGGAAGCATGATTCCCCTGCACATCATCCTCACCGCACAAGAGCAGCGGCAACGACACGTTCCGTACATCCGGGCTCAGCAAAACGGCATAGTCTTCCTCGTTGCCGACCGAACCGGCCGCCCCGCGCACAAAATCAATGCAGCCGCGGAAAATCTTCCCGGCTCGATCGGCCAAGGCGCCGTAGCAGGCCAAGTGGGAATCCGTCTTTTTGCCGATTTGTTTGCGATTGTAGAACAGGTCCAAGTGACTTTCGCCGTCGGCAATATAAATCATGTCCTCCGCCATGGTCGCGCCTTCACCCGTCAGGCGCGTATCGCTGTGTACGAACAGCCGTTCCGCACCGAATTCCGCAGCCAGAGCCTCACCCGTCGCGGCGGCTGCCAGATCGACGAAGCGATGTTCCAACACCGTATGTACCGGCGCGCCCGTATGCACTTTCGTCGTCCGCAGAACGGCTCCCTCGGCAACACGGCAGATGACCGCGTAATTCAGATAACCGCCCTGCACACCAGCACCGCGGATCGCCATGGTAAAATCGAGCTCCGCCTCCGGCGCCAATTCGATTTGAATTGCGCCGCGCCAGCCGCTTGCCGTGCCGAAATCCAAGGCAAGCGACAGCTGCGCCTGCACGCCCGCGGGTATCGTCACGAGGTATGTGCCGTCCGCCCGCAGGTATGCATCCGCCAGCGAAGCCGGATCCGCACCGCGAAAATCTGCCGGTACCGTTGCCGGCAGTTCCCGCCACGCCGCCGTCGTCTGCACATATTCCGTCGCCCCGCTCCATTGCGGCGTAACCGGCCGGTATTCCGGGGCGGTCACATCCCTGTCGGTCGAGTTCGATTTCGTCCAACGGAAGGTAGTCATCGGCAACAGGTTCAATTCTCGTTTCATACAGCCCCCTTACCCGATGGAACCTTCAAATTCCAGTCGAATTAAATTATTCATTTCCACCGCATATTCCAGCGGCAACTCTTTGGAAATCGGCTCGGCAAATCCCCGTACCAACATCCCCTTCGCTTCCTCTTCGGAAAGCCCCCGGCTCATCAGGTAGAAGATCGATTCGTCACTGATCCGGCCGATCTTCGCCTCATGGCCGAGATCGATGTCGTCATTTTCAATGATAATATCCGGAATCGTATCCGAGCGGGACTCGCTGTCCATCATCAGCGACTCGCAGGATACCGTCGATTTTGCCCCCGTCGCCTGCGGTCCGATCCGTAGCAGGCCGCGATAAATCGCCGCGCCGCCGCTCTTGGAGATCGACTTGCTGTTAATATTGGACGTGGTTCCCTTCCCGAGATGAATGACTTTCGAACCGGTATCCAGCGTCTGTCCTTCTCCGGCGAACGTAATTCCCGTAAACTCGCAAACCGAATGATCGCCGCGCAGAATCGTCATCGGGTACAGCATGGAAACGCAAGACCCGAACGAGCCGCTGACCCATTCCATTCGCGCATTCCGACCGACCACGGCGCGCTTCGTATTCAGATTATACATATTCTTCGACCAATTTTCGATCGTCGAATAGCGCAACGAAGCGTTATCCGCAACGAAAAGCTCGACACAGCCCGCATGCAAATTCGCCACATTGTAGCGCGGTGCCGAACAGCCTTCAATGAAATGACAGGACGCGCCCTCTTCGATAATGATCAAGGTATGTTCGAACTGGCCCGCGCCCGGCGCATTCAGGCGGAAATAGCTTTGCAAAGGAATGTCCACCTGCACCCCCGCCGGCACGTATACGAACGACCCGCCGGACCAGACGGCACCGTGCAGGGCGGCAAATTTATGATCCGTCGGCGGCACGAGTGTCATGAAGTACTTGCGTATTACCTCTTCATATTCCTGTACCGCCGACTCGAAGTCAATGTAGACGACACCTTGTTTCACCAACTCTTCACGGATATTGTGATAGACCACTTCCGAATCGTATTGTGCACCGACTCCCGCCAGCGAAGTTTCCTCCGCGCGGGGAATGCCGAGACGGTCAAACGTGTCCTTGATATCCTGCGGCACATCGTCCCAACTCGCCTTCATGTCCGTCCGCGGCCGGACATAGGTAACGATTTCGTCCATATTCAAGCCCGAAATATCCGGCCCCCACGGCGGGACATCGAGCTCATGATATATTTCCAACGAACGCAAGCGGAAATCCAGCATCCACTTCGGTTCATTTTTCTGTGCCGAGATCTCCCGAATAATATCCGGTGTCAGTCCCGACTCTGTTTTGTAATCATACGCAAACCGGTCGCGAATGTCGTACACGCCGCGATCCGGATCTTCCACGTGCGTCTTCGGTCGCTTTGCATCTACCATGGACTCACCCTATTTCCGAAAATGTTCGAATCCGTGTGCTTCCACCGCGTCGAGCAGATCCGCACCGCCGCTGTGAATCACACGACCGTCCATCAAAATATGCACCGCATCCGGCTGCAAGTGTTGCAAAATTAAGTTATGGTGCGTAATAATCAGCAACGAATTGTTTTCATTATGAAAATCCGCTACCGCCTGTGAGACTACCCGCACCGCATCCACATCCAGCCCCGAATCGGTTTCGTCCAGCATCGCCAATTTCGGCTCGAGAACCCGCATCTGCAAAATCTCATGCTTCTTGCGTTCCCCGCCCGAAAAGCCGTCATTCAGATAGCGATCCGCATAGGCTCCGTCCAATTGCAACTCCTTCATTTCCTGCTGCACCCGACGCTTGAACGGGAACAGGCGTTGCTGCTCACCGGAAACGGCAACTTTCGCCGTACGCAAAAAATTCTCGACCGTCACTCCCGGCACCGCAAGCGGCGTCTGAAACGACAGGAAGAGACCTCTTTTCGCACGTTCGTCCACCGCCTCTTCGGTAATATCTTCCCCTTCGAAATAAATCTTGCCGGCCGTTACTTCGTACGCCGGATTTCCCATTATGCTATGCAGGAGTGTCGATTTTCCGGCGCCGTTCGTCCCCATGATGACATGGACTTCGCCGCGCGGAAGAACCAGATCGATGCCGTGCAACAATTCTTTTCCGTCGACTGCGACATGCAGGTTTTCAATACGCAATAATTCGTTCATACATCCTCCCGGAAACTACAGGAAAAACTATATGTAAAATTTTCAATCTCCTCTTTGTAGGTTACTCTATTTAGAAAATAAAGTCAATAAAGGCGCAATTCCGATTCCGCAAATACGATTTGATCCTACGAAAAAAGGAGCACTTACATGCTCCTTTTTAAGCCCGGATATGTCAATGTCGCAAAATAGTCTTCGATCGTTTCGGCCCGGCGAATTTCGCGGACGGTTCCGTCTTCCTGCAGCAACAGTTCCCGCGAACGCAGTTTTCCGTTATAGTGGAAACCCATCGCATAGCCGTGCGCGCCCGTATCGTGCACGATGAGAATGTCTCCGTCTTCAATCTCCGGCAACTCGCGATCCACGGCAAATTTGTCATTGTTTTCGCAGAGTGAACCGACGATATCATAGACCTGCGTCTTCGGAGCCGTTTCTTTGCCGAGTACCGTCATATAGTGGTAGGCGCCGTACATACCGGGGCGCATCAAATCCGCCATGCAGGTATCCGCTCCGATATAGTTTTTATATGTATGCTTGTGATGAATCGCCCGCATCACCAACCAGCCGTACGAACCCGTGATGACTCGGCCGCATTCCAGCGCCAGACGGCAATCTCCCAAGCCGGCAGGGCGGAGTATTTCCTCGTACAGACGACGTACCGCAACACCATACGCCGCATAATCGAGCGGCGTCTCCGTCGGTCGGTACGCCACGCCGATCCCCCCGCCCAAATCGAGCAGGGACGGGCGCAGCCCGGTTTCTTCGTGCAACTCCGCCGCCAAACGGAACATCATCTCCGCAGTGGCCGTCAAGGCTTCCGTTGCCAATTCATTGGAGACGACCATCGTATGCAGGCCGATATACTCGATCCCCTGCGCCTGCGCCCAGCGTATCGCCGCCGTAAGTTGCGGCCGCGTCATGCCGTATTTCGCTTCCCGCGGATCGCCGATAAAGGCGTTACCGATGCCGCTTTTCCCCGGATTATAGCGGAAGCAGATCCGCTCCGGTCGCAGGCCGGCAGCCTGTAACTTTTCCAAATGCGAAACATCGTCCACATTGACGATCGCTCCCGCAGCGACCGCCGCCTCGTACTCCATCAGCGGCGTATTGTTGGAGGAAAACAGAATTTCCTCGCCGCGCAAACCTACCGCATCCGCCAGTAATAATTCCGGCAAAGAAGAACAGTCCGCACCGCAACCTTCCGCCGCCAAAATTTCCAGCAAGTGCGGATTGGCATTGGCCTTGACCGCAAAATACTCCTTGAAATCCGGATGCCAGGAAAACGCCGCCTGCAGTTGTCGTACATTTTCACGCATACCGCGCTCATCGTACAGATGAAACGGCGTACCGTAAGCGGAAATAATCTCTCGCAGCCGAGTTTCCGAGCAGGGCAAAGAATACCGTCTCATGCGTCGCAACGATCCCCTAAAAAGCGATCGTGAATTGCTTTCACCGCCCGTTCGACATCATTTTCGTCGATCAGGCAGGAAATGCTGATTTCGGAAGTGCTGATAATCTGGATATTTACCCCGGCTTCGCCCAAAGCGCCGAACATTTCGGCGGCGACTCCCGGTGTTCCCAACATCCCCGCACCGACCACGGAAACTTTCGCCACGTCCGGGGCAAAAAGGATTTCTCCCATGCCTTGCTCCGCGCACAGTTCCCGTAATGCCTCCTGCGCCTGCGGCAAGTCCGTCTCGCAAATGGTGAAAACGATATCGGTCCGCGAATCGTCAGATTCCCGGATGCTCTGGACGATCATGTCCACGTCGATATTGGCCTTGGCCATGTGCGAAAAAATCAAATGCGCCGCACCGGGGCGGTTTTCGACACCCATGACCGTCACTTTCGTAACATTCGTATCATGCGCGACGCCGCAGACTACTTTCTGATCTCCTTCCATAACCGCTTCCTCCTGAATAACAGTTCCCGTATCTTCAACAAAAGTGGAGCGTACATGTATCGGCACATGGTACCGGCTGCCCATCTCTACTGCCCGGGGCTGCATGACACCCGCACCGAGCCGCGCCATCTCCAACATCTCCCCGTAAGTGATGTAGTTCAGCTTATGCGGTTTCTCTACGACTCGCGGATCCGCCGTATACACTCCGTCGACATCCGTAAAGATCTCGCACACGTCCGCCTGCAGCGCACCGGCCAACGCAACCGCCGTCGTATCGCTGCCGCCGCGGCCGAGCGTAATCAGGTCGCCGTTATCGGCCATCCCTTGGAAGCCGGCTACCACGACGATATTCCCCGCAGCCAATGCTTCGAAAACACGATCCGGCTTAATTTCCAGAATCCGTCCCTTGCCGTAGGCACGGCTGGTCTGTATCCCCGCTTGCGGACCTGTCAGAGAAATCGCCGGCTGACCGAGTTCCATAAATGTCATCGCGAGCAGTGCAATCGAAACTTGTTCGCCCGTCGTGAGCAGCATATCCAACTCACGCCCGTAGGCTTTATGCGTACACTGCCTCGCCAGCTCCATTAAATCATCCGTACTGTCCCCCATCGCCGAGACCACGACCACAATTCTGTCCTCCGGCTGTTTTGCCGCTAAAATACGCTGTGCAATATGCCGAATCTTTTCCGGTGTCGCTACGGATGAGCCGCCGAATTTTTTGACCTGTAACGCCATCGTACTCCTCCTTGCCTTTTTATACTTGAAATACATAATAACATAACAGGTTGCGTTCTGTCCATGCTCCGATCACATCTCGTTTCAACGCATCGCATCCCCAAGCGGCGCGGTTGGCAAGAATCCGTCAGCACGCGCCGAAACGGTTGACATTTCCCTTCCCGCCGGCACAGTCTTTTCCATGCGCTCGTTTGTCCGCGCAGTTTGTACATTTGTCGACTTCTACATAGCAAAAGCCGCTCATGTGAGCGGCTTTTGCCAAATCTTAGTATTCAATTCCCTTACGGGCACGAATCCCTTTTTGGTAGGCATGCTTGACAATCTGCATTTCCGTGACCGTGTCCGCCAGTTCGATTACTTCCGGCCGCGCGTTGCGCCCGGTAAGGATCATGTTCAACCGTTGCGGTTTATTCTGCAGCAATTCCGTAACCTTTTCTACCGGTACCAGCCCGAAGTCCACCGCATAATTGATTTCGTCCAAAACGACCAGATCCCATGCATCGCTTTGCACTTCCCGTTCCACTTCGCGCCAGGCCTCGGCCGCTTTCGCCGCATGCTTGGCGAATTCTTCCGTACCGCCGTCCTCTTTGTTGTGGCGGACAAAGCCGTCGCCCAACTGCCGAATGGCAATGCCGTCGCCCAATCGCTCGATGGCGCGCAGTTCACCGTACTTCCATGCACCCTTGATAAACTGCAAAATCAGCACTTTCTGGCCGTTTCCGAAAGCGCGCAGAGCAATCCCCAAGGCAGCCGTCGTTTTCCCCTTACCGGGGCCGGTATTGACTAAGATCAAGCCGTCAACCATCTTGCACCTTCTTTCGATACGCTTCGCACTGTTGCAGGAATCGCGCCGTCGCCGCATTACTGCCGTCCAAAGCCAAATGGAGGTACGACGCCAAAATATTTCCGGCCGCATACCCCTCTTGATGCGGTTCCTTTTGCCGGGTTCCGCGCAATTCATACGCCCAGGGATAGGTCTCCGGCTCGTCCGGCACCAGTGTGGAAAAATGAAACTCGTGTCCGCGCAGCTCATCTCCCGCGCGACACAGAATGCTGTCGCGCAACGCCTTTGCCGCTACGTAACCGACCCGCTGCAATTTATCCCGCATATGAGTGACGGCCGGAATCGCCCCGACCATGCGAAACGATCTGCCCGTAAAACCCGAGACTTCCCGGCATAAATACATCAGCCCGCCGCATTCCGCATACAAAGGCATTCCTGCCTCGGCACGCTCCCGAATCGCGGCCAGCATGGCCGTATTGCCCGCCAATTGCGGCAAAAACATTTCCGGAAAACCGCCGCCGAAAATAAGCCCGTCCACCTCCGGCAGCTCTGTGTCCTGCAACGGACTGAACGGAACAACAGTCACTCCCAGACGTGCCAAATAGTCCAAGCTTGTGGGGTAGTAAAAAGAAAACGCTTCATCCTTGGCCACGCCCAGCCGCACCGCATACTTTTCTTTCGTCGCATCGATCTCCGCATATTGCAGCGGCGGTGCCGCCTCGGCGATGGCCAACAGCGCCTCCAAATCGACGGATGCTTCCACCACGTCGGCCATTTGCTCAATCACTTCCGCGGGATCGATTTCCGTCACCGGCGTAAGTCCCAGGTGCCGCTCCGGCGTCTGCAAGTCCGCATTGCGCCGAATGCTGCCCAGCACCGGTATTCCCAGCGCTTCCACGGCTTCTTTCGTAATCTGCGCATGCTTGTCGGAGCCGATCCGATTCAAAATCACACCGGCCACCCGCAAATCCGGGTCGTAGCTTTTATACCCCAAGGCGATCGCCGCTGCACTTTGTCCCATCGACTGTGCATTGATGACCAGCACCACCGGCGCCTGCAACGACTTGGCGATGGCCGCCGTGCTGCTGACACCGGCCGCACCGCCGTCATAGAGCCCCATCACGCCTTCGATAACAGATACTTCCGCCGTCTTGCTCAGAATACTGAAATTGTAAGCCAGACGCTCTTCCGGTACCAGCCAGGTATCCAAGTTGTACGAGTCCCGACCCGCCGCCCGGGCATGAAAACCGGGATCGATATAATCCGGGCCGATTTTGAACGGTTGCACCGTCCGGTGCCGACGTCGCAACGCAGCCAACAGTCCTGTTACAATGGTCGTCTTGCCGACGCCGCTGTTGGTACCGGCAATAACGACACGCGGTCGTGTGCAGTTCATATTAACTCCGTCGTTTCGCTAAAATTGTCGACAGATAATTCAACTTCGCATCCGCCGGAATCGCCCGTAAGTCACGGAACACTTCTTCATCCGGCAAGCCTGCCCGGGAAATCATCACGGCATTGTCAATAAAGCCGTGCTCGGTCAACAACTCTTTGACCGCCGGCCAGCTCTTGTATACTTTCATGATGACCAGGCTGTCGCTGACCGCAATCACCCGATCCATTTTTTCCCGCGGTGCGGTCGCCGGCAAGACCGTGACCACTTCTTCCTGTTCGGCGACCGGGCGACCGAGACGCGCCGCCAGCGCCAGGAAAGCGGGAATTCCGGGGATCGTCTCCACTGCATAAGCAGAATCTTCCAGCGCCCGGAAAATATACATGTAGGTGCTGTAAAACATCGGATCTCCCAAGGTCAAGAACACTACGTCCTTTCCCGCAGCCAAGAGCTCTTCAATGGCCTTTCGGTTTTCCGCCCAGGCCGCCTCCTGAACCTCCATATTCGGCACCATCGGAAAGACGATCGGCAGAATTTCAATGGTTTCCGGGATAAACGGCTTGGCGATTTGATACGCCACGGAATCCGTCTTCTTCTCCGTCTTCGGCACGATAATCACATCTGCGTGTTGCAGCGTTTCTACCGCCTTCACCGTCATAAATTTCGATTCGCCGGGGCCGACTCCGATCCCGTACAATGTCCCCTTTTCTCTCATATCTCCCTCATTCTCCCGTCTAAATTACCTTCGGAATCACCGGTCGATGTGCCGGTCGGCGCATATACCGATCGGCGACGGCATCCTTCAGGTGCTCCAAATACAAAGCCTGTACTTCCGCCTGCTCACCCAAGCCGCGGTGATCTTCCGCGACCTCAAACCCCTTACTGCGTAACACATTGGCAACGGAATCTTCTTCGGCGCCGAAAATATCGTTGATGACATGATCTCCCGCCATAAAGAAGAACGGCTTCAGATGAATTTTTCTGATTCCGACATATTGCATTTCCTGCAGCCAATAGTTCCACTCGGGGAAACCCTCCAAAGTCCCCACCCAAACATTATCCAGTCCGAGCTCACGCGCCTTCAAATGCAAGGCGGAGTACATGGCCTGACTCTGATGAATGGTGCCGTGACCGACAAGGAGCAATCCTTCTCCCGGCACGTCGGGTACATCCGCACGAATGGCATCCAAAAACAGCGCGAAATCGTCCGGACGCTCTCCTTCCTGGCCGATAAAACGCAACAAAGGACGCCCTAAAGCGATGCGGCGGAAAATTCGCTCGTTTTTCCATTTCTCCACCAGCTGCACCACTTTGTCATATTCAGCCCCGGGAATGATATGCAAAGGCTGCAAAATAACTTCTTTGTATCCCTGTGCGGCCAAATGGTACATCGCTCCTTTTTCCGTGAGCGAATGAATGCCTTCGTTCTCCCGCACACGCTGGGTAACGATACGGCTGGTAAACGCCTGGAACACATCATACTCGGGATATGCTTCGCGGACCTTCGCCTCAAAAGCATCCAAGGTTTTTTCACGCATCGAAGTTACCGTACTGCCGAAGCTTACGATAACAACGGCTCGCTCATTCATCTAAATCCCTCCTCCGCCTACTGATCCGAAATCGACACATTGCGCTCCGCGCAGCTACATCTTACCGGCTGCCGGAGCTGCCTCCGCATCCGCTTCCGGCTCCGGATCGACGAGGCGGAAGGCCACCGGTATGTGCACCCACATGCCTTCCGGCATCCCGTTGATCATCGCCGGTTTGAAGCGCCAGCGTAATACCGCGGCACGAGCGGCTTCATCCAAAGTCGCATCGCCCGATGAATTGGCGATCTCCACCTGTCCCGCTTCGCCCGCCTTATTGATAAACACACGTAACACCGTCGTTCCTTCCGTTCCTTCGGCACGCGCTTCCGGAGGATACTCCGGATTTACTGTCTGTATGATTTGCGGCGGCGTTCGCTTCTCCGCCAACCAGTCGGCATCCGCCGCCATGCCCGCATATGTCGTCATACACCAAAGCGCCGTTGCAATCGCCAACGCTGCTCTAAATCGAATCCTCATTGCATTGCCTCCTCTACTGATCATTTCCTTCATTATAGCAAATAATAAAATCAAAGATAATATAAAAGGCGAGCTTGCTCGCCTTTTATGCATCTCTCAAATTGAACGTGACCGGCACCTGCGAGTTGACCCGAATAGCGCGCCCGCCTTCCTTGGCAGGCACAAATTTCCAGCGTCGTACCGCAGACAAAGCGGCCTCATCCAATGTGCTGCTGCCGGAGCTGCTGATGATCCAGGAATCACCCACTCGTCCGTCCACCTCGATCGTAAGACCGACCACGACAGTCCCTTCCTGTCCGGCACGACGAGCCGACTCCGGATAGGAAGGACTCGGCGCCGAAAGCAACTGCGGACCGCTTGCCGTCCCGGTGCCCGGGCCGCTGCCGCTGCCCGTACCCGTACCGTGACCGGTGCCGTGGCCGCCGCCCGTACCGCCGCCGCTGCCGCCGCCACTGCCGGGGCCGCTACCGGGGCCTCTGCCCGAACCGCGTTTCTTTTTTCCGGTTTGGGAGTTCGTCGGTCGTTTGACCGCCGGTTTCGGTTGTTCCGTCGGTGCTATCGTTTCCTGCTGCGACATGTCCGCCACAGTATCCTCTTCATAGTATTCATCATCGTCGTAATACTCTTCCTCAGCTGCGTCTCCCTCTTCCACGCCCGCTTCGTCACCGCCGCCACCGCCGCCGCCACCGCCGCCGGGACTGTAAATATCTACAGTGACCGGTTCTCTCGGTACGAACTCGGGAGCGGGTGCAAAATGGATATACAAAGCCACTAAAACCAATAAAAGAACGTGGAATAGTACGGATCCCGTCAGTGGTTTTCCCCAGCCGAGCTGATCGCCGTAATTCATACGTTCACCCCTCACGGTTCGGTCGGTGCCGCCGCTTTACTGTCGGTGGCAATCGCAATGCGGTTAATTCCCGCTCGTTTGATTTCATCCAAAACGAACATTACATTCTTGTGCTGCGCCTCGGCATCCGCGCGCAGAATAATTGCCACATTCGGATTCCGATCGCGCTCAATAGCGATACGTCGCTGCAGTGTGTCCGGAGCGATCGGTTCCTTCTCGAAATAAATGGAGCCGTCCCGCATTACGGAAATCGGTACCGATGTTTCCATATTCGTTTTCGCCGAAACGGTTTGCGGCAAATTCAGGTTAACCGACTTTTGGACAACCATCGTCAACATGCTCATCATAAAGAAGACGAGCAGGAAAAAAATGATGTCAATCATCGGAATTACCATCAATTTCGGCTGTCCGGTGACGCGAAGCTCTCTAAGCTTCATATTTCTCACCCTCTACATGAGCCAAATACACGGATGCAAGTCGTTCCATATCCGATACCAGGATATCCAGACGGTGCGCCAAATAAGTATGAATGACCAAGGCAATAATGGCAACCAGCAACCCGGTCGCCGTTGCAACCAAGGCTTCACCGACACCGGCCGTAATAGCAAACGGCTGGCCTTCCGAAACGGACAATACGTTGAACGAACCGATCATGCCGACAACCGTTCCCAACAAACCGAGAAGCGGCGACATCGTGACGATTACTTCCAGATAATTCAAATAGCTCCGCAGCATACTCGCCGCATGCGAAGCGGCTCCCTCTACAATGGCCGTCTGGCTGACCGACGTGTGAATGCGTTGCAAGGCTTCCGCCACAACATGTGCCGGAAAACCGCCGTCCTCCTCCAATGCCCGCTGCAAGCCGGGGATATCTCCCGCCTCCAGATATTGCGGCAGGACTTCGACCAATTTGTTGATATCGGACTTGGCTTTCCGATAATAACCGAATCGTTCGATCCCGATCGCAATCGAGATGATCGAGCACAACAGCAGCGGGTACATAACTAAGCCACCCGCATGAAATAAATGCAATGCCTCCATAATTTATCCTCCCTCTCACCATAATAAATCAATATACGTTTTCCCCGACCTGCTGCCGCTCGGAAGTTTATGACGGCAGTCTCGGTACGTACATTATGAAATTAGAATAACATTCTTGATATTGTCTGTCAATTTTATTTCTTTTCCTCGCCGACATTTTCCATTGCCAATTCGGCAGTGCTTCTCAACAAAGCCATGCACCATGTTTTCAGTACATTTTCCGGCGTAACGGCTTCCGCCGTAACAAAGCCGTATGCCTTTGCTATCCGCTCGGTTCCCGTTACCAATTCCTCCGCCGAAATCAGCCGCCAGTGATGCTGATCCAGCAAATGCACGACCAAACCGGTTGCCACTACCCAGATTGCGGACGTTTCATAGCTGTCAAGCACGGCCATAAATTCATACCTCGGCAGCTTTCCGCCCGCCTCCGCGTACCAAGTGTACAATGTCCCCGCCCGGATCCCGTAGCGGCGCACACGGTGCAACAGGTGATGTGTCGACTCCGGCGTGAATCCGGACTGCTTCGCCAAGGCTTCTTTTGTCGCCTGCAATACCGTGCGGCCGATGAGTTCACCGAGCTTACCGTGTTTGCCGGCATTGGTAAACACGAGCGGCGAGGCGCTGTCCGAAATGATAACGGTGCCGTCCGTTCCGCTGCCGGTAGCAATCCCGGCGGAATAATTGCTGTTGGCAAGCAACTCCTGTAACGCGGCGGTTTTGGCCTCCGTCGCCGTCACCAATGCACGCGCCATCGTCCCCGGCGGCAAGTTGACGGAAATAGTGACAAAGGTATTGATCGTTCCCTCACGTTTCTGTTCACCTTTCCCCTGTTCCGGGTACCAATCTGCCGGATCGCCGACCCGACCGCCGTTTATTTCTACACCGCCCGTCACAATCGCCGTAACGGTGACATCGCGATAGCTTTCCGTCACAATGGCGACATTTTCCATGGATGCCGCCGTAGATAGACCGGAAACCCGTTCCGGCTCCAGACCGAGATCCTGTGCCAAATTGATCAGATGTTCCTCGTAAGTCGGCGCCGACAGCGTGCAGGCCATTCCGGCACCGGGATTTGCATCGTGATTGAATACTGCCTGCAAATCCTCTCGCACACCGCCGTTCAGAACTGAGGTGGAAAGCACGCGGCGTTTTCCGCCGAATACCAGTACGATAGTTTTCTCGTAACGGTACAGGCGATCGCCTTCCGGCCAAGAAAACAAAATCATAACGGATCTCCCATTGCTTTGCTCTGCAGCGCAAGATACTTGCGCCAAGAGGCCAAATCACGCTGCAGAAACTCAAAAGTTACCCATTCCGGGTCTACATACCGGACGAACTCGCGAATAGCGGGATCCGTCCACGGCGCATGGTAATCCATGCGGTTCACATGCTCCGAAACGGTCGCCGAATTCAACACCTCCGGCAACTTCCCCGCGGCAGTGCCCAGGTATTCCCCCGACAACGATTGATGTAAATGGATACCCCGAATCGAGTTACGCAGCTCGCCCAAGTTGTCCACTACCGCAAACAGGTAATCGATTGCCTCCCGCTCCGTCCGCAAATCCCTGTTGGTTGCCAACAGGTGTCCGGTATCCAGCATAATCCCGGTCTTCGGGTGCGGTGCGTACTGCAGTAGCGTTTCCACTATTTCCGGCTCCGTCAGGCGCATACCGGGCCACCAGAGATTTTCCAACAGAAGCCAGGTGTCCTGCGGGATAGCCGGCGCGAGACGCTCCAGCAGATCCAGCATCGCCGCAATCACCGCCTCGTCACCGTAATAAAAGTCCCAAGTAAACGCCTCCCGGTAACGGCAATTCGCTACGTGGAACACCATGTACGGCGTGCCTGTTTCCGCCGCTCGGCGAATGTCTTCGGCGTAGCGTTCGACCCATGCTTCCGGCTCCGTCGCACCGAACGTGCGCTGCAAGTCCGCCGCAGTCGGAAAATCGTTGCGCAAAGCCACCGTATCACCGAACCAAAAATCCAGCCAGTTCGGATAAAAAGGCAGGTGGCAGCCGCCGATCAGACGTTGCGGAAAAAGCTCCCGATCCCAAGGAGCGCAAAGCATCAGTTCGATGCCGTCCAGATCATACTCCCGCAAAAGACCTTCCAGTACGTCCGTGCTGTGATCTATCAAGTCCAAATCCGTCGGAAAATTCGTCAAATTTACTAAGCGTTTCATGATTCGTCTCCCTTTCGATCCGTTTTTTCTTCCAGATCTCCTTCGACCGTCAGGTAGATATCTTCCAAGGCCTGCTTCCTCTCTTCGCTTGCCTCCCAGAGGCCGCGGCGCGCCGCCTCAAGCAGCACTTCGGCCATTCGTCTCAGCGCCCACGGATTCACTTCGCCGAACCACTCCCGCATATCGGCCGCCAGGGCATATTTATCCGCCAGACTGTCATACATCCAGTTCTCGAGAACGGAACTCGTTACATCCCATTGGTAGGCATGTGCCAAGTAATCCGCCAAATCCGATGCGCCTTTGTAACCATGTTCGCGCATGGCCGCAATGAATTTCGGATTTACCGTTTCGGCGCGGAACAGGCGATGCATCTCCGCCTGCAAGGTCCGCACCTTCACCCGTTGCCGATCGGAGCTGTCGCCGGTGAAGGAGCGCGGCGCTTCACCGCGATTGCTGCGTACCGCTGCAATTAAACCGCCGTGATACGCATTGTAATCATCGGAACTTAACATGCTGAGCTCGCGATTGTCGGTATTTTGCACCGTGATTTCCATCCGGGCAAGTCGCCGGCGAAACAGGCTCGGCGCATACTGCGCTTCTTTTCCCTGCCGGTATGCATGCCCGCCCCAACGCACATACACATCGCCGATATCGTCTATGCTTTCCCAGTTTTTGTTTTCCAACAAATCGCTGACACCGGCTCCGTACGCTCCCGGCGGATCACCGAAAATCCGCCAGCGAGCCTGCTCAAATGCCTCCTCGCGAGCCAATCCTTCTTCTTCCATCAGCCAGTCGACATCTTCTTCGATATGTTTTTTCAGATAGTTCAACTCGTTCGGCTCATCGAGACTTGCCACCAGGCGCACCGCCTCGTCCAACCACTGTGCCGGATTCGGCATCATGTCACGAAACAGCCCGCTGATACGCGCGGTAACGTCTACACGCGGCCGTCCCAGTTCCGCCAACGGAATCGCTTCCACCCCGATAACGCGACCGGATCCCTTCTGCCAAACCGGCCGCACGCCGAGCAATTTCAAACATTGGGCTATGCACTGGCCGTGACTGCGCGTATTGGCTCCCGCCCACACTACGATTCCGACACTCTCCGGATAGCGTCCTTCCTCGGCAATATACTGCGTGATGACTTCTTCCGCCAAGTACAAGCCGATTTCCCAGGCAGCCTCCGTCGGCAACTTGCGCGTGTCCACGCCGTAGAAATTGCGTCCCGTCGGTAGAATATCCACCCGTCCCGAACTGGCCGCACCGCCGGGGCCGGTCGGAATATAACGCCCCGCCAATGCCGCCAGCACGCGCTCTTCTTCCTCGCGGGTACGATCCAAACGCACCGCCAGATCCGTCGCAATCCAGCGTAAAATATGCGCGATTTTTTCTCGCCCGGCTTCCGTATACCGCCGACTCGCCGGTCGATTGCGCCAAGTGTCCGTGTAACAATAATCCGCCGCTGCCAGATCGGCAAGCAGCGCTTCACACTCTTCCCAAATCCGTGAAATATGTTCGCTGTACAACAGTCCGTCGTCGGCTACCCGTTTCGGATCCCCCTGCAGCTCGTCCCAGGTAAACCCTTTTGCTTCCGCCACCGTTTCCGGCAGACTCGGGATCTCCCCGTTGCGAACTCGCGTAAGATTGGTAACTTGCAGGAGTTTTTTCCTCCCCTCCGGAGCTTGCCCGAAGATATGCAGGCCGACCCACATCGGCACCTGACTCAAATCCGACAGATACGCATGCAAGGCGGACGTCAGATCTTCTATGGACATGGACTCCGCCTGCGGGATCTCCTCCAGCATATGTGCTTCTTTCGCTTTTTCGATAATTCGTTCCATAAGCGCCGGCATCGCTTCCGGTTTTTCCGTGCGGAAATGGAAGTATTCGTCCAGCAAATTCTGCAGTTCTTCCATTTCTTCATATAAACTGCTGCGATCCTGCGGCGGCGATAAATGCCCGACAAGACAGGCGGAGCTTCTCCGCTTGGCCTGAATACCTTCTCCGACAATATTTGTCCAATACGGATAAATATTCGGCATTTCGTCCGTCGCCATTTCCGAATAGCAGTCGGCGGACAAGCCGGCACCTTTCCCCGGCAGCCATTCCAATGTGCCGTGCGTCCCGATGTGCAGCATGGCATCCACTCCGGCTTCTTCCCGCAGCCAATAGTAAAAGCCCTCGTAATGATGCGTCGGCGTCATATCCGGCGAATGGTAGAGTTTCTCCGGACTGTCACTGAACCCGCGCGGCGGTTGCATGGTAATAAAAATATTGCCGTTCCAAAAGCCGGGAATGATCACGGAGTCTTCATAGTAAAACAAGTTCCCCGGCGCTTCGCCCCAATCATGCCGCATCGCTTCGCGAACCTTCTCTCCGCGCTGCGAAAACCAGCTGCGATAGGCTTCCGGCTTCAGTTTGCCGTCGGCCTGACGATAAAACTCTTCATTGACGAACTCCCGATCGTTCGTCGCATGGGTAGTCAGCAAATCAATGAATTCCGCCGTATCTTCGGGAATTCGCTCCACTACATAGCCTTCCTGCCGCAGCCGCAAGAGCAAACGACGTACGGATTCGATGGAATCCAATCCCGCCGCACTGCCGATATTCGCATTGTCCGGCGGGTAGTTATGAAAAACCAGCGCGATCTTTTTCTCCGCATTCGGTTTTGTTCGCAATACCGACCATTTCTTTGCCCGCCGGGCGATGGCGGCGATCCGCTCCCGTATCGGCTCGTAGTACCGATTTCCGCCTTCATCGAGGCGACTGCCCGCCGCCACTCCCGCATGCAAGACACCGTCCATTTCCGGCAACGTAACGGCCAAGTTGACATCCATGGCATTCAGTCCCTGCACATCCGCGCGCCATTCTTCCTCACTGCTGCTCATGCAGTAGCCCTGCAACACCGGCACATCAAACGCCGCCCAATCGTCCGCAGTCATCTCCCGCAAACCGATCAGCGAAAATTTGCCCAAACGGATCAGAACCGACAGATCCAAACTTCCGTCCGGCTTGCCGAAAAGTCGGCGCAAACTTGCAGCGGCAGTTGTTTCCGGGGCGCCGCCGCGCGCGTGTTGGGCAAAACAAAGTATCCCCTGCAAACCGACTCGCTCCAATTCCTCGGCAAAGGCACGTTGATAGGCCAAGTCCCCGGCCAGCCACTCCTCCCGGTAGAACAGGACTCCGACACAGGGGCGCTCCGGCAAATCCACCGCAGCACGATACGCCGCCAGCGTCGGGTAAATGTTCCCGTCCGCCGGGTGCCAGATCCCCTCCAACGGCATTTCCTGCGGTTCTTCATATTCGATTGTCGCCCCGCCGAAACGGACAGCGCACCAACGCAACATTTGGCCGTAGTTTTGTGTACCGCCGTAAGTCATATAGCGGCGCAATTCGGCGATATCATCGGCAGTCAGCCCGGCCTGCATTTCTTCCGTGACTTCACTGTCAATCAGCATGACAAAGCGACAGCCCTGCGCCCTGCCGA
Organism: Veillonellaceae bacterium; assembly: GCA_022771805.1. GTDB lineage: Bacteria > Bacillota > Negativicutes > Veillonellales > Negativicoccaceae > JALELM01. The sequence continues at coordinate 62,029 of JALELM010000019.1, read as the reverse complement.
AACGGGAGCAGCTGCGCAGAAACGGCGTATCCAGGCCGCTTCCCATATAAGTCAGCAGAACGAAATCCGCCGTGCGGAACAGCGTCTCCCATGTCGAATCCCAAAGCGTCTCCGCATCGATTCTCCGCAGTTCCGCTTCAAAGTCGCCAAACAGACCGGCCTGTTGCGCTCGCTGCACCGCTGCGAATTGGCGATCCATATTTGTTAAAAAAACGATCCTGCTCATGGCGACCCCTTTCTACAAACTGTCATTATACGCCACACTTTCCGTTGTTGCTTCCTGGCGCCAATCCGCGCGCCGTACCGTTCCTGCGGGCAGCAATGCCTCCAAACGGCTCGTGTGCCGGATACCGTACACTTCCTCCGCCAGCGCGACGACTGCAAATACCCGATACGGCGTTTGCGCCGCAGTGTAATAATCGGGGATGTAGAGGAAATTCTCCTCTGCCACCGCCGGTACATTGACGATAGCCGGATCCGCCAAGTATTTCGCACGCAAACCCGCCACTCCGTGTGCACTGCGGAAATCCCAGGTCGGCATCATCAGCCACTCCGCCTCAGACGTCAGAAATTGCTCCCGCGACAGCAAGCCTTCGTGCAATCCTTTTTCCGCTGCCACATTGATACAGCCAGCCTCCCGGATAATGGCATCCACAACCGTTCCTGTACCGCCGCTCGGACCGGTCATGCTGATCCGCAAAACACGCGCCGGCGGGCGCACTGCCGTCACTTCCCGCACCGCGTCCCGAACGGACTCCAGATCCGCCTGCATGGCGGCAATAAGCGCTGCCGCCTTTTCCTCTTCCTGCAGCAGATCGCCGAGCGCTCGTATATTGCCGACGATCGTTGCCGTCTCGGTCGGCCGCTCAATCTGAAACACGGGAATCCCCAGATCCATCAGTTGGGTGACGACCTCTTCTTTGATCGGCGAGCTGGCGATGACCAGGTCGGGGTGCAGTTCCACGATATGCTCGATATTGCGTTCCACACGGGCAGGCACCGCCTGTGCCTCGGCGAACAAGTTGCAAATGCCCGGGTCGTCCATGAAGTAACTGACACCGACCAGACGCTCCGTGCCGATCAACAGCATGGTATTTTCCGTCGCCCCGATATCCAAAGTCACGATCCGCTGCGGCCGAACCGGTACCTCGACCCGCAAGCCGAGCTCGTCGGTAACCGTACGTGTCCGTGTTTCCGCCGTTTCTTTCGGCAAGCCGCAGCCGAGAAGTAACGCCACGAAAAGACACAGCAACCCGAGCAGCCGAAAATTTTTCATCATATGCCTCAATGATATTCCTGCATAATCTGCAATACCTTCGCTTCCGTAAGCGTCCGGATGTGATGGTATGTCGCCCCCATCGCTTGCGCGACCTTACGGGCAATCTGCATACTGATAAAGTCCGTCTCCGTATCGATGACGACGCAAGTGGCACCGCTGTGCCTGAACTTCGCCGCCAAGGTCAGCGCTTCCTCGACCGGATTTCCTCCCGAAAGCGCCGCCGTTGCCCGACCGTCCGTGACCAGGATGAAGATGGGGCGTACCTGCGGATCCTGGTAGCGCAATTGCGCCAGCACCGCCAGCGAACGTTCCAGACCGGCCGCCAACGGTGTCTTCCCGCCGGTGGACAGATCACGCAGCAGTTTCTGCGCCAGATCGATACTGCGCGTCACGGGGAGCAATACCTCCGCACTGTTGCGCCGAAAGCTAATCATTCCCACCCGATCCCGTTTTTGGTAGGCATCCTGCAACAAACCGTAAATCGCACCTTTTACCGCCCCCATGCGATGTCGTGCGCCCATCGAGCCCGATGCGTCCACGCAGAACAAAAAGACGCTCCCCGTCCTTTTTTCGCGCACTTTACGCCGCAAATCATCCCGTTCCAGGGAAATGGCAAGCCCTTTGCTCTGTCGCATACGCTGGTACGGCGCTGCCGCACGAATCGTTGCATCCAAAGCCAGATCCGTCACCTCGCGCCCCATCGGTACGGCACGGATATACCGTCCCTGCCGCAAATCCGTTTTTGTCCGTTGCCTTTTGCCGCTGCCGCGTCGTTTGAATCGATCCGGCTGCAACCGAACCTGCATCTGCAGGGCGGCAAACGCTTTATCTATGTCTTCCCATGCTTCCGGCGGCAAAACCGCACCGCTCATTTCCGGCGGTTCCTGCTCGTCTTCCGTTTCCGTATCTTCGTGATCGTCGGCATCTCCCGGCGGCGGCTCCGGAGCCGGTGCATCCGGTTCCGTATTCTGCGGAGGCTCCGGCGTATCCGTGTCATTCGACTCCGATTGCTCGGGAGACTCTTCCGGTGGCGGCGGTGGCGGCTCCGGCTGTGACTGCCGCTCCGGCTGACGCATACGATGCGGCAGGACAAAGTATGCCGCTCGTTCCATATCGTCCGGGATCAGGAACGTACGCCCGGCCAAGGCCGCTATTGCTTTCGCCGCTTCCAGCAGGATAATATCGCCGCGATGCCCTGCGATCCCCGCCTTTTCGCTATATGTCGCAGCAAGTGTCAGCATCGCCTCCGGCAGCTCGATCCGGGCTACACGTTCCCGCGCCTCCGCCCATTGCCGCCGCAACGTTTCCGTCGCTTCGGCATAGGCGGCGACGAAACCGACCCGATCCCGCTCGTACGCCAAGACCCGCCGCGCGATTTCCGCCCTTGCCGCAGGCTCCGCCAACGGTTCGGCCTGAACGAACAGCCCGAACCGATCCAGCAAGGCCTCGCTCAATGTACCTTCTTCCGGGTTCATGCTGCCTACGAGTAAAAACTCCGTCGGATGCCGATACGATACGCCTTCCCGCTCGACACGATTCTCTTTGACGTCATGCACCTGCAAGACTCCCGCCAATAAATCCCGGCGCAAGAGGTTGATCTCGTCCACATACAGAACCGCACCGTCCGCATCGGCAAGCAGACCGGGCGCAAACACCCTCGCCCCGTCCGCCAATGTTTTTTCGATGTCAATATGACCGAATACCCGATCTTCCGTCGCGGAAAGCGGCAACTCGACCAGCCGCCGCCCGCTCATCGCCATGGCTGCCCGCAACGCCGTACTTTTCCCTGTCGCCTTCGTACCGGAAATCAGCAGCCCGCCGACCTGCGGATTGGTCAGCGCGATAGCCAGCGCTTCTTTCAAATCCTCCTGGCCGACCAGCGCGACAAAGGGATAAATATATTCGTACTTCATCATTCGCCCAGAACCCGGGCTACGATGTCCCGATCCAGCGTCGCTTCTTCAAACGGTTTGCGCCGCATCCGATGCGGCAGCACCAATAAAGCGGCTTCACGCAAATCGGCCGCGGTCGCTTCGTCCCGCCCCGCCAAGGCTGCCACCGTCAACGCCGTTTTCAGCATGGTAATGTCCGCGCGATGTCCGTCCACGCCCAAGGCGATGGAGAGATCGGCCGTCTTCAGCAAAAGCTCATCCGCCACCCGAACTTGGGGCAGCAGTTCTCTTGCCGTCGCCAATTGTTCGGCCAATGCCGTCTGCGCCTGTTCATATTCCGCGGCAAACGCTTCCGGATTCGCTTCATAGGCCAGCCGTCGCCGGATGACCTCCACCCGCTGTGCCGCCTCGTGCTCGCCGATGACTTCGACCGAAAGACCGAAGCGATCCAACAGCTGCGGGCGAATATCCCCTTCCTCCGGATTCATTGTTCCGATCAGCACAAATTTTGCGGGATGCGATACGGAAACACCTTCACGCTCTACCGTATTGACACCCATCGCCGCCGCGTCCAACAAGACGTCCACCACATGATCATCGAGTAAATTGATTTCGTCTACATATAAAATATTGCGATTGGCCTCCGCCAAAATACCCGGCTCAAATTTTTTCTTGCCCTCGGCAATGGCATGCTCCAAGTCAAGCGTCCCGACTACCCGGTCTTCCGTCGCATTGACCGGCAATTCCACTACCCGCATCCGCAGGGTGTGCGCCGTCAGTTCCGCACCGGCACGCTGTTTGGCCAGGCAGTCTCTGCACAAGAGCCCCGGTTCCGCCGGATCACAGCGGAAAGTGCATCCCTCTACCGCCTCAATCGGCGGGAGAACGTCCGCCAACGCACGCACAGCCGTCGATTTCGCCGTGCCCTTTTCACCCTTGATCAGAACCCCGCCGATAGCAGGATTGATGGCATTCAACAGCAATGCTTTTTTCATGAGCTCCTGCCCGACAATGGCAGTGAACGGATAGTTTTGTCTTTTCATACTCCGACCCCTTTTTTCTTTTCCTCATATCGATAAATGAACATTTGCTTCAATACACATTCCGCCGCATATGCATCTTCCATACCCATCCAGCGGGCATAGCAACCGCCCCCGCAACGCTCCAGGTATTCACATTCACGGCAGCGCGCCATCGTCCGCTCCAGTCTGGCCGCAACAGCCTGCTCCGCCTTCTCGTCACGCCCGTCCCGATACGAACCGATCCGAAACTCCGGATATCCCGAAAGCGATGCACAGGAATAGCAATCCCCCGTCGGTCCGACAAAGAGCGCCCGGCGGGATAGCGCATAGCAATGGGTAAACACTTGCGTCCGGCCGGCGGCCAGTTGTTCCACCCGTTCGGCGTGTGCAAAACGGATGCGATACCCGGCCAACGTAGCCAACTCATCCGCCCGGCGCAACACTCGCTGCAAGGCCGCCTGCATTTCCGCCGCGCTTACGGCTGCGGCCGCATCCGCGCGCCCCTGCGGGCGCAACAGATCGAAACCGATCCTGCGGACATTGCCGGCATAATACGCCATATCGACCAATGTCTCCAAGGTGGCGATATTATGCCGTCCCACCACACAGGTCAGCCCGGCACCGAGCCCGGCATCCCGCAGCATCTCCAAGCCGCGCATAATCGACGTAGCCGTGCCCTTGCCGTCGGGATAGACCCGCGCCGCGTCATTCGCCTCGACATCGCCGTCCAGACTGATCCCGACGCCGATGCGCTCCTTGGCGAAATACGCGGCGATTTCGGGTGTCAGCAAACTTGCATTGGTCTGGATTTGCAGCGTGGCACGATACTTGCGTGCGCGGATATACTCCACCGCATACAGCAGCCGATCCAACGCCAGGAGCGGTTCGCCGCCGGTAAACTGAACCGTAAACGGCTCCCCGCTCGCGCCGCCCAGATCCAACGCCCAACGCAGCGCTTCCCGCGGTATTTTGCACGCCGGCTGTGCGGCGGCATAACAATAGCTGCAACGAAAGTTACACGCCCCCGTCAACGCCAAGATCAGCATGCCGAGCGGCGGTGCGACCGTCTTCGCCGAGCTTCCCGCATCGGTTGCGCCGGTTGTGCGGGTCATGCCGAGCCCCCGCTGACGGCCGCTGCGTACGCCTGTTCCGCCGAACAATCCTGCCAGCTGCCGGCGGCCAGTTTCTCTTGAATACATGCCGCCTCCGCCGCCGACCAGTAGTCTTCCGTCTCCGCCCGGCTGAAATATACCCGCTGCGCCCGAGCGAGCACGGGATACGCCGCCGCCCAAGCCGAATGCGAATGTATCCCGTAGCAGAACGCCGCGGCAATATCCGTCCCGGCCTGCCGCGTCACGCCGAACGCTTCGGCACCGTACGCCACCAGGGAATCGGGCGCCGCGCCGCCGAGAAGCACCGGGATGCCGCTATTATGCAGCGCCCGCAAAATCCGCATGGCAGCCGTGCCGTCGCCGCAAACCGCCGCGGCGGCACGCGGCACTCCCGTCGCATTTCCCTCGTAACTGTAAATATTCAAATTATCGGTCAGAGGATTTCGGTATACGACGGATTGCAGACCGAATGCCGTCTGCAGATTCTCTTGCGTCAGCACCTCGGTCGGCTTGCCGTCCGCATGAATCCGTCCTTCCGCAATCAGCACCAGACGGGAGCAGAAGCGTGCCGACATTTCCAGGTCGTGGCAAATCATTACCACCGTCTTGCCCGCTTCGGTCAAGCGGCAACAGTAACGAAAAATCTCCTCTTGGTAAACCAGATCCAAACTTGCCGTCGGCTCGTCCAAAAAGATGATCGGCGTCTGCTGCGCCAGCACCTTCGCCAACAGCACACGTTGCCGCTCGCCGCCGGACAGTTGCTGCACCGCTTTGTCTTTCAGCGTATACACGCCGGTGAAACGCATGCATTCCTCGACGATCTTCCGATCTTCTTCCCCTTCGTTCTCCCACCAGCTCAGGTACGGATACCGAGCCGATAATACGATCTCTTCCGCCGTGAAACCGAAGCCGATTTGGACATCCTGCTGCATGTATGCCAGCTCGCGCGCAATCTCTTTTTCTTTCATATGCTGCAGATCTTTGCCGAGCAGGGTAACCTCTCCGGCACCGGCATGATAGATCCCGCGAATCGCCTTCAGCAATGTACTTTTACCGGCGCCGTTCGGGCCGATAATCCCGACAAATTCTCCCCGCTGCAGGTTGAAGGAAATATCATGAATGATCTCGCGTCCGCCCAATGTGACGGAAATATGTTCCGCCGTCAATACCGTTTGCATCAGAACATCCCTCCGTGTTTACGCATCCGCCGCAGCAGAAATAAGAAGTACGGGGCGCCGAGCAGTGCCGTCATAATCCCCACCCGCACCTCGGTCGGCGGGATGATCGTTCTTCCTAAGGTATCGCAAAAAAGCAGGAAAATCGAGCCGGCCAGGGCGGCTGTCGGCAACAGCAAACGATGATCCGGGCCGATCAACAACCGCATGATATGCGGCACGATCAGACCGACGAAGCCGATGGAGCCGCTGACGCAAACCGCCGTCGCCGTCACCAGCGAGGCCAGGAACAAAAAGAGCATACGATAAAACACCACGGGCAGACCGAGCGCCTTCGCTTCCACTTCACCGAGCACGAGTACATTCAGATGGCGCGACAACAGACAGAGTATCCCCGTACCTCCGATGATCGGTACGAGCGCAAGATATACATGCTCCCAGCGGCGATAATCCAAACCGCCCACCATCCAAAAAAGAAATTCCTTCAGCCGGTATTCGTTCATGAATGTCAGTACGCCGGAGGTCAGCGCACCGAGCAACATGCTCACCGCAACCCCGGCGAGCAGCAGGCTCATCGTCGGGATTTTGCCGCCGCGCATCGTCAGTGAAATCGTCAGCAGCACCGAGGCAAACGCACCGACAAAAGCAAATGCCGGCATGTAAAACATCCCCGCCGAGCTCAAGCCCATACTCACGGCGATAACGGCTCCGAACGAGGCTCCCGCCGAAACGCCGATAATGCCCGGATCCGCCAACGGATTGGCAAACACCCCCTGCATCACCGCTCCGGCAATCGCCAACGCACTGCCGACCAGGATCGCAACACAAATCCGCGGCAGTCGAATGTACCAAAGCACGGCCGCCTGCTCCGGTGTCATCGGTACGCCGCCTTCCCAGCCCAGCGGCGCCGCCAGACTGTGCCAGACCGCCGCCACGGGCACGGAGATTTGCCCCATGTGCATGGCGATCAAAACCAGAACGACCAGCACGCCTGCCAAAAATATAAACATTGCCGATTTTCCTCGACCGGATTGTATCATATTGCCTCCCTATATTTCCGCGGCCTCTTCCAGCGCACCTTCCGTCTGTAAGAGACTCTCTTCCAACGCCGCCAGTCTCTCGTCACTCGTTTCCCACATGCCGCGGCGTTGTGCTTCGAGCAACACTTCCGTAAGCCGCTGCAGAGCCCAGGGATTCGTTTCCGCAAACCATTGCCGCAGCGCTTCGTCCAGTACGTAGCGATCCGCCAGCGCATCATAATGCCAGTCCGTCGCCACATGGCTCGTTGCATCCCACTGATAAAAGTGCGCCACGTAATTCGCCAATTCCTGTGCGCCTTTATAGCCGTGGCGCTGCATTCCCTCGATATACTTCGGATTCAACGCCTCCCCGCGGATCAAGCGATCCGTTTCCTCCGCCACGCTGCGCGTCTGTATCGCATTGCGGCGCGAGCTGTCGCCCGTAAGTGCGACCGGGGCTTGCCCCCGCACCGCTTCGACCGCAGCATTCAAACCGCCGTGGTAGGCATTATAATCGTCCGAATTCAACAAATGACTTTCCCGATTGTCCGCATTCTGCAAGGTCAGCTCCACTTGCTCCAACCGGCGACGGAACATTCGTTTCTCTTCTTTCGCGGGTCCGCCGGGACGAAACGCATAGCCCGACCAGGTCTCATACACTTGCGCCAAGTCGTCCGTCGTCTCCCAGTTTTTCTGCTCCAGCACCAATCCCACGCCGGCGCCGTAAGCTCCCGGCGGATCGCCGAACACGCGCAGGCAGGCGGCTTCCCAGGCGCTGTCCGCCGCCGCTCCTTCCGCTTCCAGAGCGGCCGCATCCTCCAGTGCATGCTTACGCACATAATTCCATTCTGTCGATTCGTCTGCCGCCGCGACCAAGCGAATCGCCTGATCCAGCCAGGCGGCCGACATCGGCATCGTATCGCGAAACAGGCCGCTGATCCGCATCAATACATCCAAACGCGGATGTTGCAATTCTTCCTGCGGAATCAATTCCAAACCGGTCAAGCGCCCGCTCGGCGCGCGTAAAGGACGTACCCCGAGCAAGTCGAAGATTTCCGCCAGACATTGCCCTTCCGTTCGCATCTGCGCCGTCGCCCAAAGCACGATGCCGATACTTTCCGGATAGTGTCCCTCGGTCGCGACAAAGCGCGCCAACGCCTGCGCGCTCAGCTCCTTGCCGAGCCGCTCCGCATTCGGTGTCGGAAAGGTATGCGGATCTGCCGAAGTGAAGTTGCGCCCGCTGGGTAAAATATCCGCCCTTCCCGCCGTAGGCGCTCCGCCGAGAGAGCTTTCGATATAATGCCCGGCCAACGCCGTGAGCGTATGTGCCAGTTCATTCTCCGTCTGCAGCAGCGCCGGCACGAGCACTTCACCGCAATAGGCCGCAATCCGTTCCAATTCCTCGTCCCGCGCCGCTACGGAACTGCGCTCCGCGCGCCATGCGCGTACATCTGCCGCGGTCGGCACGGTAAAATTCGCCTCTGCCAAAAAAGCGATGTACTCGTCTCGCCAGCGATAGGCCGTCGCTTTTGCCGCGGAGGCATCTTCCTCTTGTTCTGCGGCAAGCACTGTCAGCGTTTCCGGTAATGACGGTACTTCGCCGTTGGCCGTTTCCGTCAGCATCGCCACATATTGTTCCAGCAGTTCGCCGGTCGGTACATTCCCCAATATATGCAAGCCGGTGCGGATGGTCAGGTACAGTAAATCTTCCAGGCGTGCATGCACCTTCCCCAACCAATCTTCCGGCGGTGCCGCCAACTCCTCTGCAGAGAGCAGCTCCAGCGCCTCAATCCGTCTGCGTAAATCCGCCTCGGTTTCTGCCGCGACCGGTCCCTGCGCCGCCAGCACCCGGTATGTATCAACGGCTTCGGCCAATGCTTCATAGTCGCCGTACAGACCCGCCTGTGTCTGGGGCGGCGACAGATGCCCGATGAGACAGGCCGAGCTGCGCCGTTTCGCCTGAATGCCCTCGCCGACGATCGTCAGCCAGTACGGATACACATTCGGCAGTTCCGCCAAAGTCACATCTGGGTAACAGGAGGCGGACAGTCCCGTGCCTTTCCCCGGCAGCCACTCCAGCGATCCGTGAGTACCGAGATGCACCACCGCATCCGCCTGCCAGCCGGTTCGCAACCATTCATAAAAGGCCAGGTAATGATGTGTCGGCGGCAAGGTCGGGCTATGGTATACCGCACCCGGATCTTCACCGAAACCTCGCGGCGGTTGGACGGTCACCCAGACATTTCCGAACGACAGTCCCGGGATTAAAAGTTCATCGTCATATAGAAACACTTCCCCCGGGGGTTCGCCCCAGGCTTCGCTCATATCCTCCCGCACCTTGGCCGTCCTAGCGGCAAAATACGCCTCATATGCTGCCGTACCGAATTTCCCTTCCGCCCGTTGCAAGCGTTCTTCCGTCAAAAAGTCCCGGTCATTCGTTGCCACGGCCAAAATCCGCTCCATCAACGCGGCGGGATCGGACGGCAACGATCCCGTACAATATCCCTCGTCTTTCAACCGCCGCAACAGAAACCACAGGCTCGCCGGCGTGTCCAGACCCGCGGCCGAACCGATGTTAGAATTACGCGGCGGATAATTATGCAAAACGATGACCACACGCTTCTCCGCCGGTGGAATCCGATGCAACCGGCTCCAGCGTACCGCCTTGTGAGCCGTAGCTTGTACCCGCTCCGTCACCGGTGCGTATGTGCGGGCGGGTACGGTCGTCTGCACCGCTGCGACGGGAAGGCTGTGCAGAACGCCGTCCGTCTCGGGCAGAATTACCTGTGTACCCAATTCTGTCACGCCCATGCCGTCGGGGTTTTCTTCCCAGCTCTTCTCCGTCGTGTAGAGTGTGTACGCCTGCAGTATCGGCACATCCGCCGCCTGCAAAGCGTCGGGTCGGAACCCGTTCATGCCGCTCATGCTCTGCTGCTGCAAAGTCACCAATACCGACACCGCCGAAGGCAATCTGCCGATATCCCGCAGGATGCCGTCGATCCCGGCGTAGCCGATTTCCGGCAGCGCGCCGAAACGACAAGCCAGCCCGAATGCCGGTACCCCCTGCTCCTCCGTCGCCCGGATAAGCGCCTCGATGATCCCGGTTTCTCCGTCCAGCCACTGCTCCCGATGAAATACATACCCGATAGCGCCCGGCTTCCGTGTTTTCGCCGTGGCGCACCAGTCTTCCCAGGCCATACTTTCCCGTTCGGGATGCCACACGACCGCCTGCGCGACCCGTTCCGGCGGTGGCAACGTCTCCCCTTCGGGCGCGCCCAGCGCCGCCAGGAAAAAACGGCGGTTATTCTCACCATCATAGGCACAATATGCCCGCAAGCGTTCCTCCGCTTGGAAGCTGTGAGCTCCCGTTACGGTCAGCCCGGGCGGCAACAATATCTTCACCTCCGCAGGCAAAGATGCCTCCAGACCGGCGGTAAATTCCGGCGCAAAAGCGGCCTGATCACCCAGCACCGCCACCGCGCCGGCCGAGCGTACGGCTGCAGCATATTCTGCCGTCCAGCCTTCATTCGGCGCGATAAAATAAACCTGCACCGCCGCGGCATTCGTCTCTGCCGTCTTTTGCAGGCGCAACGCCTGCTTTTTTTGTGAGGTGAATACGATATTCATGACATTTCCTCCGCCTGCCAACAATGCGCCAGGTATGCCCGCCATACTTCTTCCGCCATGGTTTCCGTACCGCGAATGCCGACATACGGATGCGGCCGCAATGCCACGGTGAGAAAATCCGGCACGGCGATCGTGATGTACGACCAGCCGTGAGCACCATTTTCCGCCAGCCATTTCCGTTCGTAGGCGGAGCCCAGCAGCAGTCCGTTTTCACCCGTCAGCGCTGCCTGCAAGGCCGGGCCAACATTGCCGCAGGATTGCGTGCCGCTTTGTCCCGGCAACTGCTCATCCTGTGCGAAGGCCAGCACCTCCGCCGCATCCAGCCATTCTTCCTGCACGGCTCCCGCCAAACCGCTTGCAACGGAGCCGGGCGCGCTGACAACCACGCGCTCAAACCAAGGCTCGCCCCACATCTTCTGCGCCTCGTGCGTATATTGATATAAGCGCTCATCCATTTGCCGGATCTCGGCTTCCGCCGTCGTATATGCCTCTTCCGGCAAGCCCAAGGCCTCGCCGACCGCACGCAGCCAACGCCGCGTACCGTTCAAGCCGTAAGGCAGTTCCGGCCGGATAAACGGCAACCCTGTCGTTTCCTGCAGGTATTCCGCCATATCCGTACCGCATTCATCATGTACGACAATATTCAGTACCGCTCGCCGCAACGTTTGCAGCTGCGCCAAAGAGGCGCCGTTGCCGACTACTGCCTGCACCCGTACGCCGATCAACCCCAGCAGGCGACGCAGCTCTCGAATGTCATCCGTCTCGCTGAAATAACTCACATCGCTGCCGATCAGGTTCACGGTCAGCGGCTCGGCAGGGACATCTTCCTGCTCCAACTCGGCGAAAAAAGCCCTTGCCGCTTTGCGATACCCGGCCCAATGCCCGCCGGTAATCCCGCCCGAATCCATGGTCACTACCGGAAAGGGCAAATTCATGCCGGCGGCAATTCCCGCGACATCGTCGCCGATCAGGCTGATTGCGCAACTGTTTTGAATCAGCAGTACCGTCGGCTGTTGCGGCAGGCCGCGGATCGCCTGCAAGGCATCGGTCAATTTATCTTCCGTCCCGAAGACGACCGAACGACCGTCCGGGTAGGTAGAGAAAAAACGTTTTTCAATTTGCAACTCGGGCATATCCAATTGCCGCAGCGCATAGAAATAGCACCAGGCGGGACCGTTCACGACAATCGCTGCGCCCGGAATTCCCGCAAAGAACGCAGCCGCGCCGGACAACGCACAACTGCTCAGCGACTCGCAATGATTCTCCCAGTGTTTACCAGCCATATAAAACCACCCCGCTACGCCGCCGCCGACAGGCCAGTCGGTACAATTTTTCATACAAACGCACCAGCCCGATCAAGCCGACGGGAGGCACCATCGGAATGTACATCTGGCGATAGTTTTCTCCCTCCAGCTCCATATTCGTCAAAATCAAATCCGCCGCGTCGAGCAGATCCTCTCCGTCCGCCTCCGTATAGGTCGGCACGGCGGGAAGATCCCACTCGGCCTGCTGCTTGGCGGCAGCTGCCGCATCCGTCTCGCTGAGAAAGACAATGCCGGTCGTTACCATTCCCGCATCGTCGAGCATATCTGTCAACCAGCGCAGAGATGCCTGCCGCACCTGTCTGCCGAGAGCGATCGCTACCCGTTTCCCCGCCAGCTGCGGGCGATACTTCCGTAACGCTTCGTTCAAATGTTCTTCCTGAAGACGAACGGCCTCCGCTGCCTGCTCTTCCTTGCCGATGAAGCGTGCGAATTCCTGCAGCCAAGCTTTCGTCGCTCGCCGACCGATGGGATAATCATGCGGAAAATATTCCTGATCAAAACGCTCCGCCATATACTTGGCCAGCTTTTCCATCCAGGTAAACGCCGACGCCGAACCGCCCACCGGCAACAACAGACGATTGCGGGGAACGGCCGCCAAATCCGCCAACGATGAATAGGCAGGAAAACGCTGCTCCGTCGGCAAACCGAACGGCGCCAGTAAATCGCGCAGATCGCGCGAAAAAGCGGAGGCCGGCCCGCCTTTCTCGCCGAGCACGCAGATCCCGTCCAACCGCTCCGTTGCCGGTTGCATGAACCGATCCGCCAGTGCTTTCGCCGCTTCGAAGAAACCGCCGTAGTATTCGCCGTCCAAAAAGCCACGCGCGTCGACATTCAAGATCGGCACCCCGGTTTCCGCTTCCTTTTCCTTGCAGATTCCTTCCGAGTCGTCGCCGATGACCCCGCTCAGACACGAATTTGCAACGACAATATATGCCGGCCGATATGTGGCAATTACATAGTCGAGGCAATCGCTCAATACCCGATGCGCCCCGAAGATTACATGCTTTTCTTCAATCTGAGAAGAAATGAGCGGCGCGGTATATACGGCCTGTCCCGGTCGCTCTTCACGATAATACTGATATAAATCCATCCGTCCGGTAATATGCGTGCAGGCTTTCGGCGAGTGATAGACCACCGCCGCGCCCGGATTGTGCGCGACCGCCCGCCAGACCCCCGGCATCGAACAGCTGCAGGAGGTTTTCGCTGCCAACCAGCGACGCTTACCGACTGCCATAATGGTACACCATCGCTTCCAATTCTTCAAAGTCCATCGGCGTGGGAATATCCGACCCCGTACTCTCCCAAATCCGTGTCGCCAGCTGCCGATACACTTCCGCCTGCGCGCTGTCGGGAGCATACTCCAGTACCGTTTGCCGACGAATCTCCGCCTGCTGGACAATCGGGTCGCGCGGAATGAATGCCACCAGCTGCGTATTCAATCGCTTGGCAAAGGCCATAATCAGTTCTTCTTCATTATGCACCTTGCGACTGTTGGCAATGATACCGCCCAAGCGCACTTTGCCGCGACTCGCAAAGCGGCGAACGCCCTTGGCAATGTTGTTCGCGGCATAGAGTGCCATCATTTCACCCGAGGTCACGATGTAAATATCTTCCGCATAGCCTTCGCGAATCGGCACGGCAAATCCGCCGCAAACGACATCGCCCAACACATCATATAAAATCGCGTCCGGTTCGCCGACGGCATCCAATTCTTCCAATGTTTGCAGGGCTACGATAATTCCCCGTCCCGCACAGCCGACACCCGGTTCCGGACCGCCCGCCTCAATACAGCGAACGCCGGCAAATCCCGTATGCACGACATCGTCATAGGTGACCGCATCTCCTTTGTCGCGCACCGTATCCAGCACCGTCGACCGGCAGTTACGTCCCAGCAACAGGCGCGTCGAGTCGTTCTTCGGATCGCAGCCGATTTGACAGACGGATTTCCCCGCCAACGCCAACGCCGCCGATATATTCGAAGCCGTTGTCGATTTCCCGATCCCGCCCTTACCATATAATGCCAGCTTCTTCATAAAATCACCCTTTATATTTCTCCTTACCGTTACGGCAAGGGAGCCGCCGCCGGCTCCCTGCCGAAACTCAGAACTGATGTCGTATTTGAAGCAGGATGCTGCGCGGGCGTTCCTCCCACAAATAACGAGTGTAGTTCTCCCGATTCAAAATGTTTCGCACTGTCAATTGCAGCTGCGTCTCGGGAGATACATTGTGCAGAAACGTGCTGTTCAGACTGATCCGATCCGGAATGGGCTTCTTGCCGAAATCTGCCGTACGTGCATTTATCGGCCGTTTCGCTTCCACATATCCGTCCAGCGACCAGCTCCAACGATCCCGCGTCCAATCAAAGCCGAATACTCCCATTTGCTTCGCTTCTGTTTGTGCCCACGGTGTCGTCGGCTTTTCTTTGTTCTTCGGATCCTGTACGGTGTAGCCGATAAACCAACCGAACTCCGGTGTCACTTGCCGACGATATTCCGCCTCGATGCCTTTATTCCGGAAATCGCCGCGGTTGATCTGGACATCACCGTTCGGATCCAAGCCCAGTTCCGTATAGTTCGGGAAGAGATTTTTCACTTTTTCCCAACCGAACAGATTATCCACATCCATGTAGAATGCCGCGATTTTCAAGCTGTCCTCTGCACGTATCCACTTCACGCCCGTCTCATACGTCCAACCGGACTGCGGCTTCAACGGCCCGCTAGCCGTTGTGGATCGGCTGAATTTACTATTAACGGCCGGCATCTCAAATGATTTGCCGATGTTAATATACCAGTTCAGATCCGGCCGAATCATGTAGGAACTCTGCAACTGCGGCAAAAATACCCGTTGCGATTCATCCCAGCCGTTGTCCAAAGAGAAATGCTCGCGCGCGCCGAAAGTCAGCTTCCAGCGATCGTTGATTTCCCTTTCGTACGAGCCGAAAATCGCCACTTGATTGCGCCCGATGGCATTCCCCGTACCCAAGCGCACCTGTTTATACTCTTCCCGATATGCCGTCAGGCCGTAAATCAATTTACCGTTCGTAACGTCCGCTTCCTGCTGCGCGTCAAAATAAAAGTTGTTGACGCGATAATTGCTCCCGCTGCCGGAGGGAACGACCGCCCCGGACGTCATTTCCCGATCTGCGATGATTTTCTTCGTATTATAGGCCAAGCGCAATTGCGTTCCCCGCTCATTGGCGTATTGCAAATTGACATTGTCGCGCGTGTCCGTATATTTATAACCGGCCACGCCCGAACCGTTGTCCCGTACTCCCGGCTTAGTAATCGAGTCATAAAACATCCCGTTCTTGATCTTCCCGTGTGCCCAGTTCAGCGTCCATTCCGGCGACAAGCGCACGGAAGCAAAGCCTTCTTCCTTCGTATATCGATGGTAGCCGGACACATAGCCCTTGCTGTAGTACGGGTACTGTGCATTGGCTCTCTCGTCCGCCGTCGTCTGTCCGTACGAGACAAAGTAGCCGTCGCCGGCAGCCGTCAGGCCGATACGGCGTTCATCCTTCCCGAGCATGCCCGTCACGGCGATCATCGGTTTCGTCATCTGTGAACTCTTAGTAATAATATTCACGACACCGCCCATCGCCTCCGCTCCGTACAGAACCGCATTCGATCCCTTGACGATCTCAATGCGCTCGATGGCTTCCGCCGGAATCGCTCCCGGCTCGGCATAGTTCATCTGGTTCAGCGGCGTGCCGTTGACCAAGACCAACGTCCCTTTATCCAGACCGCGAAGGTACACTCGCGCTACGCTCGGTCCGATCGAGCCGTAGCCGTTATCATAGGCGTAATCGCTCATACCGACGGTTCTGCGCAAAACATCATACGCACTGTAGGTTCCGCTCTTCTCTATCTGCCCCCCCGAAATTACTTGAAGCGTTGCCGGCGTGCGCAGATCATCTGTCTGCATCCGTTGCGCCGTAACCAAGACGGGATTCAATTCATATACCGGATCCGCCGCACCGGCAACCAAGCCGATACTGCAACACATCAAAGCGGCTAAAAGCACCCTTTGTCTTTTCTTCATTATATTCCCTCTTTCTGAAATATATCTATCTTTTCCCTGTAATACAAATCGATATTTAAGTAGCAAAAGCTTTTGACACTTCTTTTTGATACTGTTTCCCGTTACAGAAAAAGGAGATGATGACAATACACCATCTCCCTTTCCCCTATCGAGACGCAACGATACGAACGATATCCACATCAAATGCCGCCAAAATTTGCGGAATAAATCCCCTCTCCAGCAAACTGCGATGCATTTCCGTCGGTGCAATCAACAACGCTCGGCGATTGCTTACCGTGATGCGAGACAACGGTTCGATGTAGCGGGCAAACGCATCTGCCCCCAGACTTTCACGTAAACGAGCCAAGCCCTCTTCCACCTCGCCGATCCGGTTTTCCAACCGTTCGGAAATGGGACGCGCCTGTTCGCCGCGCAAGTACGGATTCGGCTCTTGCCAAACCGGCATCAGTCTGTCCGCTTCGTTCAAATCATACTCATTCAAAAACACTGCTGTTTCCATTGTTTGCATAATGCCCCTTTCTGCAGATCCGTCTCTACTGCTTACGCAAGGCGGAGCCTTCAAAAACATGGATCAGCTCGTCCACTGCCTGGCTCGGAGAGACCTTACCGCCGAGAACCGCATCCTTCACTTCCGGCAGGCGACCGCGCACCACCGGATTTTGGAAGAAAATGGTATGCAAATGTTCGTGAATCATGCTGTATACCCAGCTTATCGTCTGATCCTGACGACGCCGCTGGAAAACACCGCTTTCTTTCGTGACACGTTCGAACTCCAGAATGGTTTCCCAAAGTTCTTTCAGACCCGTTTTCTTGATTGCCGAGCACATCATCGAGCGTGTCCGCCACCCGTCCGTTGCCGGGCGAATGTAGTCGATCATACGCTCATAATCGCCGCGAGCCACCTTGGCACGCGCCAAATTGTCGCCGTCCGCCTTGTTGACCACAATGGCATCCGCAAGCTCCATGATACCTTTTTTGATACCCTGCAACTCGTCTCCGGCTCCGGTGAGCACGATCAACATGAAGAAGTCCACCATCGAGCGAACCGTCGTTTCCGACTGTCCGACCCCTACCGTTTCAACGAGAATGACATCGTATCCGGCCGCTTCGCAAAGCAGCATCGTCTCCCGACTTTTTCTCGCCACACCGCCCAGCGTACCGCCGGCCGGTGATGGTCGTACAAAGGCATTCGGGTGTCGCGTCAGCTCTTCCATCCTGGTTTTGTCGCCCAAAATGGAGCCTTTCGTCACGGAGCTCGTCGGGTCGACCGCCAGTACTGCGACCTTGTGTCCCTCATTGGCGAGCATGGTACCGAACGCTTCAATCGCCGTACTCTTCCCGGCACCCGGCACACCGGTAAAACCGATCCGCAATGCCTTGCCCGTGCGCGGGAGCAGTGCCTGAATTACCTCCTGCGCCGGCTTAAAATGCCGCACGGCATTGCTTTCCACCAGGGTGATGGCGCGCGACAGGATAACCCTGTCGCCCGCTGCTACACCGTCAATGTAATCTTGAACCGTCAATGTCCGTCGCGCCTTTACCACTCCGGTATGCGTCAACTTCTGATCCTGCGTTCCCATTACCCCGTCATGGCCGCCTTTGACTCCCTTCATGACCCTGCACGCAAAAGCGTCATCGTCTTTCTCGGGGACCCAGCTGGGTTTGTAGGTGTCCTTATTACTCATCTGCAGCTTCGCGTTTCGCGCGAGCCAACAGCTCTTCCAACAACTTCTTCGCGGCTACCGGCAAAACAGTACCCGGTCCGAAGATGGCAGCGGCGCCATGATCATAAAGGTATTGATAGTCCTGTGCAGGGATTACGCCGCCGATTGCTACCAGGATATCGTCACGCCCGCGCGTTTTCAGCTCGTCGACCAGGTTCGGGAGCAATGTCTTATGACCGGCTGCCAGCGAGCTGAAGCCGACCATGTGTACGTCGTTGTCCACCGCATCCTGTGCCGTTTCTTCCGGAGTTTGGAAGAGCGGTCCGATATCTACGTCCCAGCCCATATCCGCAAAGGCTGTGGCAATAACTTTTTGGCCGCGGTCATGTCCGTCCTGACCCATCTTGGCTACCAAGATACGCGGGCGACGACCTTCGACCTCTTCAAATTCGTCCGCCATGTTGCGAACTTGCTGAATCACTTCATCATCCGTAAACTCGGCGGAGTATACGCCGGAAATCGAACGAATAACCGCCGCATAACGGCCGGATACTTTTTCAACCGCATCGGAGATTTCGCCGAGCGAAGCACGTGCGCGCGCCGCTTCGACAGCAAGCGCCAGCAGGTTTCCTTCACCTGTTTCCGCCGACTTCGTGATGGCTTCCAGGCAACCGGCTACCGTATCTTCGTCGCGGCTTTCGCGCAATTTTTCCAGACGACGAATCTGCGCCTGGCGCACGGCCGTGTTGTCGATATCCAAGATATCCAAGGGATCTTCCTTGTCCAAGCGATACTTGTTGATCCCGACGATCGTTTCGTTGCCGGAATCGATACGCGCCTGACGGCGAGCCGCCGCTTCTTCGATACGCATCTTCGGCAGACCCGTGCTGATCGCCTTCGCCATACCGCCGAGCGATTCGACTTCCTGGATATGCGCCCAAGAACGACGGATGATTTCATCCGTCAAGGCTTCTACATAGTACGAGCCGCCCCACGGATCGATGATCTTGCAGACGCGCGTTTCGTCTTGGATGTACAGCTGCGTGTTACGCGCGATACGCGCCGAGAAGTCCGTCGGCAACGCAATCGCTTCGTCCAACGCGTTCGTGTGCAACGACTGTGTATGTCCGAGCGCCGCACCCATAGCTTCCATACATGTACGGGCTACGTTGTTGAACGGATCCTGTTCCGTCAGGGACCAGCCGGATGTCTGCGAGTGTGTACGCAGAGCCATCGATTTCGGGTTTTCCGCCCCGAAGGACTTAACGATCTTCGCCCACAATACACGAGCCGCACGCATCTTTGCCACTTCCATGAAGTAGTTCTTGCCGATAGCCCAGAAGAACGACAGACGTTTTGCGAAGTCGTCGACCTTCAGGCCTGCTTTTTCGCCGGTACGGATGTATTCCAAACCGTCGGCCAACGTGTAGCCGAGCTCGATATCCGCAGTCGCGCCGGCTTCCTGCATATGGTAACCGGAGATGGAGATACTGTTGAACTTCGGCATGTAGTTCGTAGTGTAGTAGAAGATATCGCCGATAATTCGCATCGAAATTTCCGGCGGATAGATGTACGTGTTACGAACCATGAACTCTTTCAAAATATCATTCTGAATCGTCCCGGCCATAACCTTGGGATCGACACCCTGCTCCTGACCGGCCAGGATGTAGAACGCCATGATCGGCAATACGGCGCCGTTCATCGTCATGGAAACGGACATCTGATCGAGCGGAATCCCGCTGAAAAGAATTTCCATGTCCAAGATCGAGTCTACCGCAACGCCTGCCTTACCAACGTCACCGACAACACGAGGGTTATCGGAGTCATAGCCGCGGTGCGTCGCCAAGTCGAACGCAATCGACAAACCTTTCTGACCGGCGGCCAGGTTACGACGATAAAACGCGTTCGATTCTTCCGCCGTGGAGAAACCGGCATACTGCCGTACCGTCCAGGGGCGGAACACATACATGGTTGCATACGGTCCGCGCAAGCAAGGCGGAATCCCCGCAACAAAATCCAAATGCTGCATTCCTTCGTAAGCATCCTTCGTGTACAAAGGATCTACTTCGATTTGTTCCATCGTCTTGCCCGCAAGTTCGGCAAAACTTTTACCGGTCTTAGCTTCGAGGTCGCGCTTCCAATCTTCGTAGGAACGCTGCGGCCGTTCGCCCAGGACCATCTTTGTGAAATCCGGATTCCGGTAGGCCATTATTCAATCATCCCCTTCTTTTGTTGCAACGTCCGCAGAATTTGGTAGCAGTTCGCTTTGACACTGATAAATTCCTGTACACCGGCTTCACGATATACCGGTTCCAAGTCTTTCGGCGGTGCGCCGGCCAGGAAGATTGTCGCTTCCGGCAACGCCGCACGCAGCTTCGGTGCCAATTCCGGTACGATTTCCGGATAAGTCTTGTCCGTCGAACAGATAACTACCGCATCCGCGCCGGATTCGCCTGCCGCTTTCGCAGCCGCATCGACGTCCGGGAAACCGTCATTGGTCAGCACGTCGAATGCCGCGACCTGCAAGAAACCGGTCGAGAAATCGGCACGCGCTTTGTGCTGCGGGATGGGACCCATATTCGCCAGGAATACGGTTACATTTTTACCTTCTTTTTCTTTGAATTCTTCCGTGGTACGGCGCAGATCTTCGAAGCGTTCCGTCCACCGATGAACCGACAGCGCCGTCACTTCTTCCGGTGCGTCTTCTTCGTCCGTGAGCGCCTTGCGTACGTCCGCCAAAATAGCACCGTGCGTGAACGCTTCCGCGACCGCGTCCACCAGACCGCCGACCTCGTTGCCGCTGACCGCTTCACGCAGTTCCGCCAGATCATAGGCCCCGCTGTGAACCGCCTTGCCCGAATGGAACGCCTCAATCGCTTCCGTCCGAGCCTTACGCAATACCTCCTGATCTTCTTCGCGTGTATCGAGCAATGTTTCCGTCATATTCGGATACATATTGTTCCCGACGGCGACATCTTTACGCAGCTCCAGTGCTTTGAAGCGTTTTTCCAGCACTTCGTTGATCGCTTCCTGCGGATACCCCGCCTGCAAAGCCGCCACGATACCGCCCTTTTCTTCGATCAGACGGAATTCGTCCCAGATCTTTTCCTCCATCTGGCGGGTCAGCGTTTCGACCGCCCAGGAACCGCCCGCCGGGTCGATCGGTTGCAGCATGCCGAATTCTTCCTGCAGCATGATCTGCATATTCCGAGCGATACGGCGCGAGAATACGTCCCCTTTGCGGATCGGCTCATCAAACGGCGCCATTTCGAAGCTGTCGATCCCGCCGACTACGCCGGAGAATATCTGTGTCGTATTACGCAACATGTTGACGTAGGGGTCATAGATCGTCTTTGTGAAATAGGCCGGACGAGCGTGAATAACCATCCGCTGATCGTCTTCGTCACCGCCGAATGCCTCCATAATATTCGACCAGACCACACGCACGGCGCGCAGTTTGGCGATTTGCATAAAGAAGTTCGCACCCATCGAGAAAGAAAACTCGATTTGCGAAGCCGCTTCCTTCACGCTGAAACCGCGCTGCAACAACGCACGAATGTAGGCAACGCCCATCGCCAGGGTATAGGCCACTTCCTGAACGTCATTGGCACCGGCTCGGCTGAATACTTCACTGCGAGCAAATACCGTCCGCAATTGCGGTGCATTCGTGAGCGCCCAACGCGCGGCATGAGCCATTTCATCATACAATGCGTCCAGCGAGGCGAAGGTTTTGCCCGATTTCGTCATGGCTCCGATCGGGTTCGCGCCGACGACACCGTGCAAATCTTCCACCGCTTTCCCTTCCGCTCGGACTGCTGCAACCAGCAAAGCCAAGATCGGCAGCGAAGATGCACCGGTATACATCATGACCGGATATTTAGCAAAATCCAACCCGGCAATCAGTTCCTGCATATCCGCCAGAACTGCCAAGTTGACGCCGCCCTCACCGATCTGTTCCGTTTCCGCCAACGGGATGTTGCGTAATGTCGCCGAATCCAAGCCGATATGGTAAATGGACGCACCTTTTTCGACTTCAAATTTCAGCAACTCGTTATTTTCTTTCGGTAATGTTTCGTCACACAATTGAGCGACGCCCCACGGGTGATGAATATACCCTTCCGGACGTGCACCGCGCAGAAAATCGGCATAGCCGGGATACGAATCCGTCGGCAAAATGTCATCCGTGCGTTCCCGCGTGTACATCGGCTCGAAAGTAATACCTTCATACGTCGGTGTGAACATGACTTTGTCGAAAGGCCGCCCTTTCAACAATGCTTCCGCTGCGGCTACCCATTCTTCATAGGTCGGCGGCGTAAACTCGTCAAAAGTCACGCGCGGATACTGCTCCTCCGTAGCGGAGTTCAGATCAGCCGAAGCGTCCTGTGCTTCGTTTACTTTCTTTTCATCCATAAACTCTTTCAACCTCCTTTATATGTGCGACTGCCGATTATCAGTACTGCTCCCCCTTTCCCCCAATTTGTCGCAAGCAAAAAAGCTCCCGCCACAAGCCGAGAGCTTTTGCTACCAAAAGAAACGCGGTGCGCAATCTCCTCCCTATCGCTCGTAGGTCAAACGGTGATTCTTAAACGGATAGTTCTCCTGGCTTAGGATCATTGCGCCACTTACGTCTTCCCGATCTGCATCAGTGACAATATGTAAGCGCGCTCCCCATCACAGTGGCGTGACCGCATCGGTTTTGCACCGATTTCTCTTTTATGCTTTCGCATCCGTTCGTTGGGCGGATAAATCCGCATATTACATTAATTTCAGTATACTGTCAGGTCTTATCATTGTCAAGACCGGCCGACTTCACAATCAGGCCTGGCTGACAATCCGTACCTGTGTCGTTCCGAAGGATTCGCAAATCTGTGCCAAGTAATGTCCTTCCAACATGGTACGGTGCATTTCTTTCTTCGTGATCAACAGCAGACGCTTACCGTCATAATTGATCCGCAATAATTGATTGATATATCGCTCAAAGTCTTTTTCGCCCATGCCTTCCCGCAATTTCGCCAAGGCGGCGGCGATCGGCCCGTCCTGATACTCCGCCCGCTCCGTTACCGGCACGAAACGCACTTCATACAGGGAGTCCGAATACCCTTTCTCCGTTGTCGATTTACGCTCCAAGTCAATAGCCATAAGATTCCTCCTGCCTTTTTACTTATTATAACATACATACTACACTCTACACTTTACATTACACTTTACATTCCGAATGCGATGTTCTTTCGGCTATATTCGTTTCTCAAGGACTACGGAGTCGTTAAATCTGCCGGCGGGTTTATTTTGCCCGTTAAATTTGAAATACATTATCAAACAAGTATAAATCATTGACAACATATGTGCTAAGTTGTATCATGAAGCCAATAGAGCGATACTGCTTATTCTTAGGACGCCTTGAAATAAAGGGGAGTTTCCGGGCGTCGGCAGGTCTGCCCACAGTTCTCCTATTATAAGTCAAAGGAGTGTTTGACTATGAAAATGAGCTTACGTCGTTATGTAGTTGCCGGCCTGTGTGCGCTGGCTCTGGCGGGATTTACCGGCGTCGGTGCCCAAGCCGCTTATGAATTGAGCGATGAAGTAAAGAACCCGACGACAGCCCTGCTCGGCGCTTCCGAAATCGGTGTGCGCGTATATGAAAATACCGCCATGCAGAACATGCCGAATAAAGATGCCGTTCTGATCACCAGCTTCGGTACTACGTTCAAAGATACCCGGGAAAAAACGATTGATGCGGTAATGAAAAAAATCAAACACGCATTCCCGGGCAAAGAAGTTCGTATCGCTTTCACCAGCCATATTATCATTGACCGCGTAAAAGAAAACGAAGGCATTCAGTACCTGACCCCGGAACAGGCTCTGGATCAGTTAAAAGCGGAAGGCTACACCCGTGTGGCTATCGTCAACTTCAACATTGTTCCGGGGATTGAATACGAATATGCCCGCCTCGTGGCACAGAGCGCCCAGAAGAGCTTCAAGAAAGTAACGCTCGCCACCCCGCTGATGTACTACATGGGTCAGGAAGACCAGCCGGATCAGGTAGTGGACTTCCTCGAAGCGGTAAAAATGCAACTGCCGAAGATGCGTAAAGCGGATCATGCCGTCCTCTTGATGGCACACGGCACGCCGCACCCGGCCAATGCATACTATGCGGTGATCCAGGATCGCCTCGAAGACCTCGGTATGGACAATGTCTTCGTCTACTCCGTTGAAGGCCGCCCGCATCTGGAAGATGTGCTGCCGAAGCTTGCTGCCAACGGTATCCATGACGTAACGCTGATGCCGATCATGATGGTGGCCGGCGACCATGCCAACAACGACATGGCCGGTGACGAAGAAGACAGCCATAAATCCATCTTGGAGGCGGCCGGTTACCATGTGGACGCCTACCTGCACGGGCTCGGTGAAAATGCCATGGTACAGGATCTCTTCGTGGAACGCACACGCGAAGCGCTGGACTCCTTGGATAACGGCAAGGCTCTCGTGCCGTACACTCCGCACGGCATGCACATGCGTAAATAATTTGCACGTGACTCATAACGCCTCGGCTTGCCGAGGCGTTTCTCTTTAGGAGGAATTATGAAATCATTTTGGAAACATGCGGCAGCCGCATTGAGCATCATTGCCCTCTGCTTTGCCGCCGGCTGCGGCGACAGCGCGGATAAAAAAAGTGGCGGCCGAGCCGCCTATCGGTTCAAGGATAAGGAGATCACACTCGCCGCAACACCGCAGCGAGTCATCCCGCTCTCGGATTCATTGCTCTCCATGTACTATGCCGCCGGCGGCAAAGCCGTCGCCCGCCCCACGTCGAAAAACGAACTCCCGGCCGAGGCGAAGGATTTGCCGGAAATCGGTCATGTCTCCACGATCAACTCGGAGACGCTGGTCGGTTTAAATCCCGATCTCGTAATCGGCCTGCAATCGCAAAACCAAAAGCTGGAGTCGATTCTGCAAGCCAACAAGATCCCCTACATCTTGTTGAACTACGAGGGCATCGAAGACAATGTGCCGCTGCTGGAGTTCTTCGGCAAAATCGCCGGCACGGAGGTCGAAGCGAGCAAAGTCATCACCGACTATGAACAACGCATTCAGGCGGAAAAAGAACTCGGCAAAAAACAAACGCCCCTGCGGGTTGCCGTTCTGCGAGCCACCGGCAAGGACGTGACTGCGGAAACGCCGCGTGCCGTCACCGCCTCCATGGTGGAAGAAATCGGCATGAAAAACGTCATCCTCGACCATGTCCGCAATATTTCCGCCAAGACGGTTCCCTACAGCCTGGAGGTACTCGCCGCGGACAATCCCGACATCATTTTCATCGTCACCATGGGCAAAATGGATCAGATCACGAAAAAGCTTGAACAGGAAATGACGGGCAATCCGGCCTGGAATCAACTCCAAGCCGTAGAAAACGGCCGCGTCTACTTCCTCCCCAGCGATCTCTACCTGCTGAACCCGGGCATCCGTACCCCGGAAGCCATGCACCACCTGCTGGAACTTGCCTATCCCGACTTACAACAGAAATAAATCAGGCAAAAGAGCCCCGATTTCGTTCATACGAAACCGGGGCTCTTTCTTTTTCTTATGCATCCCAATGCATCCGAAACCGCACTGAGAGGAACGGCGTTTTCTTCAAGCGACAGCACTCATGCGATCGTGCTTCGCTTGCGTTTACATCGCATCGGCTGCGTAGCCGGCAGCGCATCGGTTATGACTCTCGCCGCATACATCCCGCAACCGCCTTGGCGAATATGTCGCAAAGGAACCTCGCGACGAACTCTTTTTTCTCCGTCGAATGAAAACTTGTTGCTTTTATGTCCGCAACAAGCCGCGGACATAGCAGAACGGGCCGCCGTCCCGGGTTTCGATTTCCGCCCGGACACCGTAGACATCTCGCATCACATCGGCAGTCAGCACTTCTTCCGGTTTCCCCAGACGGTAGATCCCGCGCTCCGCCAACACAAGTAAACGATGCGAATACCTGGCGGCATGGTTTACATCGTGCAAGACCATCACGACGGTTACGCCGTCCGTTTGATTGATATGCCAGAGGAGTTCCATGACTTCCAGCTGATGACTCAGATCGAGATAGGTCGTCGGCTCGTCCAGCATGATAATTTCCGGCTCCTGCGCCAAGGCCATCGCAATGCGTACCCGTTGCCGTTCGCCGCCGGAAAGAGAATGGATCATGCGCTTGGCCAAATGGCTCACTCGTGTTTGCACAAGCGATCGCGCCACGACTTCCCGGTCATAATCCGAGACCGGTTTCCACCAGGCCTGGTAGGGATAGCGGCCGCAGCCGACCCACTCCTCTACCGTCATGTCCTGCGGCGGTTCCGCAGCCTGCGGCAGAAATGCCAGCTTGCGTGCCAGCCGTGCCGGCGTGTAACGTTCCAGCTCTTCTTCGCCGATATACACACGCCCGTCCGTGCGCGGTTGAATGCCGACCAGAGAACGCAACAGCGTGGATTTCCCGCAGCCGTTGGCGCCGAGAATGCTGATTATCTCACCGCGTTCCACCGCAAAGCTGATGTCGGACAGGATTTCTTTTTCGCCGAAGCGGACGCGGATATGTTCCGCCCGAATGCTCTTCATTGACCCCTCCGCAGCAGGTAAAGAAAGAACGGCGCACCGAGAAAGGCCATGATAATTCCGACGGGAATTTCCACGGGGCTGAACGCCACCCGCCCCAACGTGTCCGAGGCGACCATAATAACGGCACCGCCGAGAACGGATGCGGGCAACAGAAAGCGATGGTCGCTGCCGATCAGCAGGCGTACCATATGCGGCACGACCAGACCGACGAAGCCGATGAGCCCGCTGATGCTGACCGCCGCTGCCGCCAGCAACGCCGCCACCGCAGTCATAAAGAAACGAATCCGTTCGACACGCATACCAAGCGAGCGAGCCGTTTCATCACCGAGGCTGAGGACGTTCAGCTGCTTCGCCCCGGCCAAAGCGACGATCAGACCGAGCAGCGTGTACGGCCACAGCGTTTCCACCTGCGGCCAACTGCGGGCGGACAATCCGCCGACCATCCAAAGTAACGCGCCCTGCACTCGATCACCGTAAAAAATCAGTAAGGCGGAAATACCGCTCCCCAAAAAGGCATTCACCGCGACCCCGGCGAGGATAATCCGTAACGGCCGGATGCCGTTCTTCCAAGCCAGCGCATAGACGAACAGTGCCGCACCCAGCGCACCGATGAAAGCGACCGGCGTCACCAAGTATGTCCATTCGGGAAACATCACCAACATGCATACACCGGCAAGCCCCGCCCCGCTCGATACACCGACGATGCCCGGATCGGCGAGCGGATTTTTCATGACCGCCTGCAAAATCGCTCCGGCGACCGCCAAATTCGCCCCGACCAAGGCGCCGACAATATTCCGCGGAAAACGGATATTGAGAATAATCGGTCCTTCCATACCCCGGTACGTGCCCGCGAAAATAGACGGCAAGTCGCTCAGAGGGACATGGGTCGCCCCTAAGACCAAGCTGCCGAATAAGACGAGCACCAGTAGAAAAAGCAATGTCGCCAGTACGAACCAACGGCGTGCTCTTCTGCCGTCCGTTTCCTGCGCCTGTGTTCCGTGCTCGGACATCACGTCACCCGCTTACTTTTTATTCTCGATATATAACATATCCGTGCGCTGCACCAACTTATAAAGCATAGCATTCAGTACGGAGGCCGCAACCGGGCTGCCGCCTTTATTACCGACTACGGTAATGTACGGTACCGGTGAACGTTTAATCAATTCATCCTTCGATTCCGCCGCGCCGACGAAACCGACCGGGATCCCGATGATGAGCGCCGGCCGAATGCCGTCCTCTTCCATCATCCGAATGACTTCAAACAATGCGGTCGGAGCATTGCCGATAGCGATAATGCTGCCGTCCAGATCCTTGCCGAACATACGCATGGCCGCCATCGAGCGGGTAATTCCCTGCTCTTTGGCATACGCCGCCACTTCCGGATCGGAAACGCGGCAAAAAATCTCGCCGTTCAGCTGCGCCAGGGCTCGTTTATTCGTCCCCGTCCGCACCATTTCCACGTCGGTATAAATCCGCGCCCCCGCCGCCAGCGCCCGGATACCGGCTTCCACCGCACCCTCGCTCTTGCGGGCGATTTTGCCGTACTCCACGTCACCGGTGGTATGAATCATGCGGGAGTACACCGCCGTTTCATCCTCATTCAGGTTCAACCCCGCCAAATGCGGCGCAATCAATTCCATGCTTCTGTCTTCAATCGCTTTCGGCTGTTTGATGTAATCCATTATAATTCCTCCCATGCCCGAATAACTTCCGCTGCCGAGTGCAGCACTTTGAATCCCTGTGTTTGCGGTTTCGGTCGGTCAATTACGATAATTTCCAAGCCCGCAGCCATCGCCGCAGCCAGTTTCGTATCCGTACCGCCGACCAGGCCGCTGTTCTTCATCACGACGACATCCGCCGCCGTATCGACGAACATGGCCAGATTCATCTCATAACTGAACGGTCCCTGTACCGCCACGATATACTTCGGCGTCAGACCGAGTTCTTCACAAATCGTCAGTACTTCCACCGTCGGTAAAACCCGTGCCCAGACTTCTTTCCCCGTCAAGACCGGCGCATTCATGAACGTGCGCAAGGTCTTGGATCCGGTCGTCAGATAGATGCGTTCGCCCAACCTTCCCGCCAACTCCGCGGCCTCCGCTTCATTACCGACATGGTGTAATTTTTCGTAAGCGGGCAGCGTGACTTCCGGCCGTTCATAGCGCAAGTAATCGATCTTGCAAGCGGCTGCGGCGGCGCGGGCCGTTTCCGAAACGATCGCCGCATACGGATGGCTGGCATCCACCACGCAGCGGATCGCCTTGGCTCGAATCAGGTTCTCCATATCCGCCTGTGTAAGGCGCCCGACCAGGACTTCATCCACCGCTTCCGCCGCGAGCAGTTTGCCGTAGTTGCTGACGACCGTGACGACAACATCCTCCCCGCTGACACGGCGCAATTCGCCCGCCAGTTCACGCCCGTCCTGCGTGCCGGAGATGACCCAGATCACAGTTCATACCCGCGCGGGGTAATGATTCGGCCGTCTTCCACCCGTGTACGGCTGTTGCCGATGATGACGGTCGATTGCATATCGACATCCTGTGCCGCCAGATTTGCCAGATCCGTAATCGTGTAGGACATCCCGGCACGCCCGGCTTTGCGTACGATCCCCGCCGGCGTCGCCGGATCGCGATATTGCAGAATGATCTCGCAAATTTCGTCCAAATGAGTCGCCCGACCGCGGCTGCGGGGATTGTACAACGCGATGACAAAATCACCTTCCGCCGCCATGCGGGCGCGTTTTTTGATCAATTCCCAAGGCGTCAGCAAATCGCTGAGGCTGATTACCGCATAATCATGCATCAGCGGCGCACCGAGGATCGAGGCGGCCGTATTTGCCGCCGTCAGACCCGGAATGATTTCCGCTTCCGGCCGCTGCTCCGCCGGCAACTTGCCGACAAGCTCCAAAACGAGCCCGGCCATACCGTACACACCCGGATCGCCGGAGGAAACCACGACGACACGTTTCCCCTCCGCCGCCAATTCCACCGCCCGCCGGCAACGGTCGATTTCCTGTTTCATCCCCGTGCCGACCTGTTCTTTCCCGGCGATCAGATCTTTGATCAGGCTCATGTACGTATGGTAGCCGACAACGATATCGCACCACTTGATGGCCTCATAGGCTCGCGGCGTCATCTCTTCTTCATGACCCGGGCCGAGACCGACGACAGCGATGTAGCCTCTCCCAGTGCTACGGTCGCACTCCTGTACTTGGTTTTCCCCAGTATGAGCTGCGGATTTTTCGTTGTTAAGATGACTGTCGATTCGCATATATTCCCCACTCCTATCGTTTTCTTTACAAATTCGGACTCCTCCAGTCCGTAGCGGCGGATCACTTCCGCCAGTTCCTGCCGTGGATAAAAAGTAATCGGTCGACGGTACGTCTCGGCAAGAGCCAACAGCCCTTCTTCATCCGCTTTTACATCCACGGAAACAATGTGTGCAACTGCGAGCGGGCTGCGACCGACAGCGGCGCAAGCCTCACGAACGGCATTCGCCAACAGAGCCTCCTCCGTACCGCGCCGGCAACCCATGCCGAGAACGAGCGTCGGCGGCCGCAAGTAGACGGCCGGTTCCGGCGCAGACAAGTCACAGCGATCGGAAATCACGACCGTTGCCGCCTGCGTCTGCGGTGCTGCCAGCTCCGCTGTCGGCCGGCAGACTATCCCCAGCTCGGCCGCCGCGGCACGAATGGCTTCCGCCAACGGCATTCTTTCATCCACGTAGTAGCGGACTTCCTCGCCGTGAGCGACCGCCGCATTGACCGGCTTCAGTTTCGCCACCGGCGTCACCCGCGCGCCGATCCGTCGCGCGAGCACATCCGGCGCCGGACGGCCTTGGACATCGGTCGCCGTCGTGATGACCGGCACCGCTCCCGCCAGTTCGGCAATCACTTGCGTCCACTCGTTGGCACCGCCCAAATGCCCCGAAAGCAGCGAGATTGCGTGCTTGCCGCCTTCGTCCATTACAATAACGGCGGGATCCCGCGTCTTGTCCTGCACGCAGGGAGCAATGGAGCGGACAACAATCCCCGTTGCCATAATGTACAGCAGCACGTCATACTCGCCAAAGATCTCTTTCGTCAGCGCCGGTGTACTGCGGAAATAAACCGCCGGCTTCCCGCTGCCGCGACCTTCGCGCTCATAGAGAGTGACCTCCGTATCCAGACCTGCGGCAACCCTTGCACCGAGTCTTGCCCCGCGCTCCGTCACGGAAATAACGGCGCAGCGGCTCATTTCGAATCCGCCTCGACACCGTCCCGGAACATATGGCTGAATTGTTTATCATACAGTTTGGACAGTTCATAATCACCGCCGAGCACACGCCCGACCACGATCATCGCCTGGCGGATAACGCCTTCTTCGCGAACGATATCGGCAATCGTCCCCAGCGTGCCGCGCAGGATCTTTTGATCCGGCCACGATGCGCGAATGACAATGGCCACCGGCGTATCAATGCTGTAGCCGCCGAGCACCAAGTTTTCTACCACGCTGTCCATCATCTGCACGGACAAGAAGATACACATGGTCGCCTGATGCGCAGCCAAATACGAAAGTTGCTCTTTCTTCGGCATCGGCGTACGTCCTTCCAAGCGGGTGATGATCACCGTCTGTGAAATGCCCGGCAAGGTATATTCCTGCTTCAACGCGGCGGCACTGGCCAAAAACGAGCTGACGCCCGGGATGACTTCAAACTCGATTCCCGCCGGTTTCAGGGCATCCATCTGCTCTTGGATCGCGCCGTAAATCGCCGGATCGCCCGTATGTACGCGCGCTACCGTTTTGCCTTCGCCGACCGCCCGTTTTGTCACGACGAGCACATCGTCCAGGCTCATGGACGCGCTGTTGTGAATCTCCGCACCTTCTTTGCAATACTGCAAAATCTCCGGATTCACCAGTGAGCCCGCATAGATTACCACATCCGCTTCCGAAATCAAGCGACGCCCCTTCACCGTAATCAGTTCCGGGTCTCCCGGACCCGCACCGATAAAATACACCTGTGTCATTGTTCTTCCCCCTTCGGCATCGCCGTCACAATATAAATCGGGCTCAACGGTTGCAATAAATGGTGCGGCCCCGCTTTCTGCAGCCGATTCACCTGCATCTGAAACCCCTCGTACATATAGCCGCGTTCCCGGCATTCCGCCGCCAGACGATGCGCCGTTTCCACCGTTACCGCCGTCGCCACGATGCGACCGCCCGGGCGCAGCAAACGCTCACATTCAGCCAAAATCTGCGGCAACTCGCCGCCCGATCCTCCGATCATGATGACATCCATCTGCGGCAGATCGGCCAGTGCCTCCGGGGCACGCCCTTCCACCACAGTAATATTGTCCAGGCCGAACTTTTCCGCATTGCGGCGAATCAATGCGACACCTTCCGGATTGCGCTCCACCGCATACACCTGTCCGTCATACGCCTGCAAGGCCGCTTCGATCGTGAGCGAACCGGTTCCCGCCCCGATATCCAACACCCGCATGGCAGGCTCGATGGCCGCCCGTACCATGACCATTGCCCGAATTTCCGACTTGGTCATCGGCACATTGCCGCGAATGAATTCCTCATCCGCCAAACCGTATTTATACTTCATCCTCTCACCACCACTATCGAATGCGAGAAACCCGTCTCGTCGGCACATTCCGCCAAAGTACCGCTGCGCCGCCGTTCCTCCGCATAACTGATTTTTTCCAACATATCGACCCGGGTTTCGGCCGGCCAACCGTGCGCCATCAGCTCCCGGCAGATAAAGCCGGGATTGTGTTCCGCATCCGTCAAAAAGCCCAGCTTACGTCCCGGCGCATAGACCAATTCAGCAGGCTCCGGCACACGGCCGTGAAAGCTCAGCAAAGCGGCATCCTGCCACACTTCCGCCAAGCGCGCGAAAGCGACCTGCATGCTCGACAGTCCCGGGATCACTTCCACTTCCGCCTCCGGAAAGGTTCGCTTCACCCACGGCAACAGGCTGTAGTAGCCCGGATCACCGCTGACCAGCACCACGATGCGACTCGTTTCCGGTACGGCGCGCATTGCCTTCGCCAATTCCTGTAACTTCCCCGTCACCGGAATCTGCAGCTGCCGCTCCGTAGCAAATGTCGCCAGTGCCCGCTTGCCGCCGACCACCACATCTGCCGCCCGGATCGCCGCCGTCGCCCGCGGGATAACATAGTCCGGATCCCCCGGCCCGATGCCCGCTACGATGATTGTTTCAGCCATCCCTCACGTCTCCCGATTTCCTCGGCGATGCTGCTCATCGCCAAAATTTCTCCCTGCATGGTCACGAAAATCACGCCCACTCTTGCCTCATTGTGCAGGTAGCGTATCGCACGAACTTGTGCCCGCTCCGCCAATTGCGGGTAAATACACTCCAGTCCGTTTCGAACGATGATTTCCAAAGCGCCGTCGGTCGTTGCACAGCCCAGAATCTCCCGTACCGTTTCTTGGGATGCTCCGTTCAGTGCGGCATAAGCGGCCAATGTCTCCATGCGGCCGTCACTCATGCGGTTGTGCGTGTGAAAGCTGCCCGAGGCCACCTTGACCAGCTTGCCGATGTGGCCGATGAGGACTATTTCCGTCATCCCTTTGTCCACGGCTTCTTCCAGCATGAAGCCGATGAAATTGCTCGTTTCCACCAAATCTTCCGGCTGCACATGCAACACGCGCAACGCCGCATCATGCCCGATCCGCCCCGGAGCCAGCAGGCAGAGTTTTTTCTTCGCCGCGCGCAGCACGGTCAGCTGCGGAATCAACGACTTCTTGTAGGCCTCTTCACTCATCGGCTTGACAATGCCGCTGGTCCCGATAATCGAAATCCCGCCGACCACACCCAGGACGGGATTCAGCGTTTTTTCCGCCAAGGTACGCCCCGCCGGCACGCTGACCGTCACGACGCAACCCTTCTCCGGCGGTAACAACTCGCCGTACACCCGTTGCATCATCCAGCGCGGGCCGGGATTAATGGCAGGCTCGCCCACGCGAATCTGCAAGCCCGGCTTCGTCACCGTTCCGACACCTTCCCCGGCGATAAATACCACCCCCGGAGTATCCGTCACTTCGACCGTCACCTCGATCGGTGTGCCGTGCGTGACATCCATATCGTCGCCGCCGTCCTTCAAGACTTGCGCCCAGCCTCGTCCGTCCCGCACCTCCGCCTGCACGACGGGGATACGCAACTCCCGATGCTGCGGTGTCTCCACCGTCACCTGCGAGGGAAATTCACCGCGCAACGCCAGCAACCCCGCCTTCATGGCTGCGGTCGCCGTGGAGCCGGTCGTGTATCCTTCCCGCAATACCTTTTTTGCCATACGGTCTCCGTTATCGATAGTTTACGAATTGCAATTCCACGGGAAAATCCTGTTGCTTCAGTAATTGAATGACTTCCTGCAGGGTATCCTTGTCTTTTCCGGCCACCCGAACCTGATCACCCATGATTTGCGCCGTTACTTTCAACTTCGCATTTTTGATGCACTTCGTAACTTCCTTGGCATGCTCCGCCGACAAACCTTGCCGAATCGTCCAAACCTGACGGACGGTAGCCCCGGCAGCCGGTTCTACTTTCCCTTCCGCCAGGTTTTTCAGCGCAATGCCGCGCTTTACCATTTTCCCGCGCAAAATTTCCTGCACCGCTTTCAGCTTGAAGTCATCATCCCCGATCAGGACGATCGTATTGTCTACCACCTCAATGCTGCTCTTGCTCCCGCGAAAATCATAGCGCGTCAAAATTTCTTTTTTGGCCTGATTTACCGCGTTATCGACTTCCTGCATGTCCACATTGGACACTACATCAAAGGAAGATTCTTTCGCCATCTTCACGCCTCCTCCCGCTGACTTTTCCTATTCTTCGATTATACCATTATTTACCCGTCCATACCTAATTTCTTCAATATTCCTCTTGCCGCTCTTTCCCGTTCTACCGAAAGCGCAAAAATTCCCGCTCTCTCACGCGCATAAAAATAAGGCCTTGTACAAGGCCTTATTCAAACATATCAGCGTTTTTGCAAAAAG
Organism: Veillonellaceae bacterium; assembly: GCA_022771805.1. GTDB lineage: Bacteria > Bacillota > Negativicutes > Veillonellales > Negativicoccaceae > JALELM01. Next base: position 27,281 of record JALELM010000019.1, on the reverse strand, counting down.
TCGGGAACGGCGATACCGCTACGATTGGCGGCACCGAATTCCTGCGCTTTCTTTCTCACATCGTCAAAGCCGGTAGCGATGACGGTAATCCGTACTTCGTCCCCCATGTCCGGATTGATCGAAGTACCCCAGATGATGTTGGCATCCGGATCCGCCGCTTCGGAAATGATCTGTGCCGCTTCGTTGATTTCCAAAAGGCCGAGGTCTTCGCTGCCCGTTACGCTGATGATGATGCCTTTCGCACCGTCAATCGTACGTTCGAGCAGAGGGCTGGAAATCGCCGCTTTGGCGGCATCCACTGCGCGGTTTTCACCGGTTCCGGAGCCGATTCCCATCAAGGCTTCGCCCTGATCGGTCATAATCGTTTTGACGTCCGCAAAGTCCAAATTGATCACGCCCGGAACCGTAATCAAATCCGAAATTCCCTGCACGCCCTGGCGCAATACATCATCGGCCAAACGGAATGCATCCTGGATCGTGACTTTTTTGTCCACTGCCTGCAGCAGGCGTTCGTTCGGCACGATAATAATCGTATCGACTTTATCTTTCAGGTATTCAATCCCCGAGTTGGCATTACGCATCCGCACGGTGCCTTCAAACGGGAACGGTTTGGTAACGACCGCAACCGTCAGTGCGCCGAGCTCTTTGGCGCATTCGGCAACAATCGGTGCACCGCCGGTACCCGTACCGCCGCCCATACCCGCCGTGACGAAAACCATGTCCGCCCCCTGGAGCGTTTTCAGGATTTCTTCCTTGCTTTCTTTTGCGGCTTCTTCACCGATTTCGGGTTTTGCGCCGGCGCCCAAGCCCTTCGTCAGCTTTTCTCCCAGCTGCAGCTTCTTGCTCGCCTGCGAAGTGGCCAGAATCTGCTCCTCGGTATTGGCGGCAATGAATTCGACCCCCTGCAGATTTGCCTCAATCATGCGGTTGACCGCATTGTTGCCGGCACCCCCGACACCGATTACTTTGATGTTTGCCAATTCTCCCATCGGATTTCCTCCTTCATGTTCTTTATAATTCTCTCGTGCACGGTTATTTTTATTTCATTATTGTTTATTTTACACTATTTGCCCCAAAAAGGCTACCGCGGAATACTCTTTTTTCGACCTTCCAGCCAAATTCTGCGAATTACTGCAGTATTGTTGAAGATACGTAAGCCGAAACTCAATAAAGCGACATAGTAGATATCAATTCCCAACCGTTTGCCGATGAAAACGAACAATCCCGCTACCAGCGTATTGACTACTACACCGCTGAAAAATACGTCACTGTCATACTTGCCTTCCAAACCGGCTCGGGCGCCGCCGAAAACAGCATCCAGACAGGCCATGATCGCAACTGAAATATACGGCGCATAGACAATCGGCAAGGACCACGGCAGCAAGGTGCCGACCACAATCCCGAGCAACAAGCCCAGACTTACCGCTATCATGACTGCACCTCCTCCGTCACCGGCACGGCGAAGTCATCGCGCACCGGACCGCTGTACGCTTCGATCCGCAGGTGATTCTGCTCCTCCACGTGCAAATCGATCCCCCAATATTTCAGCGTGTCGACAATGCCGCCGCGCATTTTGAGCGCCGCTACCATCAACTTCGGATCGCCGATAGCCTTCACCTGAAACGGCGGGCCGAACAGCTTTCCGTTCACCGTGATCGTCGGGCCGGCGCAGCGGATTTCGCTGGTTCCGATGAGCCGCTGGTCATTGATGGAAATCGCCTCCGCTCCGGCAGCGCGCAATTCATTGATCACCTTCAGGATGTCCTCGTCGTGAACAATGTATAAATTCTGATTCTCTCCCATTTTCAACGGCTGATGACTGTCTTCAATGACAATCAGCACGCCCGGCCCCTCGACCGCCGTACGTCCGGCCAGGTACTTCAGGTTCTTGATCTCCAAGGCCGCTTTTTCTTCGTAACCGTCTTCCCGAATCCCCTGCAAATCCCGTTTCAGTTGCAAATTTTCTCGCTCCACTTCCATCAACTGTTTGTAGAGATCTTCCGACCGCAAATTCATGGCCGCATGCTCGAAAAGCTGGTTGCTTTTGTATTGTGTGGACAGCAACACCCCCAACAAAATGCTGACCCCGATCAGGGCGAATTGTTTTCCTTTCATTACCTGCCTCATTTCAACTTAATATAAGGTGCGCCGACATTGGCGTCGATGAAAAGCACATCCAATTTCCGCAGGCGAATATCCCGCAGCATATTCTCCGACAAACCCGCCTGTTCCTCCGCCTGACTGCCGTCCCCCAAACGAACGGGAATGTCGTCGCGTGTATATGCGACGATTTGCTGCGGATCGCTGATGTTGACTTCCGAGATCTGGTTCCAGCCGTTCGGGCTGAGTTTGGCCAAGTACTGCAGCGCATGCAGCAGTGTCGGATCTTTCAGCCGATCCCCCAAAAGTGTATTGCCCAACTTTTTACCGGTGATAACGGGCGCCTGCGTGTTGTAGATCACCGGTGCCTGCGCGATGACCAGCCCCGTGCGGTCAAACACGGCAAACCCGAATTCCGTTTCCGCAACGGCAACGGCTTTACGCTCTTCGATCTGAATACGGACGGTTGCCGGAAACTCCCGGCGCACGCTGACATCGGCAATACGCAAATCGCCTCGCAAACGGCGTTCCGTATCCGACGTACTCAGTTGCAATGTATTGACGGGTCGACTGATGCGCGCTACCCGATAGACATCCTGCTCTTCCAGAGTCTGCAATCCCGTAAGCGTTACCGTACCGAACGGCAGCGGCAAAAAACAAAGCGCCAACAGAATCAGAAGCATGACCACGACAATCAGGTAGTACACCGTGCGATTGCGATACCACGGCGGCGGGGTGTCCGCGCCTCGTCGCAAAATGCGGCGGTGTCTTCGCTGCGGCTTGTGCGGCGTTACTTCCGGTTCCGCCGGCACCTCTGCCGGCTCGCGGAATTCTCCCGCTTCGCGCGCACGCTGCTCCTGCCGGAAACTCTCGAAATCCTGAAATCCCGTCATACTCACAATTTACCGCAGGCGGCGGTTCGTAAAATGTCTTCACACAGCTCGGTGAAATCAATCCCGACCGCTTGCGCCGCTTTCGGTACCAGACTGGTCGTCGTCATCCCCGGTACCGTGTTCAATTCCAAAATATAGGGCTTACCGGCTGTATCCGTCATAAAGTCGACACGTGCCACCCCGCAGCAGCCCATTAGTTCATAGGCCTGTTTGGCCAAAGCCTGCATCTCCTGCGTCAATTCCGGCGAAATCGGCGCCGGCACCAAGTAGTCCGTCGCGCCGGCCGTATATTTCGCGGTATAGTCATACATCCCGGAATGCGGGACAATCCGGATCAGCGGCAACACCTTGCCGTTCAGCACCGAAGCGGTGAACTCGTCGCCCGCAAGAAATCGTTCCGCCATGATGAACGAGTCGTACCGAAACGCTTCGTCCACCGCCGGTGCCAATTCCTCGGCGGTATGCACCACCCGGATCCCGATCGTCGAGCCCTGCTGCGGCGCTTTAATCACCACGGGAAAGGTAAATCGCGCCCGGATATCCGCGCATATTTCTTCCCTCGTCTGCTGCTCGGTATACGCGGTAAATTCCGCCGTGGGCAGCCCCGCCTGCATGAGCAGACGCTTGCTGACAACTTTGTCCACCGTCACGGCGCTTGCCACCGGTCCCGAGCCGGTGTACGGAATGCCGCTCATCTCCAAAATATGTTGGATCGCGCCGTCTTCGCCGTAACGACCGTGCAGTGCATTGAATACCACTCCCGGCGCAGCGGCAATGATATCCGCCTGTGCCGTTGCGGGGACAAATTCCAGCACTTCCACCGGATAGCCCGCCGTCTGCAACGCCTGCGCAACCGCCGCCCCGGTTCGCCGGGAAACCTCCGCCTCCGTGGACGGGCCGCCCAGCACGACCAAAATTTTCGTATCCTTCGTCAGTTTCATCTCTCTATCCCTTACTTCCACTCCGCCGCCAGACGATACGCACTCCGACAAATATCGCCGGCTCCCATCGTAATCAGCAAATCACCCGGCCGTGCCAGCTTGCGTAAATAGCTCGGCAGCGCCGTTACATCCGGCACATAACGGACATCGGCATTGTATTTGGCCGCCAATTTCGGTAACAGTGCGCCGTCTACTCCCGGCAACGGATCTTCGCCCGCTGCATAAATATCCGTAAAAATAACGATATCCGCATCGCGAAACGCATCGGCAAACTCGTCCTGTAATAAACGGGTGCGCGTATATCGGTGCGGCTGGAACGCGCAAATCACTCGCTGTGCCGCTACATCCTTCGCCGCTTTCAACGCCGCTTTGATTTCCGTCGGATGGTGCGCATAATCATCCACCAGCCAGACGGTATCATTTTTCAGCAAGGTCTGAAAACGTCGCTTGGTCCCGGTAAAATGCCGCAACGCCGCAGCAATTTCCGCAAACTCCAGCCCGACCGCCGTGCCGACGGCCAATGCCGCCAAGGCGTTCAGTACATTGTAATGCCCGGGCACCTGCAGGACGATCTCGCCGATTTCTTTTCCCTGCGCATGCGCCCGAAAATGCAGCCGCCCGTCCAAGTAGTGAATGTCCGTGGCATAATAATCGTTTGTCGAAGAAAAGCCGTAAGTTGTATACGGGCAGGACATCTGCGGCAACAGTTCCCGAATATTTTCATTTTCCGTGCAAAGAACGGCCAGACCGTTCTCGGAATGGACATGCGCCAAAAACTCGGCAAATGTCTCCCGGATCTTTTCCAGTGAACCGTAATAATCCAGGTGGTCGTCCTCGATATTCGTCACCACCGCAATGTACGGGTGCAACTTCAGAAACGAGCCGTCACTTTCGTCGGCTTCCGCCAAGACCCATTCACCGCGCCCCCGCTTGGAGTTGCCGCGCAAATACGCCACTTCCCCGCCGATAATGATGGTCGGATCCAAAGCGCTTTCTTCCAATACCTGACCGATCATCGATGTGGTCGTCGTCTTGCCGTGTGCTCCCGCAACGGCGATGCCTTTTCCTTCGTTCATCAGCGCCGTCACGATATCGGAGCGGTGAACAACGGGAATACCCGCTTCTTTGGCGGCCAGTACCTCGACATTATCCGCCCGAATTGCCGTCGACACGACCACAAGATCCGCGCCGCTGACATACTGCGGACTGTGCCCGGTATAAATGGTAGCACCGGCGGCACGTAAGGTTTCGACGAAGTCGCCGGGGCTGTTATCCGAACCGGAGACCTGCGCCCCGCGCTGCAGCAACACATGTGCAATAGCGCGCATGCCCACGCCACCGATTCCCACTAAATGTATATGTCGATATGCTTCCAATTGCATAGTAAATCACCCGATTAAAGAAAATGCCAACTTGGCGATTTCCGTAGCAGCCTCCGGTTTTCCCAAGCGACGGGAGGCCTCCGCCATGCTTGCCAGCCGCTTCGGCTCATGCCGCAATTCTTCGATAGCAGCCGTCAAACCGGCACCGGTCAAGGCGCTGTTCTCGATGACCGTTGCCGCACCGGCTCGCTCCAGTACTGCGGCATTGCGCCGCTGATGATCGGCCGTAGCATACGGATACGGCACCAAAATGGCCGGCAACCCGCGTGCGGTCAATTCCGCCAAGCCTACCGCGCCGGCTCGATAGACCACCAAATCCGCCGCAGCCAAGGCGGCCGGCATATCGTGCAAGTACGCATATACCCGCAGCCGTTCCTGCGGCAAATCGGCCGGCAACGCCGTCCGCATCCGCTCGTACTCGGCCTCTCCCGTCACATGCATGACGGTCACTTCCGGCCGGGCTGTGTAGTACGCCAGCACATCCCGCATCGCATTATTGATACTTTGCGCCCCGCGGCTGCCGCCGGCAACCAGCACGGTAAACTGCTCCGCCGGAATCCCGAATTTCGCGCGGGACTCTTCCCGTTCCGCCATGAGCACGGCTCGGCGAATCGGGTTGCCCGTATATACACATTTCGCGCCGTGAAAAGCGCTTGCTGCTTCCGCATAACCGAGCGCCACCCTCCGGACAAATCGAGCCAGGATACTGTTCGTCATGCCCGGAACCACATTCTGTTCCTGAATCAGTGTCGGAATCCGCTGCAATGCCGCCGCCAGGACGATCGGCCCGCATACATAGCCGCCCGTACCGATGACGACCTCCGGCCGAAATTTCCGGAGCAGCGTCCGCGCCTTGGCCATGCTGCTCAGCGCTTCGCCCGCCGCCTTGAAATTTTTCAAGGTCAGGCGGCGCTGCAAGCCGTGTACACGCAAGGTCGTAAACGGATAGCCCGCTTTCGGCACCAACTCGCTTTCCAAGCCGTCTTCACTGCCGACGAAAAGAAATTCCGTAGGCTGCAACCGTGCCATCTCTTCGGCGATGGTCAGCGCCGGATAAATATGTCCGCCCGTCCCGCCGCCGGAAATAATGACACGCCTCATGCTTCCTCCAATTCGGCGACAGCCGCCTTAAACGCGCGCCCACGCTCGCGGTAATTGCGATACCGGTCAAAGCTCGAGGCCGCCGGCGAGAACAATACCGCTTCGGCTCGGTGTTCCTGCGCCAGCCGGGTCGCTTCCCGCACGGCTTCCGTCATACTCTCCGCACGCACCATACCCGTCGCCCCGGCCGCCTGTGCCGCCGTGGCAAAACGTTCCGCAGAAGCACCGAACAAAACCACGCCGCAGCAAGCCGCCATGGCCTGTGCCAAGTCCGTCAAATCCGTTCCCTTATCATAACCGCCCGTAATCAGCACCGGCGGCGCGGCAAATCCCGCCACCGCTTTCACCGTTGCGTCGGTATTGGTTGCCTTGGAGTCGTTATAATAGGCAATTCCGTTTTTCGTCGTTACATACTCCACCCGGTGCTCTAAACCGGAAAATACGCGAAGCACGCCGCGGATCACGCGCAGAGGCACCCCCGCCTCCCACGCCAGCAAGGCCGCCGCCAGCATGTTCACCCAATTGTGACTGCCGCGCAATTGCAATTCGTCCAAGGCAACAAGACGCACCGGATCCTCATCCTTGCGTAAGTACATCACGCCGGCTTCAATATACGCTCCCCGTTCGGTCGGCGCCTCGGTATCCAGCCACCAAACCGTCGCACGCGCCCGTTGCGCCATGTCCGCGGCATACGGATCATGGGCATTCAGGATAAGCATATCGCCCGCTTCCTGATTCTCGAAAATCCGCGCTTTCGCCCGTACATATCCCGCCATATCGCCGTGGCGTTCAAAATGATCCGGGGTAATATTCAAAATAACCGCCGCATGCGGTCGGAAATCGACGATACTCTCCAACTGAAAGCTGGATACTTCCGCCACGATGACTCCGTCTTCCTGCAAAGTATCCGCCTGCTCCGAGAGCGCGGAGCCGATATTGCCGCCGACCAGGTGCGGCAAACCGGCTGCCGCGATCATATCCCCCAACAACGTGGTAGTCGTCGTCTTGCCGTTCGTTCCCGTTATCGCATAAAAAGGTGCCGCAGCCAAACGATAGGCCAATTCCAATTCCGCAGTCACCGGGATGCCGTCACGCTCCGCCGCCGCAACCAGCGGTACCGTCCGCGCGATCCCCGGCGACAGCACGACCGAGTCGACACCGGCAAGCAGGCTGACTTTCTGCGTCCCGAACACACACTCGATGCCCAAACCGCTCAGCGCCGCCGTCCGTTCGGCGGAAAGACTGACCAAGTCGGACAGCGTGACTTTCGCGCCCTGCTTAGCCAATGCCCGCGCCGCGCCGATGCCGCTGATACCGGCTCCCACCACCAACACATGTTGTTGCGAAAAATCCATAGTTGTCCCCGCTTCTTGAATGATTATTCATCTATACCCATACCCATAAGTATAGTACGAAATGCCGCGTGTAACAAGCCGATACGGTACGATTACCGCACACAAATTCCGAGGATCGCCAGAACGACCCCAGCCAGCCAGAATACATGCACCACGCGCACTTCCGGCATTCCCCCGAGTTCAAAATGGTGGTGCAACGGACTCATGCGGAAAATTCTCTTGCCGCGCAGCTTGAATGAACCCACCTGTAAAATTACGGAAACCGCTTCCGCAACAAAGATGCCGCCGATGATGACCAGCAGCAATTCCGCCCGCAGCAAGAGTGCCAAGCCGGCAAACGCCGCGCCCAATGCCAGCGAGCCGGTATCACCCATAAACACCTTGGCCGGATGGTAGTTGAAAAGCAAAAAGCCGAGACATACGCCCGCCACCGCTGCGGCAAATTCAGCCGCAACCGGAGCATTGAGCGCGGCCGCGACCCAAACAAAAGCCATAGCGGCAATGGCGGATGTCCCCGCCGCCAGACCGTCCAAGCCGTCCGTCAGATTCACCGCATTTGTCGTGCCGACGATGACGAGTGCGGCGAAAAACCAATAGCCGTATCCCAACGGCCACTCCCAACCGAAAAAGGGTATGTGCAGAACCGTCGGCATTTCCAATTGTACAACCAGTCCGTAGGTAAATATCGCCGCGAGTACCAATTGTCCCGCCAGCTTTTGTTTGGCCGTCAAGCCAAGATTGCGCTTGTACACGGCTTTGATTCCGTCATCGACGAAACCGAGCAATACATGCCCCAACACCAGAAAGAGCAGCCAGCCGACCTGCGCGGTTACGCGGCCGCCGATCGCCAATGTAATGATCAGAGCCGCCGCCATCAGGAGACCGCCCATCGTCGGCGTTCCCGCCTTGCTGCGATGGCTTTGCGGTCCTTCTTCCCGCACTTCCTGGCGGGCATTCCAGTGCCGCAACAGAGGTAACCCCAAAAAACCGCATACCGACATCACCGCAAAAGCCAGCAGTGCTGTCGGCAAAAACGAATCCCACATCAATGATTTCCTTCTTTCCAATCGGTAATGATATTTTCCATGTGCATCGAATGCGATCCTTTGACCAGCACAATATCACCGTCATGTAACAGTTCGCGCAATACCGCCAGTGCCTCTTTCGTACTGCGGCAGGCATGTGTCTCGACACCGGCCGCCGCGGCGGGTTCGATCATTTCGGCTGCCAAATCGCCTACCGTCAGCAGTACGGCAACCCCCACCTGTGCAACGGCCGTTCCCATCTCGCGATGAAATGCCCGCGCCCGTTCTCCGAGCTCGAGCATATCCCCGAGAACGGCAACCTTGCGACCCTCGCCGAATTGAAACAGAGTCTTGAGTGCCATCGCCAAGGACACCGGATTGGCATTATAGGCATCGTTGATGAACTGTATGCCCCCGAGCCGCACCACTTCCTGACGCTGCCCTTCCGGCGACAAATTCTGGAAAGCCTGGCGAATTCTGCGACTGTTCACACCGAGCACACGGCCGACCGCGATGGCCAGCAACGCATTGTACACATTGTGCTCGCCGAGCAGCTGCAAAGTCAGTGCAAACACTTCATCAAACAAGCGGCAGGTGAATTTCGTCCGCCCTTCCGCATATTGCACGTCAATCGCCCGCACCATCGCCGAGGGCTGAAACCCGCAACCGATGACACGACAACGGGCGACACCCGCCATCTCGGCGACACGCGGATCGTCCACGTTCAGAACCGCCGTGCCCGTCTCCGGCAACGCCTCGATCAACTCCTGCTTGGCGGCGGCGATTTCCTTCTGGCTGCCCAGAATTTCAATATGTGCCACGCCGACATTGGTCACCACGCCGACCGTCGGCTCGGCAACGGCTGCCAATTCCGCGATCTGCCCCCGGCCGCGCATACCCATTTCCACAACGCAGGCGCCATGCTCCTCCGTCAGCTGCAACAGAGTCAACGGCAAGCCGATTTCATTATTATAATTTTTCTCTGTCTTGCAGACGAGGTACTTCTCCGCCAGAACCGCCGCGATCATTTCTTTCGTGGTTGTCTTGCCATTTGAACCCGTTACCGCAACAACCGGAATAGAAAAGCGCCGCCGATGAAAGCGCGCCAAATCTTGTAGCGCGCGCAGGGTATCCGATACTACCCATTGTGCCACATTTGCCGGCAGATTGTCTACAGCCCGCTCGACCAGCACGGCCGCCGCCCCAGACTCCACCGCCTTCGCCACAAAGTCGTGACCATCGAAGCGTTCCCCGCGCAACGCCACAAACAGCGCCCCGGCAGCGATCGTCCGGCTGTCCGTTGCGACCGAAGTCGTCGGCCGTGCCGCGGACCCGGAAACAAGCGTCGCCCCGGTTGCCCGGCGAATTTCTTCCTCGGAAAAACAGGCCATGTCAGTTACCTTTCAATACCTTTCGCGCTTCTTCGCGATCATCAAAATGAATGGTGCGGTCAAGCAGGATTTGATAATCCTCATGCCCCTTGCCTGCAATCAGAACCACGTCACCGGTGGTCGCCATGCCGATGATCTCGGCAATGGCACGCTGCCGATCCGGTTCACACAGCACCTGTCCCTGGCGGCTTTGGGCATACGCCGCGCCCTCACGGATCTGCGCGATAATCGCATCCGGATCTTCGCTGCGCGGGTTATCGCTCGTGATTAATACAACATCCGCGTACTTTGCGGCGATCTCGCCCATGATCGGCCGCTTTGTCGCATCGCGGTCACCGCCGCAACCGAAGGTGATCAGGACGCGTCCGTCCGTAATTTCTCGGGCGGTCTTCAAAATATTTTCCAAGCCGTCCGGTGTATGTGCATAATCGACCACGACGGCAAAATCCTGCCCCTCGTCCACCCGCTCAAAGCGTCCCGGAACTGCGACAAAATCCTGCATCCCGTCCAGAACACGCGGCAACGGAATACCTTCCGCCACCCCCGTCGCAATGGCGGCCAACGCATTGTACACGTTGAACATGCCGATCGCGCCCAACTGAATCGGATATTCCGCTCCGTCATAAAGCAATGTGCAGGTCGAACCGGTCGCTCGTACCTGCACGGCCGTCGCGCGAAAATCCGCCTCGCCCCGGCCGTAGGTGAGCAAGCGACAGCGCTCGGTCGCTACCGCATCCGCCGGCCAGCGCCAATAGGCATCGTCGCTGTTCAAGACGGCATTCTTCAGGGCCTTGGTTCCCGGCTCGGAAACCAGCGCGAACAGCTTCGCCTTGGCCGCCGCATAGTTCTCCATCGTTTCGTGGTAATCGAGATGATCCTGTGTCAAATTCGTGAATACCGCCGTATCGAATTCGCAGCCGCGCACCCGCCCCATGTCCAACGCATGGGAAGACACTTCCATCACTACATGTGTTACTCTGGCGACGACCATGCGCGCCAGAATCTCCTGCAATACATCCGCATCCGGCGTCGTATTGTGCACGGGCTCTTCTCTGCCGGCAAAGGTAACATGCACCGTTCCGATGACACCGACACTGTATCCTTCGCGCTCCAGTAAATGTGCAATCATGTGGGAGACGGTGGTCTTCCCGTTCGTGCCCGTCACCCCGATCAACCGCAGCCGGCGCGACGGATAGTCGTAAAAATACGCCGCCAGCTGTCGCATCGCCGCAAAGGTGTCGGGCACGATGCATTGTGCCACGTGCTCCGGCAATGCGAGCACTTCCTCCGCCAATACCGCAACCGCCCCTTGCGCCACGGCCGCAGCGGCAAAGCGATGGCCGTCCGCATGAGCACCGCGCAGGCAGACGAACAATGCGCCTTCCCGCACCTGGCGCGAATCGCTTGTCAGCTGTTGCACAACCGTATGCGGATTTCCGCCATGCAGCTCCGCTCCCAAAAATTCAGCTAAGTTTCGGATATCTTTTGTCTGGTTCATTTGATCCCCTTTATTGAAAAAGCAGCCCGAAGGCTGCTTTTAATCACGAATCCCGTCCGCGGATTTATCGACTTTGGCAGCCACCGTATTTGCACTTGCGCTGCTGTAGAGCACCTGTGACGGCGTAAACATTCCCAGCTGCGTCTCGGCCAGTACCTGAATCCGATTCGGAGACTTCAATTGTTCCACTTCCAGACGCAACGCTTCATTGGTTTTCGTCAGAGCGACCACGCGGCTGCGTACCTGTTGCACATCGTAACGTTGCTGTGCCAACACGCCGTTGCAGGCATACATTCCGCTCATCAGGGAAATCCCCGCAATCGCCAACAGGACGACCGGCTTGGTCAGAACTCGCCACAACGACCCGGCCGCACTTCTGCCGGCGCTGCGCTCCCATGTACCGACCGTACTTGCCGCTCGATGCGCTCGCGGGACGACTACGTCCGTAGTCTCTGCCAACGTATACCGGAATGTTTGCGTCTTTGCCGTCATGTTGAATTCCTCCCTACATTTTCTCCGCGATACGCAAGATTGCACTTCGCGCTCTCGGATTGGCTGCCACTTCTTCTTTACTCGGCTTAATCTTTTTTATATTGCGTTGCAAAATCGCTTTCTTGCCGCAAACGCAGACCGGGAACTGCGGCGGACAGGTGCAGCCTGTCGCCAACTCCCGAAATAAATTCTTTACCGTTCGATCCTCCAGCGAGTGAAAGCTGATCACGCCGATACGTCCTTGCGGCGCCAATGCCGTCACGGCTTGTCGCAGCGCCCCTTCCAAATCACGCAGCTCCCCGTTTACTTCGATGCGAATCGCCTGAAAAGTTCTCTTGGCCGGGTGCGGACCGTCTTTCCTTGCCCCCGCCGGTATCGCCCGTTTGATCACGTCCACCAATTCACTCGTTCGCTGCAACGGTGCTTCCCGCCGCGCCGCCACGATAAATTGTGCAATCCGGCGCGCCCAACGCTCTTCACCGTAATTCCGAATGATATCCGCCAATTCTTGCTCGCCGTAGGAATTGACTACTTCATACGCCGATAATTCCTGGCGGCGATCCATCCGCATATCCAGCAGGCCGTCCTGCATGTAAGAAAAACCGCGCTCCGCCGTGTCCAATTGGTGCGAAGAAACGCCCAGGTCACAAATGATCCCGTCGACCTCCGCAATGCCCAAATCCCGAAGAACGGCCGGCAGATCCGCATAATTGCTACGAACCAGATCCACGCGGCACTTCACATCCCGCAGGCGTTCCCGGGCGGCCGCAAGCGCCGCTTCGTCCCGATCAATCCCGATCAGTCGCCCCGCCGGCAGCAGCATTTCTGCCAGCGCCGTCGCGTGGCCGGCACCGCCGAGTGTCATATCTACATACACACCGCCCGGCTTTTGCACCACACCGTCTACCAATTCCCGCAGGAGCACCGCTATATGTGCAAACATGGCGGCCTCTATAAACTGAAGTCCAACGGCAAGTCGATGCTTGCCGCCACATCGCTGATCGTATCGAAAGATTCTTCCTCGTATGCACTGAGACGCGCCTTGCTCCAGATTTCAATCTGGTTGCCGGCTCCGACAACGACCGCATCGCGCCGAATATCCGCATACTCACGCAAATGCACGGGAATCAACACGCGCCCCTGGCGGTCGCACTCCAACTCGTTACTGCCGCCGAGCAGGAAACGAACCAGCTGACGCACTTCTTTCTTCGTCGTGGAGAGTCGTTGCAACTTGCCGACCATTTCCGCCCAGCGATCCTGCGGATAAATCGTGAGGCACGCATCCAGTCCGCGGGTAATCACAAAGGACTCGCCCAATTCTTCGCGAAATGCGGCGGGAATAATCATGCGTCCCTTGCTGTCCACCGTGTGGGAATGTTTTCCCATGAACATATGCGTCACCTCTCTTTCCTCCACTTTTACCCATATATTACCACAATCCCCCACTAATTAGAATATTCCGCCCCACATTCGCCGGTTTCCCGCCCTGTCGGTCATCGCCGGTAATAACTACTATTTATAGGGTTGTTTTCTCGGATGCATACCATATCTTGCTTTTCGGGCAATAAAAAAGGAGAGTCCGCACCGAATCCGGTGCAAATTCCCCCTATTTCTAATTATTTTATTATCAAATGCTTACTAAAACGCAATCACAGATAACTTCCATGCCGCCGGCTTTTGCCGCTTCCGCCACTACTCGGGAGTCCGCCCCCGGCTGCAGCCAAACGACCCGTACGCCGACCGCCGCACAATCGGCGACGGCTTGCAGTCCCGCCTCTTCGCCGACAACGAAATCCACGATATCCGGTACCGTCGGCAAGTCCCGTACCGATCGGTAGCAGGTATGTCCGTCAATTTCCGTGGCTGTCGGATGGACGGGATACACTTCATAGCCTTTCTTCAGCAAATGATGAAAAATCCGATTCCCGAATTTTTCTTTTTTGGGCGTAGCCCCCACCACGGCCCAAACTTTTAACTTTTTAGCCTCTTCGATATTCACCGCATTTCCTCCTCCGCATTGATTTGATCGGCGCCCAAATCCCACGTCCGCAGATCCGATGCTTCGACTTCCGCCAAACTCAACGGTCGCCCGCTCGGGTTTGCGCCGGCCAGCTGCAGCAGGAGTCCGAATATCTCCGCCGGAGTCTTTCCCGCCGCGCGCAGTTCTCGCAACGTCGTCCCCTGCTGGCGCTTGGACAAACGCACCCCGTTGTGATCCGTCAAAACAGGCACATGCCAATATACGGGAGCGGTATAGCCGAGTCTCTCGATCAGGCGAACCTGCCAAGCTGTGGAATCCCACAGATCATTGCTGCGTACCACCTCCGTCAGGCGCATCGTTGCGTCGTCATAGGCGACGGCAAATTGGTAGCTGTACGCTCCGTCCGCCCGTTGCAAAATGATGTCGTCCGTCGCGGCATACAAGCGCACGACAGCCGTCTTGCCGTCATGCTCCCAAAAGCGAATCGTCTCGTCCTCGCCGCGCCAACGCAGTGCCGCCTCTGCCGCGGCTGCCGGAATCCGTCGGCAATGTCCGTCATACACGGTTCTTCGCTCACCGCGGTGCGGTGCGGCCGCTACGGCTTGCAGACGCGCCCGCCGGCAGGTGCAGGGGTACAGAAGCCCTTCCCGCCGCCAACCGGCCAAGACCGCTTCGTATTGTTCCGCCCGTTCGCTCTGCCGATACGGGCCGTACGGGCCGCCGCAATCCGGCCCCTCGTCCCAAGTCAGGCCGAGCCAGGTCAGATCCTCGTAAAGCGCCTCTTCATATTCCGCCCGGCAACGCTCCCGATCGATATCTTCCACTCGCAATACCCACTTGCCCCCGGCACGCCGAGCGGCGCAACGGGAAATCAACGCCACCCAGGCATGCCCCAAGTGCAGATATCCCGTCGGGCTGGGTGCAAAACGCCCCCGGTATTCACTCGCCGAAGGAGATGATGTCGCGGAAAAGTTCCTGCTGTTCATGAATCTTACTTTCACTTCCCATTACACAAATACGTTGCTGGTCGATAACCGCCTGCAACAAGGGCGCCGTAGCTCGGATATCCGCCTGCGTGCAGGAGATCAATTCTTCGCGAATCCGCTGACGGTAGCTCCGCGGCATCTCGCCCAGCAAGCGCCGCATTGCCCGTTGCGCCCGCATCGGCAGGGTAAACTGCGTCTGTGTCGGTGCCAACGCGCCGATTACATACTGTCGCATCATCCGTTCCGTCACATCGAACGCGGCCATGGCCTGCGGCATGGCGGCATACACATCCAGCGTTTCTTTCAAGTTCGGATCCCGATACGAACAGAAAACGGTATTGCCCGTTGCACTGATTTGGACATGTGCACCATAGGCACCGCCCAACACCCGAACCTGCTGCCACAGATAATCATAGCGCAAAATACCGGCCATGACTTCCAGACTGCCGCTGTATTCGAAGCCCGCACGCCGGAAATTACCGCCCTGCGCCACGTATTGCACCTTGCCGACACTCAGGAACGCTTCGTTCCCGGTGTGCAGAGGCAAATCGCGTGTCGCCGCGCCGCAGGGTTCGCTCGCCAGATTGGCCAACAGCCCCGGCAGCAGCCGTTGCGCCGCCGCCATTTCTTCCTCGCCGCCCGTGACCTGTAAGAGCACCGCATCCCGCCGGAACACCCGCCGGGCGACGGCCGTCAAGCGTTGCGCCACTGCCGCCGGATCCTGCCGCAACACTTCCTGCAGAAATGCATAGTAGGAAAGCCGCGTTTCATCCGCCCAACGTTCATAAGGAGACACATACGAAAGCGCCCGGTTCATCATCAAGCTGTTTCCCATACGAAACAGCTGCAAATCCCAGTCCGACTTCTTTTCCCGCAAGAGCTCACCAAGACGGTTCGTATCCGTGTATTGCGTGCGATTGATGATCTCGTCCGTCAATTCGATCAATTTCTCGGCATGCGCCGTCAAGGCCTTGCCTCGCACCGTGACAAACCGCCGCACTTGCGTATCGTCCAAATAATGCGAAACCAGTTCCATTCCGACCTGAATGCCGCCGGTGTACCGATCGACGGCCTGCGCCAGCTCGCCGTAGCCGTAATGCTCCGTTGCCAACATTCCCGCCAAATCCGCCAGCAAGACGGTATAGCGGAACTCCTCGGCCGTCAGATCCGCCAAATCGAAGTATAAATTCGCGTAAATAATCCCGTGTGTTTCGCCGGTAAAGCCGTACAGCGGCCGTCCGCCGCAAGATGTTTCCGTCAGACTGTCGTCATCCGTTTCGTGCGGCAAGTCCTCTTTTTTCAGCAGGGGAATCGTCGCCAGATGTTCTTCCGTGTCCGGTGTTCGTTGCCGTTCCCGCAGGGTCTTCGTCTGTGCCACCAGCGCGTCCACTTCCGCCGACGAAAGCCCTTCCTTCACCGCCGCCAGACGCGCCGCTTCCGCCGCTTCTTTCGCTTCCGTAAGCCCCGCCGCCGGCGCCATCGTCACCGCCGCCTGATGGGTATTGTCCAAGTAATATTTCTGCAGAAGTTCCGTGAAGAAACCGTTCGTCAGGCCGTTGCGCAAGGTACGCAAATCGTCTTCGTAGCGCAAGCCGGCCAACGGATCCTCATCATACAGCCAATAATTCAGCGCGGCAATGTTGTAATACAGGCCTTTCGGCCGTCCTTGGAAATCATTTTCCCGCAGACTGAACTCAAAGCGATTCAATGCCGCTTCCAGCAGTCCCGCCGGAATGCCGTCCCGCACCAACTCGGCGACACCGTCATCCAATGCCTGCAGCACCGCCGCCTGCTGCTCACGCTCCGAGCCGACGACCTCCCAATGCCAGACCGGCTGTTTCAGACTCTCGATAAACGCGGCGGAAATGTCCGTCCCCAAACCGGCCGCAATAATTCTCTCTTTCAGCGGCGCGCCCGGAATCGCGGCGAGCACATAGCTCAACACCTTCATTCCCAGTATTTCGGCAGGCTGCATTCCCGCCGGGAAAGCGATCTCCAACGCGTGCAGACTCTTGCCCTGCAGACTGTCCTCCGCGGCGACACCGTATTCATACACCGCCGTCACCCGCTCGGCAAGCGGCGCCTGCGTTGCAATCTCACCCGCCGCCGGTGCTTGGGTGAAATGCGACAGGTATTCATCATGGATATAGGCCAGCGTTTCCTCGAGCGGCAGATCACCGTAAAGGAAGAAGTAGGCGTTCGAGGGATGGTAGTGCTGCCGGTAAAAATCGCGGAACGCTGCAAACGTCAGTTCCGGGATATGTTCCGGATCCCCGCCGGATTCCACTCCGTAAGTCGTGTCGGGGAACAGCAATTCCATCGCCCGCTGCTGCAATACATCATCCGGCGAAGACAGAGCCCCCTTCATCTCGTTATAAACAACACCGTTGTATACCAGCGGTGCGGCCGGATCTTCTATATCATAATGCCAGCCTTCTTGCATCAAAATATACGGATCTTCCCGCATCGCCGGCGCAAAGACCGCATCCAGGTACACCGCCGTCAGATTGCGAAAATCCTGCAGATTACGGCTTGCCACCGGATACATCGTTTTATCCGGATAGGTCATTGCATTCAAAAAGGTGTTCAGCGATCCCTTGACCAACTCGACAAACGGCTCGCGCAACGGGTATCTGTCCGACCCGCACAAAACGGAATGCTCGAGGATATGCGCCACGCCGGTCGAGTCCGTCGGCGGCGTGCGAAACGTCACCGAAAACACTTTATTGTCATCCGCGCTGTCCAGATATAATAAGCGGGCACCGGTACGCTCGTGCCGCAATACATATGCATCCGCATCGATTTCCGCCACCCGTTCGGCTCGTTCAACGATAAATCCCGCTAACCGTTGTTTCTCTATATATTTCATGGTATCCCTCCCTGTTGTATAGTTAAATTGTACCACATCCGCCAATTCTTCCCGCCAATTGTGCCCTACACATGTTATAATCATCATATATACAAACAGAGGAGTTTATTATGATTTCTCCGATTTTCGATTATCTCGGCACGGCGGCATTCGCCCTGTCCGGCGCGACTCTCGGCATGCAAAAGAAAATGGACATCTTCGGCGTGTCGATGTTGGCCTTGGCCACCGCGGTCGGCGGCGGCATGATTCGCGACGTGCTGGTCGGCAACACTCCGCCGGCTTCGCTGCGTGATCCGATTTATATTCTGATTTCTCTGGCAGCGGTGTTTGCACTGGCTCTCCTGTCACGCACCTTACGCCGTACGCCGCGACGACGACAATTGTCGCTCCTGCTGTTCCATTTGAGCGATACCTTCGGTCTGGCCTCTTTCACCGTGACCGGTGCCGTCGTGGGTCTTGCCGCGGATTCGCACTCGCAGTTTCTGCTGCCGATCGTCCTCGGCATGATGACGGCTTGCGGCGGCGGTGTCATTCGCGATATCTGCGCCTTGCGTATTCCGATCATCTTTCGGCATGAAGTATATGCCTCGGCTTCGCTTGCCGGCGGGATCGTCTTCTGCCTCGCCAGGCCGTGGCTGTCGCTGCACCAGGTCGGCCTGCTGACCTTCCTTGTTGTGTTGACCGTGCGCTTGCCGGCAATTTATTACAAATGGGAACTTCCCCGTCCGACGGGGCGACCCGCAAAAAGGAGAAGTATATGAAACACTTCGCAAAACGGCTGCTTGCCGTCTGCTCGCTCTGCCTGGCATGTTTCGGGACAAGCACGGTGCTTGCCGCAACGATCGTCTTTGTGCCGCAGGACAACCGCCCCGTCAGCTATGCCTACACCGTAGACACCGCAACGGCTGCAGGCTACCGCGTCCTGACACCGCCGGAAGCATACCTGTCGGATAACAGCTACCACGGCTCGCCGGAAGAGATCTGGAATTGGCTGCTCGCCGAAGCACCGCAGGCCGATGCCCTCATCCTCTCGACCGACACGCTGATTTACGGCGGCCTGGTCGACTCTCGCAAACATCAAATCGATCGTTTGACCTTACAGAACCGGCTGCGCCAATTACAGGAATTACATCGGACGCATCCGCGCTTGCCGATCTATGCGTTCGGGACCATTATGCGCTCCCCGCGAGCCAGCGACGGAAAAGTGGAACCGTTTTATTATGCGAAATACGGTCCGAAAATTTTTGAAATCGCCTATTGGCAGGATAAAAGAGACACCGAGGGGCTGAATGCCGAAGAAGCCGCCAAACTCCTTTCTCTGACCATGTCCGTACCGCTGGAGTACCTGCAGGACTGGTTTGATCGTCGTGCCAAGAACAACATGGTCAACGAGCGCCTGATCGAGCTTGCCGCCGACGGCACGCTGACCTATTTCTGTCTCGGCCATGACGATACGGCCGGCTTCTCCCAATCCTCACTGGAAAGCCGCTACCTGCAACGTCATTCGAAGAGCCTGCCGGCGAGCCGTTATGGTTCCTTCCCGGGTGCCGACCAACTCGGCCTGCTCTTAATCGCCCGCTACCATGTCGATCGTATGGGAACCGCACCGACTTTTGCCGTGCTGTATCCCTTGGGCGGCGCGGAAGATACGATGCCTCACTATGAAAACCAAAGCATCGGCAAAACGGTCGCCGATCATATCCATGCCGTCGGCGGTCGCCTCGTCACCGACAAGCGCCCGGACATTCTGCTCGCCATAAACACACCGCTCGGCTCAACAACGGGCGAATCGGAAGCCTTCGCCAATTTTGAAATGCCGCGCAAGAGTGCCGAAGTCTTTGTCAATCGTGTGCGGGAGGCGCTCGATCTCGGGATCCCGACCGCCATCGCCGATGTATTCTATTCAAACGGCGCGGACAACGGCCTGCTCAAAGAAATGCAAAAGGCGGATCTGCTCTACCGCCTCGCTTCGTACAACGGCTGGAACACCGCGTCCAATACCGTCGGCTACACGGTGGCGCAGAGCATTCTCGCCCCCGCAATGTCCGACAGCGCGCACCGGCGTATGCTCACCGAGCAATACCTCGACAATTGGGGCTACCAGGCCAATATCCGCAAACAGATCTATCGCGAGCAGGAAAGCATCCGCACGGACAACGTCAAGTACAGTGGCCGGCTGAACCCCTGCTTGCAAGAAATGCTGATCGAATCCGTTCAAAACTTTGCGGAAACGAAACTCGGTGCAGATCCCCGTACCGTTTCCGCCCGCTTCCCTTGGGAGCGCCTGTTTGAAGCACAAATATTCGTCTCCGAACAGCCGCAATATCCGTTGATGCGCGACATCATCGCCGAGCGCAAAGCCAAGGAAGAAGCGGAACGCAAAGCGCGTGCAGAGACCGAAGGTAAAGCGACACCGGCCAACGCCGCTGCGGACAGTCCGGCAGCAGCCGGAGCCGACATGCCTGCGGCAGCTGCCGATACGGTCGCTGCCGAGCCGACTGCGGAACAGCCCGAAGAAGCAAGCCCGGAAGCGGACACGCCCGCTGTCGCCCCCGCCGTATTCAACCCCGCGGCAACGAATTGAACACGCCGAACAAGGAATAAGAAAAACTCCGAACGAACTCGTTCGGAGTTTTTTATTGCGGAATGGCAGTACGGACGATGGGATTCCCCGACTTCCTCTCGGGAAAAAGCCTCGCATATTACGGCACGATCTGTCCGGCCGCTCCCGTATGCTGCAGAAAATTCGGCTGCCGGGCATCACCCATGCGTTCCCCACACGATCTCGATACCATGTCCGCGCAGATACTGCACCATTTCCTCAATCACCGGACACACCTTTCGGCTGCCGTCCGCCGTCCGGATTTGCGTGCAGATACCCACATGAACGACCTCTGTGCCGATTTGTACTACTCGCTCCAGTTTTTCCTGCAGACCCGCTTCGTCATTCATCGCAATCTCCTTGCAGCCGTTGCAGGTGAAAAAAGCCGTCATTTGCAACTCTTCTTCACCATAACCGGAAAAATGTGCCTTTCTCTCATTGAATGCCGCAAAGCAGGATGCACCCGCACAGACTCGCTCCGCTTCTAAGCAACGTAAAACAGCCACCTTTTTCATACGCCCTTCCGCCTCCGTTACTCGGCAAACGAGCCGTTCTGTCCCTGCACATGCTGCGGTAAGTACAAAATATGCAGCAATCCGTTTTCGTTGCGGACGCGAGTATGCACCCCGTACACCGAATGGATAAACTCCTCCGTCAGCACCTCTTGCGGCGTGCCGTCGGCGACGACGGCACCGTCTTTCAATGCGATCAGCCGGTCGCAATACATCGCGGCGATATTCAAATCATGAATGGCCGCCACTACCGTTCGCGGCAGCTACTTGACGATATCCATAATTTCCAACTGAAATTTGATATCCAGATGATTGGTCGGTTCATCCAAAACCAGCGTCTCCGTCTGCTGCGTAAGTGCACGCGCCAGGATAACCCGTTGCTGCTCCCCGCCGGAAAGCGTTGTGAACGAGCGCTCCTCAAAACCCGCCAGACCGACGGTAGCCAATGCCTCCCGTGCCAGTGCATAGTCGGTCGCATTATCCCGTTCCAGCATTTTTTTATGTGGTGACCGCCCCATCAAAACTACATCCAACACATTAAAGTCAAAACTGTAAAAATTATGTTGTGCTACTACCGCCAACCGCAGCGCAGTTTCACGAAATGAGAACTCATCCAACTGTCGCCCGTCGAAGAAAACATTACCTGCCGACGGCTGTAGCACCCGATACAAGCACTTTAAAAATGTACTCTTACCGCTCCCGTTCGGCCCGATAATACCGACAAATTCCTTGTCGCGCAATGAAACATCCAGCCCTTTTAACACCTGTGTTTCACCAAAATATTTAATCAGTTGCTCGGTTCGAATGTCCACCTCAATTGCCTCCGAATCCGTACGTGCGTTTCACCATCAGGTAAACAAAGCAAGGCGCACCGATAAGCGAAATCAGAATACCGATAGGTAGCTCCGTATGTGGAATAATGATCCGACACAGACCATCGGCAAGGACAAGAAAAATTGCTCCCACCAGAGCAGAAACCGGCACTAACCGTTTATGATCGGTTCCCACTAACATGCGAACTACATGCGGCACAATAAGACCGACAAATCCGATCATCCCCGCCGCATAAACTGCAAATCCGACAATCAGAGAACTCACTAACAAGTATACTTGACGGTACATGTGCAAATCTCGTCCCAGAGTTACCGCTGTTTCATCGCCAAGCAGCATTAAATTCAAAATGCGGCTCTGTGTCCAAAAAAACAATGTTGCCAGCAATACCAGCGGCCCGATGACGAAAATCCCATCCCACTGTGCTCCGGCCATACTCCCCATCAACCAATAGGTAATAGTCTGCATTCCCTCTTTGTTATTCGCAAAATAAATAATAAAACTGGCAAAAGCACTGCACACAGCACTGAGTGCCATCCCGGCCAGCAACAGTTTGACAGCATTCGCTCGGCCGCCCATATTAGAAATAAAGAGAACTCCCAATGATACGGCCAGTGCACCGATAAAAGCAGCTATGCCGACGAAATTGTCCCCCAACGTCGTACCGATCCCCAACATAATCGCCGCAGTCGCCCCCAACGATGCGCCGGAAGATATCCCCAAAATATACGGATCTGCCAAAGGATTCTTGACAATCGACTGCATCACCACACCGCATGTTGCCAAACCGCACCCGACAACCGCCGCCAACACCAATCTCGGAAAACGTAAAAGCCAGATGATATCGTGTACCGGCCCTTGTCCGGGCGCCTCAATCGGCAAGTCCCCGGTCAGTTGCGCCGCAACAGTATCATAAATCTGTCCGACACTTAATGATACTGTGCCGATAGACAGCCCCCACAACAAGACAATGAGTAAAACCGCAAGCAAGACGGTACAAATAAGTACGATCGAGATTTTTTTCACTTCTGTTCGCATAGGTCTCCTCTACTTCAACTCCGCCTCGGCAGCCGGAAATACCTCCGGATACAAACCGTGCGAAATAATTTCTATGCCGTCCTGTACACGTACCCCCGGTGCATAAACTGTATACAGAGGCAAGATATGTGCGCGATGTTGCTGCACAAAAGCAAGCCCGTTGAACGCCGGTTCATCATACAAGCGTCGCATTAACTTCGGTGCTTCATCATAAGCGGTCTCAGTCACAACCAGAAAAACAACATCCGGATTCAAACGGATAATATCCTCGCGACCGATATTTCGTTGCGCTGCGGCCAACAATTCCCCGCCCAGCGATTGCACCATGTCTCCGGCCAATGTTTTCTCACCGTATACAACAATATCCTTTCCCAACAGTTCTATGACTAATGCCCGTTGCGATGCACCAGATTTTCGGGCTTGCCGTTGTGCGGATCGGATACGGTTTTCCAATTCCTTGACGATTTCCCGAGCCTGCGCAGATCGGTCAACAATTCGTCCGAGATCTAAAATATAACGAATTTCCTCTGCTACACGATGCTTCGTTCGCGAAGCGGCTCCCGAACCAGCCAAGGTAACAGGAATCGATGATCCCGCCATATAGCTGTGAATACCGCGCGAACGCCAAAAATGCGGGCTTCGCAATGTTTTCGGACTGAATGTCGAATACCAGCCTACGATGAAATCCGGCTCCAGCATCAGCACCGTTTCCAGATCCAGCATATACAAGCTTTTTACAGGTATAGCATTATATTGTTTCCGATACTCCGGCCGCAAATATTTGACATCCGGCAAACCGACAGCCGCTATAATGCGATCCCCCGCTCCCAGCGCCAGCAACGTTTCGATCGAGTTCTGCCACGCTGCGACAATTCGTTGCGGCGGGACAGTAAAGTCCTGCGTAAATACTCGGCCCTGCTCGTCCCAGTTGCTCACCGTGACAGGCACCGTTTCCTGTTCATAACGAGCAGACTGCATGGCAGGAAGCGTGGCGTAAGTTTCCCTGCCACGCTCCGACCAAGTACAACCGTACAACATGATTCCGGCAAAAAACGGCACGAGCCAGCATACGTATTGCTTCTTGAAGTTCATCGCCGCTCACATCAGAATTGGTAACGTACGCCGCCCATAATCGCACGCCCCGGCATTGCCAAAGCGCCGACACCGTTCCATGCATTATATGAGGTTTCATAGGCCTCATCCGTCAAATTGGTGATAACAATATATGCCGTAGCATTTTTCGTTACCCGATAATTAAGATTCCAATCCATTACGAGGAACCGTTTTGCCGTAAATGCATTCAAATTCTGCCCCGTATACCAGTTAATCAGCAGCCCGGTGTACAACTTGTCATTGTCGTACGTAATATTCAGCGAATATTTATTCGCCGGCCGCAAATAATTGATCGCCGTATTAATATCCGAGCTGGTACTGTAATCAAACTTCGGATCCAATGTAATTCCTTTTTGGGCCATCCATTTATCATACATGTGAGAGTAGGATGCGCTCAAAGTCACCTGATTTGCAAGTTGATGGTCTAACGTCACGTTAAAAGATTGCTTATCCTCTTTCGCATTCAGCAGCAAGCTTTTCGTCGTCCCGTCGCGTTGCAACACCGGCAGAGTGGCAATCGCATTACTCATTTTCGTAATATCATAATGCACAGCCAAGGAGGTCCGGTCATCATTAAACGTCTTACGAACTCCTAAAGTAACGGCATTTCCTTTTTCATCCCGCAAAGGTGAGCCGAACACACCGTCATTCAAACTGTAATCACCCATTCGCAACGGACGCTGTATCTTTGTCCAGCCTAAATAAGAACTCAGCGTATCATCAAACTTGTACTGCATATGGAGAGACGGTGTAAGTGAATGCGAGGAACCCTTGCTATTCGTTATGTTGCCTTCAGTGTCACGATTCTCAAAGGAATTATACTTTGTAAAACGTAATGCCGGTGTCACATCAAAACTGTCATTGACATGAATTTTATCCTGCACATAACCATATACAGAATTACGTTTCACATAGGAGCTTTTTACTTCGTTCGTTACATTCTCAATTCGCTTTGCATAGTTACGCGCCTGGTCCAAGGTTACACTTGCGATAACATCATGCTGTCCGGACGAATTCGCCCACTGTAACTGGATACCGTAATTTTTCTCTTCTTGCCAGCTCGTCGGATTCGCCGCACGACCTCCCGTTTTTTCCACCCAATCTCGCAAGCGGTCCGGGTCCCCGCCCGGAAACGGTGCAAGATATGTGTCAATCCACTTATTAAACTCTTCCGCGCTTGTCCCGTTCGGAAATGTTTTTAAATATTCGTCGGCAGAGTACCGATACAACGACCAGCTAAATTTGTCACGATCTAAATACCGATGGTTCTGACTGTACAAACGCACAAACGATTCCATCCCGTTCACACGGTTAAAGGTATAAACTAAATCCCAATCATTATTATTGAACTTGGAGAATGATCCGTAGGCCTTGCCGTCCAACGCAAACAGATTGTGATACCCGGGGTTTTTCATATCCCCGGCTTTAGTATTGCCCCGCATAATCGGCTTTCCATCTTTACCATAAATTATCTTATCTTTCCGGTCTTTCAACACCTGCACATTTGTCAATTTATAGTTTTCGTCATGCGTCCCGACTGTCGCAGCAAAAATAATTCGTTTCCAGTCTTTTTCGTTCCAGTATTTTAAGTTCGGTACGGCAATCGGATAGCCGTCTTTCCCGCCTGTATAGTTATACGAAATACGAATGCTCTTCGTATCACTGAGTTTTTTGTCAACACGAATGCTCGCCGCCTGCTCACGCCAGTTCGAGCCGCCCAACGTGCCTGTCGTATTTGTTGCCGCGTCACGATATTCCGTATCGCCGGACATCTTGCGACTCAAAGACAGAAAATAATGCGTATCTTCCGACTCTCCCACGGTTCCTGACATAGCCAAAGAGTAATTATGGCGCTGCCAGCTGCCCGTTGCCAGGTCTACTGTAACTTCCGGTGTATTGCTGCCTTTACGCGTGATGATATTAATAACCCCACCTGTGGCATCCGCACCATAGGCCGATGCTCCCGGGCCTTTGATTACTTCGATTTTCTCAACATTCTCAATAGATGTCACCTGATCCAGGTTAACTCCCGTTGACTTGCTGCCGCTACCACTTGTAGAGTTAATCCTTGTCGATGCTGCATTATCCACACGTCGACCGTCTACCAGGATAATAACCCGAGTATCTCCGTTTATCGAGACTCCGTTATTATAGAATGAGTAACCGTATTCCCCGCCACGGTAACCCGGATTTTGGAATGTGACACCCGGAATACGTTTAATCGCTTCCGTCAAATCCGTATAATGACGTTTCTCGATTTCCTCTCGGGTGATAACTTTCACATCCCCACCGGTACGGTAGTACGATTGTTCCGTAATCGTATCACCAAACTGATTTTGAATGCGATCCGCTTCCACGATGACTGCATCCAACGTATAGTCTTTCAGATTTTCGTCGTACGCTGCCTGTCCCGGTATCATTACTCCACTGCCGACTGCTGTCAACACAGCGAAAAGCAATGATTTCTTTTTCCACTGCATACTCTCTCCTCCTCATTGTCCGAATTACCGGTCGCTGACAAATGCAACGTTCAATCGGTATCCTTGTTTCCCGACTGCACCCTACCAATGGCAACGACTAATCAGTGTTTCTGAAAAGCATTATAAATAATGGACTTTATTAGGTCAACAAACAATGAGAAATAAAGAAAATAATTCATTTTAATATTCATAATGACATAAAAGCTACCTGCATCATTATTCTCTTGCCAAGTACCTTTTCCAAATGAAAAACAAGGACTATCTTTTCAGATAGTCCTTGTTTTTACTTATTCTCCGTCACTCAATATTCCATTTTCTCCTTGATGAAGGTTCCGTTATCGAGTTCGCGGAAGGCATGGAGGAGTTCTTCGCGCGTGTTCATTACAATGGGACCGCCCCAGGCTACCGGTTCATTTAATGCATCGGAGCTTACAAAGAGCAGATGCGTCTTCGTGTCTTTCGCTGTAATCTCGACACGGTCACCGTTTGAAAGCTTGGCTGCCGTCTTTTCCGGAACCAGCTCTCCTTCGACTTCCACCTCACCGATCAGTGTAAACAGCATGATCGATTTGTTTTCATCCACAGCCAAGGCAAAAGTTTCTCCCGGATTGATCTCGATATCATAGTAATCCAACGGCAGATATTCACCCTGATAGCCCTGATGATCTTTGTAATTGCCAGCCAGCAGGTT
>JALELM010000013.1 GCA_022771805.1 Veillonellaceae bacterium | reverse complement strand
CTGGTCACCCGCGCCGGCATGGAAAGACTGTACGGAAAAGAACAAAGCAAACGGAATGAAGTGTAACAGGTGAAAGAGGGCGAGGCGGACTGCCTCGCCCTTTTTTATTTTCCTAAAATCGGCAAAAAATCGGCAAAAATTCTCCACATTTTTGCACAATTCAGTCGCTTTAGTTAGCTAAAGAATGCCTTAAAAACGGGGGCTGTATGCCGTGGCAAGTTCTGGCGGATTTCTGTTCGTGAATTATAACACATTACTGCGCGATGTTTTGGAGTTTAGAAGTAAAATATGAAAGTAAAGTATAGAAACATAAGACATGAGCGGCAATCAATGGTATAATATGTACATTACTCTTCCGGCGTACGGATCGGAGAGAATGGAAGCCGACAGGCGGAAAGGAGCAAATGATGGAAAACGAAAACAAGAAGAATGAGGCAGCCGCCTCGGTGCAACAAGCGCCCGAGACGGAGCCGAAGAATGTCCTCGACAGCGGCAAGGTGGGGATTGGTGCGTATATCGCACTCCTTTTCGCCATTTTGTTTTTTTCGGGATTGTTGATGAATGTGGAGGGTATGAAATGGCTGAGTGCCATGGATTACACGACGCTGATCGGTAAGTACGGGGTCATGAAGGTGCCGGATAAAGCTACCTTTATCGGCCAAGGCGGGATTGCTGCCCGGCAAGGCTTCCTGTTCGCCTTTTCTTTGGCGCCGTCGATTATGCTGGCGCTAGGCTGCATTGAGATTTTGAGCCATTACGGGGCGATCCGTGCGGCGCAGAAACTCATGACGCCGTTGCTGCGGCCGATCCTCGGCGTGCCGGGACTGACCGGTTTGGCGCTGATCACGGACCTGCAGAGTACGGATGCGGGCGCGGCGCAGACGCGCGAGCTGTACGACAGCGGTCTCGTCACGGAAAAGGAATTGACGATTATGACGGCGTGGCAGTACAGCGGCGCCGGGATGATCAGCAACTATTTTGCCACAGGTTCCGCGCTCTTTGCGGCGCTGACGGTGCCGGTGGTATTGCCGCTGGCGGTAATTTTTGTATTTAAGTTTGTCGGCGGCGCATTTGTCCGCACCATGCTGAATACGTTCTACGGAAAGGATTTTGCCAATGAATAAAGAAACTAAAGCGCCGTCCAACCCGTTTGATATATTCATCATCGGCGCGCGTAAAGGTTGGAATATTGCCATCGGCAACATGGTGCCGAACGTTCTGATGGCCTTTGTTATCGCTCATATTTTGCAATTATTCGGTATCTTGGACATGATGAGCGTCGTCTTCGGCCCGATGATGGGCATCTTCGGCTTGCCGGGACAGGCGGTCATGGTGTTGCTGAGCGCCTGGCTTTCGCTGGCGGCCGGTGTCGGGATGGCGGTCAGCCTCTCGACGCAGGGGATTCTCGACCCGACACATCTGACCATTCTCCTGCCTGCCTGCGTACTGATGGGCTCGCAGCTGCAGTACATGGGGCGTTTGCTCGCCGTGGCGGATGTCCGCAAGAAGTTCTGGCCGCTGCTGATGCTGACTTCGGTCTTGAATGCGATATTGGCAATGCTGGTAATGCGCTTCTTTGCGTAACAAGTAATGCTCTCAATAAAAAATGCTTTCCTTGCGGAAAGCATTTTTTTGTTGTCCGAAAATTGCAAATCAAGCCAGTTCCGGCGGCAATAAACTGTGAAATTGGAGGAAATTGCGGGCGACTTTCGTCAGCGGGCGATCGGCGACGATGACGATGCTGCGGTAGACGGCGAGCGGCGGCTTGCTCAGGGGGTGGTAACGCAAGCCGTCCGCGGCGGCGGCCGGTGCTTTCGGCACGACGGCACAGGCGCGGTTTTCGCGAGCCCAGATGAGGGCGGCCGTGCGTGTCGTGCAGATGCTCAGGATCTCGGGGTGGAGCGCCCGGGCATCGCAGGCTTGCAAAAAGAGATCGGCACAGCCGCGCGAGAGCGCCAGCGGTACATGGCGCAAGTCGTCCAAGGCAACGGGCTCGTCATTGAGGCCGAAGCGTTTGTGTTCGACGGCCGCGGCCAAGACGAAACGCTCGCTTTCTTTTTGCAGGATGCGAAAACGTTCCGGTTGCAGCAGCGGTGCGTTTACGACACCGATCTCCGCCTTGCCGGCCAGCAGTAAGTCGGTCTGCAACGCGATGGAGACTTCGTCGATACGATACTGTACACGCGGAAACGTGCGGGAAAACGGGATCAGGCGTTCCCGGATGAATGAGCTGGCCGTGGACGGCGACAGCGCGACGGCCAATTCGCCCGCCGTGCCGTGCACGCGCTGGGTGATTTCTCGCTTGAGATTGTCCTCGGTCGCCAGCAGGTACTGTGCCCGTTCGTAGAGGTATTCACCCGCCTCGGTGAGCTCGATTTTGCGGGCGCCGCGCTCGGTCGTAAGGACGGGCGCGCCGAGGTATTCCTCCAACATTTTCAGGCGATAGGTCAGCGCCGGTTGGGCGATATTCAACTGCCGTGCCGCCGCGGCAATGGTGCCGGCTCGCACGACGGTCAGAAAGTCGCTGTAATATTGCAGATCCATATTCCCTCCTTTTCTTCATTCTAGCACATGAAGAATATTTTTTCATGTAAAGAATAAAATAAATATTATTATTTAACTTATAACGGTGCTACCATGCTAATAGGAGATGAAAAGGAGATGACAGTATGTTGGATGCTACGCGTTTACGCAATCCGTCTCTGTTTGCGAAAGTGGTCAGCGCCGACGAAGCGGCTGCGCTGATTACGGACGGGATGCGGGTCGGAGTCGGCGGCTTTACACCGTCCGGCTATCCCAAACAGACTACTTTGGCACTGGCGGAGCAAATTCGCCGGGGCAAACCATGCCGCATTCAGATTTGGAGCGGGGCTTCCGTCGGTCCGGAAATTGAGGAGGAGCTGGCGAAAGTGCACGGCGTTTCCGTCCGGATGCCCTACTATGCGGCCACGAACCGCACCATGCAGGCGCAAATTAACGAACGGGAAATCGCCTATATCGATTTGCACTTGAGCGAATTTGCACAGCAGGTGGACTACGGCTTTTTCGGCGAGGTCGATGTCGCCATCGTGGAAGCCGCGGCGATCACGGAGCAGGGAGATATCGTGCTCGGGTCGGGGGTCGGGAATATCCCGATGTTCGTCCGCCATGCCAAGACCGTCATCGTCGAGGTGAACACATCGATCCCCTTGGAGATGGAGGGCATGCATGACATTCTCATCCTGCCCAAGCCGCCGCGGCGGCGGGAGATCCCGATTTATGCGCCTTCGGATCGCGCCGGTTCTCCCTATGTCACCTGCGGTTTGGAACGGATCGACGCCATCGTCGAATCGGATATCCCCGATCACGTCCGCACGCTCGCCAAGCCGACGCCGACGACACAGGCCATCGCGGAGCATCTGGTGGATTTTTTGGAAAATGAAGTCCGGCAGGGGCGGATTCCGGCGGAAATGCTGCCGTTGCAGTCCGGCGTGGGGACGATTGCCAATGCGGTGCTGATGGGGCTTTCGGCCGGGCATTTGCCGCCGCTGACGATGTATTCGGAAATCTTGCAGGATGCGGTATTTCACCTGGTTCGCTCCGGGAATATCCGCGCGGCTTCCGGCTGTGCGTTTACACCTTCGCCGGAAGTCTGGGAAATGTTTCGCGCGGAGCCGGAGCTGTATCGCAAGTCGATTGTCTTGCGACCGCTGGATATTTCCAACAGTCCGGAAGTCATTCGCCGGCTCGGGGTGATTGCGATCAATACGCCGTTGGAATTTGACATCTACGGCCAAGCCAATTCCACGCATGTGCTCGGGAGCAAGATGATCAACGGGATCGGCGGCTCGGGCGACTATATGCGTAACGGTTACCTGTCCGTGTTCACCTCGCCCTCGACCGGGGCGGGCGGCAAGATCTCCAAGGTGGTGCCGATGGTAAGCCATGCGGATCACACGGAGCATGACGGGCAGATCTTCATCACGGAGTGCGGTGTCGCGGACACGCGCGGGCTGGATCCCGTGGCGCGGGCGAAAGAAATCATCGAGCACTGCGCCCATCCGACATTCCGACCGGTGTTACGGGAGTATCTGCGACTGGCGCTGCGCCACGGCGGGCATGAACCGGTCGATTTGGCAGCGGCATTTCAACCGGCGTTACAATTCCGGGCGACGGGCCGCATGCGGCCGGCGGAGTAAATCTGAGGGGGAAGAAACATGAAAATCAATCAGGAACAATTCCAAGCGGCGAAGGCGCAATACGAAGCCCGCTGCGAAAAAGCGACGGCCCGTTTTCCGGAACGGAAGGAATTTGCGGCGCAACGCCTGTATACGCCGGAAGACATACGGGACATCGACTACAATGAAAAAATCGGTTTCCCGGGGGAATATCCGTTTACGCGCGGCATTCAACCGACCATGTACCGCGGGCGGCTTTGGACGATGCGGCAGTATTCCGGTATCGCGTCCGCCGAGGAGACGAATGCGCTGTATAAGTATTTGCTGAGCATGGGTACGACGGGGCTTTCGGTCGCAATGGATCTGCCGACACAAATCGGCTTGGACTCGGACTCGCCGCTGGCGGCGGGCGAAGTGGGCAAAGTGGGGGTTGCGATCGACTCCTTGCAGGATATGGAAGACATTTTCGAGGAGATTCCGCTGGACAAGGTCTCGACCTCGATGACGATCAACGGCCCGGCGGCGGTATTGCTGGCGATGTATATCGCCGTCGGCAGAAAGCAGGGCGTTGCGGAAAAGGATTTGCGCGGCACGATTCAGAACGATATTTTGAAAGAGTACATTGCCCGCGGTACTTACATATTCCCGCCGCGGCCGTCGATGCGTCTGGTGACGGACACCTTCGCGTACTGTTCGCGGGAAATTCCGCACTGGAACACGATCAGTGTCGGAGCCTACCACATTCGGGAGGCGGGCGCCTCGACGGTGCAGGAAGTCGCCTTCGCATTCGCCAATGCGATCGCCTACATTGAAGCATCGCTGGCGGCCGGGCAGCAGGTCGATGATTTCGCACCGAATATTTCCTGGATCTTTACCGCCGGCCTGGATTTCTTCCCGGAAGTGGCAAAATTCCGGGCGGCGCGGCGACTTTGGGCTAAGATTATGAAAGAACGTTTCGGCGCGAAGAAGGAAAAGGCGCAGATGCTTCGTTTCCATGTGCATACGGCGGGTTCGGTATTGACCGCACAACAGCCGGATAATAATGTGGTGCGGATCGCCTGGCAGGCCATGGCGGCGATCCTCGGCGGTACGCAGTCGCTGGCGACCTGCGCCAAAGACGAAGCGCTGTCGATTCCGACGCGTGAATCGGCCACGCTGGCCTTGCGTACGCAACAGTTGCTGGCGCACGAAAGCGGGATTGCCGACACGATCGATCCGTTGGCCGGGTCGTACTATGTGGAAAGTCTGACGGATGCGATCGAAAAAGAAGCGCAGGCATATATCGACAAGATCGATACGCTCGGCGGCGCCGTGGCGGCGATCGAAGCGGGCTATATGCAAGCGGAAATGGCGGCGAACGCCTATGCGGATCAGCAGGCGATCGAGACGAAGAAACACATCGTCGTCGGTGTCAATGAGTTCGTGCAGGAAGACGAGCATCCACACGGCGATGTCCTGCACGTGGATCCCGCGGTGGGCGAACGCCAGGTGGCGAAGCTGAACCGCCTGAAAGAGGCACGGGATAATGCGGCCGTGACGGCAGCGCTGGCACGCTTGCGGCAGGTCGCCCGGACGGAGGAAAACCTGATGCCCGTACTGATCGAGGCGGTGGAAACATACGCCACGCTCGGCGAAATCTGCGGCATCTTGCGGGAAGAATTCGGCGAATACACGCAGTCGAAAGCGGCTTTTTAGGAGGAAATCATGGAATATACCAAACAGCTGAGCGGCTTCGCGGCGGGGTTGCGCTACGAGGATTTGCCGGAAAGCGCCGTCGCCGCCGCGAAAACGGCGCTGCTCGACTGGCTCGGCGTTGCGGTTGCCGGGGCGCAGGCGGAAACGACGACCATCTTGCGGGAGGTCTGTCTGGCGGATATGCCGGGCGAACGGCAATGGGTTTTCGGCGCGGGCTACGCAACGGATTCGACGCGCACGGCGGCGCTGGTGAACGGGGCGGCATCGCACGCGCTCGACTTCGATGATCTGCACAATCCGTCCGTGATCCATCTCGGCACGGTCGTCATCCCGGCCGCCTGGGCGGTTGCGACGGCACGCGGCGCTTCCGGGCGCGAACTGCTGACGGCGATTGTGGCCGGCTTCGAGATCGGCGGGCGAGTCGGGCAAAGCATCATCCCGGAATCGTATCATTTTTGGCATACGACCGGCACGGCGGGCATTTTCGGTGCGGCCGCGGCGGCGGGGAATTTGTATCGCCTGGATGCAGCCGCAATGAATCACTGCTTGGGCACGGCCGGCACACAGGCGGCCGGCTTGTGGGAGTTTCTGGCGGACGGCGCGATGAGTAAGTTGGTGCATGCGGGCAAGGCTGCCGCCGGCGGCGTCTTTGCCGCGGAACTCGCAGCGCGCGGATTTACCGGTGCGACACATATTCTCGAAGGCGAAAAGGGATTCTGCCGCGCGTTGTCGCCCGAGCCCCATTGGGACGTATTGCTTGCGGGGCTGGGGAGCGGCGAATACGCTGTCGAAGCCAATTCGTACAAGCCGTATCCCTGCTGTCGGCATGCGCATGCGGCCATTGCGGCGGCACTGGCACTGCGGGAGGAAGGCGCGGAGGTGGCAGATGTCACCCTGCACGCCAATGCGTTGACACTCGGCCTGATCGACAATCCGGAGCCGCAGACGGCATACGGTTGCAAATTCAGCGTGCAGTACTGCCTCGCCTGCGCTCTGCGTGACGGTGAAGTCACGCTGGCGCATTTCAGCGAAGAAGATCGCCGGGATCCGGAGCTGCGTGCCCTGATGCAGCGCATCCGGGTAGTTCCCGCACCGGATTTGGATGCGTTGCGTGCGGCAGACCCGACCAAGATGCCGGCGCGTGTGGAAGTTCGGTATCGGGACGGGCGGCGTGCGGAAGAAACCGTTCTGTACCCGCCGGGCGACCCGACCAATCCGTTGAGCGAGGCGGAAATGTTGCGCAAATATCGCAGCCTTACGCTGCCGTATCTCGACGAAGAACAGGCGGAAGCTCGGCTGCAGCTGCTGGCTCAAGCGGAGAATGTACGGGATTGGGCGGCGGCATGGCGTGCTTTGCAGTAATCGCGGCAGCGAGCGGAAAGCATATCGAAAAAAGTTGAAATCGTTTCTTGCATAGTGTATAATACAAACAGAAAGACAGATATTGTTGTTTGTAAAAAAGGGAGGTTCAAGATGGCATTTACATTACCTGAATTGCCGTATGATTTTGCGGCGCTCGAACCGGTTATCGATGCAAAAACGATGGAAATTCATCACGACAAACATCATGCAACATATGTAGACAATCTGAACAAGGCGCTGGCGGATTACCCGGAATGGGCGGCGAAGTCGCTTGAAGACATCGTGGCTCATATCGACGAAGTGCCGGAAGCCGTTCGTACCGCTGTGCGTAACAACGGCGGCGGCCATTACAACCACAGCCTGTTCTGGCAGATGATGACACCGGATGCCAAGCAGGAAGGTGCGACTGTGGAGCGGATTGAAAAAGAATTCGGTTCCTTCGATGCGTTCCGGAAGGAATTTGCGGCGGCGGCTACCGGACGTTTCGGCAGCGGCTGGGCATGGCTCGTCCTGGACGGCGACAAATTGGCCGTCGTCTCGACATCGAATCAGGATAACCCGCTGATGGAAGGCAAGAAACCCTTGCTCGGTTTGGATGTGTGGGAACATGCCTACTACCTGAAATACCAGAACAAACGGGCGGATTATATCCAAGAATTCTTCAAAGTCATCAATTGGGAATTTGTGGATCAATTGCTCGCTGAAGCGTAAAGAAAAAAACCGCGACCTCGGTCGCGGTTTTTTTGTGGAGAAAAGCGATAGTCGGCAAGCGGTTTCGGTTGCGGAAAGAGGGAAAATATACTATACTAGATAACGAAGATTATCGATATACATGGAATTCCGAGCGGGAAAAGGAATCGAATGCGGTGTATATGGTGTATGGTGTATATGGTGTATATAGAGAACAAGGATCAAAGGAGGACATATGTTTGATATTCTGATCATCGGCGGCGGTCCCGCCGGTATGAATGCGGCATTGTACGGTGCGCGCAAAGAACTTTCCGTCGGGGTAATTGCCGCCAACCGGGGCGGGCAGATCACGTCCACGCAGGAGGTGGAAAACTACCTCGGTTATACGGATATGGACAGTTTCGGACTCCTGCAGAAGTTCAGCGAACATATCGACAAGTATCCGATCGAATGGATTACGGCGGATATTTCTTCTCTGCGCCGGGAAGCGGACGGAACATTTACCGCCGTGACCGACAGCGGCGAGGAACAGCGGGGGCGTACCGTTATTCTGGCGAGCGGGAAGCGCAGCCGCACCTTGAACATCCCGGGTGAAGAGATGCTTTCCGGCCGCGGGGTGAGCTATTGTGCAACCTGCGACGGGCCGTTTTACCGGAACCGCCGGGTCGTCGTGGTCGGCGCGGGAGATTCCGCCGTGGAGGCGGCCATCGACCTGAGCAAGCTGGCGACGGAAGTGCATATGCTGGTACGCAGCCGGATCCGGGCTTCCGAGGTGCTGGTGACGAAGATGCGGGAAACGACCGAGGTAAAGGAATGGCATCATTATATTCCGCTGGAAATCCTCGGTGAGAAAAAAGTGTCGGGTATTCGAGTGAAAAATACGGATACGGGCGAAGAAGAAATTATCGAGACGGACGGCGTTTTCGTGGAAATCGGCGGCGAGCCGAATACCGGTTTCGTTCCGGCGGAACTGGAACGCAATGAAAATAACGAGATCATCGTCGCGCGAGATACATCGACGAATATTCCGGGATTTTTTGCTTCGGGTGATGTGACCGATTATCCGGATCGGCAGATTATCATTGCCGCGGCGGACGGAGCCAAGGCGGCGCTGGCGGCGCATGCCTACCTCCTGCGGCAGTAGGATGCGGGTAACCAAGGCGCTCCGCGCCGAGCAGCTGCGTATTTTGGCCGCCGCATACGGCGACCGCAAGACCGCGCTGCATTATCGCTCCCCGTTCGAGCTGTTGGTGGCGGTGGTGCTGTCGGCGCAGAGTACGGATGAGCGGGTGAATATCATCACGGCGCGAATGTTCCCGCGGCTCGGAACGCCAGCGAAGATGGCGGCACTGACACAGGCGGAGCTTGAAGCGGAGATTCATGATGTCGGGCTGTTTCGCAGCAAGGCGAAACATTTGCTGGAAACCTGCCGGATTTTATTGGCGGAGTATGACGGCGAAGTGCCGCAAACCTTTGAGGAATTGGTGCAGTTGCCAGGTGTCGGGCGCAAAACGGCCAATGTCTTGGTGAGCGTGTTGTACAATACGCCGGCTATTGCGGTGGATACGCACGTTTTCCGAGTGGCGAACCGGCTGGGGTTGGCGCGCGGGAACACACCGCTGGAGGTCGAGAAAGGTCTGCAGAAACACATTCCGCGGCAAGACTGGGCGGCGGCACATCATTGGCTGATTTGGCACGGTCGCCTGGTCTGCAAAGCGCGCAAGCCGCTCTGTGCGGAATGTGCCTTGCGCGCGGTCTGCCCGTCGGCGGCGCAGTAAATCTCTTCTCCGAAACGGTCGACAAGCGCGGTTCGGCGCGCTATAATAACGACTAAGGAGGGATGCCGTATGAAATGGGCTTTTATGGGCACGGGATTCATTGCGGAAGTGATGGACGGCGATCATCCGGTACTCCTGTCGGTGGAACCGTTTGCGGAACATGAAAGCGAAGCGGCGGCAGCCTACGGTCAGGAAGTCTGGGAAGGATTGACGGAGCGGCGTGAAGCGTTGCGGGAGATGGCATTGTACAGTCTGAGCTTGAAAAATGAGCACTGGCTGGAAATGGATGAGCAACCCTTTACGGAGGAAACGATCCTGCCATATTTGAATCGCATTGCGGGAGTCTATGCACGCAGCGACGAGGGCATTATGGTCTATTTCGAAGTGGGCGAACTGTTTGCCGGGAATTCGGTCGTGGTGATGTTGACGCCATCGTACAGTTGTTGCGGTATCCAAATAATGTAATGCGGGGGCTCCGGGCGGGGCTCCTTTTTTATAAGCGAAAACGGGAGGCGAAATGATACAGGCGGAAGAAACGGCGCGTTTTGCCGAGTTGGGTGTTGCCGAAGAGAATATTTTTCAAGAGATACTGCGCGCGCGGCATGTGGACAGTGTCTTATTTGCCGATGCGTCCAATAAGTTATACGGTGTCACGGAAGAAACGATTGCGGCGGCGGTGACGAAGTTGCAACTGCCCGGAGTGCCGCCGTATGCCGGCGATCCGGCGCAGTACCTGCCTCTGTACCAAGCCGCGCTGTGGACGGATCCGACACCGTTTTTGCCGCTGGCGCAGAGCCCCGAGGGCGAGCTCGTTGCGGCGTGGTGGGAGCGGGCGTTGGCGCAATTGCCGACCGGCAGCGATGTACTGGTTGTCGGCGGCCGCGCTCTGTATCGGGAACTGAAACGATTGGCCGCGCAAGAGCGGTATGTTCTGCATGCGACGGTGCCGACCGCCGAGGAAGCGCAGCGCTGGCAGGTGTTGCTTCCGGCGGTGCAGTGGCAAAGTGAGGCGGCGGCCGCAACACGGCAATATGACGGCGTGCTGGTGTATGCACGGGACGGGCGATCGCGGGAACGGCTGACGGTCTTGGCGGCGGGCGGCGCATTTGCCGCTTGGGATGCCTTGCCCGCAACGGCGCCGGAGGCGGATTTGACCGCCTATGTATATGCCGCCGAAACGGGCGAATCCCTTTTGCTTTCCCGGCTGCCGCGGGAGGAAGTCGTGCGGGGCTATGCGTATTATGAGCATGGGGCCTTTCGTTATGAGACGAGCGAGCCGGAGATCTGGGAGCAAAGTCTGTGGCCGGCAGAACCGACATTGGCGACGGCGGCGGACGTGGTGACCGCGACGGGAGAAGCGCCGCTGCGGGGGACGGAGCAGGCGGTATTGCTGCCGCGGGAAGCAGGCTCGGCATGGCGCGAGGGAGATCTGGTCGTGCTGCAGGACAGTACCGGCTATCGTGTGCTGTGGGTTGCTGCGGCACAAGCGGCGCGGGATTTGCCACCCTACGGTTTTGTATTGCGGGCGCAGGAGCGGCAGACGGCCTTGGCTCTGTACGCCTTTTTGCACAGTACGGCGGGACGTCGGGCGATTTGCGCCGGACGCGCCGCCTTTGCACCGCAGCCTTGCAGTGCCTGGTTGCGGTTGCCGTTGCCGCCGGCGGTCGACTCGGTCGCAACGGAACGGTTCTTGGCGGCGGCCGCCCGATACGCGGCGGCGCAGACGGCATGGGAAGACAGTTTGGAGGCAGGGAATGAATAGGCAGGGAAGATGGCTGCCGGCTTTTTTGGCGGGCGCATTGGCGATTTGCGGGTTTGCGGTGACGGCGGCGGAGTTGCCGACACCCTTGCCGGCGCAGGAAGCCAATATTGTCGCGCCGGATCTGCGCAGTGCGGCCTTGATGAGCGAAGCGGGGACAAATTCGAATGAGGTATTGCTGGCGGCGTATGCGGCGATGGGCGCATATGAGTCCGAGTGGAATGAGCTGCCGGCGCGGGCGTTGACGCGTGCCGGCTATGAGGTGTCGTACCACGATACGGGAAAGGAACGCTTTCTCATCGCAACCCGGCTGATTGACGGAAGTCCGTACACTGTCGTCGCCATTTCCGGTACGGAACGGAAAACGGATCTGAAGACAAATCTGGCCGACAGCCTGAAGGAAATCGTCAGTATCCCGGGCGCGCGTGTGCATGCCGGCTATTGGGAAGCGGCGCAACGGATCATGGCGACGGAAGCCTTCGGGCAGGCCGCGGCGAACGGCGGCCGGTTGCTGCTGACGGGGCACAGTCTCGGCGGCAGCGTGGCGCTGGTGATCGGCTTGGAGGGCAAGCGGGGCGGCACGCTGCCCGAGCGGACGAAGGTAATTACTTTTGCCGCGCCCGCCTTTGCCGATGCGGCGGTATGGGAGCAGGCGAAGGATCTCGTAACGGTAAATTACACGATGAATGCGGATGTGTTGCCGAATGTATTCCGGCTGTTCAAGGCCGGCTACCATGCCAATCCGAATTCCATTCAGTGGGACAGTCATACGCCGCCGGTGAAAATTCCGCACTCGATGATCCGCTTCCTGGACGAAGCGTTTTATCAGGCGGCGATGTTGTTCCCGGCGCATTTGCAAGCCGAGGAGCCGGCCGACATCTACCTGGCGACGGTGCCCGTCACATCCACCTTGGAAATTTCGGTGCCGCTTTGCCGCGCCTATGCCAATACCGTCATCCATACGACGGGCTTGCAGTGGCAGGCAAGGTTGTATCGCGACTACTGCCCGCAAACGAGGGAAGAGGCGTTGGCGGCCGCCCGCAGCAAGGGGGCGAAATACCTGCTGTGGTTGCCGGTACGGGTGCTGTCCGAACGCACGAGCCAAAACCGCACCTATGCGTTGACCTTTTCGCCGCAGTGGATACGCACGGCGGACGGTGCCGTGCTGTCTTGGGAAGAAAAGATATTCAGCAATGCGGCGTATACCGTGTTCCCCGTTTTGGCGGATGAAGCGGGACGGCTGATCTTGCCGCCGGAAATTGCGGCGGACTTGGCGGCGCATTGAGCCGTAAGCATTTGCGAAAGCATGATATAATTAAAAAATAAGGTAAAATGGAAAGGACGGTGGCGCATGGCAGAACGGGCGGGAGTACATCCCGGCGTGTGGAGTCGCCTGCAGAGCGAAGTACGGCGCGAACTCTTGGCACATGCGCTGCTGTTCGTCGGACCGGCCGGAATCGGTCGCAGCGAGACGGCGTGGCGGCTGGCGGAGCAATTGCTGCAGCGGCGTTTGCAACGACGGCCGACGGATACGCAGGAAGGGAAGCAATCTTTTCTGCAGGACGGCGCGGATTTTTTTTACGTGCAACCGCTCGGCGGTATACTGCGGATCGTACAGATCCGCGAACTGCAGCAGGCGCTGGCCTATACTGCCGAAGGCAGGCGGGTCGTGGTGCTGGCCGGTGCGGAAAGGATCAACGAGGTTGCGGCGAATGCCCTGCTCAAAACGTTGGAAGAGCCGACACCGGGAACGTATT
This sequence comes from Veillonellaceae bacterium, assembly GCA_022771805.1. Lineage (GTDB taxonomy): Bacteria > Bacillota > Negativicutes > Veillonellales > Negativicoccaceae > JALELM01. The sequence continues at coordinate 38,586 of JALELM010000013.1, read as the reverse complement.
TTATTTTGCTCAGCGAGACGGATCGCTTGTTGCCCACTATTTTGTCGCGGGTAACGAAGTATTCGTTTGCGGCCTGGGAGCCGGCGGCCTTTGCCGAAGCATTGGGAACCGTCGCGCCGGGCGAAGCGGAGCTGCTGTACCAGGTAACGGACGGCAATCCGGGCGCGGCCGGCCGGATTCTGGAAGGCGGAATTGCGGCAAGCGCTGCGGCCGCCACGGAGTTACTGGCGGAATTGACGGAAGGACGCACGCCGTATTTCACGGCCACCGAATTATGGCGCAAGGTCGAGCGGGAAGAAAATATGACCTGTTTGCGTTGGCTCTACCTGTTGGTACGCGACTTGGCCGTGTTGCGCGCGGGGGCTGCGCCCGAAACGGTGCGTTGCCGTTTCGCCGTGCCGGAGTTGGAACGTTGGCAACGGCGCTGGCTGCCGGATGCGCTGACGGAATTCGGTGAATTGATTGTCACGGCACTCGCTGCGGAGCGCCTGTATATTTCGGATAAATTGATCGGCGACATGTTGGTGTTGCGCGGTTTGGACTTACGACGAAAGGGGTACTATGCAAACCGTAGTAGGGGTACGCTTTAAGCGGGCGGGGAAAATTTACTATTTTGACCCGCAAAAACTGGCACTGGCGACGGACGACGGCGTAATCGTCGAGACGAGTTGGGGGCTGGAGTTCGGTCGGGTCGTGATCGGCCCGCGCCAAGTGCAAAGCGAAGAAATCGCTTCGCCGTTGAAACCCGTGTTGCGCCAGGCAACGCGAGCGGATTTGCATCAGGTCGGGCGGAATAAGGAGCGGGAACGGCGAGCGTTCGATATCGGTAAAGAAAAAATCGAGAAGCACAAGCTGCCGATGAAACTGATCAATGTCGAGTATACCTTCGACATGAGCAAGATCATTTTTTTCTTTACCGCGGACGGGCGCGTCGATTTCCGTGAGCTGGTACGGGATCTGGCTTCTGTGTTCCATACCCGGATCGAGCTGCGGCAGGTCGGGGTGCGTGACGAGGCGAAAGAACTGAACGGGATCGGCCCTTGCGGTCGGGCGTTTTGTTGCGCGACATTCCTGCAGGAATTTGCGGCGGTTTCGATCAAGATGGCAAAGAATCAAGGGCTGTCGCTGAACCCGACGAAGGTGTCGGGGGCATGCGGACGCCTGATGTGTTGCCTGCGGTATGAAAACGATTCCTACAAAAAAGGCGGCGATCTTTGCAAGGATTGCGCCTGCCCGCGCAAAAAAGAGGCGCAGGAACGGCTCGCGCCGCGAGTCGGCAAAGAGGTGGATACGCCGGCCGGGCGAGGAAAGGTGCAAAACGTCAATACCAATAAGCGGACGGCTCTCGTTCAGATGCCGGACGAGCGGCGCCTGGAGTGGAGTTGGCAGGAACTGACCGAAGTGCGCGAAGAACCGCGCGAAGGCGCGGAACCCGCGAAACAGGCAAGGCCGCGCAACGAGAGAGAAAGCAAGACACCCGCACGCGATGAGCGGCGGGAAGGACGTTCCGGCCGCGGTCGGCGGCGGGAGAATCGCAGAGAAGGCAGAGGCGCACGTGAAAACGGACGGCGCGACAACTGAGTTTGTGTTGCGCGACGGGGAGCGATTGGACGACCTGGTGCGTGACGGGATGTACCTGATCCAGCATCCGCAGGAATTCTGCATGACGACGGATGCGGTGCTGCTGGCACATTTCGCCACGCTGAAGCGGGCGGATCGCTGCTGGGATCTCGGGACGGGTACCGGCGTCATTCCGCTGCTGCTCTGTTCACGCGGTGCGCGGGATATTACCGCGGTGGAATGCAATCCCCGCCTTGCGGATATGGCGGCTCGCAGCGCGAGCGGCAACGGGCATGCGGACAAAATTCGCGTACTGACTGCCGATTACCGGGACTACGCGCAATTTCCCGCAGCGGCAGCCGATCTCGTCGTGGTCAATCCGCCCTATATGGCGGCAGGCCGCGGCGCCTGCAGCCGTACTGCGGGAGCGAGAAATGCCCGGCATGAAGTGCGGGCGACTCGGGACGATGTGGTCGCGGCGGGGCGGCATCTGTTGCGGCACGGCGGCCGTCTGGCGCTCGTGCAGCGGGCGGAGCGGGCGGTGGAATGGCTGGCGGCTCTGGAAACGGCTCGCTTGCGGGTAAAGCGTCTGCGCTGGGTGCACAGCTATGCGGACGGTCCGGCGAAGCTGGTGCTCATGGAAGCCCGTCTGCACGGGAATCCGGGGACGGAAGTATTGCCGCCGCTGGTGCTGTATCGCGCACCGGGCGAATATACGGACGATCTGCTGCGTTTTTATACGAAGGAGGCGCCGCAATGAGCGGTACATTGTACTTGGTGCCGACACCGATCGGCAATCTCGGCGATATGACCTATCGGGCGGTCGAGGTTCTGCGTTCCGTCCGGCATATTGCCTGCGAAGATACCCGGCGTACGGGTATTCTTTGTGCACATTATGAAATTACGACGGATCGGCTTGCATACCATGAGTACAACAAGGAGCAGGTCGGCCCGCAACTGCTGGCGGCATTGGCGGCGGGCGAGGATATCGCGCTGGTAAGCGATGCGGGCATGCCCGCCGTTGCCGATCCCGGCTTGGAACTGGTGCAGGCGGTGATTGCGGCGAACGGTACCGTCGTGCCGCTGCCGGGAGCCAATGCGGGGCTGACGGCACTCGTCGCTTCGGGGCTCGATACGCGAGCCTTCCGCTTTGTCGGTTTCCTGCCGCGGACACGGCAGAAACAGCAGGAGGCCTTGGCGCTGCTCCGCACGGAACCGGCGACCCTGATTTTCTATGAAGCGCCGCATCGTCTGGCGAAAACCTTGGCGGCAGTCAGTGAAGCATTGGGCGATCGGCAGGCGGTGCTGGCTCGCGAACTGACCAAAAAATACGAAACCTTTTACCGCGGTACGTTGCGGGAACTGACGGCAGCCGCGGCGGCGACCGAACCGCGCGGCGAATTCGTCATCCTCGTGGCGGGAGCCGAGCCGGAAACGACTGCGGTGGAGCAGGAAGACTGGCCGGCTCTGGTGAAAAAATATGAAGCGGAAGGGCTGCGGTATGCGGAAGCCTGCCGCGAAGTGGCGAAGGCGGCCGGTGTGTCCCGGCGGGAAGTATATGCCTATTGTCTGGGAACGGATACGGAGGGAATATAATGCAAGAGGCACAACAGAAACAGGATACATTTTATATCACGACACCGATTTATTACCCGAGTGCCAAGCTGCATATCGGGCATACATACTGTACGACGCTGGCCGACGTCATGGCGCGGTACCATCGTCTGCGCGGGGATGCGGTGTACTTTGTCACCGGCTCCGACGAACACGGACAGAAAATTCAGCGCAAAGCGGAAGAAGAAGGAGTCACCCCGCAGGCCTATGTCGATCCGATCGTGGCCGGCTTCCAAAATCTTTGGCGCAAGCTGAATATCAGCCATGACGACTTTATCCGGACAACGGAAGAACGGCATCGTCGCGTGGTGCAACAGCTTTTCCGACAGGCGTACGACAACGGCGATATCTATAAATCGAAGTACGAGGGCTGGTATTGCACGCCCTGTGAAACGTTTTGGCCGGAAAACAAATTGGATGAATCGCACGCCTGCCCGGATTGTCATCGCCCGGTGGAGCTCGTCTCGGAGGAAAGCTACTTTTTCCGGATGAGCCGGTATGCGGATCGCTGGTTGCAGTTTATTGAAGAAAATCCGGATTTCATTCAGCCGGTTTCCCGCCGCAATGAGATGATCGAGTTCGTCAAGAGCGGCTTGGAAGATTTGAGCGTTTCGCGTTCCAGTTTCGACTGGGGGATTCCGGTACCTTTTGATGAAAAACACGTCATCTATGTCTGGTTCGATGCGTTGGCGAACTATTTGACGGCGCTCGGCTACGGCACGGACGATCCGAAATTCGCGCAGTTCTGGCCGGCGGATATTCACCTGGTCGGGAAAGAGATCGTACGTTTCCATGCGATTATTTGGCCGATTATTCTGATGAGTCTCGGTATCGATTTGCCGAAACAGGTGTACGGCCACGGCTGGCTCATCGTCGACGGTGAAAAGATGAGCAAGTCGCGCGGCAATGTGGTCGATCCGTTGCCGTTGCTGGACGAATTCGGAGCGGACGCCATTCGCTACTTCCTCGTTACCGATATTTCTCTCGGTCAGGACGGCAATTTCAGCCGGCAGCGTTTGATCCGCAAGACGAATTCCGATTTGGCGAATGATCTTGGCAACCTGCTGCATCGTACGCTAACGATGGTGGAAAAATATCGCGGCGGTACGGTGCCGCCACTGCCGCAGGAAGTGTCCGCCGCGGTGGCGCAGGCCAATGCGGAGCTGACGGCGTTGGCGGAAGAGACGACGGCCGCGTATCGCCGCAATATGGATGCGAAGCGGCTGAACCTTGCGTTCAAAGAATTGTGGATCTTCGTGCGTGCGCTGAATAAGTACATCGATGTGACGGAACCGTGGAAGCTCGCCAAAGCGGCGGAACCGGCCGATCTGGATGCAGTGCTCTATCGTCTGGCGGACGGCTTGCGTCTGGTGGCGTTGCTCGCCTCGCCGTTGATTCCGCAGGCGGCGGAAAATATGTGGGCGCAGCTGGGCTTGCCGAATACGGGATTTTGCCTGACGGAGGCGGTTGTGAACGGCTATCCGGGCGGCACGACGGTCGCCAAAGCGGCGCCGCTGTTCCCGCGGCATGAGTCGGCCGAAGCGGAAGAAGAAACGGCGGCAAAGGCTGCGGAGCCGACCCCGGCAGCGGCAAAGCCGGCGGCACCGCCCGCAGCAGAAGCGGCAATCCCGCAGGTGGCGATTGACGACTTCATGAAGTTGGATTTGCGGGTAGCGGAAGTGCTGGCCTGCGAAAAAGTGCCGAAAGCGGATAAATTGCTGCATTTGACGGTGACGCTCGGCAATGAAGAACGCAGTATCGTCAGCGGCATTGCACAGCATTATGAGCCGGCAGAACTTATCGGCAAGCATGTGATTCTCGTGACGAACCTGAAGCCGGTGAAACTTCGGGGCGTACTCTCGCAAGGGATGATTCTGGCGGCCTCGCAGGACGGTAAATTGGTAGTACCTTTCGTGCCGGATATGCCGGCGGGAAGTCGGGTGAAGTAAATGCTTTTCGATACCCATGCACATCTTTACGATGAAAAATTCCAATACGATCGGGACGAAATGATCCGCAACGTGCTGGAAACGGTGGAGCATGTGGTCGTCCCCGGCGAGGATGCCGCGACTTCCGCGCAGGCGCTGGAACTTTGTGCAAAATATCCGGCCTTGCGTTGTGCGGTCGGAGTGCATCCGCATCTGGCGGAGCAAATGACGGAAGACGATTTCGCACAGATCCGGCATTGGGCGGAAACGGAAGAAGCGGTCGTCGCCATCGGTGAGATCGGCCTCGATTATTACTATGACAACAGCCCGCGTGAAATTCAGCGGGAAGTGTTCCGGCGTTTTGTGCGCCTGGGCAAAGAATTGGATTTGCCGATCGTTATCCACGATCGCGATGCGCATGGCGATGTGCTGGCGATTCTGAAAGAAGAACGGGATCCGAATTTGCGCGGGATCCTGCATTGCTACAGCGGCAGCTATGAAATGGCGGTCGAACTGATCGCGCTCGGCTTCTACATTTCCTTTGCGGGGCCGGTGGTCTTTCCGAAAAGCACGAAGCTGAAAGAAGTTGCGGCGCGCCTGCCGTTGGAGCGCCTGCTGATCGAGACGGACAGCCCCTACCTGACACCGCCGCCTTTCCGCGGCCGGCGCAACGATCCCTCGCGGGTCTACTATGTCGCCGAGGAATTGGCGCGCCTGCACGACAAGCCGGTGGAAGAAGTCATTGCATTGACGACGGCCAACGCCAAAACGATTTACCAAATGACGAATTGACACGAAAACCCGCACCTCGGTGCGGGTTTTTATTTGCCTAATTGCGCGCACTCCTTTATACTGAAAACAAATGAAGCGGTGAAAAGGAGAGTGCTATGACAAAGGAATTGCAGGGGCTCGCCAAAAAATGGGAACAATTGCAAGCGCATGTCGGGACATTGCCCGGTCAGGTGCGCTATTTTGAGCCGGACGCGACAAATCGGATCATGCAGTCGGCGTTTGCGGTCGGCGACGAAACGATGCCGTTCTTTGTCGTGCTGAACGACACGGTATATACGATGCTGAACGTTTACTTGCGGCAGGACTTGAGCAGGGCACAGACGGCGGGAATCCTGCCGCTGCTGAACGGCTTGAACGAGAGTCTGTCCATGCTGAAATTTTGGGTCAACGAAAACGGCCAGCTGATTTTGGGCTGCTCCGTGCCGGCGTTCGATGACGATTTCAATCCGGAGCTCATTACGGCGCTGCTCGGTCAGATGCATCAGGTAATTTTGCGGGAATATCCTTTGCTGGCAAAGAAATTGGCGGAAACGGCAGAATAATGTATAGTGTTGTCGGCGCACAAAAAGACCTTCGCAAAGGCGAAGGTCTTTTTACTTACTCTTTATGAATCAGGTAGCCGGTCGCCTGCTGATTGGCCATGATGGTGACATCACTGATCTGCATTCGGCGAGGACGGCTGATGACGAACTCGATCGTGTCGGCGATATCTTCCGGCGTGAGCGCTTCTACGCCTGCGTAGACGGCTGCGGCACGCTCGGTGTCGCCGCGGAAACGAACTTCGCTGAAAGGCGTTTCCACCAGCCCCGGCATGATGGTCGTTACCTTGATGTCGGTGGCGATCGTGTCGATCCGAATGCCGTCGGAGAGCATTTTTACCGCCGCTTTCGTCGCACAGTACACGGTTCCGCCGGCGTACGCGGCAAGTCCGGCCGTGGAGCCGAGATTGACGATATGACCGCTGTTGCGTTCGATCATTGCGGGCAGGAGCGCGCGGGTCACATACATCAGGCCGCGGACATTGGTGTGCAGCATTTCTTCGATGTCGTCGAGCTCATTTTCGTGAAACGGCGCCAGCTCCCGCGCCAGTCCCGCGTTATTGATCAAGACGTCGGGGAGTGCTCCCGAAGCGACGATTTGCTCGCAAACACGCTCCACCATGGCGCGTTTGGTTACATCCAACGGATATACCCGGACGGTGACGCCGTATTCCTTTTCCCACGCCGCCGCATCCTGTGTGAGGATATCCTCACGGCGCGCGGCCAAGATCAAATCATAGCCTTTTTCGGCGAGTAAGCGGGCGGTTGCGCGGCCGATACCGGAGCTTGCGCCCGTAATCATTACAGTTCCTTGACTCATCGTTGCTACCTCCTTTTCTTCAGTATAGCACAGTCGGTTATGTATAGTATAAAGAGAGGGTATATAAAAAATTCTGTTGCTTTTGCACATCTGTTTAGCTACAATGGACATATATACACAAAGGAGGGACGATATGGATACGATGAGTGAAAAAAGAGAACCGGCCGTCACCTGGAAAAGTTATGTCGCCTTCTTCGGTGCGCTGATTTTCTTTTCGGGAGTATTTGCCGAAGCGGCGGGGTGGTGGAAAGTCTTTGACTTTTCCGTCCTGAACGGTTCCTTCGGGACTTGGGAAACCGTGGCCGGGAAAACGGCATCATTTCGCGGCAGCGGCGGGACCGGTGCGCGGGACGGTTTCATGTTTGCGCTGACACTGTTGCCGGCCCTGATTTTTGCGATTGCTATCATTCATGTGGTGGAAGGGTATGGCGGTCTGCGCGTGGCGGAACGTTTCTTGAGCCCGCTCTTGCGGCCTCTGCTCGGTATTCCCGGGATCTGCGGGTTGGCGATGATCGCGAACTTGCAGACGACGGATGCGGCGGCCGGTATGACGAAGGTGCTCTACGAAGAAGGGGAATTGACGGATCGTGAGCGTTCGATTTTCTGTGGCTATCAAATCAGCGGCTCGGCTCCGCTGTCCAACTATTTCTCCTCGGGCGTGGCGGTTTTTTCCGTGCTGCTGGTGCCCATCGGTTTGCCCTTGCTGGTGATCTTGGTCTTCAAGTTTATCGGCGGCAATATCGTCCGCTTCTACTTGCGGGCGGTCGAGGGTAAAGATCAGGATCAGGGCGCGAAAATGCCGACGGGAGGTGCATGATGACGAAACAGAAAGGTTTCATCGAACTCTTTACGGAAGGCGCTTATAACGGGTTGCAAATCGGCCTGCGGAACATGATGCCGAACGTTATCCTCGCGTTTATCATTATTCATGCGCTGAAGATCACCGGTCTGCTGGACTGGATCGGTTCGGTGGCGGGGCCGGTCATGGCGATCTGGCTTTTGCCGGGGGTCGCGATTACCGTTATCATGGCCTCGCTGCTGAGTATGGGCGGCGCCATCGGCGTCATGGCGGCGCTGTTGACGGCAGGCGCGCTCACGCCGTACGAAGCGACGGTGCTTGTCCCGGCCTGTTACCTGATGGGGAACCCGGTTCAAAACGTCGGCCGTGTCCTCGGTACGGCGGAAGTACCCGGCAAGCATTATCCGATCATTATCTTCATTTGCGTGTTCAATGCTCTGGTTTCAATCTGGGCTATGGAACTTCTGCTGAATTTCTTCTGATTCGCCGCCCTTCGGGGGGGCGGTTTCGTTTTCGCAAGGAGGTTTACTATGTTTACTTTAATTCGTAATGCGGATATCTATGCACCGAAACCGCTGGGCGTGCAGGATATCTTCATCGCCAACGGCGTCATCGCCGCGATCGGTGAAAAGTTGGACGTTCGTATTGCGGGCGTGGAGATCGCCGAGTATGACTTGGAAGGCCGCAAGGTCATCCCCGGCCTGATGGACAATCATGTGCACATTACGGGCGGCGGCGGCGAAGGCGGTTTTGCCACGCGCACACCGGAGATTCAGCTTTCCTCGATTACGACATCGGGCGTTACGACCGTTTTCGGTCTGCTCGGTACCGACGGCACGACGCGTTCGATGCCGAACCTGCTTGCCAAAGCCTGCGCGCTGGAAGAAGAGGGGATCACGACCTATATTTACTCCGGCGCCTACCAGGTGCCCACGCCGACCTTGACCGGCTGCATCCGTGACGACATCATGCTGATTCATAAAGTGCTCGGTGCCGGCGAAATCGCCATTTCCGATCATCGCTCCTCGCAGCCGCGCTACAGTCTGTATCGCGATATCGTGGCGCAGGCGCGGGTCGGCGGGATGCTGAGCAATAAGGCGGGCGTGGTGGACTTCCATGTGGGCGACGGGAAACGCGGCTTGGAACCCTTGCGCCGCATCATAGCCAATTCGGAAATTCCGTACACGAACATGCTGCCGACACATATTAACCGTATCGGTCATTTGTTGGACGATGCGATCGCCTATGCCAAAGAAGGCGGCTATGTCGATATTACCAGCGGTGTCAGCCCGGAAACCGGCTCGCAGGCGGCGATCAAACCTTCGCAGGCCATTGCGCGACTGTTGGCCGAGGGCGTACCGGCGGATCACATTCTGATGAGCTCGGACGGCAACGGCTCGATGCCGGTCTTTGATGAAAAAGGAAACAATATCGGGGTCGGTGTTGCCGACCAGAAAACGCTGCTCACGGAACTCCGTGATGCGGTGCTGCATGAAGGTTGCGATTTGGAAACGGTGCTGCCTGTCGTCACTTCGAACGTGGCGCGCCTGTTCAAATTGCCGCAAAAAGGTGAAATCCGCGTCGGCGCGGATGCGGACCTCGCCGTACTCTGCTCGAAATGGAAGCTGAAAAAGCTTTGGGCGAAAGGGCGGCTGATGGTGGATGACGGTGAGCCGATCGTTTTCGGAACGTATGAAAAACTGAAACGTTAAATGCCGAATACGCCAAATAAAAAGCTCTCCGCATCGCGGAGAGCTTTTTGTGTCAGAGTAAGTGTCGAATGTCTTCCGGCGTCTGCGGCAGCAGGTAGGCCGGCGGCACGTCGAAAATCGTAAAGCAGCCCGACTTGCCTTCGGCAGCCATACGCATGGCCGCCCGGGCATAAGCGACGATGACCCCGGCGGTAAAGTTGGGGTTGCTGTCCAGCTGCAGACGATACTCGATGAGTGCGCGCTCACCGGGTGCGGTTTCACCGCTGCGGATGACGAAGCCGCCGTGCGGCATGCCGCTGTGGTCACGCTCGAGTTCTTCTTGGCTGAGGAAGTGAATTTCCACTTCGTAGCCTTGGAAATAGTCGGGGAGATTCCGGATGCTTTCGCTGACCTGCGCCGGATCCGCGCCGTCCTCCAGGACGACATAGCATTGCCGCAAATGGGATTCCTGCGCGCTGATGTCGGCGGCGGAGCCGTTACGCAATTGCTCGAGATACTGCTCTTTCGGCACGGTGTATTGCTTGGCGTCCGCAACTCCCGGCAAACGGCGCAGCGCATTGGAATGTCCCTGGCTGATGCCGCGACCCCAGAACGTATAATTCTTGCCCTGCGGCAGGGCGGCCGTGTTCACGAGTCGCAGCAGCGAAAAGAGCCCCGGATCCCAGCCGTAGGAAATGAAGGCGACTTTGTTCGCCTGACTTGCCACCCGCTGCATGGTCTGGAAATGCGCCTCGATTTCGGCGTGGTTGTCGAAGCTGTCGATGACATGGAAATAGCGCCCGAAATCCGCCGCCTGTGTCATGAGGTCGTTGGCGGAGCCGCCGCAGAGGATGAGGATATCGATTTTGTCGCGGAAATCCTGCAACTCGGCGACGGAGTGCACGGGGGTACCGCTCTCGCTGGTGACACCGTCCCGGCGCGAAAAAATCGCGACCAAGTCCATATCCGGCGTCCGAGCCAAAGCCAGTTCGGCGCCGCGAGCCAAGTTGCCGTAACCGACAATCCCGACACGAATGTTGTTTTGCATAAAAGATCTTCCTTTCTGCCGATTGATTCGGTTACCTGCATTATAACATCATTACCGACCGTGATAACAGATAACCGTTCTTATTTAACAAAAATCAAATCGGCTTCGCAGTGAGAGTTTTGTGTATAATGTAGAAAAACGGAGGTGACGGCTTTTGCATATCCTCAATATGGAAGTGGAAAATTACCGAACGTTTGCATCGCTACAGATTTCTTTTGACCGACAGATGAATTACTTGGTCGGTTCGCACCATGTCGGCAAGACGAATTTTCTCGACTTGCTGGAAGTACTGCATGAGCGGCAGGTGTTCCAACCGAGCGATTTTTTGGATCAAGCACAACCGATATGCATTCGGCTGACTCTTCAATTGGAGCCGAAGCAGGTTCTGCTGATCCGCGGCGTGCCGTATGATGATACGAACGGTGTGTTGCACATCAAGGTGACCCAGCATGCCGGTGACGATATGCTGCGGATTGAGGACACGGAAACCGGTAAGGTATTGTCGGCGCAAGCGTTGCAATATATGTACTTTTTGCGGCATGTGCCGTCACTTTTCGGCGAAGAGGCCAACGGGCGGCGGAAGCTGAATGATCTGTACGACCGCCTGGAGACGTACCTGCACTCGCACCGCAGCGATGCGGCGGCATACTTGCGCCGGCTGGCGGAGGCGACGGGAGCGAATCCGGATATCGCGGAGACCTTGGCGGACAGCGCGGACACCTGGCTGAACTACCTGGCGGGCGATGCTTGGCCGGGCAGAGATGCGGAGCAGACTTTTCGAGCCGTGGTGATCGCGGGCTTTCAGTTTCTGCAAGGGTTGCTGACATTGTGCGGCGAGAACCGGGGCAGCATTATCGAAGGAACGGACGGGAAACAGTATTTGCCGCTGCTGCTTTGCATAGATGAGCCGGAAATTCACCTTACGCCCTATATCCAGCGAACGCTGCTGACTTTTTATCAGCAGGTGCTGCGGAATGAAAACGAGCTGATGCGCGATATTTTCCGCGAAGTGTTGGGGATTGACGGCATCGAGGGGCAGCTTTTCGTCGCCACGCACTCGACGGATTGCCTGATCGACGACTATCGCTGCATCATTCGTCTGTACCGGGAACCGGAAGGAAAAGTACAGGCCGCGTGCGGTTCGGAATTTACCTTCCCGGCAGAGGTGGAGAAGCATCTGATCATGCATTTCCCGGAAATGAAGGAGGCGCTGTTTGCCCGCGCGGTGCTTGTCGTCGAAGGGGAAACGGAATACGGCTCGTTCCGGGGTTTCGGCCACACCTTGGGCGTGCATTTCAATATGCTCGGGATCTGTCTGGTCAATGCCCGCGGCGAAAGCTCGATTTTCCGCCTCTGCGAATTGTTCCGCAGCTTCCATCTCGGCACCGTCGCCCTGTATGACTGGGACGTCAGCGGGAAAATTCCTCGCGATCCGGACATTTTCTTTACCGATGAAATTTGCTATGAGCTCGATGTGGTGGAAACGTTGTGGGAGCGTCGCGCCTTAGGCAGCCTGCATGAAATCGTGATGGAACTGCAGGGGGATGATCGTGTGTACGGCGAAATGGTCCGCAAGGCGAAAAGCAAGTGGGATCCGGATCCGCGGCGCAACTTCCAGGCTCGCAAGTTGCAGAATATTTCCGGCCGTGATTCGGTCGGTATGCGCTTTTACTATTTCGCCTGGATGTACGGCAATAAAGGCGTGATGCTCGGGCGCTTGTTGGCGGAGAAATTGACCGCCGAACAGATCCCGCCCGCTTTCGTTCGGGTCTTGCGGCGGACGGAGGAGCTGGCTCGCTGATAAAAAAAGAGCGACATCGTATGTCGCTCTTTTTGCTTGCAAATTTTTCCATGCCGCACTAACCGATCCGGGTTGTCAGCGTGCCGATTTCGTCAATGCAGACGTGCACCGTATCGCCGGCTTGCAAGTAACGCGGCGGTTCGAACGCGATGCCGCAACCGGCGGGGGTACCCGTCGAGATAATGTCGCCCGCCCGCAATTCCTGGTAACGGGAAAGATCCGCGATCAGCGCGGGAATCGCATGAATGAGTTCCGCCGTCGTCGCTTCCTGCCGCAATTCGTCATTGACATAGGTGCGTACGGTGAAGGCGTCTTCCCGGGCGCCGACAAGCACCGTCGGACCCAGCGGGCAGCAGCCGGGCAGGCTCTTGCCCAGGTACCATTGGCCGCGCTCTTTTTGGATGTCGCGGGCGGTCAGATCATTGAGCGCGGTGTAGCCGAAAATATATTCGCCTGCCTGTTCGGCGGGGATCCGGCTGCCGTCTTTGCCGATGATCACGGCGAGTTCGCCCTCGTAGTCAAGGCAATCCGTCAAGTCGGCGACGTGCAGCGTCGCCTCGGACGGAGCAAGCGATGTCGTCGATTTCGTGAAATATACGGGCGCGTCGGGCGGCGGTGCCGTTGCTCCCTGGTGGCGCTGAAATTCCGCCACATGCGCCGCATAGTTGCGGCCGACACAAATGATACGTTGCGGCTGAAACGGCAACGCGATTTCGATTTCCGCCGGCTGCAATTCGGTGAATGAAACGGATTCCTCCTGCGCCCGGGTCAATGCCGAGGCGAGCAGCAGCATCCCTTCGCGCCCGGCAAGAATGAGATCGGTGAGGGATTCCGGCAACGGAATGAAAAAATACTCCTCCAGATCTCTCGCTCGCAAAACACTTTCCTTTTCGGTCCAAACTCCCCACTCGAGTTCGTCCCGGTAGTAATAACTGACAAGTCGCATCGCTATCATCCTTTCCTGCATATTCTGTCACTACGATTATACACGCCCGTTCCCGTCCCGCCAAACATCGGCGCGGGCGGTGCGGCGGTTGCCTTTGTGTGGTACAATGTATAGAAGAATATCAAGAAAACCGGACTGTCGGGAGGATGGTTATGGAAGAAGTTACCAGCACAAACTTTATCGAGACGGAAATCAATAACGACATCGCGGCGGGCGTGTATGCCGATGCGCGCGTGCATACGCGTTTTCCGCCGGAACCGAACGGTTACCTGCATATCGGGCATGCCAAGAGTATTTGCCTGAATTTCGGCTTGGGCGAGAAATATCGGGGTCTGACGAATTTACGTTTTGACGATACGAATCCGACCAAAGAAGAAGAGGAATACGTTCGTTCCATTGAAGAGGACGTGCGCTGGCTCGGTTTCGAATGGGAAGGCGAGGAGCGGTACGCCTCGGATTATTTCGAGCAGATGTACGACTACGCCTGCCGGCTCATTCGCGAGGGCAGCGCGTATGTGGACGATCTGACGACGGAAGAGATCCGGGAATACCGCGGCGATTTTAATACGCCGGGCAAGGAAAGCCCGTATCGCAATCGTTCCGTTGAGGAAAACTTGCGCTTGTTTGCGGAAATGCGGGAAGGCAAGTATGCGGAGGGCGAGAAGGTACTGCGGGCGAAGATCGACATGGCGGCCCCGAATATCGTCATGCGTGATCCCGTCATGTACCGGATTCTGCACGCATCGCATCATCGTACGGGCGATGCCTGGTGCATCTATCCGATGTACGATTTTGCGCATCCCGTATCCGATGCCATCGAGCGGATTACCCACTCGATCTGTACGTTGGAATTTGAAGCACATCGGCCGCTGTACGAGTGGTTTTTACGGAGTTGGCCGGATGCGGAATTGCCGCGCCAAATCGAGTTCGCCCGGCTGAATGTCACGACGATGATCACCAGCAAACGCAAATTGCGCCGGCTGGTGGAAGAAGGCGTCGTCACGGGTTGGGACGATCCGCGGATGCCGACGATCTCCGGGATCCGGCGGCGCGGCTATACGCCGGCGGCGTTGCGCGATTTCTGCGAACGCATCGGGGTAGCGAAGAATGACAGCGTGGTCGATCTGAGCCTGCTCGAGTTCTGCATTCGCGAAGACTTGAAGAAAACAGCGCCGCGGCTGATGGCGGTGTTGGAGCCGTTGAAAATCGTCCTGACGAATTATCCCGAAGACAAGCGGGAAATGATGACGTTGGAAAACAATCCGGAAGATCCGGACGCGGGTACGCGCGAAGTTCCTTTCGGCAGAGAATTATACATCGAACGGGCGGATTTTATGGAAGAACCGGTGAAGAAGTTCTTCCGGCTGGCGCCGGGACGCGAGGTGCGTCTGCGCAACGCCTACATCATTCGCTGCGATGAAGTCGTGAAAAATGAAGCCGGCGAAATTACGGAATTGCGTTGCAGCTACGATCCGGAAACACGCAGCGGCCTGCCCGGCAGCCAACGCAAGGTCAAAGGCGTGCTGCACTGGGTACCGGTGGCGGAAGCCGTTCCCCTAGAAGCGCGTCTGTATGAACCGCTGTTCAGCCAGGAAGATGAGGACGACGGGCGGGATTTTCTCGAAAAAGTACAGCCGAATTCGTTGACCGTCTTGCAGGCGGTGGCCGAACCGGCGCTGCGGGAATATCCTGTCGGCTCGCGTTTCCAATTCCAACGGCAGGGCTATTTCGTCCTCGATCGGGACAGCACGCCGGAGCAGCCGGTCGTGAATCGGATTGTCGGGCTGCGGGATACCTGGGCCAAGTTGCAGAAGAAATGAGGGAACGGCATGCGGATACCGATGATGACGGCGGCGTTTGCCTTGACCGCGATGTTGGTGCAGGCAGTACCGGCACCGCTCACCGGCTGGGGCGTGATGGATTTGCCGAAAGATACGACGAGATTGACGGCGGATATGCCGCTGGCGACAGTCGGACCCGCTGAGATTACCGCTGCACGGTATTGGCAGCATTTCGGTTTGCGCGGCGGGAAGCACTACCTGCTGCGGCACCAGAACGGGGCACATTTCTCCTATGCACAGCTGAGCATTTTGCCGCCGCAGCCGCAAGCCGTGACCGTTTTGCCGCAAAGTCCCTCGTTGAAGGATCGCTTGGCGAATAAGCGGGGAACGGCGGAGAAAAAACGAGGATCGGCGGAGAAAAAACGAGGATCGGCGGAAGAAAAACGGGCGACACAGGCTCGTTTGCAGGAGGCTGTTGCGTATTGGGACTCGCAGATCTTGCCGCAAATTGCCGGCAATGTTCGCTTGACCCCGTACGGCAAGGAAATGTACAGTGCGACCTGGGTGAAACTCGGGGTGCGGGAGGGCGTGGCATTTCCGCGCAGCTACCGCGTCTTGGTGGCGGCGGACGGAGCGGTCGTCCTGCAAGGCGATGAGCAGTCAGCGGCTTGGTTGGATGCGATGCTGCAAGCCGTTGCGGCGGGAAAAGGAAAATATTGACAAGCACGCAAGGCTTGTTTATGATAAGCATACCGATATAGATGCGTAATGAAGGAGGTACGGCATGGCAGAAGTAGCAATTGTATACTGGAGCGGCTCCGGTAATACGGAAGCAATGGCACAGGCGGTGGAAGAAGGCGCGAAAGCGGCCGGGGCGGAAACGAAACTTTCCTTTGTCACGGACGTTACGGCGGCGGATATCGCAGCTTATGACCATATCGCCTTGGGCTGTCCGGCAATGGGAGCGGAACAGTTGGAGGAGTATGATTTTGAGCCGTTTTTCTCGGAACTCTCCGAAAGTCTCGCGGGAAAACAGGTGGTCATTTTCGGCTCGTATGCCTGGAATGACGGTGAATGGATGGATGTATGGGCAGGCCGCGTAGCGGAAACGGGCGCGAACCTGGCCGGTGATCCGCTGAAAGCTTTCGGGTATCCGGATGATGATGCGCTGGAAGCGTGCCGAGAGTTGGGCAAAGCGATTGCCGAAGCATAAATAAAGCGCCACGCTTGCGTGGCGTTTTTTCATAGGGGAGGGAGAGGACATGCGCGTAGCGATAGTATATTGGACATACACCGGCAATACGGAAACCATGGCGGAAGAAATCGCTCTCGGAGTCCGCGATGCGGGGGCGGATGTGTTGCTGGTGACCTATGCGGACACGACGCCGACGGATATCAGCGGGTACGACCGGATCCTACTGGGCTGCCCGGCGATGGGTATAGAGGAATTGGAAGAGGACGAGGTGCAACCGTTCTACCGCGAGCTGGTGCCGCAATTACGCGGCAAGGAGCTCGGCCTGTTCGGCTCCTGCGGCTGGTCGCACGGCGAATGGCTGCAGAAATGGGCAAAGGACGCGCACGAAGCCGGCGCGCAATTTCTTGCGGCACCCCTGCGCTGCCAAGGCTCGCCCGATGACGACGGGCTTGCCGCCTGCCGCGAGTTCGGGCGTATTTACGGCACGGAATACCCGGCGGAATAATTGCGACAAACGTGTTGCCGCGGCGTTTTTCGCCGCAAGGGAAGGCCGCGCCGAGGATTTTCCGCAAGCGGACCTTGTCTTATGTTATAATAAATTGAATATTGAATACGGACAACAGATAATGAAAGCGGGTGGAACGGATGCCGGTAATTCAAGTATCTTTAATTAAGGGGCGGACGGCGGAGCAAAAACGTGCGTTTGCACGGGCGGTCACCGAAGCGACGGTGACGCATTTGGCTTGTCCGCATAAGGACGTTACGATCGTCCTGCACGAAATAGAAAAAGAAGATTTGGCGCACGGCGGCGTCTTGCGCTGTGACGAGTGAACCGAAGTTTTGACTGGGAGGGACTATGAACGATAAATTTGTCAAGGAAGGCCTGACTTTTGACGATGTGCTTCTGATTCCCGCCGCGTCGGCCGTGTTGCCGCGTGACGTGCAAGTGGATACCTGGCTGACGAAAGATATTCACTTGAACATTCCGATCATGAGCGCGGGGATGGACACGGTCACCGAGTCGGAAATGGCCATTGCCATGGCGCGCGAAGGCGGTATCGGCGTCATCCATAAGAACATGAGTATCGAAGCGCAGGTAGCGGAGGTGGACAAGATCAAGCGTTCGGAACACGGTATCATCGTGAACCCGATCGCCCTCGGTCCGGACAATCTGCTCGGCGAAGCCGAAGAACTGATGGCGCGGTATCGCATTTCCGGCGTACCGGTCACGGTCGACGGGAAACTGGTCGGGATCATTACCAACCGCGATATGCGTTTTGAAACGGATATGAGCAAGCGCATCGGCGGGGTCATGACGAGCGAAGGCTTGGTCACGGCTCCGGAAGGCACTTCGCTGGAAGCGGCGAAAGAGTTGCTTTGGCAACATCGCATTGAAAAGCTGCCGCT
The DNA here is from genome assembly GCA_022771805.1 of Veillonellaceae bacterium. Lineage (GTDB taxonomy): Bacteria > Bacillota > Negativicutes > Veillonellales > Negativicoccaceae > JALELM01. Next base: position 20,665 of record JALELM010000013.1, on the reverse strand, counting down.
GGTCGATGCCGATTTCCGTCTGCGCGGCTTGATTACGATCAAAGATATTGAAAAGACGAAGAAATATCCGAATTCGGCAAAGGACTCGAACGGTCGCCTGGTTGCCGCGGCGGCGCTCGGTGTCGGCGCGGATATGATGGAACGGGCGGAAGCACTGCTTGCCGTCAATGCGGATGTGCTGGTGGTCGATACGGCGCACGGGCATTCGCAGGGTGTCATCAATTCGGTGAAAAAATTACGGGCGGCCTTCCCGCAGGCGAATATCATTGCCGGGAACGTGGCGACTGCCGCCGCAACGGAAGCATTGATCGAAGCCGGTGCGGATGCGATCAAGGTCGGTATCGGTCCGGGCTCGATCTGCACGACGCGCGTGATTGCCGGTATCGGCGTGCCGCAGATCACTGCGGTGTATGATTGCGCGCAAGCGGCACAGCGGCACGGCATTCCCGTTATCGCGGACGGCGGCATCAAGTACTCCGGCGATATGGCGAAGGCGCTGGCGGCGGGGGCGAGTGTAGTCATGCTCGGCAACCTGCTGGCGGGGACGGAAGAAAGCCCGGGTGAAACGGTTATTTATCAGGGTCGCAGCTACAAAGTGTACCGTGGGATGGGTTCGCTCGGTGCCATGAAAGCCGGCTCGAAAGACCGGTATTTCCAGGACGGCGAGGAAAAACTCGACAAGCTCGTTCCGGAAGGTATCGAAGGCCGCGTGCCGTACAAGGGTCCGGTCGCGGCGACCGTGTACCAGATGATCGGCGGTTTGCGAGCCAGCATGGGCTACTGCGGCGTGCCGAATCTGGAAGCGATGAGAACGGAAACCAAGTTCGTGCGTATTACGAATGCAGGCTTGATCGAAAGCCATCCGCATGATGTCAGCATCACTAAAGAAGCGCCGAACTACAGTATGAATTGAGGTCGCATATGACGGCGGGATTGCCGCAGCCGCCTCGGAATTATGTTCTCGGGATCGGTATTGATGCGCTGACTTTGACTCAGGCGGTACGGCGGGCAAATGCATGGCTCGCCGAAACCGGCAGCCGTCAGGTCGTGACGGCCAATGCGGAGATCGTCATGCGGGCGCGGGCGGATCACCGCTTCGGCGCGGTCTTGGCGGCGGCGGATCTTGTGTTGGCGGACGGCGCCGGTATCGTCTGGGCCGGAGAGCAGCTGGGTTGCCGTTTTCCGGAACGTGTGGCGGGAATCGATTATATGACGGCCTTGGTAGCAGAAGCCGTTGCGAACGGCACTCCGATGTATTTTCTCGGCGGTGCGCCGGGGGTAGCTGCTCAAGCGGCGAAACGCTTGACCGCCGCCTACGGTGAATTGCCGTTGGTCGGGGTGCGGGACGGCTTTTTTGCGCTGTCCGAAACGGCGGAAATTCTGGCGGATATTCGCCGGAGCGGCGCGCGCCTGCTCTTTGTCGGTCTGGGTGTGCCGAAACAGGAATACTGGCTGGCGGAACACCTGCCGGAGTTGCCCGGGGTAATCGGGATCGGTGTCGGCGGTTCCTATGATGTGCTGGCGGGAAATCTGTCCCGAGCACCGCTCTGGATGCAACGCAATCGGCTGGAATGGCTGTATCGCCTGGCCTTGCAGCCCTCGCGCGCGGGGCGGATGGCGGTGCTGCCGCGCTTTATGTGGGCGGTACGTCGCGAAGCAAAGCGGCCGAAGGAGGATGGAACGGGTGCGGATAGTTAAAGAAGGATACCCCTTTATCGCCGTGGCGGCATTGCTGACGCTTGTCCTCGGCTATATATGGGATTGGCGGGCGGCCGTTGTTCCGGCTGTTCTGACGGCTTTTTTTACATTTTTCTTCCGCTCTCCGGAACGGAATATCCCCGCCGACGAACAGCTGATCGTTTCCCCGGCGGACGGAACGGTGATGGCCGTGGAGGAAACGACCGAAGAATTATATTTGAACGGTCCCTGCCGCAAAATTACGATATTTTTGTCGGTGTTCGATGTGCATGTCAATCGCAGCCCGATCGCCGGCGATATCAAATTTCGCCAATATACCTGCGGCGGTTTCCGGCCGGCTTTTGAAAAATCGGTCGGTTTTGAAAATGAGCGGCATACCATCGGCTTGACGAACGACAGGCTGTCTGTGGTGGTGACACAGATTGCCGGTCTGTTGGCGCGCCGCATCGTATCGTGGAAGCGTCTCGGCGACCGCTTGGAAAAAGGCGAGCTGTACGGGATGATTAAATTCGGCTCCTGTACGGAACTTTTCGTACCGCTGGATGTGGAAGTGCTGGTCGCCAAGGGAGACAAAGTCGTCGGCGGTGAAACGATAGTCGGGAGAATAGTAAATGAATAAAGGTTGGCTGGCCGATTTTTGTACGGCCATGAATATTACAATGGGTACCGTCTCCATCCTGTGTACGTGGCAACACGAATGGACTTGGGCCGCCTGGGCCATTTTGGCGGCGGCGGTGGCGGACGGACTGGACGGACGGGTGGCGCGCTTTTTCGGCGTGGCGGACGAATTCGGTAAGGAGCTGGACTCGCTTTGCGATGTCGTCTCGTTCGGCGTGGCGCCGGGCGTTCTGTTGTATGCGTTGGAAGTGCATACGTTGCCGTACGGCATCGGTGCGCTAGCGGCGGTTGCGCTGGCGGTTTGCGGCGCGTTGCGGCTGGCGCGCTTCAATATCAGCACGGACGTGGTACACGGCTACTTTATGGGGATGCCGATACCGACTACGGGCTGCTTGGCGGCGACCTATGTGCTGGTGGGAGCCGGTCGGCCGGCGTGGCTGGTGGCGTTGTGCATGTTCCTGGCGGCTTGGGCGATGATCAGCCGCGTGCATTATCCCGATTTCAAGGGGAAGAGCGCGGATGTCATGCAAAAAAAAGCCGTTGCGGCGACATTGGTAATCGGTGCCGTCCTGGTTTGGGATACGCCGGCATCGTGGGCATTTGTGCTGTTCTTTATGTATTTCCTGTTCGGCATCTTAAATACGTGCTGGAATCACCTGGCGGCGAGCCGCTGAAAGAGGAAGAAGGAGAATCATGACCTACTACTTGGATATCATTATGATACCCATACAGATTGTGGTGGCCTTTTACACGTTTTACTATTTGTTGCTGGCCATATCCGGGATGCGTCGCAAGCGCGAAGCGAAAGTGCTGATACCGCGCAATCGTTTTGCCCTGATTGTCGCCGCGCATAATGAGGAACAGGTCATCGGCGCGTTGGTGGAGAACCTGTTCATGCTGGAATATCCGCGCGAGATGTACGATGTCTTTGTCGTGGCGGATAACTGCACCGATGCGACGGCCGCCATCGCTCGCGAGCACGGCGCGATCGTGTATGAGCGTTTCAATGATGAGCTGATCGGCAAGGGCTATGCGATGGACTGGCTTTTCCAAAAGGTGTTGGACGGCGACAAAGAATACGATGCGTTCTGTGTATTCGATGCGGATAATCTCGTCGCGCTGAACTTCCTCGTGGAAATGAACAGCCGTCTGGTCAAGGGCGAGACCGTCATCCAAGGCTATCTCAGTGCGAAAAATCCGGGCGATACATGGGTTTCGGCTACCTTTGCGATGATGTTTTGGATCGTCAATCATCTTTGGCATCTCGGCAAGTACAATATCGGCCTGTCCACGGCGCTCGGCGGCACGGGAATGTGTATCGCCACTTCCGTTATTCGCAAGTACGGCTGGGGCTGCAACTGCCTGACGGAAGATATGGAATTCTCCATGAAAGTGCTGTACGAGGGCAATGTCCGGACGACTTGGGCGCATGAAGCCGTCGTCTACGATGAAAAGCCGCTCGGCTTTATGCAATCCTGGTACCAACGCAAACGCTGGGCGCAGGGGCATTTTGACTGTGCCGGTCGGTATATTCCGAAGCTCTTTGTCAAGGGGCTGAAAACAATGAATATTCGCATGCTGGACGGCATCATGCAGCTCTCGCAGCCGCATTTCATGATGCTGTCGACCTTTTACCTGATCATGACCTATGTGAATATTTATCTTCCCTGCTACACGAATATTCTGTACAACGACCGCGTGATGCCGATGGAATTCTGGTCGGCCATTGCGATTCTGCAATTTGTCTTACCGATCATCGTGCTTTGGAAGATCAAAGTACCCGGAAAAGTGTGGAAGTATGTGCCGCTGTACCCGGTATTTATTTACTCCTGGGTACCGATCACCTTCCTCGGTTTTCGGGATCGACACAAAAAGGTCTGGAGCCATACCCGCCATACGCGCAGCATCTCCTTTGACGAAGTTCCTCTGCATTTGAAAGGAAAAGGTCCGAACTGATGCATATTTTCATGACGAATGACGACGGCATCGAAGCGCGCGGGTTGCGCTGGTTGGCGCGTGAACTGACCGCGCTGGGACGGGTGACTGTGGTCGCGCCGGATCGCGAGCGCAGCTCATCTTCCTCATCGCTGTCGTTGCGGCAGCGTCTGTACTTGCGGGAAATCCACTCCGGCCAGCCGAATTTGCAATTATACTCCTTTACCGGCTCGCCGGCGGATTGCAGCAAATTTTCGTTGGGCTATCTGCTGCGGGACGATTTGCCGGATCTCATCGTCTCGGGAATGAATAACGGCTTTAACCTCGGCAGCGACGTCGTCTACAGCGGTACGGTCGGCGCCGCGCGCGAAGGACTGTTCGCGGGGATTCCCTCGTTGGCGGTGTCGGGAACGAATTTTGCGGAAGAATTTCTCGAGCGGGCGATTCCGTTTATCAAGCACTTTGTCGAAACGATGTACATGGGGCAGGGCTATCGCGGCCTTCTGAACCTGAACATACCGAATATCCCCGCCATTGATTGGGAGCACGTCCGGGTCTGTCCGCAGGGTTTGCAGCAATACACGAACGCCGTTGACGAAGCGACGGATGAAATGGGGCGCGTGTATTATCGAGTCGCCGGCAGCGCATTGCCCGACTCGGACAGAAAAGACGATGTCTATTACGGCCATCGCGGCTACATTACCGTGACCGCACTCGGCTGGAAGCAGGAACTGCCGCAGGAAGAAGAAAACCTGCGCCGGCTGATTGATCGCCGCATAGAAAAATAAAAACCGCCGTTACGTGAGAACGGCGGTTTTTTTTGCTGCGCGGATTTTTGGGCGGCGCGGCCGTGTGCTCGGCGTATACGGCGCGCACGTAAAAAAGCCGACCGTCGGAAAACGGTCGGCGGAATTATTTGTCTGTGTGCGGCGGCGTAGTAACGGGTTTGGCCTCGGCGGGGTGGTATTCCTCCTTGCGCCGCAGGCGGCCGAATTCATCGCGATAGTAGTGCGAGTGTTGCGGCACGTCGGAAGCCTTCGGTGCGGTGAAACCGCGCCCCATGACATCCGCAGTCGGTGTAATGAACATAAAGGCCTGCGGATCGATCGCTTCGAGGATCGATTTCACCTTGGCAATCTGTGTCAGGTTGATGACGACGAAGACGACTTTTCGCATTTCTTTTGTGAAAGCACCCTGGCCGTACAGCACCGTCACCCCGCGGCCGACTTCACGAATGACGGCATCGGCGATTTCGTCCGCCTTGGTGGAGACGATATATGCCGTTTTGCGCTGATTCAAACCGACGACGACCTTGTTCGTCATAACGGATTGGGTATACATCCCCGCGAGCGTAAGGACGGCAAGCTCTAGGTTGAAAATATACGCGCCGATAGCCATGATGCCCGCGTTCAGTGCGAAGATGCTGCTGCCCATTTCCAGCGAGAAATGCTTCTTGACGATTGCCGCGACGATATCGAGCCCGCCGGAGTTCCCTTCGTAGCGGTACATGAGTCCCGAGCCGACCCCGAGGAAAATCCCGCCGAAAACGGCGGAGAGAACCGGGCTATGAATATGCGTCACGGTGGCAAGCGGCGCGAGCGCGTCCACGGCCACGGACATCATGACGGTGCCGAAAAGGCTGATGACGGTAAAACGCCTGCCGAGATAGATCAGCGAGAGCACCAGCAAAGGCAGGTTGATGACGAAGTTGGCGATCCCGAACGAGATCCCGGTCAGGTAGTAGATAATAATGGCAATCCCGTTGATCCCGCCGGAGAGCAGGCTGTGCGGAATGTAAAACATATTCAAACTGATTGCGTAAATAATACAACCGATGGTTGTCATAAAATAGGTTCGCATATGCGGATTCATGCCGACCTCCCGTTTGTTAGAAAGGCTAAAATCGAGTATACTGAATACGATAGATTTCGTATCTCGGTGACGTTCTAAGTTCATATTATACTATTTTCCGAGAAATTGCGACAGGTAGGGTGTTAGCATGATGGAAGAATTGGCGCCTGCAAAAATAAATTTGGCCTTGGCCGTTAAAGGTGTTCGTTTTGATGATTTTCATGAAGTGGATACGGTTCTTCACGCCATAAAGCTTGCCGATTCCGTGTATATCGACGCGTGTGAGGAAACGGTGTTTTCCTGCAACGATATTTCGCTGCCGGTCGGCGCGGGCAATCTCGCCTACGATGCGTTGCAGCTGGTGCGCCGCTATACGGGGATCACGCGCGGCGTGCGGGTGCAGCTCCTGAAGCGGGTGCCCGCCGGCGCGGGACTGGGCGGCGGCTCGGCGGATGCGGCGGCGGTGTTGCGCGGCTTGAATCGCTTTTGGGATTTGCAACTGACTGCGGCGGAAATGCACTGGCTTGCCGGCCGCTTGGGGAGCGACGTGCCGTTTTGCCTCGTCGGAGGGGCGGCGCGCGGTCGCGGGCGCGGCGACGAATTGGAGCCGTTGCCGTTGCTGCCGGAGACTTGGTTGGTCATCGTGCGCCCGCCGCAGACGATAGCGACGGGCGCAGCGTATCGGGCATACGATGCCGCGGAGCACGTCGCTTGGGTGGATGTGACGGGCGTGGTGAATGCCCTGCATGCCGGCCGGCCGGAGATGGTCTGGCGGCGCATGGCGAACGTGTTCGAGCCGGTCATGTTCCCGCTGTTTCCGGAACTTGCCGAGGTACGGGAAGTCCTGGCGGATTTGCATGTGCCCGCGCTGATGAGCGGCACGGGTTCGGCGTTCTTCGGCATCGCGGCATCCCCGCGGGAGGCGGGGCGCATAGCCGACGAATTGCACCGGCTTCGGCCGCAGTGGCAGGTATGGATTACAAAAACCGGGGGTGGTACACAGTGAAAAAACGAAAACATACACGGTTGCAGCCGATTCGCTTGGACGAGTATCGGCCGCTGCGCGACCTGGTCGCGGATGCCTTGCGCGTGGCGATCAAAGACGGCACGTTGCGCCCGGGCGAGCGGCTGATGGAATTGCAGCTGGCGGATGAGCTGGGCGTGTCCCGCACGCCGATCCGCGAAGCGGTACGCGAACTGGAAGCGGAAGGTTTTCTCGTCATGATTCCGCGCCGCGGGACCTATGTGGCGGACATTTCGCTGAAAGACATCGCCCAGGTGTTTGAGATCCGCACCGCTTTGGAAGAATTGGCGGCGGGTTTGGCGGCGGAACGTATCACGGACGACGAACTGGAAGAACTGGAACGTTGTCTGGTGGAGATCGGCGAGCATATCGAGACGGGAGACCTCGAGCAGGTCGTGGAAATCGATATCCGCTTTCATGCCGTCTTATACGAGGCGAGCCGTAACACGCGGCTGATTGATATCATCAACAATTTGCGCGAAATGCTGACGCGTTTTCGCTCCGTTTCGCTGCATTATCCGGGACGCCTGCAGGAAACCTATCAGGAGCACCGCGACCTGGTCGAAGCGATCGCGGAGCATGACGCGGATTTGGCGCGGAAAATCGCCGTGCGGCATATGGAAAACTCGGAACGCACGTTGCTGCGCGGCATTGCGGAAGACGAGAACGTTTCGGCGTATATTCACGAAATGCAACGGGGGCGCTTCTGATGGAAGCGACGACACTCGTTTTCGTGCGCCGGGGCGGGGAGATCCTGCTGGGCAGGAAATTGCGCGGTTTCGGTCGCGGCAAATGGAACGGCTTCGGCGGGAAATTGCGACCCGGTGAGACCGTGACGGCGGGCGCGTTGCGGGAACTGGCGGAAGAAGCGGGCTTGACCGCTCTGGCGGAAGACTTGGTACGCATTGCCGATTTACAATTTGATTTTACGGCCGCGCCGGAACTGAACCATCCGGCCGCGGTCTTTGTTTTAGAACGCTATGCGGGCGAGCCGGTGCGAACGGAAGAAATGGAGCCGCGCTGGTTTCCGCAGACGGAATTGCCGTATACAGAGATGTGGGCGGCGGATGCCGTCTGGCTGCCGCAAGTCCTGGCGGGAAACTATGTGCGCGGGCGGATCCTGTTTGCGGCGGACGGCGAGACGGTGCTGGCGACGACTTGGGAGGACGCATGAACGAGCCGGGACGGGATTGGCCGCAACGCCTGCTGCGCTGGTATCGGGCGCACGCACGGGAACTCCCGTGGCGGGAGGAACGGACTCCGTATCGCACCTGGGTTTCGGAGGTCATGCTGCAGCAGACGAAGGTGGAAGCGGCGCGGGCGTACTATACGAACTGGCTGGAAAAATTTCCGACACCGCAGGCGGTGGCCGCCGCGGACGAGAGCGAAGTCCTGCACGCTTGGCAAGGCCTCGGCTACTACAGCCGGGCGCGCAATCTGCAGCGGGCGATGCGGGAAGTGGCGGCGGACTATGACGGCGAGATCCCCGCGGACGAAACGGCGTTGCGCGCCTTGCCGGGAGTCGGGCCGTACATGGCCGGAGCGATCCTGTCGCTGGCCTTCAATCAGCCCGTGCCGGCAGTGGACGGGAATGTCCTGCGGGTCATTTCACGTTTGTACGGTCGGGCTGACGATATAATGAAAGCCAAAGCCCGCCGGGAAGTCACGGCCTTGGTGGCAAAGATCATGCCGCAGGACGAGCCGGGTGCGTTCAATGAAGCGCTGATGGATCTCGGCGCGACGGTCTGCATTCCGAAAGTGCCGCGCTGTGAAGCCTGCCCGCTGCGCGCGGATTGCGTGGCGTACAAGGCGGGGCGCACGCGGGAATTGCCCGTCCGGATCGTCCGGACGAAGCAGCAGCTGCGGTATGTGGCGGTTGCCGTTTGGGAACGGGACGGGACGTACCTCTTGCGTAAGCGACCGGCGCGGGGGCTCTTGGCGAGTATGTGGGAATTTCCCTCCGGTGAAGGCGAGACGGCCGCGGCGGCTCGCGCCGACCTCACGGCGAAGTGGGCGCCCGAACTCGGCGAAGCGTGTTGGGAGCGGCGCCATGTGTTTTCCCATCGGATTTGGGAAATGCGAGCCTGTTACGCGACGGCGTTGCGGCCGCCGGAGAAGGAAGAAGTCGGTATGTTTACCGCCGACGAACTATTAAAGTTGCCGTTGGCGGGGCCGCATGCCCGTTTGGCGGCGGCATTGTTGCGAAAGGAATACATAGAATGACGATGTTTTTGCTGATCATTGCGGCGGTAGTATTCGGTGTGCCGCTGGTCAATGCCTACAGCTATTCCACGCTGCTCGGCACGGTGTCGTACCCGCACATTGCGCGACTGACATCCGTTTCGCTGCTCGCGGGGACATATTATTACTACTACGGACAACTCTATCGCACGCAATTGGCCGGCATGGTTTGGGAGGTGCTCGCCTATGCGGCCTGCGCCTGGCTGATGGCCATGCTGCTGATGTTCCCGGTGCTGCTCCTGCTGCGCGTGCTCGGTTGGTTCTTGCCGAAGGGCGCGCTGCGGTGGCCGGCGAGATTCGTCTACCTCGCGGCGTTTTTGGCGGGCATAGCGGGCATGTACGGCAGTCAGCAAATCCGGTATGAGCAGGTGACACTGACTTACGATACCTTGCCTGCGGCCTGGGACGGCGCGATGATCGCGTTCCTGGCGGACAGTCACATCGGCCCGTACTACAGCAGCGCGCAATTGCAGCACGAGTTGCAGCGGGTACGCAGCGAGGGCGCGACGGCCGTCCTGCTCGGCGGCGACCTCATCGACGATCTGGACGCCCTGCCGGAATTGCAGACCGTGCTGAATGCGGAACTGCCGAAATTTGCTGACGGCGCCTATTTTGTCTGGGGCAATCATGAATACATCCGTAGCCGGCGGCGCATTGCGGAGATGCTGCTGACCACACCCGTGCAGATTCTCGATGACACCGCGGTACGGCTCGACCGCAACGGTGAGAGTATCTACATCGCCGGGACGGACTATCCGTTTGCCGGCGATTCTCCGGGACATGATGCGGCGCGGCAGAAGGAGCTTGTCGAAACGGCGTTGGCGGCGGTGCCGGAAGGCGCGTTTACCGTGCTGATGACACATCACCCGCAGGGCTTGCGGGAAGGCTTTGATCGGCACGTACCGCTGACGCTGGCAGGACACACGCACGGGATGCAGTTCGGCCTTTTCGGGCAGCATTTCCGCCCGTTTTACGAATTCAATCGCGGCCTGTTTCGGGAAAACGATTCTTTCGGCTACGTGACGCGCGGCACGGGGCATTGGTTCCCGTTCCGTCTGCTCTGTCCGCGGGAGGCGACCTGCATTACCTTCCGGCAGCGGACATAAGCGCGGGTATACATCATACATGCCCGCAACGGCGTTTGTTATGTTGCAGGGCGGGGTATGATTTGTTATGATGACAGCAAGAGCGGCAGAGATAAGTGAAGGAGGTCTTCGGTATGCAATGGCAAGAAAAAGCGGCACCGCAAATTGTAGCGGTCAAGCCCTCGGGCATTCGAAAGTTTTTTGATCTGGCGAGCACGATGGAAAATGTGATATCCCTCGGTGTCGGCGAGCCGGATTTTTCCGCACCGCCGGCGGTCATTCGCGCCTGCGTGGCAAGCTTGGAAGCGGGGAATACCTCGTACACGGGCAATGCCGGTCTGCCGGAACTGCGGCAGGAAATTGCCGCGCTGTTCGCGGCGAGTTACGGCGTGGAATACGATCCGCAGACGGAGATCATCGTGACTTGCGGCGTATCCGAAGCGATCGACATGGTCTTGCGGACGATCCTGTGCCCCGGCGATGAAGTGCTGATCCCGGATCCCGCCTATGTGGCGTACCCGGCGGAAGTGCAGATGGCGGGCGGCGTACCCGTGGCGGTTCCGACCTATGCGCGGGACGATTTCCGCCTGACGGCGGCGGCGCTGGAAGAAAAAGTCACCGCGAAGACGAAAGCGCTCCTGATCGGCTTCCCGAATAACCCGACCGGCGCGGTCATGACGCGGGAAGACTTGCTGGAGATTGCGGAATTTGCGGCCAAGCATGACCTGATCGTCATCTCCGATGAAATCTATTGCGAACTCACCTACAGCGGGGAGCATACCTGTTTCGCTTCGCTGCCGGGCATGCGCGAGAGGACGATCGTCCTGAACGGTTTCTCCAAAGCGCACGCGATGACGGGCTTGCGGATCGGCTACACCTGCGCGCCGAAAGAACTGACGCAGATCATGTTCAAGGTGCATCAGTATGCGATCCTGTGCGCCAACGTGACGGGACAGTACGGCGCACTGGCGGCATTGCGGGAATGCGATGCGGACGTCGCCGCGATGAAAGCGGAATACGATGCGCGGCGGCAAGTCATTTATCGGGCATTTCAGGACATGGGGCTGGCGGTGTTCGAGCCGAAAGGCGCGTTCTATATTTTCCCCGATATCACCTCGACGGGTCTGGACGACGAAACCTTTGCGGAACGTCTGCTGACGGAAGAACACGTGGCGGTCGTGCCGGGCTCCGCTTTCGGTGAGCAGGGGCGCGGCCATATCCGCTGCTCCTACGCAACGGGCATGGACGATCTGAAAGAAGCGCTGCGGCGGATTGCGGCATTTGTCGAACGGGCGAGAGCGGCACGCTGAAGGTAAACGAAACGGGCGATCATTCGCCCGTTTTTTGCTGTCCGCAAGGGGCACGCAAGGGCGGCCGCCGCACCGAAGCACAGACGAAAATATGCTATAATAAATTCTATATGGGAGGGAATGATTTGGATTTAGCTGCTTTGGTTGCGGACGTGGCGCGCACCCGGCAGGGAGACATGTTGCCGTTGGCTGCGCAGCGACCCGCGGATGCGGCGGCTTTTGCCGCGCCGGCCGTGACCCCGCCGACAACCGGTTTGGAAATGATTACGCTGGCGTCCTCCAGCAAAGGAAACGCCACGCTGGTACGCGCGGGCGGCACGGCGTTGCTCGTCGATGCCGGCATCAGCGCGCGGCGGATCACGCAGGCACTGCAGCGGCACGGCGTGAACCCGGCGGCGTTGGCGGGGATCTTGCTGACCCATGAACACAGCGATCACACGACCGGCTTGGCGCAGCTGCTGAAGTGCTACGACCTGCCCGTCTACACGACCCGCGCCACCTGGCGCGCCTTGGGCGAGACGGCGGTGACCTATGCCCGGCGTTTTGCGGAATGGACGGGCCCGCAGGAGTTCGGCCCGTTGCGGGCGGAGCGATTTGCGACCAGCCACGATGCGGCCGATCCCGGCGGTTTCGTGTTCATGACCGCTCGTTGCAAAGGCGCGGTCTGCACCGATCTCGGCTACGTGACCGCGACGGTGGAGCAGGCGCTGCAGGAAGCGGATCTGCTCGTCTTGGAGGCCAATCACAATGCGGATATGCTGCGCCGCGGGCCGTATGCGCCGCACCTGAAAGCGCGTATCCTCGGCACGCGAGGGCATTTGGAAAATGAAGAAAGCGCCCGCCTGCTGACACGCCTGTTTCGCGGCAAACCCCTGCAGGTCATTTTGGCGCACCGCAGTCAGACGAACAATACGGTGGCGTTGGTCGAGGAGGCCGTGCGCCGGATTATCGACCGCGAGGGCATGACGGCGGGCATCTTGCCGCAGCATGCGGAGATCCTCGGCTCCGTACACATCGCGGAAACAGAAGAGGAGTAAGGGAATGAAAAATAGAAAATACATTATCATCATCGGCGCGCTGCTGTTGATTATCGTCGGCCTGCTCGGCTTCTTTATCGGGCGGGAATACTGGAACGGTTCGCCGGAAAATACGCAGATTCGCGCATTGGATGAGCCGAAAGACGATCATGTCCTCGCCAATGTCCGCAATACGTCCATCGTCCAGGCGGTGAAACAGGTCGGGCCGGCGGTGGTCGGTATCACGACACGCGTATATGACCGGGATATTTTCAACCGCCGGGTACTGGTCGGTGAAAGTGTCGGCAGCGGCGTTATCTTTGATCAAAAAGGCTACATCGCGACGAATTACCATGTCGTCGGCGAGAGCACGGAAGTGAATGTACTGCTGGCCAGCGGCGAGACGGTCGCCGGGAAAGTGGTCGGCGGGGATGCCGCGACGGATTTGGCCGTGGTGAAAGTGGAGGCACAGGATCTGCCGGTCGCGGAATTCGGCGACTCGGACTCGCTGGTCGTCGGTGAGCCGGCGATTGCCATCGGCAACCCGCTCGGCTTGGAGCTGCGCGGCACGGTGACGGTCGGCGTGATTTCCGCCGTGAACCGGATCGTCAACCCCTTGGAGCAGCGGTTCCCGATGATCCAGACGGACGCGGCGATCAATCAGGGGAACAGCGGCGGCGCACTCGTGAATGCCGAGGGAAGAGTCGTCGGGATCAACAGTATCAAGATCGCCAATACGGGCGTCGAAGGGCTGGGTTTTGCCATTCCGATCAACAGCGCCCGCCCTATTTTGAAAGAATTGATTGAGCACGGCAAAGTCCGCCGAGCCTACCTCGGCCTGTGGGCGGTTGACCGGACGATCGCCGCCCGTTACGGCTACGAATGGGGCGCGCGGGAGAACGGTATCCTCGTCATGCGAGTGGATCCGCAAGGGCCGCTTGCGGGGACGGACATCGGCCCGCAATGCTTCATCACCGCCGTGGACGGTGCCGCGGTGACGACACTGGCCGAGTTGCGCGCCCGCATTGACGCGCATGCGGTCGGCGACGAAGTGCGGCTGACCTACCGCTACGACGGCCGGGAAGACACGGTGACGGTACGCCTCGCCGAGGCGAAATAATGCGGTACCGCATCGTAGCCGTCGGCAAAATCGGGAAGCCCTTTTTGCGGGACGCGATCGCCGAATATACGAAACGTTTGCGGCCGTACGGCGGCATCGAGTGTACCGAAGTGCCGGAGGAAAAAAGCGCGGCGCGTCCTTCCGCGGCGACTCGCAGTGCGCAGCTCGCAGCGGAGGGAGAGGCGTTGCTGCGCCAACTCCGTCCGCAGGACTATGTGATCCTGCTCGACCTGCACGGCGATACCTGCACTTCGGAGGAATTTGCGGCCGAACTGGCGGACTTGGCCTTGGCGGGACACTCGACGGTGACCTTCGTCATCGGCGGGGCGTTCGGCGTGGGCGAGAACTTGCGCCGGCGGGCGCAGCGGCGGTTGTCGCTCGGCCCTTGGACATACACGCATCAAATGGTGCGCTATCTATTGACGGAACAGCTGTATCGGGCGGAAAAAATCCGGCGCAATGAGCCCTATCATTGGTGAGGTGACCTATGACGACGGATACGAAACAAAACCATAGCGGAATGATCAATCTGTTCGGGACGGAGCCGACCCGACAGGAAACGTTTACGGAACGCTTCCGGCGACAGGCGGCGGAAAGCGAAGAAGAATTGCGACGACTGCGCGGCGAACTGCAGACGATCGTAGCAGATGTGCATACGGTGCAGCTGCGGACGGCGGCGGGGTTTCCGCCGATCGGGCGCAAGATCCGCCGCGACTTGCCCGCGAAGAAGCACGGGAAAATGCGCCCGCTGACACGGGCTCGGGCGGTATACCTCGCCCTGGCGGACGGCGAATTGCGCCGGCTGCCGCTGGTCTGGCGGTATCGGCATCTGCGCCGGCACAACGGGCGCTACCTCGTCGGTTCGTTCAGCAGCCTGCTGCACAATACGGAAAACTTTTTGAGCGGCATCGTCAGCCTGACGGGAGTCATCGACCGGCTCATGGAAGAAGGCCTTCCCGCCAATACCCGCCTGCTCTACGAGGAAGAATTGAAATCGCTGGCGCACCGGGTGAATCAAGTCTACCTGCACATCAACCGCGCCGGTTTTCAGCTGTCGGGACTGCTCGCGAAAGAAAAAGATATCGCCGTGAACGTCAGCCTGGACAGCGAGGATCCGGCGAAAATTCTGCGGCATCATCGGGATATCGTCTGGGCGTACCGGCAATTCACGGAACACCAACGCGAAGCCACGGATGCATTGCACACCGGCATCCATGCATTGGATCTGTTCACTCAGGCGGTACGCAAGGAAGTCATGCGGCGCAAGGTGGAACAGTTGCACGCCGATGTGAAAGACATCTCGCTCGCGCGCCTGGAAGCGTTGCAACGCCAAAAGGAAAAAGCGGCCGCCATGGCGGAACTCGGCGAGGAATACACGCCGGAAGCATTGCCGGAATTGCCCGCCGTACCATTGCCGGGGCGCTCGCAGGCGCTCTCGGAGGCGGAAGTGCAGGCGCGCATCGAGGCCATGGCCGAGCGCAAAGCTGCCGCCGAGCGTGCCGCTGATCATTCTCGTGCTCATTTTGGTCGGTGTCGGTGTCTATTACTTCATGAAGGACTGATCGATTTGGCGGAAAACCAAGACCGCAACAGAGACGGGGAGGAATACGCTCCCTACTACATTATTGACGAAAATGGCGAACGGCACGCGCCGACAGAGTCGCCCCCGCCGCCGCGCAGAAGTGTCGGCGCAGGCTCGGCGGTCGGTATCGGCGCGGCACTGCTCTTTCTCCTTTCCAAGGGAAAGGGGTTGCTGTTTGCCCTGAAATACGGGAAATTTTTCGGCACGGCCGTGTCGATGTTTGTCATGATCGGCTCGTATGCCATGTTCTACGGCTGGCGCTATGCGGTCGGCATCGTGCTGATGATCGCCATTCACGAGATGGGGCATGTCGTCTTTGCCAAGGGCGTCGGCATGCCGGTGACGGCGCCGGTGTTCGTGCCCTTTGTCGGGGCGTTCATCACGATGAAAGAAGCGCCGAAAGACGCCTGGCAGGAAGCCGTGGTCGCACTCGGCGGGCCGGTTTTCGGCCTGATCGCGGCCTTGGTGACCTTCTGGTGGGGCGTGACCCAGCACTCGGGACTACTGCTGGCCGTTGCGTACTTCGGCTTTTTCATCACGTTGTTCAATATGATCCCCGTTTCGCCGCTGGACGGCGGGCGGATCGTCACGGCGCTGTCGCCGGCGATTTGGATCGCAGGTCTTGCGATCATGGCGGTGGCGGCTTGGTACACATTCAGCCCGCTGATGCTGATCATTCTCGTCCTCGGAGCGTTGCGCGCCCGCCGCACCTGGCGCGACCGCTACGACCCGCAGCGCCGGGAATACTACCGGGTGGCAGCGGCCAAACGTTGGGCGGTCGGGCTCGGCTACGGTCTGATCACGGCGATTTCCGGCTTCGGCGTGTATCTTTTTACGGGCAGTTAAAAGGAATCGGCAGCCCGCCGGCGAACATATACATGAGGTAATGACGCGGAGAGGAGTGGCAACTATGTTGGTACGCGATATTATGAATAAGTATGTATTGACCTGCAACCGGGAGACCACCGTACACGAATTGGTGCGGCTGATCGTCCGCAATCGGATAGGAGCGATTCCCGTGGTGGATGACGACAATGCCTTGGCGGGGATCGTGACGGAAGGCGATCTCCTGTACAAAAAGGCACGCCCGCAAGCGCCGAATGTGGTGAATATCCTCGGGGCGAGCCTCTACTACGGCGGCTACGGCAAGTACGAGGAAACTTTCCAGAAACTGCTCGCGACACAGGCCGGCGACATCATGACGGAAGATGTGGAATACGTCTCTCCGGATACGGATGCGGATACCGTTGCGGACATGATGGTCGAAGATCATCTGAAATATGTTCCCGTCGTGGAAAACGGCAGACTGGTCGGCATGGTGACGCGGCACGATATCCTCGCGTTCATGGAAAAAGAAGGCAGCGCGCCCGGGATTTAGAAGCAAAGAAAAGGTCGGGAAACCGGCCTTTTTCATTTGCCGAAAAACTGCCGAAAAGAGCCCGCGCGATTTATTTTTTACTTGCCCTGCAACAGGTTTTGTGTTATAGTCGATAGCAACTATTCTATTGTGGAATAGGGTATGATTGCAGCATGGAAGGATGGGGTAACATGAAACAAATGTGGAAACGTGTAGCAACGGTAGCGGCGGCAGGAATAGTCGCGGCGGGTCTGCTGGCAGGTTGCGGGCAGGACGCGCAAAAGGACAGCGGTACGAAGTATCGGGTCGGTTTGGTGCAGATCGTGCAACATCCGGCTTTGGACGAAGCGACACGAGGCATCGTGGACGGTTTGGCCCAAAAAGGTCTCGTCGAGGGGAAAGACATCTCCATCGATCGCCAGAACGCACAGGGCGATCAGTCGAACCTGGATACCATCGTACGGCGTTTTTTACATGATAAGGAACAATTGATCTTCGCCGTGGCGACGCCGTCAGCGCAGGCGGTAGCGAACGCCACCGCGGAAATTCCCGTGGTCGGTACGGCGATCACCGATTTCGTTGCGGCGAAACTCGTGCAGAGTAACGAGCACCCCGGCACAAATGTCACCGGCACTTCCGATGCCGTGGACATTGAAGTGCAGCTGACGGCCTTGCAGGAACTGATGCCGAGTCTGCACACGCTCGGCGTAGTCTACAACACGAGTGAAATCAACTCCGAGTTGCAGGTCGCGGCGCTGGAAGAAGCGGCGGGCGCGCACAACATCGAAGTGAAACGGTACGCGGTATCTTCCGTGAATGACATTCCGCAGGCGGCCGGCCAGCTCGTCCAAGAGGCACAGGCGGTATTCGTCCCGACGGACAATGTCGTCGCTTCCGCGCTCCCGGCGCTCGTCAGCGCGGCACATGCGGCCTCCGTACCGGTGTTCGGCTCGGAGCGGGCGCACGTGCAGAACGGGGCGGTAGCGGCGCTGTCGATCGACTTCTACACCCTCGGCGTGCGTGCCGGCGAAATGGGTGCGGATATCCTCCTCGGCAACGCCAAGCCGGAAACGACCGCAGTGGAAACGCAGCGTGAATATGCCCTGGTGATCAACCGCGCCGAAGTCGCCAAGCTCGGCCTCACTTTACCGGCAGGCTGGGAAGAACGGGCGGAATGGGTACAATAAAACGAGGCGTCCCGCAGGACGCCTTTTGTATGCGGAGGATACAATGACGGACTTAATTATTTCCACGCTGGCGCAAGGCCTGCTCTGGTCGATCATGGCGCTCGGCGTATTTCTGACATTTCGCGTGCTGGACATCGCCGACCTCTCGGTCGAAGGCACATTCCCGCTCGGGGCGGCGGTGGCGGCGACTTGGATCACTGCCGGCGGCTCGCCCTGGACGGCCGTCCTGCTCGCCCTGTTCGCCGGTGCTCTCGCCGGCACGGTGACGGCGCTGCTCCACACGCAGCTGAAAATTCCCGCACTCCTGGCGGGGATCCTGACAATGATCGCCCTCTACTCGGTCAACTTGCGAGTGATGGGCAAGGCAAATATCTCGCTCCTGCGAACGGACACCGCCTTCACGCAGGCGGCCGCCCTGTTCGGCGGCACCGTCTACGGCACGCTGGCGATCGGCGCGGCCTTGGCGGCGGGCATCGGTTTATTGCTCTACTGGTTCTTCGGCACGGAACTCGGCACCGCCATTCGCGCGACCGGCGCGAACCCGGCGATGATTCGCGCCCTCGGCGTACCGACAAACGGCATGATCATCCTCGGAATGCTCATCAGCAACGCGCTCGTCTCCCTGTGCGGTGCCTTCGTGGCGCAGAGCCAGGGATTTGCCGACATCGGCATGGGCATCGGCACGATCATCATCGGCCTTGCCGCCGTCATCATCGGCGAAGTGCTGTTCGGTGCGAGAAGCTTCAAAAAATCGCTGATCTCCGTTCTTCTCGGCGCAGTCGTCTACCGGATCGTCATTGCGACGGTGCTGTACCTCGGCATGCCGCCGAACGACTTGAAACTCTTCACGGCGCTCATCGTGGCGGGTGCTCTCGCGCTGCCGCTCGTGCGGACGAAAACCGCTGCCGGGAAAGGAGGCCGCTGATGCTCTGTCTCGAGGGAATCTCCAAAACATTTTTCCCCGGCTCCGTGAACGAAAAAGTTGCCCTGCGCGATGTCAGCCTGCACTTGGTACCGGGCGACTTCTGCACCGTCATCGGCGGCAACGGCGCCGGCAAATCGACCCTGCTGAACGCCATCGCGGGTACGTACCCCGTTGACAGCGGGCGGATCCGCCTGGCGAATGTCGATGTGACGAAACTGGCGGAACACCGGCGGGCGAAATACATCGGCCGCGTGTTCCAGGATCCGTTGCGCGGCACTGCCGGCAGAATGATGGTCGAGGAAAACCTGCTGCTCGCGGAACGTCGCGGCAAAAACCTGCGCCTGCGCTGGGCTTTCCGTGCGGCGAATAAAGAACGCTACCGGGAATTGCTGCGCACCTTGGATCTCGGTCTGGAGAACCGTCTGGAAACGCACATGGAACTGCTCTCCGGCGGTCAGCGGCAAGCCGTCACGCTGCTCATGGCGACCCTCGTGCGACCGGAACTGCTGCTGCTGGACGAACCGACTGCGGCACTCGACCCGCGGACGGCGGAAAAAGTACTCGGCATCACGGAACGGATCGTGCACGAGCACCGGCTGACCACGCTGATGATCACGCACAACATGCGCGATGCCCTGCGCTACGGAAACCGCCTGATCATGATGAACAACGGCCGCATCGTCTTCGATGTCCGCGGCGAAGAAAAAGCGCGCCTGACCATTGCCGACCTGCTCGCCAAATTTGAGGAAACGGGCGAAGAAATGAACGATGCGCTGATCCTCGGCTGAAAAAACGTCCCCGCGGGGACGTTTTTTCTTTGGCGGCGGCGCGATTATGCTATAATTAAATAAAAACGCAAGAAGCCCCCTAAATTAGGGGGCTATTGTTCTTTTCGGCAAAAATTCGGCAAAAATTTCAGCCGAAAATCTTTTTTATGTCTTCGGCAGCCTGCGCCCGCATGTCGTCGGTATAGTGAATATACGTCGACAGGACGGTTTTCACGTCGTCGCCGATGAGGGCGGCGACTGTGCGCACGTCGACGCCATTCGCCAAAAGCGTAGTCGCGTAGGTATGCCGGAGCGCGTGGAGCGTGAAGGCGCGGTTGGTATATCGGCGCGCATACGTTAACACGGTACTGCGCGCGATAGCGTTACCAACGACTAAGCCGTTTATGTGCGGTATCGTTTCGCGGCGATACGCGGCGAGGGCGGCGAGGAGCCGCGGCGGGGCGGGTATGGTTCGATAGCCGTTAGCCGACTTCGGCGGTGTGCGCTGTTTACCGGCTAGGCCGAGCTGGCCGGAGATGGTAATGGTTGCGGCGGAGAAGTCGACGTCCGACCACGTGAGGCCGAGGGCTTCCGAAAGGCGCAAGCCGGCAAGGCCGGCAAGCTGGCAAATAATGACGAACGCGGGCGGGGCGTCGGCCGCGACTTTAGCAAGAAACGCTTCGAGCGCGTCGGCGGTTAGCGCTTTGACTTTGTGCTGTTTATCAACGCGCACTTTGATGTCGGCTGTCGGATTGACCACCAGGAGCCGGTAAGGCCTGATGGCGTGATTAAATACGCGCGATAGGCAGCTAAGCCGGTTAACGGCCGTTAGCGGCTTGACATCCCACGAGCGCACGGCGGCGAGGACGTCGGCGTGTTTGATTTTGGCAAGCGGTAAGTCGAGTAAGCCGGGCGAGGCGCGGAAGGCTACGCGGTAGTTATGGAGCGT
>JALELM010000017.1 GCA_022771805.1 Veillonellaceae bacterium | reverse complement strand
TTACTCACCCGTTCGCCACTGAAGTTCACAAGAGCAAGCTCTCATGTCCTTCCGTTCGACTTGCATGTGTTAGGCACGCCGCCAGCGTTCGTCCTGAGCCAGGATCAAACTCTCCATAGTAGTTTGTCTTGCTCATTCGTTTTGCACCTTTCGGTGCTTTGTTTTCGAGTTCATTTCTTTGAACCCGCACATTGGCTTTTTCTTGCATTGTTCAGTTTTCAAAGAACCGCTGTCGCTTCATAGCGACTTTGTCATTATAGCCTACTTCATTCTCGCTGTCAAGCGGATATTTCGTCTGCTACTTTTTATAACGACTTTAGTAGGATATCACGTAATGTCTCTCTTGTCAAGAAAAAACAGATCGGCGCAACATGCATCGATCTGTTCATGCTTCTCTATATAATTATAACTACTTATTCTTCCTCTTCTTCCTCCAGTTCATAATCCTGCGCCATCCATTTGCGCGTGGAGGTGAAAGTGATCGTCAGCCATTTCTGCACGGCACGTCCGCCGAGGGCTTTGTCTATTTCATCGCGAATACGATCGAGATCGGCTACGCCGGTAATCGGGTAATCTTTGGGAATCAGAATATCTATTTCGACAAAAGAAATTTTCCCGTAGCGCTGCACGGAGCTGACATAATCTTTGAACCCGTAACGCGCCGAAAAATCATCCATCACACGGTGGACTTCGTCGTGCAGGCCCTCCGGTGCCATGCCGAGAATTTGTTTCACCGCCGGCAGCAGGATATTCATCGCGACCGGGAACATCGTCAGTGAAAGCACCAGCAAAATTATCGGGTCGACATAGACGCTCCAATGCCCGTACGGGGTCTGTTCCAATCCGCACGCAAGAATAAAGCTGATAAACAAGCTGGCCGCAAATGCCGCATCAACAAGCCAGCTCATATTGTCAAAATGCACCAGGCTGGATTTCAGCCTTCTGTTTACGCGCCGCACATACAGAAAGTAACCCATGTTCAAAAACGTAAACACGAACGCATACAGCGAGGCCAGGCCGAAGTTCATCGGGTTCCCGCCGCCGATGATGCTGATCAGACCGTTAAGGAAGGCGTACACGATAATGATGAGCGTAAAGCTTCCCTCCGCAGCCAACACGAGCGGCTCGAACTGCCAATACCCGAATTGAAATTTGCGGCTGGATTCGCGCGTGGTCAAGCGGGAGGTCATAATCATCAAAATTTTAATAACGACGGCGACGAAGGAAAAGATCCCGTCAATCAAAATCGCATGTGAATTGGTAAGCAAACCGAACCAAGTTGCCGCCACCGCAATTACTGCCATCAAAAAAGCCGATTGCCACAGCAGACGCTGTTCAATCGCAAATCGTTCATCCCATGTCATCGGTGTGTTGCTACCGCCGGCCATTCCCACTCATCCTTTTCATCATTTACCCCTCGGCACAAATTCCCCCTTTGTGCTTGTTTTTATTATATCATACTTTATTATGCATCTTCTGTCTGCGGCATAGTCTCGGCAGAATCCGACACACGCATTCGCAGCAAACAGGTCTCGCCGCTTTGTCCCGTCAAACTGACTATTTCGATTTGCCGCAGCGGCGGCCCGCCTTCCCATGCGGCCAGCAATTCCACTAAATCCGTATATCGGCCGAGCAAAAGGTATTCGCTACCGCCTTTCCCTTCCGCAAGGTCTTCCCTGCCGAGCAACTGCACGTGAAATTCTTCCGGTGCGATCACGTCTTGACTCTTTCTCGGCCGACGAGCCGCCGCTCTTTCCTCGTACAAAGCTAGGACGGCTCGCTCCCGCTCCGCTCTTGCCTGCAGCGCCGCCGCTTCCTCGCGCCAATGCACGCCCAAAGTATACGCGCCGCCGACAATGCCTGCCGCCGCTAATACTGTCAGGCAAAGTAAGTGCAACCGATTATTCGGCGGGATTGAGATCTTCCGCATCCCGTACCTCACTCCAATTCAACAAAAAAGTACCGCCGTTACCTTGGTTGCGTTCATACTTCAGGCGCACTTCCGTCTGCAGGCGCTGTCGCAAATAGGACTGCCACTGCTGCAGCTCCTCCAAATCGGTAAACGCTCCTTTCAGTACCGCTCGGCCGCCTTCCGCCTGTAACTCCTGAAAAGTGATCCCCGCCGGGGCCGAATCGGCCAAGATAACCAGCAGTGTGCTGCGTGCCGGCTGCCGTCGCACCGTAGCCGCTGTCGCCAGGTATTTCCGCTCGGCCGCCTGCAGGCTTGTCAAGCGAATCCGCACTTCTTCCTGCGCCGAATACATCTCACGCGCCGTCGCATATTCCTGCCGGCCGCCGGCTGCATACATCCCGGCCAACACGCAAATCCCCATCACCACACCTGCCGCCGAACGCAGGGCACGCCCCTGCAAACAAAACGCCGCGCGCCGCCCCGTCCCTGTTTCCCAACGCAGAGGGGCTCTTGCCGCGGCATAGCCGACTGCCACGGCCAGGTAGTCTGCGGCTTGCCACGCCTCGATGCCGTCCGCACTCGGCTCCCAAGCCACCGTACACAGAAAGCGGCTCGCACCTGCCGCCAGGTATTCCTCTCGCTTTGCCTCAGAGCCAGTGTGTACATACCAACCTGTTCCGCCGCAAATCGCCGCGATCTTCGCCGGCGGCAAATCCTGCGGCAACACCTCGCTTCCCGTGCAGACATAGTTTTCGTAGCGGTGCAATTGCCTCGGTTCCGCATCCGCACATACCACCGCGCCTGTCCCCGCCGGCAGCGCATAGGCCAATGCATCGCGCTCCGTCACGTACACCCGCGGTGTCGTTTCGGGCAACCAAACGGTCTGCGGCAAGCGTTCCGACTCCACGGCGGCAAATTCCCACAAACAATGCCCGTTTTCCCTGTGCAGGCATTGTTTCCGCAGCAGCGGTTTTTCCAGATCGGGGAACCAACTGTCCCGCTCCCAACGAATGATTCCCGCCAGTTCGTCCTCCGTAACATCCGGCAATTCTTCGACGCAACGCAACACTTCCGTCTCCGGCAGCAGCATTGCGACCGGCTCGCCTGCCGGCCGCATCGCGGCGGCAAACACCTCAGCCGCCTTTCCCTGTCTGCCGTGCCAACCGTCGGCCGCCGGGTATATCCACACCCCGTCCCGGATCCGCTCCGCCCAAAACGGCAGCGGGTTCTCGCTTCTCCGTTGCCACGGCCATTGCCAATGTATTTCCCGATAATTTACCATGTCGTACCCGTAATCCGCACTTCATACTCGCCGTTGTCCCGGCGTTCCACCGCTACCTTTAATCGCAACGAAACCTCGTTTGTCTCCGCGCGTGATTCCAGCCGCGCTTCGGAGTCGCTCAACGGCCGCCGGCGCACGCGCACCTGCTGCTCATCAATCTGTAAAATATGTTCCTCTACGCTTGTCGGCAAACCGTGCACATGCGTATAGGACAAGGCCCAGTTCAGCCCGCTCTCCACTGCGTAACGGCGCGCCAAAGCGCGAAACGCCTCCCGCTCCTGTTCACACTCCCGCTCGCCGATGGCCAAGGCCATGCCGAGCAGCAACAAGACCACGAGCATGACAAGCAGCCACCACAGCCCCATGCTCCCCCGATTAGCGGAACGCATACGGAACCCCCTGCGGATACACGCGCTCATAAGGACAAACGGCGGACTGTATGTTCCAATGCCGTGTCCCCTGATACCAGCCGAAGCGGTATTGCAACAGCCCGCCCTCCTCCACAGTCAGCATGCTTTCTTTCGACCACCGCGCTTGCGTTGTGCTTAACGGCTGGCGCTGGCCGCCTTCCAGAAAAAGCCAGGCTCCGTAGGAAACGGAAATGCCGTGGCGCAAACCTTCCGGCGTACGAAAATCGCAACGCTTCTGCGGCCCCGGAGGAGACAGCACGGTGCTGCGCCGCCAATATGCCTGTATCGTGCTGTGAATGTAGCGCGTCTCCGCAATCACTCGTAGCCCCTGCACATCCTTCGCGATACGACCGACGGCTGCTTGCATCCAAGCGGCAAACACCATACTCAGCAAGACCACAATTCCCAAGGAAATAAGAAATTCCGCCAATATCCAACCTGTACGCAGTTCAGTTTCGGGCTTGTGCGGGTAGCCAGAGCGTGACGGCATTGCTTTTCCGACCATCGTCCACCTCGATTCGATATGCCCAAACGGGAGCTTCTTGCGACCGATACAGCCGAGCCGCCCTCAGCCGATACAAGTGCCCGTCCCGTTCGCATTCTTCTTCCCGCGCCGGCGGCAGCATGACGGCCGATTCGCTTTTTATCCGTTCCGCTGTCTCCTCCAACAAAGCCTGCCGCCCCAGTGCCAAGCGCGCCGACATGTGCAAATGAGCCAAGAGCCGTATTCCCAAAGTGCCGGCAGCGGCTAAACTCACCCAAGCCAGCAATGCCACCAGGACTGTCGGCAAGAGAAAGCCCGCTTTCTTCCTCATTCCGTTCTCACCCGCCCCGTCTGTGCACTGATGATCACCGCACGCCGGGCACCGTTCTTCGCCACCAGGACAATGCGATAGCCGCCGGTCGCCGAAAACCCCGGCCGCCCGTCTCGCCGAAAAGCAATCAATTGATTTCCCGGAACGGCAAAGGAAATCCCTTCCGCAAGGTAATGTTTTCGTGCCGGCGAGGCGCGGTTACGACTCACGTAGTAATAATTCTCGCCGCCCAGATTCACCGCGCCGAAAGAAAACTCCGGTACGCCGCCGCCGGAAGTGTCCTGTGCCAGGCGTTGTGCGTAGCGCAACGTCTCCGCCACTTCATAGGCGGCAAACGTCAGCCTGCGTTCCGTCTGCCAAGCCTGCCAGCGAACGGCTCCGAGCGTACACAAAACACCGATCATCACGCAAAGTATCAGCATCTCCCAAAGCAAGAACCCCGCTCGTCTCCGCATAGACCGTACCTTTCTCTAGCCATACCAATACATACAGTAAAACCCTGCCGCCAGAAACGGACCGAAGGGAATCGCCCGCACGAAGCGACCTCGCCGGCGACAAATCAGCCAGTACGCCAACGCCGCCAGCGTCGCCAGCCAACAGGCCGACAAGGCACCGTCGAGCCCCGTCCACATCGCCAGAGCCGCGACAAACCAAATATCACCGGCCCCCATACCGCCGCGCGCAAGACCGTACAGCCCCCACGCAAGCAGACCCATAACTACCGCCGCCGGCAATACCTCCCACCAGATTCCCAAGCTGCCGGCACGAACGGCACCGAGCAAGGCAATGATCAGGCTGTAGCGCCGCGGCAACACGAACCAGCAGGCATCTGCCACCGCCGCAGTCAGCAACGCGCCGAGCCACAAGAGCACCAGAAACGCTTCTTCCGCACTGCCGCTCCAAGCTCCCGCTACAGCACCTCCCGCCAAACTCACCGCCTGCACCCATACAGGTGCTTCCGGCGGCTCCGGACAAGTTTCTTCCCACCATTCCGCATGAGCCTGCCGATAGTGATATGCCAACCGGTAAGCGATTTGCAGCAATCCCCAGCCGTACGCCGCACCGAGCAATATCTCCATTTACGGTTTACGCTTGCCGCCGAAGGAAGAATATGTTTCTCCCTTATACGTACAAGTAATCTCTCCTGTCGTTGCCAGCTTGCTCACATCATAGCCAGTGCCCTCCGGAGCCTCCGGTATCGCTTGCAAATAGCTGTGTTCCGGATCGTTCGTTTTGACCAGATCGTTCAGCGAAGTCGGCAGCTTCCCGTAATCCGCTTCATACATCGTCGTCGCTACCGCCAATGTGTGCAAATCCGCCTGAATCTTCGCCACCCGCGCCCGTTCCGCCGTACCGCTCAAACGAGGCACGGCCACCGTTGCCAAAACACCGACAATCGCAATAACGATCAGTAATTCCACCAGAGTAAAACCCGCATTTTTCTTGCGAAACCGTTTCATATTTACACTCCTATCCTTCCAACGACAGTATTGCATCCATAATCGGCAACACCAGACTGTATAACAAAACGCCGACCCACAGTCCGACAAACAGCAACACAAGCGGCCCGAGCCAAGTCCGATACCGCCGGATCAGGCGGGCATTCTCCGCTTCGTAATACAAAGCGGTATCCTGCAACAATTCCGCAAGGTTCCCGCTTTCCGTGCCGATTTTCAGCATATGCAGCCAGACTTCCTCACGCCAACCGGTTTGCCGAAACGCCTCCGCGGGATCTCTGCCGCCCAGGATCAGCGCCTGCGCCTGAGCGAACCGTTCTTGTGTGTAGCTGTCCGCCGTAGCCGCAGACAAGCGCAACGATTCCGTAAAGTCCAGTCCGCTGCGCAAAAGCAATGACTGCACCCGCGCCAAGCGGGCGCAAAGCAAGTAGCGATACAGTCGCAACCGCAGCCCCTGCTTGGCAAGATACTTGCCGCCGCGCGCTGTTCGGAGCGCATATCCGCCGCCCAAAATCAGGCAGATAACCAGCCCGAGCAGCCACGGCAACGCCTCACCGGCAAATGCCGCCGCAGCCAAAACGATTGCCGTCAAGCCGGTCGGAGTCGTGCCGAGATTGGCAAACATATCGGCAAAAACGGGCAGAATCACATATACGGAAAGCAGCCCGACAGCAGCGGCCAACAGCATTACCAACGCCGGATATGCCAAAGCTTCTTGCCAAGTGCGCCGCAACTTTGCGCGCATGCGATAGTAGGTGTCCGCGTACACAAGATTCTCCGCCAATACACCGCCGGCTTCTCCTGCCGCTACCAACTGCACCAACAGCGGCGGTACATCTTGCACCGCCAATGCCGCTGCCAGCGACGAGCCGCCCGCCACTTCCGTTGCGGCGGTTCGCAGCGCCTTGCCCAGACGTTCGCGGCGCCCGTGTGCCAACAGATGCAGCGCCGTTACCACATCAATGCCGGCATGCAACAGCGCCGCCAACTGCTTTGCCAGCAGCGCCCACTCCTCTTCCCGGGCAAGCGAGCGCCGGCGGATCATCCAACCGCTCGGCTCCCGCGCCGAAGTCAGTCGGATAATATAGCAACCGCGCTCCCGCAAGGCCGCTGCCGCGGCCGCCATGGTATCCGCCGCAAGCGTTCCTTCTTCTTTCCTGCCTGTCGCCGTTACAAACACGCGATACCGGAAATGTTTCATTCGTCCGTCACCGCCCGCAAGGCTCGCACCAATTCAGTATCCGTCGTCCGTGCTGCCGCCAGCTGCGCCGCTTTTGCAAAGCTGCGCGCACCGTCTCCCGCCGTTTGCAGATACGAACGCAGTTGGATTTCTTTCCCGTCACGCACCAAGGTAGCAAACGCCGGACTCCACCGCACATAGGAGCGCAGCAGCACCCGTTCCCGCTCCGTTTCCACCCAGCGCTGAACCGCCAGCAGGCGCACCACCTGCGCCAACTGGTACCGCACCTCTTCCTGTGCGGCTTCGGGAAAGGCGTGAACGATACGACCGATCAAACCCGTCAGTGTATTTCCGTGCACCGTCGCCAATACGAGATGCCCCGTTTCCGCGGCCAGCAGCGCACTTGCCAGCGTTTCCGCGGTACGCAACTCGCCAAGGACGATCACATCCGGATCCTCCCGCAGCGCCGCCAACAGCCCCGCCTGAAAACTCGGCGTATCCGAGCCGACGGTTCGCTGACGAATACAGGACCGACACGAATGCAGCAGC
This sequence comes from Veillonellaceae bacterium, assembly GCA_022771805.1. GTDB lineage: Bacteria > Bacillota > Negativicutes > Veillonellales > Negativicoccaceae > JALELM01. The sequence goes on along the minus strand of JALELM010000017.1, from coordinate 46,093 downwards.
ATTTCCGGCGGATCCTCCAGCGTGATGATATGCCGCGCCGTATGCTCGTTCATGTATTGCAGAATTCGCAACAATGTCGTCGTCTTGCCGCTGCCGGTCGTGCCGCCGATCAGCACCAATCCGTCTCGCAAAGCGGCGACGGAGGCGATGAATTCGGGTTCCGGCTCCGGCGGCAACGTCTCCGGCGCAGGCAACAACCGTAACGCACCGAGTATTTTCCCTCCTACCCGGTACAAGCTCACGCGTACCCTGCCGCTTTCATCCTGCACGACAAACTCCGCATTCCCGGTCGCTTCCAACCTCGCAACCGCGTCCGCCGGTGCGTGCAAACGCCACCAGTTCTCCCACATACCTGCCGAAACATGGCTCTCCGTATCTGTCAGTCTGCCCGCCCGGCGCAACCGAACGGTCTCCCCCGGTGTCACGTGCACATCGCTGGCGCCGCAATTTCGTGCGGCAATCAAGACATTCTTCATCCGTCGACCTCCGCCAGCTCACGCCAGTCAATTCGTCCGCACTTGGCCAATGCTTCCGTCTGCGCGTCCAGACAGCCCTGCGTCTCCTCGCGACAATATCGCCGCAACGCCGCCCGATCGTTATCCGCCAAACTGTGGCGAATTCGCTCGGACACGGGCAAAAAGGAAAAAATCGCCGTCCGCCCGCTGTATCCCGCTCCGTCACAGACCTCACAACCTACCGCCGTACGCCGCTCCTCTCCCTCGGGCGATTCCCGCCTTGCCGCACAGTTCGGACACAGGAGTCGCACCAGTCGCTGCGAAATGCAGAGTCGCAACGAGGCCGCCAATAAGTAGGACGGGACACCCATTTCCAGGAAGCGCAACGGTATTTCCGCCGCCTCGTTCGCATGAACGGTCGTCAACACCAGATGCCCCGACAAAGCCGCCCGCACCGCAATCTCCGCCGTCTCCTCATCACGGATCTCACCGACCATGATCACATCCGGATCTTGCCGCAGCACCGCACGCAAGCCGGTACTGAAGTCGAGCCCCGCCTTTTCATTTACCTGCACCTGACTGACCCCGTCCAGACGATACTCGACCGGATCCTCAATCGTGACCAGGTTCCGCTCATCGGTGTGCAGCTCCCGTATGGTGGCGTACAGCGTCGTGCTTTTCCCCGTGCCCGTCGCTCCGCCGACCGCGACCAAACCGTACGCATGACCGATCTCCCGGCGCAACAGTCTCTCCTGCTCCGCCGTCAAGCCAAGTTCCGCCAAGGAAGGATGCCGAATGGGATTCCCCAAAATACGCATGACAACCTTTTCACCGTATAGTGTCGGCAAAGTGGAAATCCGCACATCGTACGAATTCTCGCCGACGGTAATGTGACAACTGCCGTCAGCCGGCAGCCGCTTTTCCGCGATATCCATTTGCGCCATCGCTTTGATCCTTCCCACGACGGCCGCCGCACGTGTCGAGTTCGCCCGCAATACTTCCCGCAATCGGCCGTGCACGCGCCAACGCACACGCAAACCGTCCGCTTGCGGCTCCCAGTGCACATCGCTGGCCCCTGCCGCCACCGCCCGGGATAACATCTCATCCACCCAGGCCGCCGTAGAACCCGCTACCGGTAAATTCAGCTCCGTCACGCCATCGCCTCCATCTGCACATTTACAATTCCCGCCGACAACCTCAGTGTATTATCTGACCTTTTCACTGTCAATATCTATTATTAACCTTTTCTTTACTTTATGCTTTATTTCTATTTTTCCAACAAAAAAAGATGCCTTTCGGCATCTTTTTATCCCGTCTCCTCAAGCATCGTCTTTCGCAAATAACCCTCGAAAACGCCGGATACGATTTACTCCAATTCGGAAAAAGCCGCAATCAGACGGCGTGTATAATCCTGTTGCGGTTGGCGGTACAGATCTTCCGTCGTTTGCCTTTCCAAAAGCTGTCCTTCATGCATCACGGCGATCTCGTCACTGTACGCCCGCACGAGATCCAAATCGTGCGAAATGAAAATATACGAAATTCCCCATTCACGTTGCGCCTTCATCAGCTCATCCATGACCACCGCCTGCACGGAAACATCCAGCATGGACGTCGGCTCATCCAACACGATGAGTTTGGGACGCAGCAGCAACAAACGGGCGAGACAAAATCGTTGCAGTTGGCCGCCGCTCAGTTCATGCGGATAGCGAACGAGCAAGCTCGGTGCCAACGCGACAAAATCCAACTGCTTTCGAATTTCCGCCTCCCACTGCTCCCGCTGTACAACGCCGGGATGCAAATGCAGCGGCTCGTACATACACTCTTGCAGGGTAAAGCGCGGATTCAGTGCCGAAGTGGGATGCTGGAACAGCATTTGCAAGTCTCGCGCATACTTTCGCCGCTCCTGCCGCTTCAGTCCTGTCAACTCATTTCCTTCGAAGAGGATCCGCCCGCTATCCGGCCGAATGAGCCCCGTGAGCATTCTCGCAAGTGTCGACTTGCCGGAGCCGCTCATGCCGACCAGCCCGAGTGTTTTCCCCGGCGCCAGCGAAAAGGAGATATCCCGGAGCACCGTGCGCCGATCACTTCGGAAGAAGCCCGCCGAAAACGATTTATTTACAGCTTCCACGACTAATCGTTCCATTCGAAAGCCTCCTTTTTCCGGCGCAAAATCTCCTGCGGTCGTGCCGCCAGCAAGGTCTTCGTGTATTCTTCCTGCGGGTCATCGAATATCGCGGCCGTCGTTCCTTCCTCCACGATACGCCCGTTACGCATGACCGCAACACGCGTGCAGAGATGCTTGGCCAGCTGCAAATCATGCGTGATCAGAAGAATACTCGTGCCTTCCTGATGCAAACGGCGAAAAATGCGCAACGCATCCAACCGGATCAAGGCATCCAATCCTTTGGTCGGTTCATCCGCAATCAACCAGCGCGGCGAGCGAATCGTCCCCCAAACGCAAAGAGCACGTTGGCACATCCCGCCTGAGAGCTCAAACGAGTAACTGTCCGCGATCCGTTCCGGCTCGGCAAAGCCCAATTCCGCCAAGCGCAATACTACCGCCCTGCGTGCTTCCTCCGCCGAATATCCTTCCACCCGCAACGCTTCACCGATCTGCTTACCCACGGTAAGCAACGGGTCGAATGCGGCCTCCGGGTTCTGCGGAATGAAGCCGATTTCTTTCCCGCGCAACCGCTGCTGTTCTTCTTCGCTCAACGCCGCGAGATTACGGCCGCCATAAAAAATATGTCCCGAGACCGTCGCATTATCCGGTAAAAGCCCCAGCATCGCCTGTCCGAGCACGGACTTACCGCTGCCGCTTTCACCGATCAGGCCGGTAATTTCTCCCTCGCGGCACAAGAGCCGAGCCCCGTCCACGGCAACGATATCTTCCTGCGGCAGCTGAAACGTTACGCTCACATCGACTACTTCAATTCCGTCCGTCATCTTCCGTCCTCTCCGGCCGCTTGGCGCTCCGTGGTGACAAGATGCCGCAACTCATCTCCCCACAACTGAATGCAAATCGAAAACAATGCAATACAGACCCCCGGTGCCAATAAAAGCCAGGGATACGACCGAAAATAAGTCATCGCGTCGAAAACCATCACGCCCCAATCCGCCTGCGGCGGCTGCACGCCGAGCCCGAGAAAGCTGAGCGACGCGACAGAGAGCAATACCGTCCCGATACGCACCGTCCAAAGCACCACGAGTGTCGGCAAAATATTGGGAATGATGTACTTACGCAAAATATACAAATGACTTCCGCCCAACGCCCGCGCCGAAGCCACATAATCCGCATAGCGCACACGCAATACTTCCGCCCGCACCAGGCGCGAAAACCCGGTCCAGGAGGTCAACGTAACCGCCAACAGAATACTGAATGTTCCCGGCCCGAGGACGCCGGCAATGGCGATCATCAGGCTCATCCCCGGCAGGCCTTGGAAGACGTGCACCGCAATCTGCACCGCACGATCCGTAATGCCGCCGAAATAACCGCCCAGGATTCCGAGCAGTGCGCCCAACAGCATCGTACTCGCCGCGCCCGCTATAGCGAAAAAGACGGATACGCGCGCACCATAAAGCAACCGGCTCCACACATCACGCCCGAGAGCGTCCGTCCCCAGCCAATGCTCCGCAGACATCGGCGCCAAGATCGCCTGCCGCTGGACAAGATCCGGCGGATGCGGTGCCAGCTGCGGAGCAAAAATCGCCACCGCCAGAAACACCGCCAGCATCACACCGGTCCCGATAAACAGTGGTGTCACTTGTCCGGATCTCACGATTTATCCCCTCCTCGCAAGCGCGGATTCAGGAAGAAATAACTGATGTCGACCAACAAGTTGATCCAGACCACCATCATACCCACCGCCAATACATACCCTTGGATAACCGGATAATCACGCCCGCGAATAGCCGACAACACGAGCGATCCGAGCCCGGGCAGAGAAAAAATGGATTCTACCACTACCGAGCCGCCGAGAATACCGACCGCATAGGTCCCGATGAATGTCACGACCGGAAGCCATGAGTTCGGCACCGCATGCCGCCACAAAATACGCCGAACCGGCAAGCCCTGCGAACGCGCGGAAAAAACAAAATGCTCTTGAAATGCTTCCAGCAAGGATGAGCGCTGCAAACGCAGCATCGCAGCCATCGTCCCTACCGCCAAAACAAAACTCGGCAAAACCAGCTGCTGCCAAGTACCGTACCCGCTCGTCGGCAACAACCGCCAGCGCTCCGCAAACAGGTGAATCAGCATAATCGCCAGCCAAAACCCGGGCGCCGCCGAAACCAGCATCGCCACACCGCGCAACAGCCGATCCTGCCACCGATCCGCCCGAACCGCCGCATAAATCCCCGCTGGCAAGGCCAATGCCAGCACCCAGACCAGACTCAAAACGGAAACCGAAAACGTAACGGGCAGGCGAGTCGCCAATAATTGCACAACCGGCACGCCCGTAATGTAGGACGCACCGAGATCGCCTTGCAACACCTGCTTCAGCCAAACAATAAACTGCACGATATACGGCTTATCCAGCCCCAGCCGGATCCGCATCGCCGCCAGTTCCGCCGCACTCGGCTCACCGGTGCCGTCCAAAGTCAGCAGCACCAAGGCAGGGTCGCTCGGCGCAATCACGCCCAATAAGAACGCCAATAACGAGACCCCGAACAGGATCGGTACGGCCAGCAATACACGTTCTCCCAGAAAATGCAAAAATTTCATCGCACCCATTCCGTTTCCGACAGCGTCACTCCATAAATCCGCGGTCGATACCCGCGAATTTTTTTATTATGCACCAAAATATTTGTGTCCTCAAACAACGGAATGACCGCCGCATATTCCTGCGCCAAAACCTGCAGTTCGTCATAAACAGCTTGTCGTTCCGTCTCGCTTGAGCTCGTAGCCAATTCCGACAACAAGGCATCCGCCTTCGCAGAGCTATATCCGAAATGCCGCCCATGATTCGCCGTGCCGCGCTCACCCGAACTGAGCCACTCCCAAAACAAATCCTCCGGATCCATACTGGAAAGTCCTCGAATTCCCAGCGTCATATCATAATTACCGCGACGAATTTCCTGCGTAGCTGCCGCACTATCCAGAATAATAATGTCCAAGTCCAGACCGAGAGGTTGCAGCTCAGCTTGGATCCATTCCGCCATCTCCTTGTACGGATATCGCTCCGTCCCTTGCTGCGAAAGCAAAAAGCGTACCGACACACGCCTTTCTCCCAGAGCATCGTGCGCCAACTTTTCAGCTTTCTCCGGATCATGTATCGGTTCTTGTACACGGCCGAACGGACTCGTGCTGTTAATCAGATTCCCGGTCGGCACCGCATACCCATAAAAATACTGTCGAGCTAAAGCCTTGCGATCTACTCCCAAGCTCACTGCTTGTCGCAATCGCCAATCGGAAAACACACCGTTCTCACCTTGTAAAAAAAGATAATGGCTGATCGTCATCTTATGCGCTTCCAGTTCAAAACGACTATCCTTTACCAGCTCTGTCGCCAGCGCCGGCGTCAATCCACCGAGGTCGAGCACGCCCATAATCTCTTCCGCCTTCAGCGCCGAAAAACGGGTTTCTGCCGTCGGGATTACTCGCACGCGAATCCGTGATGCCTTGGCGCGAGTTCCCCAATAATCTTCATTATTAGCCAGCAAGACGTGCGATCCCAACCGAACCTCTTGCAAACGAAACGGGCCCGTACCGATAGCGATTGTGACAAATTGTCCCTGCGCATCAAAACTCTGCGGACTGAACTGCGCACTGTTCCAGCCCGCCATCAGGTACGGCAGCTGAGGCATCGCCCTGTCAAAAGTCAACTGCACCGTATACTCATCCAATGCCTGCCAAGTGAGCAGCCCCGGATACATAAGATCCAAGGACATGTAATAAAACTGCGATGTACGAAATCCCTGTGCAATACGCTCAAAATTCTTCATTACGCTCTGTGCATTAAACGGTGTACCGTCATGAAAACGCACTCCTTCGCGCAAATGAAAAATCCAGACGCGGGCATCATCGCTCATTTCCCAACTTGTAGCCAATACCGGCTTCGGCTGCCCGTCTGCATCCGCGTCGACCAAAGGCTCCCAGACCTCCAAAACGGAACTGCAATAAAACGCATCGTGCGGCCCCGGTGCCAAATCACGTGCCGCCGCCAAAACGATCTCATCATCTCCGGACGGTCGCGCCACATCTGCACATCCCGCCAACATGACGAGCAGACAAAGGAGCAGTCCCCAGATCCGCCACGTTTTCATCCGCATCTTCGTTTACTCCGCCCATTCCGTTTCGGCGAGCGTTACACCGTAAATCGTCGGCAAAAAGCCGCGAATCTTCTTGTTGTGCACGAGCAAATTGCTGTCTTCAAACAGAGGGATGACCACCGGATGTTCCAGCGCAATATCCTGCAAGCGCGTGTAAATCGCTCGCCGCGCTTCTTCCGTTGTCGCCGCCGGGATAGCATCCAGCAGGCTCTGCGCCTCCGCATTTGCAAAACCGATATGGTTTTCTATATTGATCGTCCCTCGCTCATCGGCGGACATCCATTCCGTCAGCAACCGCGCCGGATCCATCGTTCCCAGACCTCGAGTATGAATGCTGATATCATACTCGCCGTCACGCTGCGCTTTTTTCAAAGCGGCTCCATCGAGTATCAACAGCTGTGCATCCACACCGATGCTCGCCAGCTCCGCCTGAATCCATTCGGACACTTCTTTGTACGGATAGCGATCCGTGCCGTACTGCGGAATCACGAACTTCACCTGTACCCGCTTGTCTCCCAGTACTTCCTTTGCCAAGCGAGCCGCTTCCGCCGGATCATACTTCGGCTTCACCAGCCGACCGAACGGGCTCACACTATTGATGATGTTTTCCGTCGGCACGGCATAGCCGTAGAAATACTGCTGTGCCAAAGCATCCCGATCGATAACGAGCGACAGTGCCCGTTTCATCCGCTCATCAGAGAAAACGCCCGCATCGCCGCGCACGGTCAAATAATGCGAAATCGTCATCTTATTCGAAATCAGCGCGAATTGCGGATCCTTCGTCAACTCCTTCGCCAACGCCGGCGTCAGCGCGCCCAGATCCACCACGCCCATTATTTCACCGGACTTCAAAGCGGAAAAACGCGTCTCCGGCGTCGGTATCACCCGTACGCGGATGCGTTTTGCTTTTGCCTTGTCGCCCCAATACTCATCAAAACGTTCCAGCACGGTATACTGCTGCGGCACCGCTTCCACAACGCGAAACGGCCCCGTCCCCTGTGCAAAGCCGATGAAATCTCCCGTCACCGCATCCAGACACTTCGGGCTGAACATCGCGGAATTCCAGGAAGCCATCAAGTAGGGCAATGTCGGCATAGAATCTGCAAACGTCAGGCGCAAGGTGTATTCGTCCACTGCTTCCCATTTCAGAAGCGAGGGATACATTTTTTCCAATGACGTACCATAAAACGGAGACGTGCGATAGCCCATCACCTTCCAACGATTGAAATTCGCCACCACCGCAGCCGCATTAAACGGCTCGCCGTCATGAAATGTTACATTCTGCCGCAAAGAAAAGGTCCATACACGAGCATCTTCGGATGCTTCCCACGAAACGGCCAACGCCTCCGTCGGGCGGCCGTCATCCGCCAGCGCGATCAGAGGCTCCCATACCTGCAGAATTGAGCTTGTAAAATACGGGTCTTTCTTCCCCGGCGCCAAGTCCCGCGCCGCCGCAAGAACGATTTCATTGTCGCCGCCGGTAGCCGGACCGCCGCAGCCCGCCAAGCCGATACAGCCGACCAGCGCAAAGCAAACAAGCACCAAGCGCAGCAGCCATTGCGAAATTCGATACTTCATCATGTACTTCCTTTCATAGTACAAATAGCCGTGCTAAACTGCACGGCTATTTGTTTTGAAAATCAGAAATCCCATTGTGCAGACAACATCAACGTGCGCGGCAACGAAGCATATACCTGATCACCACGAGAAGCCATCCAGTAATCCTTGTCGAACAAATTGTACACGGTCACTCCCAGTGTCGCCTTTTGGCCGCCAATAAACAACGAGTGACGTACGCCGATATCCCACACCCAGTAGGACGGAACGATAATTTCTCGCTTTGCCCCCTGTGTGCGAATAATGCTGTCTCCTGTATAATTGGCGCGAATGAACGCGTTGGTACGATCGCTCGGCTGGTAGGACAGCCCCATGGATCCGGACCAGTACGGCTGCGCAAACAGCCGCTTTCCGTTTAGTTCCTTCGCTGTATTTTTGGTGAACTTGGCATCCATGTAGGTCACGCCGCCAAACGCGCTCAGCTTGTCCGTCAGTTTCCCCTGTACACCAAATTCCACACCCTTCATGCGTTGCTCGCCGTCCATAAACTGCGTATTTGCCGAATCGCCCACCAACCGTTCAAAGCGTTTCTCCGGCATCTTGATGTCAAAATACGCTGCGGTGAGCAGCAAACCGTCCTTATAGTACTTTCCGCCAAACTCAATCTGTTTGGTTTTAATCGGAGCAAATACTTGGCCGGCATTTTGATAAGACGAGCCGACGATTTCACCTTCATTAAAGTACTCCGAATAACTCCCGTAAACAGAGGAGTTATCATTCAGGCTGTACACCAAACCAAACGTAGGACTCCAACCGTCTGTTGTTACACTTTGTGTGTATTTCCCTTTCGATATGCTCGTCGTCGTCGCCTTATGGTAGTGCCCCCCCAACATGACTTGCCATTGACCAATTTCCATCCGATCGACAAGAGAGAAGCCCCACATCCGCTGTGTGGCCGTTTTCATTTCCTTCGGATTGGACTCCAAAGGATTAAAGCTGATGATCCCATTATAGATGTTCCCTTGTCCTACCGGAGGTGTGTCTTTCGTATACGGGGTAGATCCCGGCCATGTGCCGCCACGATTTCGCCAACTATGGTCATGCAGGAATACGAGATTATGTTTAACCGCTCCCGTTTTAACATCGGCTCGTACGCCAACGCCGAGATACGAGGAATCCATGCGGTTCAACCCGTCCATAATTCGGATTTTATAGTTTCCTGCCGTGTCATCAATTTCAAATGCGCTGGCCCAGCCGGAAACGTTTCGAGACAAGTTATTGTGATTTGTTCCGGCATTCAAAAATACCGTCACTTTATCATTCAGCTTCTGGTCATGATTTAAGGCAAAGATATACCCTAATGTCCATTTCTCATTTCCCGGGAAACTCAGATCACTGTCGCCCGCCGGAGGTTTCAACAAAGTGGGTGTCTGTCCGGCCGGGAACTGTGCTTCATAATCTTTGCTGAGCTTAAACCACCGATGCCCGTTTGTAAGCTTCATGTCGCGATAGCCGGCCAGGAAATTCGTCGTTGAATTCTCCGTCTGCCGGTCCACATTGACATAGATGCTGGATGCCTTGTAGTTTTCATTTTTTACCGACATCTCGCCGTTGACCCATTCCGTATTGATTCGCACGCCCCACTCTTGATCCTCGCCGAAACGATGCGACAAATCAAGATAATTTGCCCAGTGCCCGCGACCGATGTGTTGAACGGTCAGGCGGCGAACATCTTCACCGGGAGCACGCTTCGAAACAAAGTTCACGATTCCGCCGCCGGCGTTCGATTCATATTGTGTCCCCGTTGCCATAAACCCGCCTGCCGGACCCGATGTTACTTCCACCCGATCCGTAAAGTGTGTCGGCAGCTGGAATTGCGTGAACATCCCCGGAATTCCGTTCAAAAACATCGATGTACCGTTGGATCGAATTCCGCGAATGGTGAAATCGCTGTGCCAAACCGAGCCGGACGAACGAATGGAGGGATTGGTCCGCAATACCGTATCAATCGGCTGACCCGATGCACCAAATGTTTCCATCAACTTTGATGTATAGTTCATCTGCGAAAACGGCACTTTCATAACATTGGTGTCGCCCAAGATACCGACCGTGCTGTTTAAGTCCGCATAACCGCCGGGCAAAATCCCCACATCCCGCACATCGGTTACTATGACGCCTTCCAAGCTGTACATCGGTTCCGCTTGCATAGCGGCCCAGTTGGTCTGCATGCCGCAGGCTACTGCCAGTGCAGCCAGTAATAATTGTTTCTTCATAGTCTATACTCCTGTTCCCTTAGAAATTGATTTTTGCCGACACCACAAATGTACGCGGCCACGAAAGTCCGAATGTGGTAGAACCGCCGCGCCCTTGCCAGTAGCTTTTATCGAATACGTTGTAAACCATGGCGTGCAACTCTACCGGATGTTCTCCGAATTGAGTATGCCAGTTCGCCCCGAAATCAAAGGTCGTGTAGCCGGGCAAGGTCGCTCCATTGTCATTTACCTTCGCGCTGCTGTTGTACATTACTCGACCGATAAGATCCATATTGTCTGTTGCTTTGTAGGTCAGTCCGAGTACTGCCGAGAAATCCGCTACACCATGTACATACCAACCGTCACGCGCACCGTCTTTGGTGCGTTTGCGTTCCGCATCCATTTTGAGGAAACCGCCGGTAGCTGTCAAACGATCGTTGACCTTACCATTGATGGTGAACTCGAACCCTTTGAATTCATTTTCACCGTCTTGTTTCTGACTGTACTTTTTCACGTTGATCAGTTCGCCGTTTTTGTTCTCTTGTACCGTACGCGTATAGACATCCACCGTATTGCCGTCGTTTACGCTGAAGTACGCCAAGGTCGCCAGCCAGTTCCCGCCGTCATATTTAACGCCGACTTCTTTGATGGCTTGTTTTACCGGAGGTAATACTTCACCGAAGTTGTCATATTTTGTGTCCGTCACCTGACGGCCGCGGGAGATATTTTTCGCATAGCTCGCATAGAGCGATGTCCGTTCATTCGGATGATAGACAAGACCATATGCGGGTAAATTGTCCGTTGTCTTGAAATGCTCGCCCTTTGCCGTCGCCGCACGATAGTCCGCTTTGCGATGCGACCAACCGAGCAAAACATCAAAATCTCCGATTCTCATCATGTCGTTGATGACAAGCGAGTCGTTGTATTCTTTATAGCTCAACGCACGTGTTGATCCGGTCGGCAACGGATAGTAGCCTTCCAAGAACTGAATACCGTTGTAGAGATCACCGCCGATAAATCCTATCCCGTGATTATGCGAGGCGTCGTTTTTGAAATTAAAGCTGGATGTCCAGTATGCCATGTATGATTTATCGTATGCAATGACTACCTTATGCTCGATCTCGCCCGTTTGGAACTCCCCGCGAACGCCTGCCTGTACATAGTTATTGACGGCTTTTTCATTCATCAGGTTGACCATGTTGCTGGCAACAAATTTTCCGTCCTCATCAAATTTCAGGTTTGCATTGTTATTGTACTTGTAGCCGCTCCAAGTAGCCGCGCCCGCATTGACAAATGCAGTCCACGCCGGCGTGATATCCTGCTCGTGATTAAGCGTTGTCACCCACCAATGTGCCCACTTGGTTTCTTCCGGAAAATCGTAGGCCATTTTATGGTTAGGTACTTTCGGCATAACTTTCCCATCAAATGTAAACCACCGCTGTGAACCGTCTACCCGCAAATCAATATGACCCGCAAAGAAGTTCGTCCGATTTGTATCGCCGCGATGATCAATGTTTATGCCGATCGTTTTTTCCGTCTTGCCGGAATGCTGCAAGGCCAGTTTCCCGTCCAACCAGCCGGCGGTCAGGCGGACGCCCCACTCATTCTCATCACCCATACGCTCACCGATATCGATATATGTACCGATATTCTTGTCCGTTGTGTAGTTCAGCGTAAGGGAGCGAATCGGAGTGTCCGTCGCGCGTTTGGAAATGGCGTTGATCATCCCGGGCGCCGCAGTCCTGCCGCTATTAGTTCCGTTCGAGGAGGCCTGCGTACCGTTCAATACGGTCGCCGCTCCCACCGAAAGGTCCAGTCGTTTCACCATGTGGTTCGGCGCCGTGCGGAATTGCGAGAACAGGCTCGGCACGCCGTTGAAGTACATATGCGTACCGTTCATATTGATGCCCCGCAACGAAAAATCGGAATACATCGGCGACGAGCTCGACTGCCGTACTGCCGGGTTATTCACCAATACCTGTTGCAACGGCAGCGCCGGCGTTCCGAAATCCGTGATCGCTTTTTCCGTCACGCTGACCTGCGTAAACGGGACATTCATCACATCCGCCGTTCCCAATACCCCGACCCGCGATGTGGTATGCACATAGCCGCCGGCTCGTACATCCCGCGTCGCCGATACGAATACGGGATCCAGCGTGACCACGTCTCCCTGCATCGCATACACCGCCGGCATGGCACACCAGGCCAGTACCGCATACACCAACATTTTTTTCATGCATCTTCCTCCTTTGTGCTGAAAAAATATTTCCCTGCTTGCGAAGATGCCGTCAGTGTGTCCGTGTTTCCACTGTCGGTGGCATCCCTTCTTAAATTATCAATGCAAATGGCAAGTAATCAAGGGTTTATAAATAGAAATCATTTCTATTTAACATCTTCGCAGTCAGCTCTAGAATAATAAATTTTATCCGTTAAGTCAACTTTATCACGACATGAATTTTCAGCCGCGCTTGTCAGGGCCGCGCTTGTCAGGTACGATAAGCTTTGTTTGCGTACCAAACGATAGGCCTTGCGCCGTCCGGATTTATAAAACGTTTTTCTAATTTATTTCGCTGCGCCGGTAGAAAATGATTTGTTTCTCACTTCGGATCCGTTTCCATTTTTTGCTCGGCATTTTCTTACGCATTGCGAGCGATTTCGGTATCTCCGTTGGACTTATTATCGGGTAAATGGTAGAATAAATTAGTTATTATGGAGGTTGCAGATGAAGTCGGTTATTATCACAGTGCGTACTTTGCAACGTGACCCGGAGGGGCACGAGGAGACAATCGAATTGACCACGCCGGGTACGTACGAACAACGCGACGACGTACAGGTGTTGCGCTACGCCGAGTCCCGGCTGACGAATATGGAGGGCACGACAACGGCCATCGAGGTGCAGCCGGATGTATTGGTGTTGACGCGTACCGGCACGGTAATGCAGCAGCAGGAGTTTCGACCGGGGAAAACGCACCGGTCTTTGTATCGCACGCCCTTCGGTAACCTGGCGCTCGGTATGTACACCCATCATTTATCTCATGATTTGGCGGACGGTAACGGTACGATTTCACTGGGCTACGATGTGTTGATTGACGGTGTGCGCAGTCATTATAACGAGCTGACGATCAGCTCACGAGAGGACGGAAGAAACTGATGGATTTACGAAAAGAATTGACGACTGCTCTGACGCAGGCCGTAGCGGCTGCACAAGCCGCCGGCGATTTGCCTGCCGGCGAGTATCCGGAACCGGAGCTGGAGCAGCCGCCGCAAAAAGAGTTCGGTGATTTTGCGACAAATATCGCGATGCAGTCGGCACGGGTCGCCCGCCGCGCACCCCGCCAAATTGCGGAGGTGCTGTTGCGGCATTTGGCGAGTCCGCTGATCGAACGCACGGAAATCGCAGGGGCGGGTTTCATCAATATTTTTCTGAAAAATGCCGCCGTGTATGATGTGTTGCGCGATATTTTGGCGCGGGGAGATGCCTACGGCGATCATCCGCTGCGCGAGGAAGATACCGTGCAGGTGGAATATGTCAGCGCCAATCCGACGGGTCCGCTGCATATCGGCCACGGTCGCGGCGCCGCCTTCGGCTCGGCGTTGGTAAATCTGTTCCGAGCCGCCGGGTATAACACGCAGGCGGAGTACTATATCAACGATGCGGGGAATCAGATCGACAACCTGGCACTTTCCGTCAATGCGCGTTACTTGGAACTTTGCGGAAAACCCGCGGACTTCCCGGAAAACGGCTACCACGGTCAGGATATCATCGAGACCGCACAGGCCATTCTGGCTGCCGACGGAGAGAAGTATCTCGCGCTGCCGGAAGAAGAACGGCTCGCCATCTTCAAAGAGCGCGCGTTGAAGGAAAAGCTGGCGCGCCTGCATCAGGATCTGGAAGCATTCCGCGTTGAATTTGATGACTGGTTCAGCGAGCGCACCTTGCATCCGGAGGCGATCCGGGAAGCCGTGGAAGAATTGCAAGCCCGCGGCAAGATCTACGAGCAGGACGGCGCCTTGTGGCTGAAAACCGTACCGTACGGCGACGACAAAGACCGCGTCGTGATCCGGGCGAACGGCGTGGGCACGTATCTCGCCTCCGATATCGCTTACCACCGCAACAAGTTCGAACGCGGTTTCCGGCGCATGATCAATATCTGGGGCGCCGACCACCACGGCTATGTCTGTCGCGTGAAAGCGTCCATGGCGGCTCTCGGCTACGATCCGGATCGCTTGGAGATTCTGTTGCTGCAGATGGTCAACCTCTTGCGCGGCGGTGAAGCGGTCAAAATGAGCAAGCGGACCGGTCAGGCGATCACGCTGAGCGAGTTGATTGAAGAAGTCGGCACCGATGCGGCGCGTTACTTTTTCATCATGCGTTCGCTGGACAGCCAGCTCGACTTCGATATCGACCTGGCGAAATCTCACAGTAACGAAAACCCCGTTTACTACATCCAATACGCGCACGCCCGCATTCACAGCATCTACCGACAGGCGGAAGAAGCCGGCATCCGTGTCGGCGACTGGGACGAAACGGATTTCACCATCTTGCAGGAAGAAGCGGAGCTGGCCTTGATCAAAACAATGAGCGAGTACCGCGAACTCATTTTGCAGGCGGCGGAATTCCGCGCACCGCATCGCATCGCCCGCTATCTCTACGATCTCGCCGGGCAATTTCATTCCTTCTACAAACAGTGCCGCATTCTCGGGATTGATCCCTCGCTGCAACAGGCTCGCTTGGGATTGATTACCGCCACGCGACATATTTTGGCACATGGGTTGGGTATCTTGGGTATCAGCGCACCGGAGCGCATGTGAAGGAGGTTTCATGACTAAGTATATTTTTGTCACCGGCGGCGTCGTTTCGTCCCTCGGCAAAGGCATCACCGCCGCATCGCTCGGCCGTCTGCTCAAAAATCGCGGCTACCGCGTCACGATTCAGAAATTCGATCCGTACCTGAACATCGATCCGGGCACGATGAGCCCCTACCAGCACGGCGAAGTGTTCGTCACCGACGACGGGGCGGAAACCGATCTCGACCTCGGTCATTATGAACGCTTCATCGACATCAATCTGAGTCAGCGCTCCAATGTCACGAGCGGGCGCATCTACCAATCCGTCATCGCCAAGGAGCGCAAAGGCGACTATCTCGGCGGCACGGTGCAGGTCATCCCGCATGTGACGAATGCGATCAAGGAACAGATCTTCCGCGTCGGCGAAGAAGTCAATGCCGATGTCGTCATCACGGAAATCGGCGGCACGGTCGGCGATATCGAAAGCCAGCCGTTCCTCGAGGCCATTCGCCAGGTGAAGAAAGATATCGGCAAGGACAATGTCCTGTATATTCACGTGACGCTGTTGCCGTATATTTCCGCCTCCGGCGAGCTGAAGACGAAGCCGACGCAGCACAGTGTCAAGGAAATGCGCAGCATCGGGATCCAGCCGGATATCATCGTCTGCCGGACGGAGTATGATATTTCGCCGGATATGAAAGAAAAAATCGCGCTGTTCTGCGATGTCGATGTCGATGCGATCATCGAAAATCGCACGGCAAACAGTATTTACGAAGTGCCGCTGATGATGCAGGAAGAAGGGCTCGACCATATCGTCCTGAAAAAGCTCGGCCTGGAAGAGCGCCCGTGCGATATGACGGAGTGGCACCGGATGGTCGATCGGATTCTCCACCCGCAGGGCACGCTGGAAGTGGCACTCGTCGGGAAATACGTCGCCCTGCATGACGCGTATCTCTCCGTGGTCGAAGCGCTGGATCACGCCGGCTATGCGTTTGACCGGAAAGTCAACGTCCGTTGGATCGATTCGGAAGAGTTGGAAGACTGCGAAGATCTCGCGCCGATCTTCGCCGGCGTGCACGGCATCGTCGTGCCGGGCGGCTTCGGTTCGCGCGGTGTGGAAGGCAAGATCCGCACCATTCAATACGCGCGGGAAAACAATATTCCCTATCTCGGCCTCTGCCTCGGTATGCAATGCGCCGTGATGGAATTCGCCCGCAATGTCTGCGGTCTCGAAGGAGCCGTCTCGACCGAGTTCGAGCCGGATGCCGAGCACCCCGTGATCGATCTGATGCCGGATCAGGTGCATATCGAGGACAAAGGCGGCACGATGCGGCTCGGTCTCTACCCTTGCAAGCTGACTCCCGCAACGAAATCGCGCGAGCTGTATGACGAAGAATTGATCTATGAACGCCATCGTCATCGTTATGAATTCAATAATGCCTATCGCAAACAGCTGACGGATGCCGGCTTGGTTCTCGCCGGTACCAGTCCCGACGAACGTCTTGTCGAGATTGTCGAAATTCCGTCGCATCCGTTCTTCATCGCGGTACAGTTCCATCCGGAGTTCAAGTCCCGGCCGAACAATCCGCACCCTCTGTTCTACGGATTTATCCAAGCCGTCAACGAAGCGGCGCAATAACGCACTAAAATAAGCAATAAAACAAGCCTCGTGCATCTGCACGAGGCTTGGCATACTCATACCGGGAGTCGGCTTTGCAGCCGACTCTTTTTAATTTATTCGGAAAGCGATACCTTCTCCCGTTTCCCCGCGCGTGCGAAGATGACCGGAATCATCACCAAACCGACCTGTCCCATGAACGGATACAGAATCCCGATCAGCTGGCCGAAACCGATCTGCGCGCCGAAGTACGCGACAACGCCCAACACAAGCGTGATCCCGATCATTACCGTCCGACTGATGCCGAAGCCCTGAATGCGATTGAGCACCAGCCAAAACATGGGCGCCGCCGTGGAGTAAATCCCCAGCAGGAGCACCACGGAAAAGATCATCGCCAGGAGCGGCAAGTGTTGCTCCGCCAAGAACAGGTTCGGTACTTCCAGCTTGACGACAATGTCCGGATAGCAAAGCATCGCCACCACGATGACGAGCACGGAGAGCATCAGGAACACACCGCCGACAATCCCGCCCCACATCGCCTCGGTACGGCTTTGCGCCCGTGTGCCGAGGCCGGCTAGGAACGGAATCCCGCCGAGCACCATGCAGGCCGCATACAGCACGCCACTGAACCACGCCGTATCCAACGCGGCGTACTTGCCGAACCACCAACCGGCCGTCGCCCGCAGATCAAAAAGCGCCTGCGCCTGTGCCGCCGTCAGTTGATTACCGAGATAATCGCTCGTCGCCAGCGTGACCAGCCCGATTGCAATCGTAAACACCGTAATTACCGGACCGATCGAGCCGATGATATCGACCAGCTTGTTCAGGCCGAGCAGCACCGTCGCGACACAAAGCACCGCCATCGCGGTCTTCCCGATAACCGGATCGATCCCGAAATATTCGCCCGCAACAGCACCGGAGCCCGCTATCATGATCGAAACGACACAAAACAAACACACGATCGTAAACGCTTCCAACAGATAGCCGATGTATTTGCCGCAGTAGTAACGGAAAATCTCCGTCTGCACCTGCAGTTGCAATTCGTGCCCCTTCATCATGAGCGCCGCGCCGAGCGCCGCGAACAAGGCCATGGCCACCAGCGCGCCGATGAGGCCGTTCACGCCGTACGCGGTGAAAAACTGCAGGACTTCCTGCCCGGTAGCAAAGCCGGAACCGATGGTGAATGCAATGTATGCACCGGCCAACTTGATTACATTCAGTACGGATACCTGTTTCATACCGTCGCCTCCACTTCCGCTTCCGCCGCAGCCAACCGCGGCAGCAGCGCATCCACATCGCGCGGTACACGCAGACGTACGTGACGCGCGCCGATACCGTCAAAATCTTCCCCGCGCTCGGCGATGATGCCGTGCCGCAACAAAACGCTGTACAAATTCACATCTTTTTCCGTATAGAGGAGGACGATGGGAACCGTCGCCCCCGTTGCCGATGCCCGCAGTACCCGCAAGGACTGCAGCACGCGCGCTTTATTCTCGGCGATCGCCGCTTTGGACTTGCGGATATGCTCCGTATCCCGCAACGCCAGCGGAGTCAGGCGAGCCGCCGTCTCGGTAATGGCCATTTCCCCGGGAAGTTTTCGCATCCAGGGCAGAAATTCCCGCGGCAAGACGGCATAGCCGGTACGCAGCCCCGCCAGACCGAAGCCCTTGGAAAGCGTTTTGACCACGAACACATTCGGAAACTCGTTCACCAACGTGACCGCTGAATTTTCCAACCCCATAAAATCGCCGTACGCTTCATCGACAAGCAGCACCGTATCCTGCGCCAACGCCTGCTGCGCCAATTCGCGCAGCTCCGCCAACGGAATGATTTGGCCGGTCGGATTGTTCGGATTGTCAATATAGATCAGCACATGCTCCGGACGCAACGCTTCCTTGAATGCCGCCGCGGAAAAGGTGAATTTATTTTCTTCCCGCAACGGTACGACATCCGTCACCGCGCCCCGCGCACGCATATCGCTCGTCGCCGAGGAAAACGTCGGCTCACCGCAAAGCACGCGCGAGCCTTCACCGAGCAGGAGACGATGGAGATCGATGAGCATGCCCATGGATCCCGTATGAATCGCCAGTTGCTCCGGCGCAATCGCCGCCACCGGCGCCAGATACTCGCAAATTGCCGCCCGCAGTTGCGGGTACGGATAACTCGGATAGCCCGAAATGCCGGTAAATGTCTCTGCATAGGCAGCCTCCGTCAGTGTCGGCGTATAGCCGAACGGGTTGATCCCGAGCGAACAGTCGATGGCATCCGCCGGAATCTGCTCGTCCGCATGTACATAAGACTGCACTTCATACTCACGCCACAACGGGCGCAAACGATACTTCATACTATTCCCTCCTACCGCTCTGCAATGTCCTTACATATCGTGATGTAATTCGTTACATTATACAAGAAATCAACCCGTCTGACAAATCAATAGCCGTATTGCAAGCGTAAATAAATCACCGCCGCGACCAAAAGCCCGGCCAGCGCCATCACCGCATAGTCCGCGGCGTGCGGCGCGACGGCTGCCGTATACCGGCGATTTCCGCCGCCGAAACCGCGCAGTTCCAACGAAAGCGCCATCGTTTCCGAGCGGGCCAGCGACTTCAGCACCATCGGTTGTACGACCGCCATGTACATCCGCAGACGGCGCAGGGCATTTCCTTCCAGCGAAACGCCGCGGCAGGCCTGTGCTTCCAGCACGGCTTTGTTTTCCGCCAGAAAATCCGGCACAAAACGCAACGCCGCCGTGAACATAAACGCATATTCCTGCGGCAGGCGCAACTGCGTCACCAACGATGCGGTGAGATCCTGCAATGCCGTCGTCGTCAGCAGCAGGACGAAGGCGATCGTCATCACCAGCATCCGCAGTCCCGTCACATACGCCGACTCGAGCGTGCCGCCGCCGAGATACTGCACCACTCCCAACAGGATCGCAAAAAGGAAGAGCATCCCGACGGCTTTCAGTTGGATCCGCCGCTGTGCGGAAAAAAGGATCGGGATCAATTCCGCGGCGACCAGCACCGCCAAGGCGCCCGTCGTCTGCAAAATCACCGCCGCCGACGACAGCGCCGCCGTGACAAAAATCTTCGTCAAGGGAACCCATTTCATTCGGTCTGCACTCCTTCCAACATATATTTGGTAAAATCCCGCATCTGCGGGCAATACGGCCGACCGGGCAACTGCAGGCCGAGCTCTACCGACAAGGGGCGCGCCAGCCCCCAGTCCTCCAACTCCGGCTCCGCCGTAAACAGTCGCTCCGGCGTTCCGTCGAATACGATCTGCCCGCCGCCGAGAACGATCGCCCGTTGGCAATGCGCCGCGATAATATCCATATCATGCGTGACGAACAGGATGCCGATTCCCTTCGTCCGCAATTCTTCCAAAATCGCGATCAGCATATCCCGATCGCCGCCGTCCTGACCGCTGGTCGGCTCGTCGAGAATGAGATAGTGCGTTTCCATGGCAATGGCGGAGGCAATCGCCACCCGCTGCTTTTCGTTGCGCGCCAACGCTTGCGGATACTGGTCGCGCAGATGGGTGAGCCGACACGCCGCGAGCGCTGCCTCCACCCGTTCGCGCAGCAGGCTGCCGCCGATCCCCTGCCGTTCTGGGCCGAACGCCACTTCCTCGTACACGGTCGGCCGAAACATTTGCCGCTCCGGCTGCTGGAATACATAGCCCAAGTAGTGGCTGCGCCGTCCCGCCGGGACATTCGTCACATCCTTCCCGCCGAACAGCACGCGCCCGCTTGCCGGTGTTTCCAAACCCATCAGAAGCCGGGTCACCGTCGTCTTGCCGCTGCCGTTGCGCCCGCCGAAAGCGACGAACTCCCCCGGTTGCAAAACGAAGGACACATCCGTCAGCACCGTGTGCTGCGGATAACGGAATGAAACATGCTCCAAGGCTAACATCCGGCTCCCTCCTTCCCGCGCAAACTCCTGGCGAAATCACTCAATTCCTTTACCGCGGCGCGATATGTCGTCACCGCGGAACCGCCTGCCGCCGCCAGTGCCAACCGCGCCGCATACACTTCCGGTATCGCCGCCGTATGGATGCCGTGCTCGGCCATGTAGCCGAGCACGGTCTCCGGCCGCCCGCCACAGCGCACCCGTCCCGCATCCAGCAGCAGCACCCGCGTCGCATATGGCAGCACCGCCGCCAAATTATGCTCCACGACGACGACGGTCAGCCCGTCCCGATTCAATTCTCCGAGCAACTCGTAAAACTCGGCCGTGCCCTCGGGATCCAACGCGCTGGTCGGCTCATCTACGACCAAAACCTGCGGCTCGGTCGCCAGCACGGAGGCAATAACCAGCCGCTGCCGCTGACCGCCGGACAAATCCGACACCGAGCGCCGCTCCAATCCGGCGAGCCCGACTTTTGCCAACGCGGTCGCCGTTCGCTCCCGGATAGCGGCCGCCGAATAGCCGCGATTTTCCAGACTGAAGGCCATTTCTTCCCCGACCGTCATCGTCACGAGTTGTGCATCGTAATCCGCCAAAATCGTCCCGACATCTTTCGCCAATTCCGCAATGCTG
Organism: Veillonellaceae bacterium; assembly: GCA_022771805.1. GTDB lineage: Bacteria > Bacillota > Negativicutes > Veillonellales > Negativicoccaceae > JALELM01. Next base: position 24,612 of record JALELM010000017.1, on the reverse strand, counting down.
TGCTGCGTCACGGCTCGCTTGCCGACATAGACCATGCCCTCCAGACGGCCGCCGTAGTAATGCGGAACCGCCCCGATGAAAGCCATCGCCAAGGTCGTCTTGCCCGAGCCGGATGGTCCCGTAACGACCAGGAAATCTCCCGCATTCACTTGGAGATCGACATCCGTCAGCGCCGGCAGTTCCTGATCCGGGTAGTAATAGCTCACTCGGACCGCCGCCAACACGCCGTCGCCGTCCGGCCGCAATTCCAACGACGAATGATCGCTGTCTTCCGTCGCCGTGCGTTGCGGCAACAGTCCCCGCGAAGCGAACAGCCGCTGTGCCGGCAGGTACAAGACCGGCGTCACCACCGCATTACCCAAACCGACCAGTGCCACCGCGGGCAACATGACATTCAGGTACACGGCGAGCGGCAGATCCAGGACAAACACCAGTATGCTGACGAAGCAAAACCCGCTGGCCGCCGTCGCCAGGAAACCGCACAATGCCGGCACGACCTTTCCCGCCCCGGTGAAGTGCATCGCCCGATGCGCCATCACCGCCGCCACCAAAGCGCCGACCGGCTCGCTCACCAAATTCCCGTACGGAAAGCCGGATTTCGAAGTCAGCACATTGATGAGCGCCGCCACAAGGCCGATGCCCAGACATTGACGATAGGTCGGCCGCGTCAGCAGAATCGCCACGCAATACGTCGCAATCATCCAGTTCGGCGTAAACCCCGCAACCGACGGCGACACCAGGTGTAAAATCGAGCCGATTGCCAGCATCAGTGTAGAAACCGTCAGCCAACGAAACTTCCCTCCGCGCTGCGTTTGATAGACCAAGCGATGCATACGTTCTCCTTTCCGGACGGAAACAAAAAACCTCTCGTCCCGTCCATACCACAACAGTATGGGGACGAAAGGTTACCTTCCGCGGTGCCACCCCGCTTGATTGAAATATTCAATCCGCTCCGACGTACGGCCTTGCGGCGATACGCGCTTCGGGATATCGGCCGAAGTTGCCGTCGACGCCTACCCCGCTGGGCGGCTCGGGTCGCATCTCCCGGGTCCATTCACTCCGCGCTCCCACGCCGATCTCCCACTGTCATCGGCTCGCTGCAGTGCTCGCTGCGAAACTACTCTTCCCGTTCATCGATTTCTGCTTGATTGCATGCATAATACCACAAAGAAACCCCGCTGTCAAACCCGGGCACCGGCGCGCACGCTACGCGCCGCCGTGCTCCGAGCGGTTACCGCCTCGCACCCGCCCTTCTCTTGCGCTTGCCGGAGCGTTGCTTTCCGCCGTCCGGTTGCCACGGTATCCCCCAACGCGGCAGATCACAATTCCCGGCGAGATACGGCACCGCCGCTTCCTCTTCGTCCGTATCACTCTCTTCCCGAATGCGTTCCGTGCTGCCTTCTTCCTCCGTCAGCGCCACGGGTATTCCCCAGCGGGCGGGTGTCTCTTGCAGCAGGTTGCCGTCCGCCCACGGAGCCAACACTTCCAGTGCTTCCTCCTCGCGGCCGTCCTCAATCAGCAAGCCCGCCAACTCGGCATGTGCCGCAACGCTGTCCGCCATGATGCCGCGGTACCAATTGACCGCTTCGGCCGACTTGCCCTCCTCGCGAAACCCCCGCAATATCGCCGCAACGGCCTTCTTGTTTCCGTTCGCCGCCGCCCGTTCGATGTATTCCCGTGCCGCCGCCGCATCTCCCGCTCGCGCCATGTCACAGGCCAAGCAGTATAAAACCTTTTTGTTCCCCGCTTGTTCCTCTTGTGCAAACCATTTCTGCAGAGCCGCCACGTCGCCGGTATTCACATACAAATCACGCAAGGGATAGAAGCCCGCTTCTCCTCGCTTCGTCCCGGCTCGGATGAACCAGTCGCGAGCCCCTGCCACATCCCCTTCCTCCTGCAGCAATCTGCCCAGCCGGTACTGCGCCTTAGGCCAGCCGCCGGCGGCAGACTGCTCCAGCCAACAGCGGGCTTGGGTATCGTCACCGCTGTTCCGGCAGGCAGCGGCCATAATCCATTGTGCCCACGCATCGCCGTTCGCCGCAGCTTTACGCAGCCACATCCGCCGTTCTTCCTCATTCTTCACGAGCGAAGGCCAGTAGGCATACCTCTGATTATGTCCGGCCATCTCCGCTTGCGCGGCCGCATGACCGACCTTGGCCGCTTCATAGTAAAACGTCGGAACCCCGCTGTAACGCGCCAACTCATACATGCGTTCGCCGTACAAAGCCAGGCGCGCTTGTATTTCTTCTGCGGATGCCTGCTGCATTTCCGATTTCGTCATAGCTGCCTCCTCAATAATAGATTTCTTCCCACAACCAGCTGATTGCTCCTTGTATCCCGATCGGCTCGGCCGGGTATTCGTTACCGTCCGACAATCTGTCCTCACCCGTCAATTCGTAGGGCACACTCTTTTTGTACCGTTTGGGCGCCTCATCCTCATCTTCATCCCAATACCGCAGATGTGCGTACCCGCTCCAATAATCGAAATCAATTTGCCGCGCAACCCAGTACTGTTCATCCCGTCCTTCATCGCTGATACCGGTTAGAAGCGCATAGCCAAATGCATCTTCGTTTCCCGCTATCGCCGCCTGCTCGTTGCAAATGTAATCTTGTCGGTCATTCAAAAACAAATCTATCCAAAGTCCTGAGGCTTCCTCCCAGAAATCCCATCTTCCTAAACAGGACAATTGCCGATGATACCAGCGAAACGCTTCCGCTTCATCACCTTCCCACAAGGCAATGAGGCTGCCCAACCCCTTGGCTTCCAATGACGGCACGCCGCGCGCCTGCAAAGTCTGCCGCCATTGTGCGGACAGCGCATCCTGGATCGCATGCTGCTCCTCCGTATCGTCCCCGCGCCGCGATTTGTCACCGTATATTCTTGCTTTCACTCGATAGCGGTCGGCACGCTCCCGCTTACCGCGCTTTTCATAGCGAACCGCCAGTGCGGATGCCTTTTGTGCCCAAACGGCATCTTCCTCTCCTATACTCGGCAAATCCAATATGCGGCGCGCTAAGGACTCGCCGTAGTCTGCCGCTAACTCAAACCAGCGCCGCGCCTGCTTTTTATTCCCCCGACTTTTGCAATATTCTCCCACTTTCGTCCAGGCCTCCGGCCATCCCATCACGGCTGCTTGCTTATACCGTTTCCATGCTTCGTCCGTTGCGCCGACCCGTTCCGCCAAACGTCCGAGCTCATACATCCCTTCGCCGCTTCCGTGACGAGCCGCCTGCTCATACCAGTAATATACCTTTTCCAAATCGCCGACCTTTTCCCACGGCCGCCCCATGTACGACTCCGCCAGACACAGCATCGCCAGTATCGATCCCCGTTCCGCATCTTCACGCCAATACCGTTGTTTCTTGCTCTCTATGTCCATCATTTCTGCATACCTCCCCGCCTTCGACCATATACTTCGGCATCCTCCGAAGCATTTAAGCATACCACATGCCTGCATCCTTTGCCAGTGTTTTCACTGCAGGATTTGTTCTTTTTCTTGCCTTTCGCACTCTTTTCGCCCCATACGCGAATAAAGTGTTTCATCACGCAAGAAAAAGCTCGGAAGTGCTATAATAATAAAAACGCGGTATCCATACCGCGGCGGAAGGGGTGAGTATGCATGGCGCTCAGCGTCTGGCACATCGGCGGAATTTTGCTTGCTTTTGCTTCGGTGTTCGGCGCCGTGTTACGCACGACACACCAAAAATCGGTCGACGGCTTCAGTGTCAGCGGCCGGGCGGCGAATGCCTACCTGGTCGCCGGCGCCCTCGTCGGCACGATTATCGGCGGCGCCGCCACCATCGGCACCACGCAGAGTGCGGTCAGCAGCGGTTTTTCCGCTCTGTGGTTCACCGTGGGCGCCGCGCTCGGCTTTCTCATTCTCGGCGCCGTCTACGCCGGGCCGTTGCGCCGCAGCGGTCTCAAAACGATCGCCGAGTACATGCTCGTGCATTACGGCAAGGGTGCCGCCATTGCCACCTCGCTGGTTTCCGTATTGGGAATTTTCTTCTCTCTGATCGCCAGCGGCATTGCGGGAATGCACTTCCTGCAACTGCTTTTCGCCGCCTCGGAATGGGCGGCGGCGCTGCTGTTGCTCGTGCTCGTCGTGCTGTATGTCCTGCTCGGCGGAATCAAGGGAACGGCCGTATCCGGTATCATCAAGACCGGTTTACTTTTCGGTGTGCTTTGCAGCGGCGGGATCATTGCCCGGCACGGCATCGCTGCGCTGCCGAACGGTGGGGATCTGCTGTCTTGGAGCAGTCTGACCGGCGCGGCGACGTGGTCGGCCGGAAAAAGCTTTGCAACGAATTGTCTCTCGGTGATTATCGGCGTGGTCGTCACGCAATCCTATGCCCAGGCGATTTACAGTGCCACAGACACGGACACGGCGAAAAAAGGAACGTTTCTCGCTGCGCTGATCTGTCTGCCCGTCGGTATCCCTTTGGTGCTGATCGGGATCTACATGCAACAAACCGTGCCGAATCTCGATGCGGTTACGGCGCTGCCTTTGTTCATGCAAATGCATCTCCCCGACCTGCTCGGCGGACTCGGCATCGGCGCCGTCCTGCTTTCGATTATCGGCTCGCTGGCGGGGCTCTCGCTCGGTGCCGCGACTTCGCTGACCGTGGATGTGGCGGAGCACGGTCTCGGCATCAACAATCCGACGCATCTGTTCTATATTTTGCAAGGCAGTCTCGTCCTGGTCGTGGCGGCCGCCTTCAGCGCCGCATTCTACCACTACGATTCGCAAGTATTATATTGGAATTTTTTATCGTTTTCGTTGCGCGGAGCGGGAATCTTTTTCCCCTTCCTCTGTGCCATGTATCAGTGCGGTAATTTCTCCGATCGCAGCATCGCTGCCGGCATTTATCTGGCGACCGGTATCGCCATTGCCTCGATCGGTCGATTGCCCTTGCCCGTCAATCCGCTCTATGTCGGTATGGGCTGCTCGGTATTGTGGCTCTTGGGAGATTGGCTCCGCCGAAGGATGTGAATGATGTCGCGCGCCGTTCGCTTTATTACCTATGTCGGTCTCTTGTCCGCGTTCGCTACGGTTCTGATGTTTTGGCAGTTTCCGGTGCCTTTCATGCCGGTCTTCCTCACGCTTGATGTGAGCGATGTGCCGGTCGTTATCGGCGCCCGCCTGTTCGGTTGGGCCGCCGGCGCGGCGATCGCCGTGGTGAAAGGCCTACTGCACCTGTTCGCCTCCTCCTCGTTCGGCATCGGCGAAATTGCCAACGGGATCTTATCCCTCACTTTCATCACCGTGCTGCAACTCTTCCGCCGCCCGGGGCTGTTTGCGTATGCGCTTGCTACCGTAAGTGTCGCTTTGGTTGCCTGTGTCTTGAATTTCACCGTGCTGCTGCCTGCTTATCAGTATGCTTTCGGAATCTCCACGGAGCAGTTGCTGGCGCTGACCCGCCAGGCCGGGCGCAATGTCTACACGATATGGGATTTTCTCCTCGCCGTCATTATCCCGTTCAACCTGGTAAAAGGCGGGCTCGTCTCGGCGCTTTCTCTGCCGATCGTTCGCCGTCTGGCACGCTATATCCGAGCAGCCGGACAGCCGCTGTAAGCGGTTGGCAAGCCGGCGGAACTGTGTTATAATTACTTCGTTATCCGATGCGGGTGTAGTTCACCGGTAGAACGTCAGCTTCCCAAGCTGAATGTAGAGGGTTCGACTCCCTTCACCCGCTCCACTGCAAACTTGACAATATATTGTTGCAAATGATCCGTTTTCAATCCGAATGCGGATTTTTTTATTGCAATAAAAAAAGGGGCGTTCGCCCCTCCTACACCACTTCAAATACACCGAATTCCCCTTGCATCAGCCGGCCTGTCGCCTGCAATTCCTCCGCATAGTCGGCCGCATTGGTGATGCCGTCCGCCGCCAGTTCCTCGCGCCGGCAGCCGTCCAAGTTCTCCCAATCCGCAGCCGCCCATTCCGCAGCCGTTTTCCCGAAGTAGTAGCAGCTGTTCTCCACTGCAGTATCCGGCAGCAACGCCGCCATGTCGCAAGTCTCCCAATCGAACTGCCGCGCCGTCCGTTCGTCACTTTCCGTCTGTGCAATATGCGGCAACGCCCGAGCAATAAACGCCCTGTCTTCCTTCGTCAAGAATGCTTTCATCGTCCTCGCTCCTTTGCGAAAATTTCCCTGTCGATACATCCAGCGTACCCGATATCCCGCGAGTTGGCAAGCCCTGTTCGCATCGCCGTTGCGGCGGCAAACCGCGGTGCGTGCTATAATAATTACAATGTGCATTCAGAAAGGGTTGTTATTCATGAATTGGAAACCGCGGCGGCCGGTAGCGAGCGCACCGGGCTGCCCGTTAATCGTTATCGTTTGTCGTGCGCTTGCCGGCGACAGTATTTCTTCTTCCGTTCCGGCAATGAGCCTTGCTCGGGCGGATTTCGGTGCAAATTTCACCGCCGTACATGCCGGTGCGCGGTCGCTGTACGCGGCGCGAAAGGATCGTCTGCGGGGATTCCTCTCCCCGTTCGCCGGGGTGATCGACTATGTCGCTTAAACGTCACGGCGGTTGGCTCCTACTCGCCACCGTCTTTGCCTATATGTGGCTGCTGAATACCTGGACACCGCTGCATCGCGACGATTACGAATACGCGCTGATCTGGAATACGACGCAGCATCTGCATTCGCTGGGCGATGTCTTTCACTCGCTCGCCCGGCACTACCTGCAGCATGGCGGACGGATGGTTTCCTTTTTCATTCTGGACTCGTTTCTGCTTGTCGATAAAGCCCTGTTCAACATTGCCAATGCCTTGGCGTACACCTGGCTCGTCCTGCTGCTCTGCCTGCACAGCCGCTGCCGATCGGGCGCGCCCGAGTGGTGGCGTGTCGCGGCCGCCGCACTCGGTCTTTGGTACTGTGTCCCGCATTACGGCGAGGTCGTCGTTTGGATGTGCGGCTCGACGGTGTACCTCTGGACCGCCTGCCTGATGGGCACATTTCTGCTGCCCTATCGGCTGACACGCACCGGTACGCTGCCCGGCCGGAGTGCCGTCACCGTGCCGCTTCTTTTCCTGGCGGGTCTGCTCGCCGGTTGGAGCGTGGAAAATGCCGCCGTGGCGACGATTTTCCTGGCTGCGTTCGCCACTTGGCGCCTGTACCGCAAAGGACTGGCTCGCCCTTGGCAGTACAGCGGTCTCGCCGGCGCGCTCCTCGGCTTTGTCGCGCTGGCAGCGGCGCCGGGAAATTTCGTCCGTTCGGCAGAAGTCAGTGCGGGGATCGCACGCCGCCTCGGCAACCAGTTCTCCGGCACGGGCGAAATGCTGCTCTACGTACTGCCGCTGTTGCTGCTGTTCGGTATCTTCTACCGCCTGTATCGCAAGCGCACCGTCCCGACAGGTCGCTCGTTCTATCCTTACCTTGCAGGCCCGGCGGCGCTGATCTTGGCATATTCCTATGCGACGGACGGCCGTATCGGACGGATGTTCGGCGAAGCGATCATCCGCTACGTCCTCCTGCCGCTCGATGTGACGCGGCCGAAAGTGCTCGCCCGTGTCATGAACACGGCAAGCGGTCTGGAAGAAATGTTGTTCTACCTGCTCCTGATCGGCCTCCTTTACATCACGGTGCGCCGCCTGCTCGGCACGGCGCAAAACGATTTGCCCGCGCCGACCTTCCCCGACCGTCGCTTTGCCTGCCTGTGCCTGGCCGGAGCGGCGGTGAATAACCTTGCCATGATCGGTGCGCCGACCTTCCCGGCTCGCGCGACCTTCTTCGCCGTGCTCCTGCTGTTGACGGGCATGCTGGCGCTCGCCAACGACCCGGCTCTGCGGGCTCATTTCGCCCGGCAGCGGCGGGCGCTGCTTATCCCGGCACTGGCGGTGACCGTCCCCTTTCTCCTGCTCACCGCGTATTATTCCCATGCGCTGAACCGGATCGATGCGGCGCGACTCGAGCACATCCTGGCCGTGCGCGCGGCGGGTGAGACGGTGGCGGTCGTCGATGCCGTGCCCGTTTCCCAACGCATGCTGCGGCATATTTTCTATGTCGACTGGGACAATCCCGTCTCCCGCGGCGGTCTGATGCGCTATTTCGGTTTGACGGAGCTGCATATCCGGCCGGCGAAACCGGATTGACTTTACCCCGACGCCCGTTTCGGTATACAATATTTATATAGATATTTTGCATGATTGTATGCTTACTTGTGAGTTTCTCACGGAAAGGAGAGGTAACTTATGTACAAATACCTGCGCTCATCCTGCATCGCACTTCTCGCGACGGGCCTTCTGTTCGCGCCGGTTGCAACCGTCCCCGTTGAAGCGATTTCCCTCGGCTCCATCTTACAGGGAGCCATCGGCGTAGTCGGCACGCGCCAGGCGATTTCGGACATCGACAACAATGGTCAGGAAGAAGTTCTTGAGAACACCATAAAACAAGTCGGATATTACGATAATCCGGTGTACCAGGCTCGAGCCAAACGCATCTTGGACGATTTGCTTGCGACCGGAGTTCCGCAGCGTAATTACGTCATTTTTGTGAATCCCGACGAAAACATCAATGCCTTTTGTACATTGGCCGGTGTGCTCTCGATCAATAAAGGCACGCTCGACACGCTGGACGACGACCAGATCGCCTTTGTGCTGGCGCATGAGCTCAGCCACGGCGAGCATCGCGATGTCGTTAACGGTGTCACCAAATCGACCGCTCTGGCCGCCGCGGCCGGCGCCGTTGCCGGTGACAGCGGCGGAATGACCGCCATTGCCGCCCAAGTCGCCGTGAATTACGTCAACAACGAAGTGTTCACCATGAGCCAGGAGCGCCGCGCGGATGAACTCGGCTTCGAAATCCTCTCCCGCTCCTCGTACAATCTCGGTGCCGCTGCCGCCGCTATGCATGTCCTGCGCGAATACAGCGGCGACCACTACCGCGACGGGATCGAGCGCATTGTCGCGCCGAACTCGCATCCCCGCACGGCGGATCGTGTCACGGCCGGTCTCGACCGTCTCACGAAGTACAGCAACGGCAAAGTTCGCGTGCAGGAGAGCACCGTACTGCTGAACGACCTGCCCGTCGTAACCGCCCGCGAAGCCGGCAAACTGGACGGCTTCACGCGAGCCTGCTATGTCGCCGGTAAATTGGCGCGGCTGGCCGCAGCGGATCGGCTCGGACAGGCCACGCTGCAAGGCAATGCCGTATACATGCAGAACGTTCCACTATATACGGTCGCCGCAGGTGAGGACGGCACTGCGATGGTGACCGCACTCAATGCCGCCGTAGCCCAAAAAGCGACTGCGAAGACGGAAAAGAAAGAAGAAACGCCCGCACCGGCAACACCGGCTGCGAAATCCGAGAAAGACGAAACGAAGTCCGGCAGCTCCGGCCGAATCACCCTGCTCGGCCGCACGGGCGAATAACCCCGGAGCGCCGCTTGCGCTGTGATCTCCCCAACAAAAAAGAGACCGTGCTTACGGTCTCTTTTTATGTGCTCCTTCAGACTTCGCCGGGCAACGCCGGCAATACGCGCCACGGCAGGCCTTGCTGCATATCCCAATCCGCCGGCAAATTCCGCAACCGGGTTTCTATCCACTCCGCCGCTACCCGCAGCGCCGTCGGAATCGGTGTTCCCGCAAAATATTGTGCCAGCGCAATGCCGTTGAAATAATCGCCGCTGCCGCCGAAATCCGCCACTTCCTGCCGAAACGGAACGGTCGTCGTACCCTGTCCCCGTTCGTGGCAGACGATCATCCCCTCGCGCGACTGCGGCAACCGGACATCGGTGATATAGACGAGGCGCGGCCCGAGTGCACTCAGCTCCTCCGCCCAGCCGATCGTTTCCGCCGGATCGCCCGGCCATTTTCGCCCGAGCAGCAGCGCGGCCTCCGTCACATTCGGCGTGAGGATATCCGCCAGCGGCACCAGCGAACGCATCTCCCGCACCAACTCCGGCGGCAAGGTCGGGTACAACGCCCCGCCGTCGCCCATCACGGGATCCGCGACGATCAGCGTCCCCGACGCTCGCAACTCCGTCAGCCACGCCCGCACGAGGTCGAACTGCCGCAAATCGCCGATACTGTCGATGAACCCCGTCATCGCAATATCAAAAGCGAAGCCGTGCCGGCGCCACAAGTCCAGCACGCGCTCCATTTCCTCCGTCTGCGGCCGGTACGCATACTCCCCGTAAGAGAAGCTGTGACTCATCACCGCCGTCAGCAACGCAGACACCCGATGCCCGTACGCCGTGAAAAGGGGCTGCAGGATATTCGTCGTACCCGCACCGTGTTCGATGAAATCATTGATCAGCACAATCCGCTTCATGCGTCCGTCCCGCTCCGATTCAACTCATCCAGCGTCAGCGAGAAACTCGGCACGAAGATCTCGATGAAATCCCGCACCTCCGGCACATCGCTTTCCCGCAATTTCCGCTCCAATGTCGCATACGCCTCGTCGAATTCCGAATTGCCCGCCGAAATTTCCTCCGCGCACTTCAAGTATGCGGCCAGGGTATCCGCCGCCTTGACCAACGGCCAAAGCGGGTCCTCCTCCGGCGCCAGGATATACGGCGCATACACGGGCGCCAGATCCTCCGGCAACGTCGCCTGCAACTTCTGCAACGCTGCGATCTCGATCTCTTTATAATTCGCCCGAATATCCGTATTAAAATACTTCACCGGCGTCGGCATATCCCCCGTAAACACTTCGCTTACCTCATGGTACAGTGCCAGTGTCGCCGCATGCTCCGCATCCGCATCGCCGCCGTGGCGCGTATTACGCAGTATCGCCAAGGCATGCGCGATCATCGCCACCTGCAAACTGTGCTCCTGGATATTCTCCGTAACGACATTCCGCATCAGACCCCAACGCCGAATGAATTTCATCCGCGCAAGGTACGCAAAAAAATGGCTCCGTTTCATACATCCCCCTGCCATGCCGGCGTAAGATACGCCGCCAACCGCACCGCATCCTCATGGTAATCCAGTACCGCCACGGCGCTCTGACGAAATGTCAGCTGCACCTTCGCCAAATCCGCCAGCCACCGTTCCAAAAACGGCTGGTGACTGACGAACACCACGTCCGCCACCTTGCCGGCCGCCGCCAACTCGCGCAGGTGTTCCGCCAACGGCGCCCAGTCCGGCCGGCTCAGCGCGTACAACGCACCGCCCGCCGGTACCTGCCCCTGCACGTTGCGGACGGCCTCCCGCACCAAGTCCGCCGTCTGCCGCGTCCGCAGCGCCGGGCTGTAGTAAACGGCGAGCGGCCGATCGCCCCAACGTCGCGCCAAAGCGGCCGCCATCGCCGTCACTTCCTCCGTACCGCGCGGTGTCAGGTAGCGCTGAAAATCATCCGCCGGACGCGCCGCTTTCGTCGCCAAGCCGTGCCGCATCAAATATAACCGCATCAGTATGTATGCGCGACATGGGCGAGACCCTGCTCCAAAATCCGAAGCACGTGCTCGTCCATGAGGTAGTACCGCGCAATCTTGCCCTCCTTCCGGAAACTTACCACCTGCGCCTGCCGCAAAATTCGCAACTGGTGACTCGTCGCCGACTGTTCCATCCCGATGGCCTCCGCCAAGTCGCAAACGCAATGTTCGCCCTGCATCAGCACCCGGACGATCCGCAATCGCGTCGGCTCGCCGAGCACTTTGAAAATCGCCGCCAGGCGATGCAGATTACGCTCCCCTTCATCGCCGTCCGCCAGCATCGCCAGCGGAGAATCATTCTCCGCCGGCGGTGCACAATACTCCGTATGTGAATCCGTCATTTCCCGCTTTCCTCCGCAACGGGCGTCACCCGTACCGCCGTGCCGTCCGCCGCCGTTCTGTACATACTGTGGATCGGCTGTCCGTCCACAAAAACCCCCGTAACCGCCCCCGCGCCGTTCAAAAGGCGGATCTCCGCTTCCAAACGATACCGCGGGACTTCTGTTTTTTCCGGCCGCGCTCCCGGAACTACATCGCCGCTCGCATCGACCGGCGGCAATTCCTCCGTATCGGTCGCCGTGTATTCCTCCCAGGGAATCTGTTCCAATTCCCGTTTGTCCGCATAGTAGCGCCGGAACGGCAGGGCAAAATCGATCACGCCGTTCTTCTGAATACTGTCCGGCATCGAGCGCGATACGGTACGAATATAATCGCCCTGCGCCGGCGGCCGGAAATCCGCGCCCTTAACCTCCATCTTGCCGTCCGCCGTCCTGGCCACCGCGACATACACGGTTTCGCCCGCTTTCGGCACATCCGGCCCGCCCAGCCAACGCGCTTGGGCAAACGTAATGTACGGCTCTTTTTCATTCGGCCGCCATTCCACCGTGACATAATCCGGCGCATCATAGTCCGCCCCGCCGTAATAATGCCGGCTGATCGCTATTGGGATGCGGTAGGCGACGCCTTCCGCCACGACTTCCCGATAATCGCTGCGTATCCCCCAAAGAACCGCCAATTGCAGTGCGGCGAAGATGACGAACGCCAACAGATATGGCCGCTTACGAGTCATGACCTTCCGCCCCCTTTCCCGCCGAATCCCGTTCTGTCCCCGGCTGCCGCCAAACGGGCGGCGGCGGGGCTTGCGGCAATGTCGGCCGCTCCCGTCCCGCAGTTTCCGCGCCGGGCGTTGCCACATTCTTTTCCGCCGCTCGCCGCGAAGTCGGTGTCGCCGCATAGGCCTGCGGACGCTCCACCACGCCGGGGGAAATTCCTTTCTCCCGGTTCTCGGCTTCCCGCTCTACCGCACGCCGCCGTTGTACGCCGCGGCGCCGCGCCGGCTTCGCCCGGAACCGCACCGACCAATCAACGGCCACAATCGCAATCCCCAAAACGAGGAACGCCAGCCCGCGCTCCCACGGCGAAAACGCCGTATCCAACAGGCGCACGATGATGAACGCAGCCGCCATCAGGAGACCCGTATCCGTCCACCAAAGCGACCGCAAACGAATCCCGCGATGCAAGACATAGCCCGTTCCCGCAAGATACACCGCCATGAAAAACAGCGCATGGAACGTGTAGCCGATGCCGAAACAGGCAAGCAGCGTCGCAACGGCAAACGCAAAGGGCAACACCGCGACCGCCGTCGCCACATATTCACGCCGCAGCCACAGCCGCCACGTCACGCCGCCGACAATGAACAGCAGCAGCACGAGCACGACCACCGGCAGCAATTGCAACGTATCCGCCCGCATCGCCGCCCAGATGCTGCGATCCGTTCCCGCAAGCAATGTCCCGACCAGCCCGAAGGCGCCGATCCAGCGGAACGGAATCCCCCAGACCTTCCCCCTCGTCAAAGTGTACCCGAGCAGGAACGTGAAAACGGAAAGAATGGCGGTAAACGTCAGCGGCAAGGCATGAATCCCCTGCAGCCCGATGAACAAAGAGAAATACAAGGCCAAACCGTAGCACCAGCCGAACAGTAACAATGATTTTTCCGGCAGATGTTCACGATACAACACATAAAAATACGGAGCGATCGCCGCCAACAAAAACCAGACCAGCTGCGTTCCGAACCAGGCATTCTCGTTACCGTCCGCAGCGACGAAGCAAGCGGCCAGCAGGGCATACATCGATGCCAAACATACCGAGCGCAGCCAATACGCCGCCGGCAACAGGAAGAATGCGGACCACAGCACCCATTTCCAACCGACGAAATCGTCCAGGCGGTACATATCTCCGACCAGGTACAATGCCCCGGGCAAGATGATGCCGTACAGCATCCCGACCGCCTCGCGCCATAGCGACCGCTGCGGCTGCAAATACCCCACCGCGGCGGCCGCCGCCTGCACGATGACGACCAATCCCAAAACACTGTAAAACCGCGTATCCCGCAGCAGTGAATACCATTGCTCCGAAAGCAGCAACAGGAAACCGAACGCGATCAACGCCGCCGCCAACACGGTCCAGACGATGCTTCCCCAACCGCGCTGCTTCGCCTCCACCCCGTACTTGGCTTGCAACGCCTCCGCTCCCGCCTGCGTAATATAGCCCGCCGTCACCCAGCCGGGCAACTCGCGCTCCAACCAACGCAGATGATTATCCATACTCGTTCCTCCATATTTCTTAACAAAAAACGGACGGCCCGCGCCGTCCGTTTCCGTTTACTTCACTATCAGCACGGGACATTTTGCGTGGCTGACGATGTAGCTGGATACCGAGCCCATAAAAATCCCCTTGATCGGCCCCAAGCCGCGACTGCCCATCACGATCAGGTCGATATCGCTGTTTTCCGCGATCGCCGTCAAAGTCGGTCCCGGCGAGCCGACTTCAAAAATCGTCTCAACGGGAATATCCTCCGGCACCATTTCCACCAGACGGGCAAGGATCTCCTTCCCTTTCGCCTCCATATCTTCCGCGATCTGCTCGCTTACATACCCGGTTCCGTTCGGAATCTGATCAAAACCGGAAATCACGGACACAACGTTGGCGACGTGGCAAATGGTCAGCGTCCCCTTGGACAAACGTACCAGCTCGATGGCATGATGCAATGCCCGAATCCCGTTTTCCGAGCCGTCAGCCGGTAACATCACATGTTTGAAATGAATCATCTTTGCACTCCTCCCGTCGACAACGCAGGCGGCACAACCGATCGGCTGCTTCCCTGTCGCCCGTTCTACGCAACACCGCTGAAGCTCTGCTGTAAAGGCTTCGCTACTATGCTATGTTTTCTTAAGTATAACAAAAATCCTTGCTTTTCACCAGCCCGTTTTAACAACGGCGCACAATCCCCGGCATTTCAGCCGCCATATATCCGCCGCGGCATCCTCGCCCTGCATTACCTGCCCGCTGCCGCCAAATTCCTTCTGCGCCCAGCCTCCCGACTCGCGCCGCAGACACAAAAAGACGGGTTGCCCGGCAACCCGTCTTTCCCGCGGCGGCATACCGCTATACCGCTGTGCTTATCTTGCCAACAGCACCGGCGCGTCCGCATGATGCAATACATACTTCGAAGCCGATCCGATCAGCAAGCCCTTCAGCCCGCTCAAACCGCGCGGCCCCATCACGATCAGATCCGGCTGCAATTCACTCGTCGCCTGCACGATACATTCGCGCGGATTGCCGATGATCACATACATCTCCCGTCCGATCTCGGCGGGAATATCCCGCGCGGCGGAGCGCAATACATTCCGCGCCACAGAAAGCTGCCGCTGCACCATATCCCGGGCATCCTCACCTTCCCCCGCGACTTGCGTTTCCACCTGCTCCAGCCGCCGGCGGATCGGCAAACCCTCCGCGATTTCGTCCGGATCCAGCAGACTGCCGATGAACATTTGATCTTCCAACACATGCAACAAAACCAGTGTCGCATCGAACGCCCGAGCCCAGGTAATCGCATGGTCCAGCGCCTGATACGCATAAGGCGAACCGTCAATGGGCACAAGGATCTTTTGTAAATCTTGCATCCTCCCCACCTCCTATTTCACAACTCGTTACTTCACCACGACAACCGGTACGGGCGAATGCTGAACGATATACTCCGATACCGAACCCATCAACATACGCATCAGGCCGCTGTGTCCGCGCGTCCCCATGACTACGAGATCCGCGTGCCGCTCCTCAATCATCGTCAGCAGATCCGAACGCGGCGAGCCGACCACATAGGCGATTTCCGTTTCCATGTCCGCAGGAACACGATCCTTCGCCAAGGCCAACACCCGGCGGCCGTATTCCCGGTGATATTCCGGTCGCTGCGGCACCACTTCACTCTTCCCGTCCTCCGTCTGTCGGACATCGTATGCCGGCTCAAAGCGCGCCATCATGAAATACTGCATATCCATGACATGGGCCAACACCAGCTTGCTGCCGAATTTTTTCGCCAAGGTCACCGCAGTCTCAAAAGCCCGCTCCGAGTTTTCCGACCCGTCCAACGCCACCAAGATAGTCCGATACTCTACCATGTCAATCCCTCCTTACCTGTAGAATACTCTTTCTCAAGCCGAACAATACTCGGCCTCTTTTCTAATTTAATTCTATTCTTATTTTGTAAATTTGTCAACTGCCTTACCGCTAAAACACCGCTTTCTAAATCGAATCTTACGCTCTCCTACCCCCACCCCAAGCGGATCCGGCGGCCGGAGCAAGTTCTTTTCGACGGCGAATCGGCTTGCTCTACGGCAGCGGCAAATCAGGAACTTTGTTTTTATTCGTTTTAATACCTGTTACCAATAATATTCCCCCTTGGATTGACTTTTCTTTGCAATTAGTCCTATAATAAATTAATTACTATATCCCATCAGGGAATTCCTTATGTCTAGGAGGGATTATGTTGAAACGTTCGCATGTAACTCTTTGTATTGCCGCTGCGTTGTGCGGCAGCGGCTATCTTGTTCAGGCGGCCGATATGTACCTGCTGAACGAGATTGTCGTCACGGCGACCCGTTCCGCCAAAGAGCAGGTGGATATCCCGATGTCGACCGACACCATCAGCACCGAAGACCTGAAGGAATCCGGCGCGACGAATGCGCAGCTGGCGCTGTCTACGCTTGCCGGCGTTCCTTTTAAGCAGTTTGGACCCGGCGGCGGGCACATGGGCACCATGAGCACCGAGATCGCCATGCGAGGTATCGGCAACGGCACCCTCGTACTGATAAACGGGAATCCCGTTTCCGCCCGCGGCAAGTACTTCCTCGACTCGATCCCCGCCGAGCGCATCGAGCGGATCGAGGTAATTAAAGGGGGGGGGTCGGTTCTCTACGGCTCGGAAGCCATGGCCGGCGTAATTAATATCATCACGAAAGACAGTGCCTCCAACAGCATCCGGCTCGGCTTCGGGAATTTCGGCCAACAATTATATGATGTCGAAGCGGGCACGGATCGCCTCCAAGTTGCCGTCCATCGTGAAAGATGGGGCATGGTCGCTCACCTGAAGGATATGGACAAATACCGCCGCGCCGATGCGCCGCGAACACTGAAAGAATCCGCTCATATCGGCTACAAGCTCAGCGACAACCTGCGCTTTGAATACGACTGGCGCATCTCCGAAAGCGATTACCTGTACTGGTTTAAGCAAGTGCCGCCGGAACTCACCGGTATAGCCGAGTACGGCGACGAACAGCAACACCGGCGCTACGGCACACGGCAAAGCATGTACCAGCTGAATTATGCCGACGATGACTGGACTGCCCGAGCCTATTACAATCGTGTCCATATCAGCAATCACGGTTGGGATGTATTCAAAACCCAAAAAGGCGTGGGCTATGTTCCCACAAATAAACCGTACGATTCGGATGAAATCAATACAAACTACGGTTTGGATATCCAACGCACACAAATCGTCAGTGATAGATTGACCTTGATCTACGGCCTGACGTATCAGCGGGAAGCCTTTGATAAGTCCGTATATACACCGAATGATGTTTTTGAACGCAATATCTACGCACTCTACGCGCAGGCGGATACGAAAGCAAGCGACAGAGATACGCTCATCCTCTCCGGCCGGAAGACTTGGACGGGCGGTGCGCCGGGCGGCTTGAACTATCATAATTTCTCCGCCGCCGGCCAATGGCTCCATGAACTCAATCCGCAGGAAAATCTGTACCTGAATATTTCCCAATCGTTCATTATGCCGACATTTTCACAAATGTTCGGTAGCGGCGGTCTTTCCGAACCGAACCCGGGCTTGAAACCGCAGCACGGAATCAACTACGAAATCGGTTATAAAAAAGTCCATGACAAGCATGCCTACAAAATTGCCGTGTACAAGATGAACATCAGCGACAATATCAAGGTCAACGTCAATCGCGATGAGTTCGGAAACATCAAGGACTACCAGTACGGCAATTCCGACTTCAAGAATAAAGGTATTGAAGCCGAGATGTCCTATCGCGGCGATAATCATTGGTCGTATCGGTTCGGCATCTCGTACAACGACCCCTGGAACCGCGATACCGGGGATATTGCCAAAAAGCCGTATTGGGATCGTCAATACGGTCGCTGGCAGGTAACCGGCGGCGCTACCTACCAAAACGGCCCGTGGATAAGCAACTTCACCCTGAGCTACCTGGCCGATCGCGTCGGTTCTCCCTCCAGTGCGCATTCTTCGTATGTGCGCCCGTACCTGCTGACCACCTGGAATACGCAGTATCGGCTGAACGACAACAGCACGATTGCGCTGCGCATCGACAATGTCCTCGATCGCAACGACAACCTGAGCCATTCCGGTACGTTCTACCGCGCCACGCCGTTCAACTACCTGCTTTCCTATCAATACGAGTTTTAACACGAGTTTTAATAAAAAGCCCTTCGGGGCTTTTTTTCATTTGACCGATTGTTCACCTTCGGTTATACTTAAGTCAATTATATCTATCTTTTTATAATGTGAGGGGTGTTTTCATGAAAATTTCTCGTCTAATTCCACTGGTTGTCTTAGCGACCGCCGGTATCGGCAGCATCGTCCAAGCCGAGCCGCTGTATGATTTGGGGGAAGTGATCGTTACAGCGACCCGCTTGGAAGAAAGTACGCAGCGTGTTCCGGCGTCCGTTGAAGTGATCACCGCGCAGGAGATGTCCCAACGACCGGTGCAAAACCTGGCCGATACGCTGGCCTATTCCAGTGGCATCTATCGCTCTCCCATCGCCGATGGGGCAGGCAGTGACCTCTTAATGCGCGGCTTCGGCACGTCCGAAATTCTGGTTATGATGGACGGTCAACCGCTCAACTCCGGCTGGAACGGCACGGTGAACTGGGCGGAACTGCAGACCACCGGCATCGAGCGCATTGAAGTGGTAAAAGGCGCGGGCTCGTCACTCTACGGCGGCCGCGCAGTCGGCGGTGTTATCAATATTATTACTAAAAAATCCTCCGAACCGTTCAGCGGCACGGCACTGATTTCCTACGGCAGCGAAAACACGAAACGCTTTTCTCTGCAAACGGATGTCAATGAAGGCCGCTGGCGTGTCGGGATCGGTTACGAAAAACGCAGCACGGACGGCTTCCGCGGTTTCTATGTCGACAAAAGGTTTAAGAAGCAAGATCCCAATAAACCGTTAACACCGACACACCAAGTCACGCTGCCGCAATCCGCGCGGGACTACTATATCATCGGTGGCCGCGGCGAGAAGCGCAATAATTCCGAAGTTTGGAATTTGCGTATCGGTTATGATTTTGATGCCGACCGCAGCTTGGACTATCGCTTCACGCGCACCGAGTACAACTACGACTACCATTCTCCGTTTTCGCTTGTCTATGACAAGGACGGCAATCCGGTCTTCAGCGGTGTCTGGGAGCTGCCGGATAAGACCGTGCTTTCCGTCGATCCGAGTGATTTCGTCGGCTACCACGGTTTCTATCGCATGTTCATCCATCGGCTGCAGTATGCCGACCGGGCTCGCCAGATCTATGCCCATTTCGGCTATACCAATCGCGACAGAGACGGCTACAGCGCGCCCTATACCTCGCCCGCAAATCCGACTCCGGACAGCCTGAATACCTGGAACGGCGCCGGAGGGTATTCTTTCTACCCGAGCAAATCATACGATTTCGATCTGCATAAAAAATGGGAGTTCAATCGTCATACGCTGACTGCCGGGTACAACTATCGGCGGGAATCCTTTGCCCAGACTCG
This sequence comes from Veillonellaceae bacterium, assembly GCA_022771805.1. GTDB lineage: Bacteria > Bacillota > Negativicutes > Veillonellales > Negativicoccaceae > JALELM01. Next base: position 5,100 of record JALELM010000017.1, on the reverse strand, counting down.
CTTCGATCTGGATCACTGGCAGGATATCCACATCGACACCGGCCGCTCGCCGTATGAATACAATGGCGGTAAAGGCATCCTCCATGCCTTCTATTTACAGGACAAGTACGAGATGAATGACGCCACATCTCTCTACCTGGGCATACGCTATGACCGGTACACGAAAAAAGACGGTTACAATATTTCCTTGAAAAACGGCGTGGTAACCGCCGACAATCGCTTCGGCGAGGGAACCTACCACGAAGTGAGCCCCAAGCTGGCCATCGAGCATCGCTTGAATGATACCGATTCGGTTTTCGCCAGCTACGGACATTCTTTCAATCCGCCGATCTTGTACCAAGTCTATCGCAAATCCTCAACGATCAACGCAAACCCGGATCTGAATCCGGAAACTACCAATACGTTTGAAGTCGGCTACAAGCATGCCGACAACAAGCTCACTTGGGATGTTACCCTGTTCCATGCGAAAACCAAAGACTTGGTCAGTCTCCAAACTCGCAATGGTGTCCGGGCATATTACAACACGGACGGGGATATGGCTCGTCGCGGCGCGGAAATCGGTGCTTCGTATCGCTTCACGGACAACTGGTCCGCATATGCCAACTACGCCTTCACCGATGCCGACCTCAACGGTAAGCGTTACTATTATATTCCCCGTCACCTCGTCCACTTCGGCCTTCGCTACGATGCCAAACCGTGGCAAGTTCTCGTGGACAACACCTACGTCAGTGAGCGCCAGTCTCCGGATACCGACACCGGGGAATACCAGTCCGAAGACGCGTTCTTCCTCACCAATCTCTCCGTCAACTATGAATTGCGTGACGGACTCGTTCTGCAAGGCGCCGTATACAACCTCTTCGATCGTCAGTTCTATGCGACCGAAGCGGCGCGCGAGCGAAACTACAGCGTCTCGTTGCAGTACAATTTCTAAATCCGTAAAGCGGGAGCTCCGGCTCTCGCTTTTTTATTGGGCGAACCTCGATTCTCGTTTTTTATTGCGAGGAAATTTCGCCTCTCATCTTCTCCATCGCGGGATTTTCGGCTTTCGCCTTTTCATCTTCGCAAAGAAACACCGGACACCTCGCCCCGCCGCTGCGACAGACATCGCCGTTTTGCGGCACGCTCCTTCTCGGATCGGATACCGGCCGTGCAAGAATGAACCCGCCGCAATATTCGGCAACCAAAAACGGCAACTTGCTTTTGCAAGTTACCGTTTTTTTCGTCTCAAGGTTCCTCTTTTGTCGTGCGTTCCTCCCGCCAGCCGGGGTACATACCGTCCGCAAGCAGCCGCAAGCCGTCCGCAGTCCGCGCCTCGCTGGAGTAGACACATTCCAAGGGCACGACATACACGCGCCCCGCCGCCACCGCCTGCAAGTTCCGGGCAAACGGATGTCTCGTGATGCCCCTGCGCGCCTGCTCCGCATCCTGATAGCTGTCCACGACAAAGATGACATCCGGATCGATCTCCATCAATCCTTCCCAGCCCAAGACCGCCGCCGTCTCCGGAATCGTGCCGCCCAGCCGCGCGACCATATCCCCCGTCAGCCGCGTGCGGTCGTAGGAGACGATATATTTCCCGAAATCTTCCACTACCAGCACTCGCGGTGACGGTTTGCCTTGCCGATAGGAAGCCACCGCCGCAATGACCTCGTATATTTCCGAGATCAACTGTTCCGCCCGGTCTTCCACCGCCAAAATCTGTCCGAGCCCGCGTAAGAAACGCACTTCGTTCTCTATGGTTTCCACATGCGCATGCTGATCCGGACGATTCGTATTCCACGGCACAAAGGTGGCAATCCCTCTGCCGTTCCAGAAATCGGTACTGCCGAAATGCTTGGCGGTGAACGTGCTCTGCTGCGCGATCAGCAAATCCGGCCTTGCCAGCAGCACGCTTTCCAGGCTCAAGTATCCCGTCGAGGTGAAGGGTATCTTTTCCGCCGCCGCAACATATTCCGGCTTCACATACGCAGGCAAATCGTAGTAGCTTTCCGCCAGGACGATGCGATCGCCGCAACCGAGAGCCAATATCGTCTCAATCTCACCCGGTCCGGAGACGACAAGGCGTTGCGGCGGTTTGCGAAAGCGCAGCCTATTCGGTTCCAAGTTTTGGTAATCCCGCACCCGGATGTTTTCGACGACTATGCCCTCTTCCGCATCCCGCGCCGTGCTTTCCGCCCCGTCCCCTGTCGGCGCGCAGCCCGATACTGCCAGCAGCAAGCCGAGAACGAGCGCGGCAACGGCCGGCAGGCGCAGCGCAAACCTGTTCACAACAGCTTACCACTTATAGCTCAGCGATACCACCGCCGTGCGCGGGCCTGCCAGCTGCACCGTATTGTATCCGCCCGCAATCCAGTAGCTCTTATTCCAAAGGTTGTAGATCTGTACATCCAGTTCCATGCCGTCATCTCCGTGCCACTTCGGTCGATATGTCATGCCGATATCCGTCCGGTGCCAAGCCGCCACTTTCTTTTTCATGCCGGCATCGGCATAGGCACCGCCTTCATACCACCAACGCAGATTCAAGGACAAACGGTCATTGCAACGGTACTGCGCCGACATGGTGGCGCTCCATCTCGGTTCTCCGCCCAGCCGCATGCCGTTGTTCTGCTTGGCATCCAGGTACATCAGACCGCCGAGAATACTCCAGCGGGGCGACGGTTCACCGAAAATCGTCTATTCCACGCCTCTGTTTTTCTGCTGTCCCAAGTAGGTATATACCTTATCCTCGGTCAATCCTACATTTTCCTGCCGTACTTCAAAAATACTCAGCGAGGTGGAGATGTTACCGCCGTCCCACTTCATGCCGATCTCTTTTTGCCGCATCTTGCGCGGACGCAGATACTCTCCGGCGTTTTTATAGCCGTAGTGTTTGGGGACAAAGAAACCCTTGCTCAAGCCTTCCATGTAGTTCGCATAGATCGCCGTCTCCGGATTGATTCTGTACATCACGCCGACATTCGGTGACCAGACCGACTGCGAGTCGCTTTGCGTATACTTTTTGCCGTCATGCTCGGATTGCGCCGATACATGCTGGTTACGTATCCCCAACAAAACGCTCCAGCGGTCGTCCTGCGTGCTGATCCGATCCGCCAAACCGAATCCGTATGCCCGCTGCGCTCCGCTGTAGTACCAGTCACCCATCTGCTTTTCCGGCATTTTATTGTCGGCGCTGCCGATCGAACGATCATAGATATTGCCATGGAAGATATCCTCCGGGAACCAATCCGCACCGCGTCCCCAATGCCACAGGGCATCGAAAGAAAATGCGATCTGATGTTGCCATTGTCCCGTTCGGATGTCGCCTCGTACTCCCGTGCTGATACTCTTGCGCCAGAAACGGATCGGCACGTCTTCCAACCTGGCCTCGAAGTTCCCTTTGTCATCAATCAGCCAAGGGTAATAGAATTCCATACACATGTTCCAGTCTTCGTCCTGGTAACCGCCCTTGAGGAACCACTGCCAGTTGTCATTGAGTTGTAACGTATGCGAAACCGTTACCAAGCGGTTATTATAGCGATACCGGGACCAAGGTAATTGGAAATTCGAGCCGGCGGGCGGAGGGGTCGGCACCATTTGATCTCCCAGATCCAACGAGAAGTTGGGTGCCATTTGGTCTACATAGCGATACCCGAACAGAACCCGCGTGCTGCTTTTCTTCCCCTGATGATCCACATTCACAAAGATATTGCCTTTTTCCATCGTTTCGAAATCAAAATCCGTGGCGCCGTCGGCATAATCCATGACCATCCGCACGCCCCAGTCCCGCGTCTCACCGAAACGCTGCGACAGATCCAGGGCATGCTCCCAATTGCCTTTGCCGGAAAAAGTTTCCATCACTTCCACAAAATTCCCGTCGGCAATTTTCGGCACCAAATTGACCGTCCCCGCCGCACTGTTGCCGATGGACATCCCGTTCAGCAATACGGAAGGTCCCGATACGACCTCGATGCGATCCACAAAATTCATCGGTAGCGAAGACTGCGACAGCATTCCCGCGACGCCATCCAAGTAGAAATCGTGCGGGCTGATATAGTACCCGCGAATACCTATGTCATTATATGTATTCGTTCCGCGCACGGTAACTCCCGGGATCATCGTTACCGCATTACCGAATGTATTGCCCGGATATTTAGCCAAACGTATGGTCTCGTCGGAAAGAGACATCACGCGCAACGGTGTCTCCATAAAATCCTGCTGACCCAAGAGCCCTCCGTCAACTTCTCTTACCACATAGCCGCCCGGATAGGTCGAGCGCTCACGAAAAGCTTCTACGAATACCGGATCCAACATTTCCCCGTAAGAATCCGTGACCGTCGCGGATGCATCCGGAGCGTGCATCACCCCCCTATGCACACCGCGAGCACCATAAGACTCAATTTGCGTTTCCCTTTCATACTACTCCTCCTCAGCATTTCCCTTAATGAAATAATTACTATTTTTTAGTATATCATCTTGTTAGCTGTTGTCAATCTTTTTCCTTTCTACGTTGTCATTTCGCTCTATCCATCTTCATTCCCCCTTCGGATCTTTTCTTACTCCGGATCCGGCTTCACTCCATGCCGGGCGCAGTCGCTTTCCTCCCTGCCGTGCGCGGCGCGGCGGGCTTAGCGATACAGCTCCGCTCACCCCGCCGCACCCGTCCTGCCGCTCGTGTCACGGCGACAAGCCGAGTATTGTTGCCGGCCTATTCTATTTTCCTATAAGTGAAACAGTTTTCCGACCGCTTCGGCAACTTCTCTTTTACTACGGTGAGCACATACGATTGAACGATTGAAAGTATCCGAAGCGGGGCGATTACTTTGCCGCCACCGTGACACCCAAAGCATTACTTTTCCGAACTTGTTACCAATCCCAAAGAAAATACAGCCTTTTCTTCTCTCTTTTCTGAGCGGCAGACGGCATTGTGATCATTTCGTTTTTTCCGGGTAAAAAAAAGACCGTCCGAAGACGGTCTTTTCAAATCAGCGGCTACCTATGTTCCCGGGCAGTCTCCCACCAAGTAGGTTCGGCGTTTGCGAGCTTAACTGCTGTGTTCGGCATGGGTACAGGTGGACCCTCGCAGCTATCGCCACTGAATTCCTTGAGTTCGCTTGCGCTCCC
>JALELM010000005.1 GCA_022771805.1 Veillonellaceae bacterium | reverse complement strand
TGGATACCGCCGCCATGATCTGCGTCGGTGCCGCCGGATCGTACTGGATCGGCTTCAATCCCGCCAGCGCGCCCGTCAGTGCGCCGACGCGGTCGATACGCGTATCCAGGCGGTTTACTTCCGAAGTCAGCCGCGAATCCAAGGTGGCGATGTTCTTTTTCAGCGTGCCCACTTCCGCCGCTGCGGGTTGCAGGTCGGCGATGGATTGCGTGTTTTCGTTCACTTGGTCGATGGCGGCATTCACCGTGTTCTGTACATTCGGCAAGGCATTCATCAGCGTCGTTTCCATGACGCGCGCCTGCCCCGGTGCCTGCAGTGCCGCTACCAAGCGTTTTTCGCCGTCGTTCTTACCGATCGCGGCAATTTTTTCTGCATCTCCGCCCGCTGCTTTGAATTCCTGATAGACTTCCTGCAACCGTGCTTCGGTTACGCCGAAACGTTTTTGCAAGCGATCCTTTACCGAATTCTGAACGGCATTGTACATCTCTTTGGCTTTGTCGCCGTAACCCCCCGGGAGATTCCCCAGCTGAGCGAGGAAGCCCGCGCTCTTTTCTTCCATTACGATAAATGCCGCCGCTTCACTCACGCCGGTATAGCCGACAGTCTTTTCCAGCGTTTCATTCAGGTTGGCGATATTGCTCAAGACCTGTTCATTCGTGAAGGGAGTCAGTTGTCCCGCATAGTTGAACGTCCCCCCCAAGTCCACGTGTTTCAACGGCTCTTTCGCCGCTCCGTCCGCCGCCCAGATCGGCATCGCGCACAGGCTCATTCCTACCAGTACCGCTAACATTTGTTTTTTCATGTTGCCCTCCTCATAGTGCATAGCTAACAATGGTTTACCTTTCACTATTTTATCTTAAACTTGCGTTTATTTCAATATCTTTTCTTATTTAGGATTGTTTGTTTTTACCCCCCCTGTCCCCTTTTTGTTCCTTCTTCGCAAAAATCGGCTCTCTTTATATTTTCTTTCGGTTTTGTAACAGAATACGCACGGTGCGGACATTTGTTTTCGGCGCGACCGACTCACGCTCCGCTCTCCCATACCGTCCGCGGCGGAACACGCACCGTCACGCTCCGTGCGGCGCTCGGGAGATTACGGCAAGCAAAAAGGAAACGCAATGCGTTTCCTTTTTCTCGCTCGCTCTTTTTTCCTTGCTCGCCCTTTTCCTTGCTCGCCCTTTTTCTCGCTCGTTCTTCTTTCTTGCTCGTTCTTTTTTATTGCTCGTTCTTTTTATTGCGCCGAAACGGACGCATGGTGCCGGGCGTGGCGGTGGTGCGTATTCACGCAATGCACCTCGCCGCATTCCAGACAGCGCATGAGGATGCATTTGTCCGTCGGAATGCTTTCCGGTACACCGGACGGCACTTTCTTTTCGTACAGGTACATGGCATACAGCGCGATCAGGATCGCTCCCGCATTGTGCACGATAGCACCCGTGACCGGCGTGAGGTAGCCGACCAGTGAGAGCAGCACGCCCGCGATGTTCAGCCCGAGCGCAATCGCGATATTCGCGTGGATCGTCCGCAGGGTTTTCCGCGCCAGTCGCAGCAGGTAGGGCAGACGGCTCATGTCTTCTCCCGGCAGGACGATGTCCGCCGCTTCGACGGTCATGTCGCCCGCGGTGCCGCCCACGGCGATTCCCACATCGGCGCGACGCAACGCCGCCGCGTCATTGATCCCGTCGCCGACCATCGCCACATGTACGCCCGCGCGTTGCCGAGCCGCCAGAAAAGCGACCTTGTCCTCCGGCAACAGCCGCGCGTACACTTCATGCACGCCCGCTGCCTGCCCGACCTGCGCCGCCGTGCGCAGATTGTCCCCCGTCAGCATGACGGTTCGTGCGCCGGCCGATTCCACTGCGGCGATCACGGCAGGCATTTGCGGGCGAAGCGCATCGGCAATCGCCACCAGCCCGATTGCGCGTTCATCCCGCGCCACGGCGATCACGATGTAGCCCGCCGCCCGCAGCGCGCTCGCTTCGTTTGCTGCTGCGGCGGGAAATTCCACACCGGCAGCGGCGAGGTAGGCTTCGCTGCCGCAACGCACGACCGTGCCGTCCGCCAGGGTGGCGGCAATGCCCCGCCCCGCCGTCAGTTCAAAATCGCGCACGGCGGCAAGCTCCGCTCCCTCGGCTGTCGCCGCCACAAAAACAGCCCGCCCGAGCGGATGCTCGCTGCGACTTTCCGCCGCCGCGGCAAGCCGCAACACTTCCGCCGGCTCCTGCCCGTCGAAGCCGCGCACCGTCGCAACGCTCGGCGTACCGGTCGTAATGGTGCCGGTTTTGTCCAAGGCCACCAGCTGCACACGCCCCATTTCCTCCAACGCGGCGCCGGATTTGATGATGACCCCGTACTTCGTCGCCTGACCGATCGCCGCCACGATCGCCATCGGCGTGGCCAAGGCCAGCGCGCACGGGCAGAAGACGACGAGCACCGTCACCGCGCGAAACACGGAATCCTGCCACGGCGTACCCCAATACAGGTTCACCGCAAAGACCAGCAACGCCAACCCGAGCGCCGTCGGTACAAGCCGGGCGACCCAGCGATCCACCGTGCGCTGTACCGGCGCGGGATCTTTCTCCGCCTCCCGCACCAGCCGCACCAGTCGCTGCATGGAAGAATCTTCGCCGACCTTCATCGCCCGGATGTCAATCGCGCCGAAACCGTTGACCGTACCGCCGAGGACGGTATCTCCGACGAACTTATTCGCCGGGATCGACTCGCCCGTCAGCATCGCTTCATCGACCGCCGTCTCCCCGCTCAGCACGACACCGTCCGCCGGTATCG
>JALELM010000003.1 GCA_022771805.1 Veillonellaceae bacterium | reverse complement strand
GCGAAGTCGGAAACGATGGTAAATGCCGGCGTGACCTGGCGCTTCGGTGGCGACGACGAGCGCAAGAACCTGCCGGAACGCTACCAGGCGGGTCCGATCTCCTCGGTCTATGTGCTGCAGGATGAAGTGGCGGCATTGCAGAAACAAAATGCGCAGCTGGCTTCGGACAATGAAACGGCACAGGCCCGAGTCGCGGCGATTGATGCGGAAAACAAAGCCATTCGTGCGCAGAATGAAGAAATCCGGGCACAGAACGAACGGATTTTGGCAGAACTGGCTGCCTTGCGGCAAGCCGTCAGGGCTTGACAAAAGCAGCAGTCATGAATGTGTGAAGTCAGAAAGAGCAACTCCCGTGAGTTGCTCTTTTTGTGTCGCAACGGTTTTGCGGCTGCATTGCTGAAAATGCATGTATGCGTGGTATAATAATAGAACAGTAGCGTTTAGGAGGAAGGATATATGAAAGGCAGCGAAATTCGCGCGAAGTACATACAATTTTTTGAGGCGAAGGGACATTTGCATTTACCGAGTTTTTCGTTGATTCCGAAAGACGATCCGTCTCTGTTGCTCATCGGCGCGGGAATGGCGCCGCTGAAGCCGTTTTTTACCGGCAAAGTCGAGCCGCCGCGGACACGGATAGTCACCTGTCAGAACTGCATGCGGACGGGCGACTTGGAAAATGTCGGTCGGACGGCACGGCATCATACATATTTTGAAATGCTGGGAAATTTTTCTTTCGGTGATTATTTCAAGCAGGAAGCCATTACCTGGGCCTGGGAGTTTTTAACTCGGGAATTGGGTCTGGAGCCGGAACGGCTGTATGTCACGGTGCATCCGGAAGATGAAGAAGCATATCGGATCTGGCATGAAGAGGTCGGCGTGCCGGCAGAGCATATTTATAAATTGGAAGATAATTTCTGGGAAATCGGGGAGGGTCCTTGCGGTCCCTGCAGCGAGATTTTCTACGATCAAGGCGAGAGCTTCGGTACCGGTCCGGAGCATGCCATGGGCAGTGACAGCGATCGTTTCCTCGAAATCTGGAATCTTGTGTTTACGCAGTTCGATCGCAAGGCGGACGGCAGTTATGAACCGTTGGCGAAGAAGAATATCGATACCGGGGCCGGTTTGGAGCGTTTGGCAGCGGTATTGCAGAAAAAACGGAATAATTTCGAGACGGATTTAATCTTCCCCCTGTTGGAACGGGCGGCAAGGTTGGCAGGCGTGCGGTACGGCGAAAACGAAGCGCATGATGTTTCCCTGAAAGTTATTGCCGATCATGCGCGGGCTTTGACCGTATTGATCGGTGACGGCGTATTGCCGTCGAATGAAGGTCGCGGCTATGTGTTGCGGCGTATTTTGCGGCGGGCGGTCCGTCAGGGGAAACTGCTCGGGATCGATCGTCCGTTCATTGCGGAATTGGTCGATGTGGTCGTTGACTTGCTTGCGCCGGGACAGCCGGAGCTGGCGGAAAAGCGCGAGTACATCCGTAAAATTGCCGGGGTGGAAGAAGCGCGTTTCCAAAAAACGCTGGATCAGGGTATACTGCTCCTGCAGGAACGTTTGGCGGCTCTGACGGCAGCAGGTACGAATGTGCTGGCCGGTGACGATGTGTTCCGCCTGTATGATACCTACGGTTTCCCTTGGGAGCTGACGGAAGAAATTGCGGCGGAATCCGGCATTTCTATTGATGCCGACGGTTTCCGTACGGCGATGAACGAGCAGCGGGAACGGGCACGGGCTGCCCGCGAGCAGGTGTCGGCCAAGATAAAGACGCCGGATACGACAAAACTTGCGGGGGCCGGGAAGCTTTACGATGAAGCCTTGACTGCAGCGGAAGTGGTGATGATCGGGCGTGACGGTGAAGAGATTGAAGAAGCCGGTGACGGCGAAGAGGCGCTCGTTATTACGGCAGGAACACCTTTCCATGCGGAAGGGGGCGGTCAGCTCGGCGATACGGGTATGCTGGTCGGCCCGGCCGGGCGGGCGGTCGTTCATGACACCAAGATGAATCCGGACGGTACGATTTACCATGTGGCGGAAATCAGCGAGGGGTCTCTCCGTCGCGGTGATCGCGTCGATCTGTTGCCGGATACGTACCGGCGGCAGGAAATGGCACGCAATCATACGGCGACGCATTTATTGCATGCGGCGCTGCGCAAGGTGCTCGGTGAGCATGTAACGCAGGCCGGGTCGGTGGTCATGCCGGACCGCTTGCGTTTCGATTTCACGCAGCCGCAGCCGGTGACGGACGAGGAACTGGCGCAGATTGAGGAGTCGGTCAATGAAGATATTCTCGCCGCCATACCGACCTGGATTGAGGTCATGCCGCTGGCTGCGGCAAAAGAACTCGGCGCCATGGCACTTTTCGGTGAAAAATACGGCGAGGAAGTCCGGGTTGTGCAGGTGCCGGGCGTAAGTATTGAGCTTTGCGGCGGCAGTCATGTAGGGAATACGGGTGAAATCGGTATGTTCCGTATTCTTTCGGAAAGCGGCATCGGTTCAGGTGTGCGGCGGATTGAAGCGGTGACGGGGCGTGCCTCGTATCGTTTGGCGAAGGAGCAGGAAGCGACTTTGATGCAGGCGGCGGCTTTATTGAAAGCGCAACCGGCAGAGTTGTTGGGTCGATTGGAACGTCTGCAGGCGGAAAAGAAGGAACTTGTCAAAGAGTTGGCCGATGCGCATCGGGCGCAGGCAAAGGAACGTCTCGGCGAGCTGGTACGGGATGCGTTGGAAGTCAAGGGTTTGCGAATTGTTTGCGGTGAAGTGCCGGCTGCGGATGCGCAGGAGTTGCGGGAGATCGGTGACATGCTGAAATCGCGTGACGACGTGCAGGTCGTTTTGATCGGTACGGCGCAAGGCGATAAGGTCAGCCTTGTCGCCATGGCGACAAAAGAAGCGGTTGCTGCCGGGATCCATGCCGGCAATGCGGTTCGTGCGGCGGCGGCGGTGTGCGGCGGCGGCGGCGGCGGGCGGCCGGATATGGCACAGGCCGGCGGTAAAGATGCCGCCAAATTACAAGAGGCATTGCTTGCGGGGCGGGATGTGTTCTTGCAGGCATTGCAAGGCTAAGGAGGGAGCAGTCTTGTCAGTAACGGATGAAACAAAGTTTTACCCGCAGATGCGGCGCGGCGATACGGAAGTGTCCGTGATGTTGCGTGAAGTCATTGCGGCGATGAAAGAAAAGGGACATGATCCGGTAGTCCAGTTGGCGGGCTATCTCCTGTCCGGCGATCCGACATATATTACGAGTCATCGCAATGCGCGGAATTTGATTCGTTCTTTTGAGCGGGATCGCGTCCTGGAAGATTTGATTTCTTCCTATATTCGGGAGAGCGAATGAAGCGGGTACTGGGCTTGGACATCGGTACGAAGCGTATCGGGATAGCGGTGAGCGATCCGCTCGGCTGGACCGCGCAGGGCGTGGAAACATGGCAGCACGTCTCGCGGGCAGCGGATTTTGATCGGATCGCCCACTGGGTCGCAACGTACGAAGCGGCTACCGTCGTGATCGGCATGCCGCGCAATATGGACGGCAGTAAAGGGCCGAAGGCATTGTGGACGGAGGAATATGCCGCATTGCTGCAGGAACGATTGCCGGAGACGGAAATCGTTTTTTGGGACGAGCGGTTGTCTACCGTCATGGCGGAGCGCAGCCTGCTGGCCGCCGATGTAAGCCGCAGCAAGCGGCGCAAAGTCATCGACAAATTGGCGGCGACGGTAATTTTGCAGGGCTACCTGGATGCCCGCAGCTGAGGAGGTACAACATGGACAACGATATGCACAAGGAAGAACGGCAACAGGACGAAGAAGTGGTGATCGTGCAGATCGAGGGGCCGGACGGTTCGGAAGAATTTTTTGCACAGGATATCATTATCCCGCATGACGGCAAGGAGTTCGCGGTGTTGGTTGCCTTGCCGCAGGAGGACGAGGTAGCGGACGATTTCGAACCGGACATCATTCTGGCGCGCCTGGATATGGGGGAGGACGGCGAAGTGGAATATGTTTCGCCGACGGAAGAGGAATTTGAAGCGGTAGAAAAAATTTACGACGACATGTTTGAATGAGTAAAAAATATCGGCTGCGGCCGATATTTTTTTGTGCAAAACGGAACGCCGCGGCCATGGTATAATAGGGACGAGGTGAGAATATGCGCAGATGGTTGGCTCCCCTGCTCTTGGGGGTGTTCGTGTTGGCAGTAATCGGTTGGGCGCGCTTGCCTGCACCGGCGGCACCAGAACAACCGACGGTGCTGACAATCTGCACGGATATGACGCCGGGGATGGTGCAGACTTTGGCGGACACGTATCGTCGGCGGTATGGTGTGCCGATTGAAGTGGTAGCCGGTTCGGAAGAACAGATCCTGGAGCGTCTGGCGGAAGGTCTGCCGACGGATTTGCTGCTGGGCAGCGAGAGCCTGTTGCGCGAAGCGGCGGCACGAGGCATGCTGCAGGCATATACATCGGAGCAGACGGATATTGTGCCGGCGGAATTCAAAAATGAGGAAGGCTATTGGACGGGCGCTTGGTACGTGCCCGTTGTTTTTGCCGTGACGGATGAGTACTGGCAGCGCAGCGGCGGCTCGTTGCGGACTTGGCAGGATTTGGTCAGGCAGCCGGAATTGCGGGTGGCGATGACGGATTTTCTGGCGGCGGATGTGCCGGCGGAGCTGCTTTGCTCGCTCGTCGAGTACAAAGGGAAAGAGGAGGCCTTCCGTTACTTGCAGGAATTGCAGGCGAATGTCGTGCAGTATTCGAAATTTCTTTCGACCCCGGTGCGGCTGCTGGCACTGCAAAAAGCGGATGTGGCGATTGCCGATGCGGCGACGGTGCGGCTGTTTCTGGCGGACGGATTCCCGTTGAAGATGGTCTATCCGCAGGACGGCACCGCGTACAGTCTCTACGGCTTCGGTGTGCCGCAGGGGGGCGATCTTGCGGCGGCGGGAGCCTTTATCGACTGGGAGTTGCATGGCGAGGGATTTCAGGCCATGCACGAGAAAAAATACTATGTGTACTACACGGGCTATCCGCCGGAACAGGTGGCGGACGCACTCGGCAACGAGCTAGTTCTTTGGCCGTTGCGGAAGGAATATCGGTATGACGGCCGCCGGGAACTGGTGGCACAATGGGTGAAAGAAGTCCGCTTTGCCGGCAAGGAAGCAACGGCGACGAAGGAGACGACAGGAAAGGATAAGGAATGAAATCGGTCGGAGTTATCAGCTTGGGTTGTTCAAAGAACCTGGTCGATGCGGAGATCATGACCGGCTTGCTGTTGCGTGCCGGTTGGCAATATACGGATGATTTGGCGCAGGCGGAGATCATCGTGGTAAATACCTGTACCTTCATCGAACCGGCGAAAGACGAGTCGATTTTGGCGATTTTGACAGCGGCAAAATATAAAGAGACGGGTCGCTGTCGTCGCCTGGTGGTAACGGGTTGTTTGAGCGAACAGTATCGAACGGAATTGTTTAAGGAAATTTCGGAGATTGACGTGTTGCTCGGCACCGCCTCTTGGGATCGTATCGTGGCGGCGGTGGAAGCCGCGGAGACGGAGGAACGCGTAGCGGTGTATGAGCGCCAATCGCGGCGGGTAGAGCCGGCGGGTTTGCCGCGGGAGCGAACCACGCCGGATTACATGGCCTATGTCAAAGTGGCGGAAGGCTGCAGCAACGGCTGCACATTCTGTCTCATTCCCTATGTGCGCGGCGGATTTCGCAGCCGGACACCGGAATCGATGTTGCAGGAAGTGCGTTCCATGGCAGCGGAAGGGGTACGGGAAATCAATCTCATCGCCCAGGATACGACGAGCTACGGTCGCGATCTGGACGAGCCGACGACGCTGACGGCCTTGCTGCAACAGATTACCGCGGTGGAGGGGATCGAGTGGGTACGGCTGCTGTACCTGTATCCGAAGTATTTTACGGACGAATTACTGGCGGAAGTCGTTCGCAATCCGAAAGTATGCAAGTATATCGACATTCCGTTGCAGCATATCAGCGATCCGGTTCTGCAGCGTATGCACCGGCGGGATCGTGCGGCGGATATTCGGGCGCTGTTGCGGAAAATTCGCGCGCAGGAGACCTATATTACGCTACGTACGACTTTTATTGTGGGCTTTCCCGGTGAGACGGAAGATGATTTCCGCGCCCTGTGCGACTTGGTGCGGGAGATCCGTTTCGATCGGGTCGGCGTGTTCCGTTATTCGCGAGAGGAGGGAACACCGGCCGCCCGCTTGCCGGAACAGATCCCGGAAGAAGTCAAGGAAGAACGATATCATACCTTGATGGCCGTGCAGGCGCAGATCTCCGAGGAAATCAATCGGGAGTGCGTGGGCAGACGGGAAACGGCGCTGGTGGAAACCGCAGCGGCGGACAGTGAAGATGGTGTGGCGGTCGGTCGGCTCCGGACACAGGCGCCGGAAGTGGACGGACTCGTTTACATTGAAAACGGCGAGGAACTGCCGGTCGGGGCGTTCGTGCCGGTGGAAATCACGGCGGGGTATGCGTATGATCTTGTCGCGCAGCCTTGCGGGGAGGCGTTCTGATGACGGCGCAGGAACAAATTCTGGCGGCCGGTCGTACCGTCGCGACGGCGGAGTCCTGTACGGGCGGCCTGATCGCCGCGGCGCTGACGGAATTGCCGGGGAGCTCCGCTTATTTTACGGCGGGGCTGGTGACTTATACGGAAGAGATGAAAACGGAATTGCTGGGAGTAGCGCCGGAGCTCATCGCGGCGGCGGGAGTCGTCAGCGCGGCGGTAGCGGAAGCGATGCTCGCCGGCGTATTGACTCGCACGGGAGCGGAGTTCGGCGTGACGACGACGGGCTTTGCCGGACCCGGCGGCGGCACGCAAGGGGAGCTCGTCGGCACGGTGTACATCGCTTGCGGCTCAGAACGGAAACAACGGGTGGAACGGTACGTTTTTCAAGGGACACGGCAGGAAATACGGGAACAGGCCGTCACGGCGGCATTGACCGCTTTGGCCGAAGTGATCGGAAATTAAAGGAGGCAACCATGGATAACCAACGGAGAGAAGAGAAGAACATTGCGCTGGATCGAGCGATCAAGCAAATCGAGCGGGATTTCGGTCAGGGCGCGGTCATGCGTCTGGGGGAAGTGGCGCAAAATATGAATTTGGAAGTCGTTTCGTCCGGATCGCTCGCCATTGACTTGGCGTTGGGCATCGGCGGGTTCCCGCGCGGCCGCGTGATCGAAATCTACGGCCCGGAATCTTCCGGCAAGACGACCGTTGCCCTGCACGCCATCGCGGAGGCGCAGAAAAAAGGCGGTATCGCGGCCTTCATCGATGCGGAGCATGCCCTCGATCCGATCTATGCGCGCCGTCTCGGCGTTGACACGGCGAATTTGCTCATTTCTCAGCCGGATACGGGCGAGCAGGCTTTGGAAATCTGTGAAATGCTGGTTCGCAGCGGCGCCTTGGACATTATCGTCATCGACTCGGTTGCGGCGTTGGTGCCGAAAGCGGAGATCGAAGGCGAAATGGGCGATTCGCATGTGGGGCTGCAGGCGCGTTTGATGAGTCAGGCTTTGCGGAAATTGACCGCCATCATCAGCAAGTCCAAGACCATTGTCATTTTTATCAACCAATTGCGCGAAAAAGTCGGCATCATGTTCGGCAATCCGGAAACGACGACCGGCGGTAGAGCGCTGAAGTTTTATTCATCCATTCGGATCGACATCCGCAAAGGCGAAGCGATCAAACAGGGGACGGACATCATCGGTAACCGCACCCGGGCGAAAATCGTCAAAAACAAAGTGGCGCCGCCGTTCCGTCTGGCGGAGTTCGACATGATGTACGGTACGGGCATTTCCCGGGAGGGAACACTGATCGACATCGGTGCGAATATGGATATTATCCAAAAGAGCGGCTCCTGGTATTCCTATCGCGATGAACGCATGGGACAGGGCAAAGAAAATGCCAAGGTATATTTGCAGGAACATCCGGAAGTCGCGGCGGAAATCGAAAAGCTGATTCGGGATACGCTGGTAGCCGAACCGGAGCTTTTTGAAGAAGGCGAATTGACGGAAAATGAAGACTGAGGAAGCGTTCGAACAGGCGGTACGCTATCTCGGTAATCGCAGCTACAGCGAGCTCGAGCTGCGGCGCAAATTGCAGGCGAAGCATTACACCGCCGACGAAACGGACGCGGCGCTTATGCGCTTGCGGGAGCGGGGCTATGTGGACGATGCGGCGCTGGCAGAGCGTGTCTATGCCGCCTACGTTGCGGACGGCGTGTACGGCAATGCGTACATCGCGTATCGTCTGCACGAGCGCGGGCTGGAGATGCCGGCGCGACTTTCTGCGGCGGAGGAAATCGAACGGGCGCAACGCCTGGTGGAACGCAAGCTGCTCGGCAGCGGCGCCGTTTCCGAGCGCAAGCTGGCCTCGTTTCTGGCCAATCGCGGTTACGGTGCGGAGACAGCCTGTGCGGTGAGGGAGACGATCGCCGCCGCCGGTTTACTTGACAGAAAATATAAAAAAAATTACAATAAATAAAGGCAATCGATGCACGAAAATACAATAAAATATGGGAGAAAAGGTAACTTTTCTCGGCACAAGGGAGGTGGACATTATTGATATCGACTTGATTCTACCGGTCGGATTTCCCTTGGCAATTATCATCGGACTTGCTGCAGGATATTTTTTACGTCGGCTGACGGCGGAATCCAAAATCGGCAGTGCGGAAGCGGAAGCGGCTCGCATCATCGGCGAAGCGCGGCGTGACGCGGAAAATACGCACAAGGAATCCGTCCTGCAGACGAAAGACGAAATGCATCGTCTGCGCGCGGGCTTTGAGAAGGAAGAGCGCGAACGGCGCAGCGATTTGCAGAATTTTGAACGACGCTTGCTGCAAAAAGAAGAAAACTTGGACAAGCGTTCCGATAATTTGGATCGCAAAGAAGAAAGTTTGCAGCGTCGCGACAATAAGGTAAAAGAGCGACAAAGTGCGGCGGACGCTCTGTACGAACAGCAAATGCAGAAACTGGAAGAAATTTCCGGGCTGACGGGCGAACAGGCGAAGGAAATCCTGTTGCGCGATGTGGAAGAAAGCATTTTGCACGAACAGGCGGTATTGATTCGGGAACTGGAAGCGCAGTTCAAAGAACGGGTGGACACGGAAGCGCGGGAGGTCATTGCTCTTGCTATTCAGCGTAATGCGGCGGATACCGTCGCGGAAACGACGATTTCCGTAGTCAGCCTGCCCAATGATGAAATGAAAGGTCGGATTATCGGTCGGGAAGGCCGGAATATCCGTGCCCTGGAGACGGCGACGGGTGTCGATCTTATCATCGACGACACGCCGGAAGCGGTGACACTGTCCTGCCATGATCCCGTCCGACGGGAAGTGGCGCGCGTGGCGCTGGAGCATCTCATCAAGGACGGTCGGATTCATCCGAGCCGAATTGAGGAGACCGTGGCGAAATCGCGGCGCGAAGTGGAGAAGATCATTCGTGAAGCGGGCGAACAGGCGGTATTGGATGCCGGCATTCACGGCTTGCATCCGGAACTGGTTCAGATCCTCGGGCGGATGAAGTTCCGCGTGAGTTACGGGCAGAATGTCCTGCAGCACTCGGTGGAAGTGGCGCAGCTGGCAGGCTCGCTTGCCGCGGAAATCGGTGCGGATGTGGATATGGCCAGACGAGCCGGCTTGTTGCACGATATCGGCAAAGCCGTCGATCAGGGGACCGATCGCACCCATGTCGATTGGGGTGTGGAAATTGCCAAGAAGTATCGCGAGCCGGATGTGGTGGTAAATACCATCGCTTCACATCACGGCGACACGGACGCATTGTACGTGGAAGCGGTGCTCGTTGCCGCGGCGGATGCCATTTCGGCAGCACGGCCGGGCGCGCGTCGCGAGACCTTGGAGCATTACCTGCAACGTCTTACCAAGTTGGAAGAAATTGCCAAGTCATTTCCCGGTGTGGAAAATTGCTATGCCATTCAAGGCGGCCGTGAATTGCGAATCGCGGTCGTGCCGGAAAAAATCAGCGAGGACGAAGCGACTCTGCTCGTCCGCAAGATTGCCAAGCGGATTGAAGGCGAGCTCAAGTACCCGGGACAGGTCAAAGTGGTTGCGGTTCGGGAAACCCGAGCAACCGATTACGCAAAATAAAAAGAAACCGTCGTTGCAAAACGGCGGTTTTTTGCATGATTTTTCGCCGGAAATCGAAATCGGTCGGGAAAAAAGGTTTTTCGGCGGGAGCGGCTAATATATTAGTAGTGCAAAACGGGAGGAACTATGCGATTCGGGAAAGAGTTTATCGAACAGGTGCGGAATGGAAACCCGATTGCCGATGTGGTCGGCGGGTATGTGACATTCCAAAAGAAACAGGGGAACAAGTATTGGGCCTGCTGTCCTTTTCACGATGAAAAAACGCCCTCCTTTACCGTATCTCCCGATCGCGGTCTTTTCTATTGTTTCGGCTGCCATGAGGGCGGCGATGTATTCGGTTTTATCCAAAAATATGAGAATTGCGGTTTCACCGAAGCGGTGGAAAAATTGGCGCAGCGCGCCGGCATTACGCTGCCGGAAACGGAGATGGGGCCGGAAGAACGCAAGCGGGAGGCGCGGCGCAAGCGGCTCTATGAAATTTGCGATTTAGCCGCGTCATACTACCATAATTGTCTGCTCAAGACGCGCATGGGGGCTGTCGGCTTGCGCTACTGGCACGAGCGCGGTTTGCAGGAGCCGGCGATCATTGCTTTTCGCTTGGGCTATGCGCCGCCGGAATGGGATCGTCTCTGCCGGGATTTTCTCGCGCGCGGGTTTACCCGGCGGGAATTGCTGGCGAGCGGCTTGGCAAACGAGAAGAACGGCAAGTTGTATGATCGCTTCCGCGGTCGGTGCATCTTCCCGATTCGGGATACGCGCGGACGAACCGTGGCGTTCGGCGGGCGGATCCTGACGGCGGGCGAGCCGAAATACCTGAACTCGCCGGAAACGGAGATTTTTCATAAGGGAAGCCTGCTCTACGGTTGGGAGCGTGCGTTGCAGGCGATTCGTAAGGAGGAAATCGCCGTACTGGTAGAGGGATACATGGATGTGGTCGGCGTACATAATCAGGGCGTGAAAAATGTGGTTGCCTCGCTCGGCACGGCATTTACGGCGGAGCAGGCACAGCTGTTGCGCCGCTCCGCAAAAGAGGCGGTCATCGCTTACGACATGGATCGGGCGGGGCGCGAAGCGACCGATCGGGTGATCGAGATCGCCCG
This sequence comes from Veillonellaceae bacterium, assembly GCA_022771805.1. Classification (GTDB taxonomy): domain Bacteria; phylum Bacillota; class Negativicutes; order Veillonellales; family Negativicoccaceae; genus JALELM01. The sequence continues at coordinate 146,961 of JALELM010000003.1, read as the reverse complement.
CAAGACCGGCCTGCGCGTCCGGATTGCAACCTTGCCGAACGGCAAGGATCCGGACGAGTACATCCGCACGCACGGAGCGAAGGCCTGGGAAGACCGAATCCGGGCGGCGCAGGATGTGCTGACGTATCGGCTGGAGCAGACGATACGCGCCAACGATACTACGACCGCCGAGGGGAAGAGTGCGGTACTGCGGGAAGTTCTGCCCCTGGTGTTGGCGGTGGAGAATGCCGTCGCGGTGGACAGTTATCTGAAAACGATAGCCAAGCGGTTGCGCCTGGACGAAGGATTGGTGCGCAGCGAAGCGGCGCGCCGGGCGCAGCGGGAGCGCCGCGATGTATATATTGCGCCGGCTCGGCAGACCGCCGAGGAAAAAGAAGACGGCGAAGAAAGACGGCGGCGCCGCACGGAAGAAGAGGCGATCCGCTATGTGCTGACGGGCGGCCCGGAGCGGGACGAATTGTTGGCGGGGTTGGCGCCGGAAGACTTCGGTGACGACTTCGGGCAGACGCTGTGGACGCAATTGCAGACAGCGGGCGTACCGGCGGAGATCACCCCGGATCTCGGGCGCGCATGGGGGCTGGCGGCGGCCGATCAGGCACGGCTGGCCGGCTTGCTGCTGCGTTCGGAAGCACCGCCGGGACAGGTGCGGGAAACATATATCAAACCGTTGCGGCATGCCCGGCTGCAGCATACTTACGACACCCTGCGGGAAGAAGCGGTCGCAGCGCATGCGCGGGGCGATGATGCGGGGTATCGTGAAGCGATGACGCGGGTCATGGCGGTGTTAACGGAAATGAAACAATGGACTTAGACGGGAAAAGGAGAGAACCGGAGTATGAAAGAGACGGCAACGAAAGAGGCGATGGACATGGCAACGACGAAAAAAGGAGCGCGTCCCGCACGGAAGCGACTGAAGGTGGGCGACCGTATTGCAATGGCTGTGGCTGATATTACGGCTTGGCGGGCGGCGGGCGGTCACGTCGCGGCGGAAGTCGAATCCCTGCTTGCTCCGCACAAGTTTTCCCGCCGGAGTCTGGGGATTTTGGCTGCGGAATTGACGGCGGGCGGCCTTACGGACGTGGAAATCTCACCGGAAGGCACGGTTACCGTGAAGGCGGCGGGAAAGCGAAAGAAGAAAGCCGAATCGGCAGAGGAGAAAGCTGCGGAACCGGCAGCGGAGCCGGCGGAAAAGACGGCGGAGAAGCCGGCAAAGAAATCGCGCAAAAAGCCGAAGGAAGCGCCGCCGGCTGACGCAGCGGCCGAGCCGGAAAAGAAGCCCGACCCAAAAGCGGTAACGGAAGCAGCGGCAACGGAAAGGCCGGCTCCGGCAAAAGCGGCAACGGAAAAATCGGCCGCGAAGAAAACGGCGAAGACGACCAAGCGTAAGAAAGCCGAAGCCGAAAAAGAGGCAGCGCCGAAAAAAGCGGGCAAGCCGAAAGAGGCGGAAACATTGGAAGAAGCGCTGCTGCAACTCGTGGATCACGGGCGGCGTACCGGCGTTTTGACGTATGAAGAAGTGATGGATGCGTTCGAGCGCTTTGATTTGACGGCCGACAAAATCGAAGGGATTTACGCCCGTCTCCATAAAGAGAATATTGACATGGTTACCGGCGACGACCGGGATCAACTCGATGAAGAAGGCGACAGCGAAGCGGCGGAAGTGGACAAGGCAACGACGGAAGCGTTGCAGGACAGCAGTGACAATATGCATTTGGACGATCCGGTTCGCATGTACCTGAAGGAGATCGGCCGCGTATCGTTGCTGACGGCCGACCAGGAAGTCGAACTCGCCAAGCGGATCGAGCTGGGCAAAGAAGCGGAAGAAACCCGGCGCAAACGCACGGCCGTCGTCGAATGGTTCGGCAATCTGGCTATGTATGCCGGAGCGGCACGGGAGATTCCCTACGCGGTGTTCGTTTTGCCGGCCGATTTGACTATGGATGAAGATGTACTTGCGCTGGCGACACGTGCGTTGGAAATTCTGGATCTGCATATTGAAGGCGATATGGACATTGCGCAGGCGGTAGAACTTGCCGCCGCCGTGGCGCGCGAAACGGAAGAAGAGCCGCCCGTTTGGGCAGCCGATCCCGTATTTACGACGGACGAGGTGCATGAGCTGATTTCCGGCAAGTTGGTGGATGAAGAGCAGCGGCACAATGAAGGGCGTCTGATTGCGGACGCGCATTTTGCCAAACAGGATCTCACGGATGCCAACCTGCGTCTGGTGGTCAGCATTGCTAAGCGGTATGTCGGGCGCGGGATGCAGTTCCTTGATCTGATGCAGGAAGGGAACCTCGGCCTGATCAAGGCGGTAGAAAAATTCGACTACACGAAAGGGTACAAGTTCAGTACGTATGCGACCTGGTGGATCCGCCAGGCGATTACCCGTGCGATTGCCGACCAGGCTCGGACGATTCGGATTCCGGTGCACATGGTGGAGACGATCAATAAATTGTCCCGCACGGCGCGCAATTTGTTGCAGGAACTCGGTCGCGAAGCGACACCGGAAGAAATTGCGGCGAAGATGGAAATCACGGTGGAGCGGGTGCGCGAGATCATGAAGATTGCACAGGAGCCGGTCTCTTTGGAAACGCCGATCGGCGAAGAAGAAGATTCGCACTTGGTGGAATTCATCGAAGACCGCAACGCGGTAGCGCCGGAAGAGGCGGCTTCGGCGATTTTGCTGAAAGAGCAGGTGGACGATATCCTGCAAGGATTGACGGATCGTGAGCGCGAAGTAATTTACCTGCGTTTCGGTCTGAAAGACGGCAAGCAACGGACTTTGGAAGAGGTCGGCCAGTATTTCGACGTAACGCGTGAACGGATTCGCCAAATTGAACGCAAAGCGTTGGAAAAACTCCGCAGTCGGGGGAAACGGGAGAAGATTACCGATTACCTTTAAGCTTGACGGCCTTCGCCGGTTATGGGTATAATGGAGAGTGTCTTTACGAACGGGCCTATAGCTCAGGGGTAGAGCAACCGGCTCATAACCGGTCGGTCCCTGGTTCGATCCCAGGTGGGCCCACCAAATATACGGGACGACGAGAGTCGTTCCTTTTTTATGAGGAAAGCGGTGCAGTCCCGCTGCATCGGAACGGAGCAATCTATGCAGGGACGATTGGCGACATTGGCGGCGGCGGTACCCGTCTGTGACAGCATTGCGGATATCGGCACGGATCATGCGTACCTGCCGTTACGGCTGCTGGCCGAGAAACGTATCACACGCGCCATCGCGGCGGATATCGGCGCCGGACCGTTGGCGGCGGCAAAGCGGCACATCGCGGCCGCAGGTCGCAGTGCGGAGGTGGAGTGCCGCCGCGGCGACGGGCTTACGGTGCTGGCGCCGGGAGAGGTGGACGGAGTGACGATTGCGGGGATCGGCGGGTCGTTGCTGGCAAGAATTCTGACGGCCTCGCCGGAAGTCTTGGCGTCGTTGCGTTTTCTCGTCTTGCAGCCGATGACCGGCTCGGAAATTGTCCGCCGTACTTTGCATGAAATCGGTTGGCACAGTGAGCGGGAATACCTTGTCGAAGAAGACGGCGAACTGTACGAAATCATCTATGCCGAGCCGGGTCGAACGGAGCCGCCGGCGCAATGGTGGTTCGGAGAGAACCTGTTACGTGAACGACAGCCGCTGTTGGAGGTGCTGCTGACGCGACTGCTGCAACGGAAGCGGCATGAGTATGCGGGACTCTCGCGGGCGGCGACGACCAATGAGGCGGCCGCGCGGAAACGGAATCGTGTGGCGGCGGAAATACGGGAAGGAGAGGAGTATTTATGGCAACTACGGTCAGGGAAATAACGCAGTACTTGGAAGCTTGGGCGCCGCGTGAACTGGCAGAGAGCTGGGACAATGTCGGGCTGCTTTGCGGGCATCCCGACAGGGAAGTCCGGCATGTGCTGACGGCGCTCGATGTGACGGCCGAGAATGTCGCCTATGCGGTAAACAACGATGTCGATCTGATCGTGGCACATCATCCGTTGATCTTCAAGCCGTTGAAAACACTCGCGGGCGGTACGCCGCTGACGGATCTGCTGGCGACATTACAACGGCATGACATTGCGGTATATGCCGCACATACGAATCTGGATATCGCGGTCGGCGGGGTGAATGACCGGCTCGCGGAATTGCTCGGCCTGACGGAAGTGAAAGGTTTGGTGCGTACGGGCGCGGAAGCGGCGTACAAGCTGGTCGTTTTCACGCCGGCGACACATGCCGATGCGGTACGCGCCGCGCTGGGCGACAGCGGCGCGGGATATATCGGCAAGTACAGCCACTGCTCGTTCAGTGCTGCGGGGACGGGACGTTTCCTGCCGCATGACGGCGCCCGGCCGTACTTGGGAACGATCGGCGCACCGGAGACGGTACGCGAAGAGCGCATCGAGACGATTGTGCCGGAAGCACTGCTGGAAGCGACGGTTCGTGCCATGCTTGCGGCGCACCCGTACGAAGAGGTCGCCTATGATGTGTATCCGTTGCAGGCGCCGGCCACAACTCATTGGTTGGGGCGTGTCGGCAAGCTGCCGGAGGAATTGCCGCTGCCCGAGGCGTTGCGGCATATCCGGGAAGCACTGGGAATTCCGGTGCTGCGATCTGCCGGACACTGCGAATCCGTGCGCACGATTGCGCTTTGCGGCGGCTCCGGGATGGAGTTTTGGCCGCAAGCACTGCAGAGCGGTGCGGATCTCTACCTGACGGGCGATGTGCGCTACCACGACGCACAGGCGGCCGCCGCAGCGGGATTGGTCGTCGCGGACGGACATCATTACTATACGGAAGCGCCGATCGCCGATGTATTGGCACAACGGCTTGCCGCCCGGAATCCGGATCTCATCTGTACAACGGATCCGACACGAAAGGATATTTTCGAGTTTATGCCGTGTTGACGACACGCGTCGGACATGGTACACTCGTTAGGCGAGTACGAAAGACAATCGCGAGCGTTTGCTCGAGGAAAGTCCGAGCTCCGCAGGGCAGGGTGCCGGATAACATCCGGCGAGGGCGACCTCAGAGACAGTGCCACAGAAATGGAGACCGCCGGCAACGGCAAGGGTGCAACGGTGCGGTAAGAGCGCACCGGCGGCGGGGAGACCCGTCGGCCAGGTAAACCTCACCCGGAGCAAGACCGAATAGGAAAGGGATGAAGCTGCCCGCTGACCTTTCGGGTGTGTCGCTTGAGCAATGCGGCAACGTATTGCCCAGATAGATGATTGTCATCGTGAAAACGAACAGAACTCGGCTTATTGACTACTCGCACAAAAACCGCTTCGGCGGTTTTTTTCTTGCGGCAAAACAGAGAAAACTTGACGAAAATTTGTTCCGCGGGTACAATAAATATATAGACAGATATAAATATGTTGTAATACGAGGTGAACACAAATGGCAAATATAGTAGAAATGACGACAGCTGCGGAATTTGCACAGGAAGTAACGGAAGCGAAAGGCGTTGTGCTCGTTGATTTCTGGGCTCCCTGGTGCGGGCCGTGTAAAATGACCATGCCGGTTCTCGAAGGATTGGCGGAACAGTACGACGGCAAAATCAAGGTCTGCAAAGTGAATGTGGACGAAGGCGGCGAACTTGCAACGGAACATGATGTAATGGGCGTTCCCTGCCTGATCTTCTTCCGTGACGGAGCGGAGATCGATCGCATTATCGGCTACAATCCGGATAAGCTGAAAGACGCTTTTGCCAAGTACGCGGAATAAGTAATTCGGTGCGGTTATAAGAACATCCCGCTTCCGAGCGGGATGTTTTTATTTGCTTGCTTTTTGAAAACGGCTTTGCTATACTATACAAGTATCAGTATGTTATAGAAAAGAGGTGCAACTGTGAAAAAAGGAATTCATCCCGAATATCATCCGGTGGTATTCCAGGACGCCGGTGCGAATTTTGCGTTTTTGACTCGCTCGACCATGACGTCGAATCAGACGATCCAGTGGGAAGACGGTAACGAATACCCCCTGGTAAATGTGGATATCAGCAGCCAATCGCATCCCTTCTATACGGGTCAGCAGCGTTTCGCAAAAGCGCGCGGTCGTATTGAAAAATTCAATAAACGATACGGCAAAGAGAGCGAATAACAGGAGTAGGCAGGCGCGGCAAAGTGTCTGTCTATTTTTTATCTATAGGAAAACGGTTCGGGCGGTTTTTCTGCCGCGATAAAGACGAGCCGGGGAGCGGAAATGAGCGAAACAAAGAAAAAAGTATATGTGGGCGGTCAGGCGGTTATCGAAGGCGTGATGATGCGCGGGCCGGGCTGCATTGCAACGGCGGTGCGCACACCGGACGGTGAGATCGTCGTGCAGCGCAAGGAAGCGCGTTCGCTCGGAGAGCGGTACCCGTTTCTGCGTTGGCCGATGTTGCGCGGTGTCGTCGCCTTGTACGAGTCGACCGTTATCGGGATGCAGTCCCTGATGTATTCCGCACAGATGGCGGGCGAAGAAGATGAGCAGCTTTCGGACAAGGAAATATATATGACGATGGCGGTTTCGGTTGTATTTGCGATCGGCTTGTTCCTGGCGCTGCCGACATATGCGGCAAAATTTTTCGTCGGCGAGGGCGGCAGCCACATCGCCTTGAATATCGTCGAAGGCATTATCCGTCTGATCCTGTTTTTGCTGTACTTATACGGGATTTCCCTGACGGGGGATATTCGGCGGGTTTATGAATACCACGGAGCCGAGCATAAAACGATTTTTTGTTATGAAAAAGACCTGCCGCTGACGGTGGAAAATGTGCGGAAACAATCACGGCTTCATCCGCGTTGCGGTACGAATTTTCTGTTGATGGTGGTGGTGGTCAGTATTTTTGTCTTTGCTTTTCTGGGGTGGCCGAGCTTGTGGGAACGTATTGTATCGCGCGTTCTGCTGATGCCGGTCGTGGCCGGCCTGGCCTATGAATGGATTCGGCTGGCGGCGGAAACGACCTCGCCGGTCGTGCAGACCTTGGTTCGGCCGGGCTTGTGGTTGCAATTATTGACGACCCGCCCGCCGCATGACGATCAGATCGAAGTGGCCATTCGTGCGTTGCAGGAAGCGAAGCCCCCGCAAGAGGAGGAGTATGTTACAAGCTAAACTGGAGGCGTTGGAAAACACCTTTTTGGATTTGGAGCAGCAGATCAGTGATCCGGACGTCATCGCGCAGCAGGATACCTGGCGCAAGTTGATGAAGCAGCATGCGGATCTGAGTGAGACCGTGGCGACATTTCGCGAGTATAAGCAGGCATTGGCCGGTCTGGCGGAAGCGGAAGAAATTCTGGCGGATAAATCGCAGGCCGAGGATATCCGCGAGCTGGCGAAAGAGGAGCTGGCGGACTGCACGAAGCGGCGGGATCAGCTGGCAAACGAGCTGCGGATTTTACTCCTGCCTAAGGATCCGAATGACGAGAAAAACGTCATCGTGGAAATTCGTGCCGGTGCCGGCGGTGACGAATCGGCGCTCTTTGCGGCGGAATTGTTGCGGATGTATACGCATTACGCGGAAGCGCAGGGCTGGCGTTGCGAGTTGATCGACTGGAACGACACGGGTCTGGGCGGCTACAAGGAAGTCATTTTTTCGATCGCCGGGCAGAGCGCGTATTCCAAGCTGAAGTTTGAGAGCGGCGTCCATCGCGTGCAGCGGGTGCCGGAGACGGAGAGCGGCGGCCGCGTGCATACATCGACGGTCACGGTGGCGATTTTGCCGGAAGCCGAAGATGTGGAAATCGAGCTGAATGAACGAGATTATCGCACGGATACCTATTGCGCATCCGGTGCGGGCGGTCAGCATGTCAACCGGACGGAATCGGCGGTGCGTCTGACGCATTTGGCGACGGGGATCGTCGTTACCTGCCAGGACGAAAAAAGCCAGCTGAAGAATAAGGAAAAAGCGTTACGTGTTTTGAAGGCGCGCTTGTATGATTTGTACATGCAAGAGGCGCAGGATAAAATGGCGGCGGATCGGAAAAGTCAGGTCGGCACGGGGGATCGCTCCGAGCGGATCCGGACATACAATTTTCCGCAGGGACGGGTAACCGATCATCGCATTAACCTGACATTGTACCGGCTGCAGGATGTACTGAACGGTGATTTGACGGAGCTGATCGAGGCGCTGGTGACGGCGGATCAGGCGACACGCTTGCAGGAAGCGGCGGAATAATGGGGCAGGATACCTGGACGATCGGACGGCTGCTGGCCTGGCTGCCGGCTTATTTTGAAAAAGTATATCCTGCCGCGACAAGGTTGGACGCGGAAGTTATGTTGGCGCATGTCGTCGGCAAAGATCGCCTGTACCTGTACACCCATTACGAACATCCGCTGACGAAAGGCGAGCTGGCGACGTTGCGAGGGTATATCGAGCGGCGCATCGCCGGGGAGTCGGTAGCGGTGATTCTCGGTGAGAAGGAATTCATGGGCTTGCCGTTTTGCGTGACGAAGGATGTGCTCGTTCCGCGACCGGATACGGAAGTGCTTGTGGAAACCGTGTTGTCGTTGCGCGGGGACGAACCGCTTCGTCTGGCGGATATCGGTACCGGTTCGGGAGCCATTGCGGTGAGCCTGCTCAGGCAACGGCCGAACTGGCAGGGGCTGGCTGCGGATATTTCTGCCGCGGCGCTTTCGGTCGCAAAGAAGAATGCGGAACGCAACGACGTGCTCGAGCGCTTAGATCTGCGCCGGGGGGATTTGCTGGCGCCGCTGACAGAACCCGTCGATATCTTGGTGGCCAATCCGCCCTACATTCCGACGGGGGCGATCCCGACACTGGCGGCGGAAGTGAGAGCGGAACCGATGACGGCGCTGGACGGCGGCAAAGACGGCTTGGATTTCTACCGCCGCCTGACCTCGGAGGCATTGACGAAAGTGGCTCCCGGCGGCTTAATTGCCGTGGAAATCGGTTATGAGCAGGGGCGCGCGGTCGGTGAACTCGTCCGTGCACAAGATGCCTATACGGAGCCGCAGATAGTGCTTGATTACGGCGGCCGCCAGCGAGTAGTCTATTGGGAAGTGAAAGTATGAAAACGGAATTGGTACGCATCGATTACGAGCGCCCCTTGGAGCCGCAGGTAGCGCCGTGGGGCGCTGTTTTGCGCGCAGGCGGTCTGGTCGCCTTTCCGACGGAGACGGTATACGGACTCGGCGGAAACGGCTTAGCGGCAGCGGCTGCCGAGAGGATTTATGCGGCAAAGGGGCGCCCGAGCGACAATCCGCTGATTCTGCACGTGACGGACTGGGAGATGGCGGCGCCGTTGGCGCGGGAGTGGCCGGAGCCGGCGCGCAAATTGGCGGCAGCGTTTTGGCCCGGGCCGCTTACTTTGGTGCTGCCCAAAGCGGCACAGGTGCCGCTCGCCGTCACGGGAGGCGGTGATACGGTCGCGTTGCGGGCGCCGGATCAGCCTGTCGCGGAGGCGCTCATTCGCGCAGCGGGCGTACCGCTCGCCGGACCGAGCGCGAACCGCTCCGGCAGGCCGAGCCCCGTGACGGCGGAGGCTGTACGGCGCGACCTCGACGGACGCATTGCGGCGATTTTGGACGGCGGACCTTGTACCATCGGGGTGGAATCCACGGTGGTGGCCTGTACCGATGAGCGCATTACGATATATCGCCCCGGCGCGATTACGCCGGAAATGTTGGCAGAATTTGCGCCGACGGAGCTGGATGCGGCCTTGCAGGATGCTGCGGCGATACCGAAAGCCCCGGGTATGAAGTACCGCCACTATGCGCCGAAGATGCCCGTGTATCTGTACACGGGCGAGCCGGCGGCGGTGGCAGCGGAGATCGTTTCCGACTATAGCGATGAGCGGGGTTACTTTGTCAGTCGGGAGACGGCGGCGCAATTACCGGCGCAGGCACATGTACGCATTTGGGGGGCGCGGACGGATGTGGCGGCCATGGCGGCGAGCATGTACGACAGCCTGCTGACACTGGAAAATGAAGGCGTGAGCGAGATTTATGCGGAAGGCGTCCCGGCGACAGGTTTGGGACTGGCGGTAATGAATCGCTTGCAGAAGGCGGCCGGATACCGCATACGGGAGGTATTATGAAAATATTGTTTATTTGCACGGGAAATACCTGCCGCAGCCCGATGGCGGAGGCGTTGCTGCGGCAAATGGCGGCAGAACGTGAAGCGGATGTCGTCGTGCTTTCCGCAGGTCTTGCGGCGTTCCCCGGCGATCCGGCAACGGTGCAGGCACAGCAGGCGGTGGCGGAACTCGGCGCTGATTTGCGGGAGCACCGCTCGCGGCGTGTCGCCCTGCCGCATCTGGCGGCTGCCGATGTCGTCGTCACGATGACGGAGGCACATCGCGCCGCACTGCGCGAGTGGGCACCCGAGTACGCGGAAAAGGTGTATACTTTGGCCGAGTGGAGCGGTCGCGGCGAGGACATTGCCGATCCGTTCGGCAAAGACGAGGCGGCGTACCGGAAAACGGCGTCGGAGATTGCGGCAGATTTGGCGGCAGCCTGGGATTTGCGAATCGCACCGCAGAGTAAGAACGATAAGACGAACGAAAAATAAAATCTCTGACCGGATGGAGTGAAAACGGACGCGTAAGCGGCCGTTTTTCTTTGTCTCGATAAAGAAAATATAACTTATCGCAATGGGTGAGGGAGAATATTATAAAGGAAAGAAACAGGCCGAATAAACGCGGTGTTTATGCCGCTTAGAGTGAGTTGAGCCGGCCTGTTAATTATGATAGGATAGAAACAGAAGTGAAAAGGAGGTACGAATATGAAGCTGGTTATCGGCAGTGATCATGGCGGTTTTCACTTGAAAGAAACGATCCTTGCCCATCTGCGTGAGCAGGGGCATGAAGTACACGATTGCGGTACTCATTCCACGGATTCTTGCGACTATCCGTTGATTGCCACGGCGGCGGCGGACGAGATTCGTTCCGGACGGGCGGAGCTCGGCATCCTCATCTGCGGCACGGGCATCGGCATCGGCATCGCCGCAAATAAAATTCCGGGAATCCGGGCGGCACTGTGTCACGATGTATTTTCGGCGCGAGCCTCGCGGCAGCATAATGACGCCAATGTGCTTACTTTAGGGGAGCGCGTCATCGGCGCGGGTTTGGCGTTGACTATTGTAGATGAATTTCTTGCCGGAGAATTTGAAGGCGGCCGGCACAGTCGGCGAGTCGGTCAACTCCGGGATTTGGAAGGAGTGTACCATGAATAATATTTACGAAGAAACAGCAGCGTCATTGCGTGAACTTTGCGATGTGGCAAAATTTGAAGAAGGAGACTTGGTCGTCATCGGCGGATCTTCCAGTGAAATTCGCGGCGGCCGGATCGGTAAGGACAGCTCGGCGGAAGTCGGCAGGGAAGTAATCCGAGCGGTGCTTGATGTGGCGAAGGAATACCATGTGGTATTGGCAATTCAGTGCTGCGAACACCTGAATCGGGCGCTCGTCGTGGAAAAAGAAACGGCACGGCGTTACGGACTGCGGCGGGTGCAGGTACGGCCGTGGCTTCATGCCGGCGGCGCATTGGCGACGAACGCGATGGAAATGTTTGCAGAACCTGTCGTGGTGGAAGCGATACAGGCGCATGGCGGTATCGATATCGGGACGACCCTGATCGGGATGCATTTGCGCCCGGTTGTCGTGCCGGTACGTTTGGAACATAATCGCATCGGCGAAGCACCCGTCGTCGGTGCACGGACGCGTTTCCCGCTGATCGGCGGCGAACGTGCTCGCTATGAATAAGGGGAACGGAAACGGTGATAAGGAGGGCGGAAGCGGTGATGCAGAATAAAGAGTTGTTCGGTTACATCGAGCAGGAGCGCAAGCGTCAACAAAACAAGTTGGAACTGATCGCTTCGGAAAATTTTGTCAGTGAAGCGGTATTGGCGGCACAGGGGAGTATCCTGACCAACAAATATGCGGAAGGATATCCGGGGAAACGTTACTACGGCGGTTGCGAATATGTCGACCAAGTGGAAGACCTGGCGCGGGATCGGGCCAAAGAGCTTTTCGGTGCCGATCATGCCAATGTGCAGCCGCACTCCGGCTCGCAGGCCAATTTCGCCGTATACTTCGCTTTGCTGAAGCCGGGCGATACGATCATGGGTATGGATTTGTCGCATGGCGGCCACCTTACGCACGGTAGCCCGGTCAATATTTCCGGCAGCTATTTCAACGTGGTTCCTTACGGCGTCAAGCGTGAAGACGAACGCATCGACTATGAGGAAATGGAGCGCATCGCAAAAGAAAGCCGCCCCCAATTGATTATCGGCGGCGGTTCCGCCTATTCGCGGGCGATCGACTTTGAACGCATGGCGGCGATTGCCAAAGCGGTTGATGCCGTCTTCATGGTCGATATGGCGCATATTGCCGGTCTGGTCGCGGCGGGAGTACACGAAAGCCCGATCCCGCATGCGGATATTGTCACGACGACTACGCACAAGACATTGCGCGGTCCGCGCGGCGGGATGATTCTGGCGAAAGAAGCCTACGCAAAAGCGGTGGACAAGGCGATCTTCCCCGGGATCCAGGGCGGTCCGCTGATGCACGTCATTGCGGCAAAAGCGGTCGCATTCGGCGAAGCATTGCAACCGGAGTTTAAGAACTATGCCCGTCGGATTGTTGCCAATGCACAAGTACTCGGCAAAACTCTCGCGGCGGAAGGTTTGCGCCCGGTCACCGGCGGCACGGACAACCACCTGTTGCTGATTGATGTACAGCCGCTCGGCATCACGGGCAAACTTGCCGAGCATGTTCTCGATGAAGTCGGAATTACCTGCAATAAGAACACCATTCCGTTCGAAACGCAAAGCCCGTTTGTCACGAGCGGTATCCGTCTCGGCTCGCCCGCACTCACGACGCGCGGCTTCCAAGAAGACGATTTCCGTGAAATCGGTCGCCTGATCGCGATGATCCTGAAAGCACCGGAAGATGAATCCGTTGCGGCGCAAGTACGGGATCGCGTGGCGGCATTGTGCAAAAAATATCCTCTGTATGAATAAGGAGACCTCGATGAGTTTGCATATTCTTGATCATCCGTTGATCCAACACAAAATGACACTGATCCGTAGCAAAGAAACCAGCTCAAAAGATTTTCGCGAATTGTTGCAGGAGATCACTTTATTGATGGGATACGAAATTACCCGCGACCTGCCGCTGGAAGAAATCGATGTGGAAACCCCGATATGCACGGCTCAAGGCAAGCGTATCGCCGGCAAAAAAATCGGTATCGTTCCGGTACTGCGCGCGGGTCTCGGCATGGTGGACGGTCTCTTGAACCTCATTCCTTCCGCCCGAGTCGGACATATCGGCCTCTACCGCGATCCGGCGACACTGAAGCCGGTGGAATACTACTGCAAACTTCCGTCCGATGTGACGGAGCGCGATTTCATCATCACGGATCCGATGCTTGCGACCGGAGGTTCCGCAGCGGCGGCGATTGCCCTGCTGAAAGAAAAAGGCGCAAAATCGATCAAGCTCATGTGCCTCGTCGCCGCGCCGGAAGGCGTGGAAACGGTCACCCAAGAGCATCCCGACGTCGATATCTACGTTGCCGCCATGGACGATTCCTTGAATGACCACGGCTACATCGTTCCCGGCCTCGGCGATGCCGGCGATCGTATTTTCGGTACAAAATAAGTACAGACGATAAAAAGACTGTTGCTCTTGATAGAGTAACAGTCTTTTGTCGTTTTCTTTTGTAATGAGACGGGCGGAGGATACGATCAGCCGGACAAATGAAACACTCCCTGCGTTTAGCAGGGAGTGTTTGTTCATTGCATCTTTTTCAGATCCGGTTGGAGCTGTTGAGGACGTGTTTAATTTTGTGCTTTACCATGCCTTTGATCGCTTCGCGGCCGGCACCGAGGTAGGTGCGCGGGTCGAAGTCCGCCGGGTGCTCGGTAAGCCATTCGCGAATGGACGCGGTCATGGCCAGGCGCAAGTCGGTGTCGATGTTGATCTTGCAGACGCCCATCGTGCCAGCTTTGCGGAGCATATCTTCCGGTACGCCTTGCGCGCCGCCGACATCGCCGCCGTATTTGTTGCATTTTTCGACGAATTCCGGGATGACCGTGGATGCGCCGTGCAGAACGATCGGATAATTCGGCAGCATGTTGGAGATTTTTTCCAAGCGTTCGAAATCAAGATAGGGCGTGCCTTTGAATTTATAGGCGCCGTGGCTGGTCCCGATGGCGATGGCGAGCGAGTCGCAGCCGGTACGTTCGACAAATTCCACCGCCTGATCCGGATCGGTGAAGCGAGCGTCGCGGGCGGAAACGGAGATGTCATCTTCCACACCGGCGAGACGGCCGAGTTCGGCTTCGACGACGACGCCGCGTTCATGGGCGTATTCGACGACCTGTTTCGTCAGGGCGACATTGGTCTCAAAGTCATGTTTCGAGCCGTCGATCATGACGGAGTTGAACCCGCCGTCGATGCAGGCTTTACAGATTTCAAAGTCTTCGCCGTGATCCAAGTGGAGACAGATCGGCAAGTCCGTGTCGATGATGGCGGCCTCGACCAATTTCACCAGGTAAATGTGACGGGCATATTTGCGTGCGCCGGCGGATACCTGCAGAATGAGCGGGGATTGTTCTTCTTTGGCAGCGTCAACGATGCCTTGAATGATTTCCATGTTGTTGACGTTGAAGGCGCCGATGGCGTATTGTCCTTCGTAGGCTTTTTTGAACATTTCGGTACTGCTGACAAGTGGCATAGTGCTACCTCCTTAAAATATAAAAATGTATCAGCGGGTCGCGGCGAGCAGTGCCTGCATATCTGCGGGCAACGAAGCCGTGACGCGTACTGCCTTGCGGGTATACGGATGAATGAACTGCAATTCTCCCGCATGCAGCGCCTGACGGGCGATATATTTCGTATCGCCGCCGTACAGGGTGTCGCCGAGCAGCGGATAGCCCAGATGCGCACAGTGCACGCGCAACTGGTGCGTCCGGCCGGTTTCGGGCAACAGGCTGACATAGCTGTAAGCGGCACCCAAGCCCAGTCGTTCCAAGCAGGTGCGAGCCGGTTTGCCTTGCTGCAAGTCAACGCGGCGCTCGATGATACTGCCGGGCTTGCGAGCAAGCGGCCAGGCCAGTTCCGCATAGGGTGCCGGAAGTCGTCCGTGCAAAAAGGCGAAGTAACGGCGCCACAATGTCGGCATGCTGTAGCGGTTGAAATTGTATTGCGCTTTCGCATTGGTGGCCAAGAGCAACAAACCCGAAGTGCGCCGATCGAGCCGGTGTACGGGATGCGGCGTCTCGCCGTTGCCGCGCCGATCCAGGTATGCTTGGGCAGCGTGGAGCAAGGTGTGAGCACGTTCGGTCACTGTCGCATGGACGAGCAGACCGGCCGGTTTGTTTATGATGAGAAAGTCCGCATCTTCATACCGAATATCGAGCGGATACTCCCAAGGCTCATGCCGGGCGGGGTTATCCCACACCAGACGGACATTGTCTCCCGCCTGCGGCCGGGTATGAAATGCCGCCACCTCGTCATTGAGGTATACGGTTGCCAGCCGGCGCAAACGCCGTCGCTGCGTCAGTGAATACTTGCGTCGCCGCAACATTTCGCTTATCGTGTGTCCCGCGCAGTCCTCCGTGATGATCCATTGATCCTGCATACCCTTATTATAATATGAATTCTCGTTTTGGGTAGGGCGTTTTTCCCGATTTCGGCGAAAAACGGAGACAAATATGAAAATTGCAATCGAGTATACACAAATGCATAAAGAGCATATACTATTTGTGCAAAGTCGGCGAGCCGATGTGCGTTTCGGCAGCGGGCGCAACTGCATGCTATAATGTAAAGACAAATGGAAAAAGGCAGGAGGGATACGATGTCGCGATTGGTCTTGATTGACGGAAACAGCTTGCTGTACCGGGCATTTTTTGCGTTGCCGCCGCTGTCGAATGCGCAGGGGGTACCGACGAATGCGGTATACGGTTTCTTGCTGATGCTGGTGAAAGTATTTGAAGATTTGCGGCCGGAATATGTGGCGGTCGCTTTCGACAAGGGACGGACGACATTTCGCAATAAAGTATTTGCGGAGTATAAAGGGCATCGACCCGACGCACCGGAAGATTTGGTGCCGCAATTTGCATTGATTCGTGAAGTCTTGCAGACGCTGGGGATTGCCGCTTACGAGTTGGAAGGCTATGAGGGCGATGACCTCATCGGCACATTGGCGAAGCGTTGGGAGAACGAATGTGAGGTCGGCATCGTGACGGGGGATCGGGACACCTTGCAGCTGGTCTCGCCGCGGACGACGGTGTACCTGACGAAGAAAGGGGCGACGAATATTGTCGCGCTCACGCCGGCGGCGGTACGGGAGGAATACGGTATCACGCCCGCACAGGTGGTCGATATGAAAGCGCTGATGGGTGATTCGTCGGATAATATTCCCGGTGTGCCGGGAGTCGGCGAAAAAACGGCAGTGAAGCTGCTGCAGCAATTCGGTACTCTGGACAATTTGTACGCCAGCCTGGCCGAGGTGGCGGGAAAGAAATTGCCGGAACGCCTGCAGGAAAATCGGGAGACGGCTTATATGTCTCAGGAACTGGCGAAGATCGACACGGCTGTGCCGTTCGCATCGTCGCTGGAAGAAATGCGCCCGCAGGCGAATCCGGCGGAGGTGGCCGCATTGTGTGACGGGCTCGGCTTCAAGAGCATGTTCGGCCGCTTGGAAAAAGCGGGCATTGTCCCGACGGCGGGCACGTTGGATTTCGGTGCGGAGAATGAAGCGCCGGTTGCCGCGGCGACGGCATGGACGGTGCATGAAGATGCGGATCCGGCGGTGCTGCTCCGGGCGGAGTCGGTCGCCGTGGCCTATGCCGCGGAAGGGGAGATCCCGCAACGCCGCCTGTTGCGGCTTACGGCATTGGTGGAAGAGGATGCGTATCTTTTTACGGAAGCTGCCGCAACAAAGGCCTTGGAATACCTGCTGGCGGGCGAAACGGAGATCATCACGGAAAATGCGAAAGATCTGTACCTGCTTGCCGATTCGGAGCCGTCGATGGCGGATATGCGCGATGTGACGGTAGCGGCGTATCTGTTGGATCCGACACGCACATCTTACCCGTTGAGCTACCTGGCGGAGAAATACGGCGTGACCCTGCCGGCGAACGGAGAAGACCCGGCCGATCCGGCGCGGGCGGATGTGTTGCGTACGGTGTGGCCCGCAATGGCGGCGGATTTGGAGGCAAACGGCGCGGCTCGTTTGTACTACGATACGGAAATGCCGTTGACACAGGTGCTGGCGGCAATGGAACGTGCGGGGATCGCCGTTTGTCGCGATCGACTCGGTGAGATTCGTACGGAACTTACGGCACGTGCGGTCGAAATCGAGGCGGCAATTTATGCCGCGGCGGGCGAGGAATTCAATATTCTCAGCCCGAAGCAGTTGGGGACGGTATTATTCGAAAAAATGCAGTTGCCGCCCGGAAAGAAGACGAAGACCGGCTACTCCACCGATGCGGAAGTATTGCAGGCGTTGGCGGGCGAGCACCCGATTGCGGCGGATACTCTTGCGTATCGGACGGTGACGAAGCTGATCTCCACCTATCTCGACGGGATTGAACAATTGATTTCGCCGGAGACCGAACGCGTGCACAGCCATTTCAATCAAACGGTCACGGCTACGGGACGCTTGTCGAGTTCGGATCCGAATTTGCAGAATATACCCGTGCGGACGGCGGAGGGGCGGAGGATCCGGTCGCTGTTCGTACCCGGTGAAGGATACGACGGCTTCACTTCCGCCGACTATTCACAAATCGAGTTGCGCATTCTCGCTCATTTTTCCGGTGACGAAGGGCTGCGGGAAGCATTTCGTAACAAGGAAGACATTCACCGCCGCACGGCTGCGGAGGTCTTGCACAAAGATCCCGCGGAAGTGACAGCGGAGGAACGTTCGCATGCGAAAGCGGTTAATTTCGGCATTATTTACGGGATCAGCGATTACGGCCTGGCGCGCGATTTGGGGATTTCCCGGGCGGAAGCGGACGACTACATAGCAAAATATCTCGCCCGGTATCCGAAAGTGCGGGAGTTTATGGAACAAATGATCGCGCAAGCGAAGGAGACGGGACGGGCGGAGACGATGTTCGGGCGTTTTCGTGTTCTGCCGGATATCCGAAGCCGCAATTTCAATCGGCGCTCGTTTGCGGAGCGTACGGCGCTCAATACTCCGATCCAGGGCACCGCGGCGGACATTATCAAGCGGGCGATGAATCGCGTGTACTGGGTGCTGCTGCAGGAAAAGCTGCAGAGCCGGTTGCTTTTGCAGGTACACGATGAATTGGTGGTGGAAACCGTGGAAGCCGAACGGGCGCAAGTGGAAGATATTCTGCGGCGTTGCATGGAAAATGCGGCCGAGTTGGCGGTGCCGCTGGTCGTGGACGTGCACTACGGCACGGACTGGGAGCAGGCGAAATAATGCCGGAGCTGCCGGAAGTGGAAATCATCCGTCGGCAATTGGCGACGGTATTGCCCGGAGAACGCATTACCGGGACGGAAGTGCGGCTGGCAAAAGCCTGGCAGGATCCGGAAAGGCTGACGGCCGTATTGGCGGAATCGCCCGTACGGGCGGTGCGGCGGCGAGGGAAGTACCTCCTGCTGGTTACGGAGCAGGCGACATTGGTCGTGCATTTGCGCATGACGGGAGCATTGCTTTACTATCCGAGCGCGGAGTTTCCCGACGGCGCCCATGTGCGGGTGGTGCTTACGCTTGCCGGCGGCGGGCGATTGGTGTTTCGTGATGTCCGCACATTCGGCGGCATTACGCTGTTGTCGCCGGCGAGCTCGGCCGCTTGGGAGACCCGCGCAAATTTGGGTCCCGAGCCGTTTTCCGCGGCGTGGAGCGGGGAATACTTGTACAATGTAACGCGCGGTCGTAAGACGAAGCTGAAAAGTTTTCTGCTCGATCAAAGCAACGTGGCCGGTATCGGCAACATTTATGCGGACGAAGCGCTTTTTCAAGCCGGTTTGCGACCGAGACGCGCGGCGGAACGGCTTACGCGGCCGCAGGCGGCGCGGTTGGCGGCTGCGGTGCGTGAAGTCATGGCGGCGAGCATTGCCCGAGGCGGCACATCGTTTCGTGACTATCGCGACAGTGCCGGCAAACGGGGCGAGTATGTCGCAGAACTGCAGGTCTACGGTCGCGGCGGGCAGCCGTGCCGGCGTTGCGGGCAAATATTGCGTAAAATACGATTGGGCGGGCGGGCAACGGTATATTGTCCGCATTGCCAGAAGTAGGTACGGATGGAAATTATCGGTTTGACGGGCGGGATCGCCGCCGGCAAGTCATTGACAACGGAAATCTTGCGTTCCTGCGGCATTCCGGTTTTGGACGCGGATGTGGCGGCGCGGCGGGTTGTGGAGCCGGGTGCGCCGGCTTGGCGTGCGATCGGCAGGGCTTTCGGGCCGGAAATTTACGAGGCGAACGGCCAACTGGATCGCCCGCAGCTGGCGGAACGCATTTTCACGAATCCCGCAGCAAGGGAATGTCTGAATGCGATTATGCATCCGGCGATTCTGGCGGAACTGCAAAAGGAAACGGAAGTGTTGAGCCGGGCGGGGGAGAAACTGGTGTGTTGGGATGTTCCCCTGCTGCTGGATTTCGGCTGGGAGCGATACGTGGATACGATCTGGGTGGTCGATGTGCCGGAGAGTGTGCAGCTGGAGCGGCTGATGGCGCGCAACGGTCTGACGGAAGTGCAGGCGCGTGCACGCCTGGCGGCGCAGCTGTCTCGCCGGGAGCGCCTGGCCAGGGCGGATGTCGTCATTGAAAACAACGA
This sequence comes from Veillonellaceae bacterium, assembly GCA_022771805.1. Lineage (GTDB taxonomy): Bacteria > Bacillota > Negativicutes > Veillonellales > Negativicoccaceae > JALELM01. The sequence continues at coordinate 127,225 of JALELM010000003.1, read as the reverse complement.
TACCCCGGCGGCCTTGGCGGCGAAAGTGAGGAGCTTGGTTGCCGAACGGCGGGAGAACGAACATGCGTAGGCGGTATTGGTATGCATGGGCGATCGTGCTTTTCGGCCTGTGGTATGCCTGCACCGGTGCGGATCTGGTCGCAACGCATGTGTTTCACCGACTCGCGCACAAGAATTTGATTTTGCATTATGCCCGGGTGCATGATGTGCCGCCGGAGCGGATTGCGGCCGTCATTTACACGGAGAGCCGCTTTCGCGCGGATGCCGTTTCCTCCCGCGGTGCGGTCGGGCTGATGCAACTGATGCCGGCGACGGCGGCCTGGATTGCCGAGCAGGAAGGAGAACCGCTCGGTGATTTGACGACGCCGGCCGAGAATATCCGCCGCGGCAGCTGGTACCTGCATTATTTGTATGAAACATTTCCTTCGCCGGTGTTGGCGTTAGCGGCGTACAATGCCGGTCGCGGTCATGTCGAAGAATGGATTCGTGTGTACGGCTGGGAGCAGACGCCGCCGCAGGTGGAGGATATTCCGTTCCCGGAAACACGTGAATTCATTCGCCGGGTGATGACAATGGAGGAAGTGTACTATCCCGAGTTTCATGTAAAGGAGCCATCATGACGGAACAGGAATATACGGCGCTGCTTGCCGAATGGCGACCGCAAGAGGCCTTGCCGGCCGCAATCGGCAGTTTCCGGCAGCGCGAGCTGACCGAAGCGGATCGGGAGCGGCATCGCTTTTTCGTGTACGAGGAGCCGGATAAGGGTTGGGAATTTTTCGGTTTTTACAGTGCGGATACGGATGACTACATGGTCAAGTACGATATCGGTCTGATGGTCGTGACCGAAATTCGTTTTACGGCGGGCGATGCGACTGCGTACTGGGCGGCGGTGAAGGCGGATTTGTCGCGGGTGTTGACGGATCGCTGGTTGCGTTCGCGAGAGACGGCCGGGGTCATTATCGACGGAATGGGCATCACAAGTTGGGATTATGCCGCATTCTTGCCGGAGCAAGTAGGGTCGTACTCGCTGAAGATCAACCCGGCCGCGCCCGTTGCCGGCCTGAACGGTTCCTACATCATCGCGGCCTATGCCGATAAGGACAATGATCGCGGCCTGCTGCTATTTTACAATACGATGCGGGACGACTATTTTGCAGAAACACGCGCCGCGCGTGTCCCGGGCATGATTCATGACTTCGATGCCGAAAATCTTGGCGAGTTGGAGGCGCGCCTGACCAATCGACTGCGCCCCGTACTGGAAAGCATTTGACTTTTGCGTGTATTGCCGGGAAACCGCCCTCGGGCGGTTTTTTATTGCTGAACCTTGTATAGCGCATGCGTATTCCCGCGCCGAGTCTCGGCCGCTGTCGAGACGGGCGCGGTTTGCCGAAAAGCGCGGGAGCCGTGTCGTTTTGTTTGGTGCGGGCGGCAGGAATTCGACCGTCTGCAACAAAGCGATAACAAAAGGGAGGCAACAGTGTATAATAGAAAGAGTACGAAGGGGGAACGTGTATGAACGAACGAGCGGCACGCGCCTATCGGGAATTTCTCGAGGCATACGGGCTGGATTTGGCCGCACTCGGTATGACGGACACACCGCGCCGGGTGGCGGATCTATATACGACATTGCTTGCCGGTACCGGCAAGTCCACGGCCGAAGTCTGGGGTGAAGTGTTTACCTCGGATTATGAAGGGCTCGTGACGGTGACCGGTTTGCATTTTCATTCCTTGTGCGAGCATCATATGTTGCCGTTTTTCGGCTCGGCCGATATCGTTTATTTGCCGCGGGACGGACGGGTGGCGGGTCTTTCCAAAGTGGAGGCGCTGCTGCAGTTCCTGTCGCGTCAGCCGCAGTTGCAGGAGCGGCTGACGGAACAAATCGTGACGGCGTTCATGACGGATTTGTCGGCTCGCGGCGCCTGGGTGCGCTTGCGTGCCCGCCATTTATGCATGACGATGAAGGGCGAGTCGTCGCCCGAGGCGCGCATTACGACGGTGCGGGCGGCGGGCGAACTGGCGCCCGGTACGGCAGGTGAAGCGCGCGTATTGGCGATGTTAGGAGGAAACGATGCGCGATAAATATACATATACACTGCGTGACGGGCGGACATGGAGTGTCGGCGGCGAAACGCAGGTGATGGGGATACTGAACGTGACGCCGGATTCTTTTTCCGACGGCGGACAATGGTTCGATCCGGCCAAGGCGCAGGCGCATTTGCGGGAAATGGAAGCGGCGGGCGCGGCGGTTATCGACATCGGCGGCGAATCGTCCCGGCCGGGCTTTGTGCCGATGAGCGCGGCGGAGGAAATCGCGCGGCTGGCGGAGTACTTGCCGGCGTTGATTGCGGCGGCGACGGTGCCGGTATCGATCGACACCTTCAAAGCGAAGACGGCGGCGTGGGCACTGGCGCAAGGAGCCGATATCATCAATGACATTTGGGGGCTGCAATACGATCCGGATATGGCAAAGGTGGCGGCGGAGCACCGCTGCCCCGTCATCGTGATGCACAATCAGGACGGCACGACATATACGGAAGATATTATTGCGGCGATGGAGCGTTTCTTTGATCGTTCGCTGTCGTTGGCGGCGGCTGCCGGCATTCCGGAGTCGCATATTATTCTCGACCCGGGCATCGGCTTCGGCAAGACGGCGGCGCAGAATATGGAAGTGCTGCGGCGTTTGCCGGAATTGATTGAGCGCTTGCCCTTCCCCTGGTTGCTCGGTACGAGCCGCAAGGCATTCATCGGAATTGCGCTCGATCTGCCGGTGACGGAACGCATGGAAGGCACGGCCGCGACGTGCATGTACGGCCAGCTGGCCGGCTGCGATATTTTGCGGGTGCATGATGTAGCGCCGATCGTGCGCATGGTGCGGATGATGGATCAAATTACAGGCAGGCGGGCATATGGATTACATTGAATTGTGCGGGATCACGGCGTACGGCTATCATGGCGTCTTGGCGGAGGAAACGCGGTTGGGACAGCGTTTCACGGCCGATGTTCGCCTGGAGACCTCCCTTGCGGCAATCGGTGCCGGTGACGACATCCGGGACGGAGTCGATTACAGTGCCGTATTCACCTTGGTAGAGGGCTTGCTGAGCGGCACGCCGGTGCGTACGTTGGAGCGTTTGGTTACGCTCATCAACGAAGCGGTGTTGCGGGAATTCCCGGCGGTGGTTGCGGTGACGACGAAAGTATACAAGCCGGCGGCACCGGTCGCGGGAGTTCTCCGCTACGCGGCGGTGTCGCGGCGGGCGGTTCGGCATGGCTGACGCGACATACTATATTGCGCTCGGCTCGAACCTGGGCGATCGTCCGGCGTACCTGCAGGCCGGAGTGGACGGTCTGCGGGCGGCCGGCATAACGGTGACCGCCGTTTCTCCCGTATATGAAACGGCTCCCTGGGGCAAGACGGATCAGGCACCGTTTTTGAATGCGGTCTGTGCGGTACGGACGGAATGCGAACCGACCGAATTGTTGGCGGAGATGCTGGCGATCGAGTCGGCGGCCGGTCGCGAACGGCGGGAGCACTGGGGGCCGCGCACATTGGACATGGACTTGATCTACGGCGAGGGGATTTCCTGCTCATCGGCGTATTTGACCTTACCGCATCCCTATTTTTGGGAGCGGGCTTTTGTCTTGGCACCGCTGGCGGATTTGTTGCCGGAGTTTCAGTGGCAGGGGCAGGCAATCGCGGCACGGCTGCGGGAACTGGGCACAGCGGACGTGCAACGTACGACGGTCGTGTTGCATTGAGTGTTGGCAAAGTGAAGGGCGGACTCGCTACGGGACGACGATATGGAAACAGCAAGCATTATTGAACGAATTCGCCGGGCGCCGCGACTGCAGGAATTGATCGGTTTGTTTTTTCGCAGCGGCGCGCACTTGGTACAGGGAGCGGGAGAAGCGCAACAGGCGTTGCTCTTGGCGGCGGCTTTTGCGGAGGGCTTACCGAGAGCGATCGTGGTGACGGAAGATGCGGCGGCGTTGCGGCGTTGGCAGGCCAATGCGGCGGCCTTTCTGCCGGAGGTGGCGACCGCCGTGTTTCCGCGGACGGCGACGGCAACGTTTCAAGCGGCTGCGCGCAGTCGCGAACAGGAAACGGAACGCCTGCGGGCGTTGGCTCTCCTGCAAAGCGGGAAGCCGACGATCGTGTTTGCCACGGCGGCGGAAGCGGCGGCAAAGATTCCCGCGCCGGAAGAATTGACGGCGGCCCTGTCGTTATTGACGACGGGGTCTGTTGTCGTGCGCGAAAAATTGCTGCGCAGCTGGGCGGAGCGCGGCTACGAGCGCGTGGATCAGGTGGAGCGGCGCGGGCATTTCGCCGTCCGCGGCGATATTGTGGACGTGTTCTCACCGGCGGAGGAATATCCGCTGCGGATCGAGTTTTTCGGCGATGAAATCGACAGTCTGCGCTACTTTGATACGGTGACGCAGCGTTCCGTCGCCCGCGTCGAACAGGCGACGGTGTTTCCCGTGACATTTGCGGGCGGCAGTTCATCGTTGGCGGCTTATTGCCGCGACGGTGTCTGGCTGGTCGAGGAAGCCGCCCGGGCGGCGGAGGCTCTGCGCGCCGTGCACAAGGAAGAAGGCGGCCGCGCCGCCGATCTGCATACATGGGAGCAGTTGCTCGGAACGCTGGCAACGCCCGTGCAAGTCTATTTTTCGCTGATTTCGCAACGGGTTCCGGGCGCACGCATTCAGCAGCGGTATCCGCTGGAAGGGCGCGGGATTACCGCTTTTCGTAAGCAATGGCCGCTCCTGCTTGACGCATTGCGGAAGTATCAACGCCAAGGTTATGCCGTGGTGCTGGCTTGCGGCGATGAAAATCGGCGGGAGACGCTTACGGAGATCCTGGCTCGGGCGGATATCTATCCGGTCGATACGGCGGCGGCCGGGCTGGTGAGTATGTTGCCGGCCGAGGTGACCGGGAGTTTCGAGTGGGCGTATGAAAAGCTCGTCCTGATCACCGAGGAGGATATCTTCGGAAATCAAAAAGCGCGCCGGCGCAGGCGGGCTTCTTCCGGAAATGAAATTCGCTATTTTTCCGACTTGAGCGAGGGCGATTATGTCGTGCATCGCGTGCACGGCATCGGCCGCTATACGGGCGTGGAAACGATCGAGCGTGACGGCATTCATCGCGATTACTTGCGTATTCGCTATGCCGGCGAGGACAGCCTGTTTCTGCCGGTAGAACGGATCGGCCAGCTGGAAAAATACATCGCTCCCGACGGTACGGTGCCGACACTGCACCGCATGGGCGGCGCGCAATGGGCACGCACGAAGGCACGCACCCAAAAGTCGCTGGCGGACTTGGCGGACAAGTTGGTGGCACTGTATGCGGAGCGCGAGTTGGAACGCGGCTATGCTTTCGGACCGGATACGCCGTGGCAGCGGGAGTTTGAAGAGGCGTTTCCGTATGAAGAAACGCCGGATCAATTGCAGGCGACGGCGGAAATCAAAGCATCCATGGAAAAACAGCAGCCGATGGATCGACTGCTGTGCGGGGATGTCGGTTTCGGTAAAACGGAAGTGGCGATGCGAGCCGTGTTCAAGGCGGTCATGAGCGGCAAGCAGGTGGCGGTTCTCGTGCCGACGACGGTGTTGTCGCAGCAGCATTTCCGGACATTTACCGCCCGACTGTCGCCTTTCGGCGTGCAGGTCGCCGTGTTGAATCGTTTTCGTACGGCGGCGGAAAAGAAAGCGGTGCTGCGCAGCGCGCGGGAAGGCACGCTGGATGTGTTGATCGGTACGCATGCGTTGTTGAACAAACAGGTGAAGTTTCACGACCTGGGGCTGCTGGTGGTGGATGAAGAACAGCGTTTCGGTGTGGCGCAAAAAGAAAAATGGAAAAGCCGGGCGAGAAACATTGACGTGCTGACGCTTTCGGCGACACCGATTCCGCGGACGCTCCATATGTCGCTTGCGGGCGTCCGGGAATTGTCCGTGATTTACACTCCGCCGACAGATCGGCAGCCGGTACAAACCTATGTAACGGAAGCGCGGGACAGCATTATTCGCGATGCCATCCGAGCGGAATACGAGCGGGGCGGGCAGGTGTATTTTGTCTACAACCGGATCGCTTCCATTGATGATATGACGGAGCATTTGCAGAGTCTGGTCGGCGAGGATGTATCCTTTGACATTGCCCACGGAGCGATGAACGGAGAGCATCTGGAGCAGGTCATGCAGGACTTTTATGACGGTCGCTTCACCGTCCTGGTCTGCACGAGTTTGGTGGAAAACGGACTGGATCAGCCGAATGCCAATACGATTATCGTTTACGATGCGGATCGACTCGGCCTGTCGCAGTTGTACCAGATGCGGGGGCGTGTGGGACGATCCGATCGGGCGGCTTTTGCATACTTCCTTTATCGTCCGGACAAAATTTTGAACGAGACGGCGGAAAAACGCCTGTATGCCATTCGTGAATTTACCGAACTCGGCGCAGGTTTCAAGATAGCGATGCGCGATTTGGAAATTCGCGGCGCAGGCAATCTGCTCGGCGCGGAGCAGCACGGGAATATGGTCGGGGTCGGCTTTGCGACCTATTGCGCCATGCTCGACGAGGAAGTGGCAAAACGGCGCGGCGAAGCGCCGAAGACCGCACCGACTCCGGCACCGGTATTGGAGTTGCAGGTGGAGGCGTACATTCCGGAAGAATACATCGCCGATCCGACACAGAAGCTCGAAATGTATCGGCGCTTGGCGGAAGCGGTGACGGAAACGGAACTCTCCGATTTGACGGACGAGTTGATCGACCGCTTCGGGACGCCGCCGCCGGCGACGGAGACATTGCTCGATGTGTGTCGCCTGCGGATTTTGGCGGCACAGGCGGGCATCGGCAGCATTCGCGAACTGAATCATGTCGTCGAAGTGCAGTGGGTGCGTCCGGAAGCCATGGCGGACTGGGATATCGGCGCCGTGCCGGATGCCGTGATGGAGAGCATTCGCTTTTTGCCATCCGATTTGCCGCGTGCTACAATAAACAAGATATACTGGCAGCGTCCGGTGACGGATTTTCTGCCGCAGGTCTTGCAGGCGTTTTTGCAGCGCCGCAACGATGCAGATGAAGGAGCAAAGAGTGAGTAAAGATACATTTATCCGCGGCGCCATGATTTTGACGATAGCCGGGATCATCGTTAAAATCATCGGCGCGGTCAACCGGATTTTACTGTCCCGACTGCTGGGCGGCGAAGGGATCGGCCTGTACCAGATGGCGTACCCGATCTATTTGTTGGCACTGAGCATTTCCTCGGCAGGTTTGCCGGTGGCGATCTCCATTATGGTGGCGGAGAAAAATGCCATTCGCGACTATATCGGGGCGCAGCGGGTCTTCCGCATTTCCACGGCGGCCTTGACGGTTACGGGATTGGCCTTCAGTATTCTGTTGTACCTGAGCGCACACTGGCTGATCGATACCGGTTTGGTGCGCGATCCGCGTGCGTATTGGGCGCTGGTGGCGTTGTCGCCTGCGATTTTCGTTGTGAGCGTGGTTTCCTGCCTGCGCGGCTATTTCCAAGGGCTGCAGGAAATGCGCCCGACGGCGATCAGTCAGATCTTGGAGCAATTGTTTCGCGTTTTGACGATGATTTTATTTGCGGTCATGCTCCTGCCTTACGGTTTGGAGTACGCCGCCGCCGGGGCCACCTTCGGGGCGGCTCCGGGCGCCTTGATTGCGCTTGCGGCGCTGATTTGGTTCTACTGGCGGGATCGGGGCAAGCGGGCGGAACGTCTGGCCGATCAGGACAGGGCGTTGCCGCGTGAGCGTTTGGCTTCCATTCTGAAGCGCCTGGTCGTGCTGGCTCTGCCGGTTTCGCTGGCGAATATTATGCTGCCGATCGTGGCGAATATCGACCTCTTTGTCGTGCCGCACCGTTTGGCGGTGGCGGGGTACTCGGTCGAACAGTCGACGGAACTTTTCGGCTACCTGACGGGGATGGCGACCTCGTTGGTGAATTTGCCGACGATTCTGACGGCATCCCTGGCGGCCAGTCTGGTGCCGGCGGTCTCCGCGGCATACATGATGCGGGACGAGGCACAGATTTATCGGCGCACGGATGTGGCGATGCGCATTGCCAATATATTGACGATACCGTCGTTTATCGGTATGTGCGTCATTGCGACACCGATTTCACAAATGCTGTATGCGACGCCGAATGCGGGGCCTTCCATTCAGATCATGAGCATGGGCATTTTCCTGCTCGGCATCCAGCAGGTCACCACGGGAATTCTGCAGGGAATGGGACGAACCGCGATTCCGCTGATCAACATGGTGGTCAGCGCGGTGGTCAAATTCGTGCTGAACTGGACGCTGACCGCGATGCCCGCACTCGGTATCGAGGGAGCCGCTTGGGCGACAAATGCCGACTTCGGGGTAGCGGCGGCTTTGAATTTGTACTTCCTTTATAAATATCTCGATTATCGACCGGATATCGCGCATACCTTGCGGATTTTTGCGGCGGCGATCGGGATGGGGATGTTTACCTTCGTCGGTTATCGCAGCTTATTGGGCGCATTGCACAGCAATACTTTGGCTACGCTCGGCGCGATTATTATCGGGATGATTGCGTATACGATCGGGTTGATTTTGGCTAAAGGCATCGTTGCGCAGGATTTGCGTTCCGTGCCGAAAGTCGGGCCGCGTCTCGCCCGGTGGGTGGAACGTTGGGAGGCTCGCTGATGGATTACGAACAAGGCTTACGAGCGGCCGGTTTCGTGCCGGAACAAGGGTATCGCGTGCTGAACGCATGGCCTGCCCGGCAGGGAGCCGTACCGCTGTGGCTCGTCGGAGTGCAGGCATTGAGGACACCCTGCCCGCCGGCATTGGCCGGAACGGAAGTATACAAAGTGGCGGACGGCAAGGTCGCACGCTGTCGAGCGGAAGAGGTTGCGGGAGCAGAGGCGATTATTATTCCGCCGAGCGGACGGGGAAGCGAGGCCGAGCGATTGGTGCGAGTGGTGGCGACACTGCGCGGCGAGCAGGGCTGCCCCTGGGATCGACGACAAACGCATGCCGGTCTGCGGCGCTACCTGATCGAAGAAGTGTACGAAGTGTTGGAGGCCATCGACACACAAGACAGCGAACTGCTGTGTGAAGAACTCGGCGATGTCTTGTTGCAGGTGGTGTTTCACGCACAACTGGCGGCGGAAGAAGGGCTCTTTTCCTGGGAAGATGTGTGCCGCGGCATCGCGGATAAGATGATTGCGCGACATCCGCATGTATTTGCTCCGGAAAGCGGAAAACAGGCGGCGGAAGTCGTGGCGGACTGGGAAAAAAGCAAATTTTCATTCAAAAAACGCAAGGATATTCTTGATGGTGTGCCAAAGGGCTTGCCAAGCCTTAGTTTAGCGTGTAAAATACAAGAGAAAACAGCCCGAGTCGGCTTTGATTGGGACTCCGTCGAGTCCGCCCGGGAGAAGTTGCGGGAAGAGTGGCAGGAAGTGCGGGAAGCGCTTGCACAAAATAGTCCGACACGCTTAGAAGATGAGTGTGGTGATGTGCTTTTTGCCACGGTCAACGTCCTGCGACATCTGGGCGTAGAACCCGAGACTGCGCTCCGTCGTGCGAACGCGAAGTTTTGTCATCGTTTTCAATACGTGGAAGAATGTGTTCGTCGCAGCGGCAAGACTTGGGAGGAGACCGACTTGACCGAGCTGGATGCGTATTGGCAAGAGGCCAAGCGCGGGGAATGATACCGTAGGGTATCGGGCGATGATCCGCAGAACGGATCTATTTCAAAGGAGGGGTTTGTATGAACAAAACAGAATTGATCGCTAAGGTGGCGGAAGTTTCCGGCTTGACGAAAAAAGACGCGGAAAAATCCGTAAAAGCTATGTTCGAATGCATCAGCGAAGCATTGGCACAGGGCGAAAAAGTACAGGTTATCGGCTTCGGCACCTTCGAAGTTCGTGATCGTAAAGCCCGTGAAGGTCACAACCCGATGGATCCGAGCAAAAAGATCCAGATTCCGGCATCCAAGAGCCCGGCATTCAAAGCCGGCAAACAGCTGAAAGAACGCGTTAACGTAAAAAAAGCGAAACGGGCTCGTAAAAAATAAGAACTTGTGATACGAATGCGAAAAGCCGCTCTTGCAGCGGCTTTTCATTTCCGGATTATATTTTGGCAATGTGCAGAAGGAAAAGGAGGCGGCTTGCGTGAAACTGGGGGTATTGCGAGATATTAAAGCCAATGAATATCGCGTCGTGTTAACGCCGCAGGAAGTGGCGACGATTGTAGGAGACGGACATCCGGTGTATGTACAGGCGGGAGCCGGTGTCAAGGCCGGATTTCCGGACGCGGCATATGAAAAGGCCGGCGCGCGGCTGCTGGAAACGGCGGCGGAAATGTATGCGGAGGCCGATTTCCTCGTCAAGGTAAAAGAATTCGAAGAGTCGGAATACGATTTGCTGCGTAAGGGGCAGATCTACCTGACCTGTATCCATCCCGCGGCGCATCCGGCGGAAGTGGAGGCGCTGCTGCGCTCGGAGTGCATTGCCTTTACGGCGGAAGATACGCATCGTTACGGTTCGCCGAACTGCGAGGCGGCCGGGAAACAGGGCGCCTTGTTCGGGCTGCATCATTTGCTTTCGACGAACGGAGGCAAGGGGAAGTTTGTCGGCGGGCTTGCCGGCGCACCGGGGATTCAGGCGGTGATTCTGGGCGCCGGATTGGTCGGCAAGGCGGCTTTGCAGGTACTGGAGGCGCTCGGAGCCTGGGTTACGGTCTTGGATATCAATATTGCGACACTGCGCGACATCAATCGCCAATACGGTGATCGTGTGCATACCATGCTTTCCACTAAGGAAAATATCGCCGCGCTGTTACCGACAACGGACTTGGTTCTGAATTGCGTGAAATGGCCGAAGGAAAGCAAGACACATCTGATCGATCGCAGTATGTTGAAGCTGATGGAACCGGGCTCGGTCATCGTGGATATTTCTGCGGACGAAGGCGGTGCCGTCGAAACCTATAAAGAAACGACACATGCCGAACCGACATATGTCATTGACGGAGTGATTCACTTCGGCGTGAGCAATATTCCGGCATCCATTGCGAAGTCGGCATCGCAGGCGTATGCGGTGAGTCTGGTCGGGCATATTCGCAGCATTCTGAATAACGGTGTGGCGGAAGCTTGCCGGCGGGACGGTTTTCTGCGGCGGGCGCTGACCGTCTATCAAGGTGTGCTGACACATGAGGAAACCAGCGCTCTGCAGCAACGGCCGTGGCGCACGCCGGCCGATGTCCTCGGCCTGGATCCGCAAGCATGTGATCCCGCACCGCCGGCGACAGGAACACGCTCGCCGGAATTGTTGCAGACAAAAGGAGGCTGAGTATGCTGTACGGTATTCTGGTCGACTTTGCCGTTGCGGCGCTGCTCATCGTCCTGAGTCAGTGGATTCGGGCGCGGGTTACCTGGGTACAACGGTATTTTCTGCCGTCCAGTCTGATTGCGGGCTTTATCGGTCTCGCCCTCGGCCCCTATTTCCTGAATGTGCTGCCGTTTACGGAAAACATAGGCTCGTATGCGGGCCTGCTCACGGTCGTCGTCTTTGCCGCGGTCGGGATGGCCGGATTTCACAAGGGGAGCGGCGGCTGGCGGGCGGAAATTGCCCGGCTCGGCTCGTATTTCTGCTACAAGACGCTGGCGCTGACCCTGCAGGTGTGCATTCCGGTTGCCTTCTCCATTTTGGTCATCTCCCGGCTGTATCCGGAAATCAACTATGGTTTCGGTCTGCTGCTGGTGGCCGGTTTTAACGGCGGCCACGGAACGGCGGCTGCCGTAGGCAACAGCTTCGTCCGTATCGGTTTTCCTGAGGCGATGGATCTGGGGATGACGATTGCCACGGTCGGGATTTTGGCCGGGGTGTTCGGCGGCCTGATCTTCATTAAATGGGCGACAAGTCGAGGCTATACGGAATATATTCGTGATTTCCGCTATATTTCGGGAGATTTGCGAACCGGTCTGGTTCCGAAGGAAAAGCGCGAAGAACTGGGGGATCGCACCATTTCCAACATTGCGCTCGATCCGTTGGCCTGGCATTTGGCGTTGGTCTTGGTACCGAGCGGTGCGGGGTATCTGTTGAATCAATGGATTTTTGCCACTACGGCGATCGACCTGCCTACTTTTACGGTGGCATTCCTGTTGGCGTTGGCGCTCTTTCTCCTTTTGCGCCGTATCGGCGTATACGAATACGTGGATACGCGCGTTTTTGACCGCATCAGCGGCACAACGACGGATTTTCTCGTTTTCTTCGGGGTGGCGTCCATCAAAGTGCCCGTGGTCATGGAATATGCGGGGCCGCTTGCGTTGCTGCTGCTCTGCGGCATTCTCGTCGTGTGGGCGACGATGCGCTACGGCGGTCCGTTGCTGAATAAAGAAAGCTGGTTTGAGCGTTCCATTTTCGTTTTCGGCTACGCGACGGGAGTATTTGCAATCGGTTTCGTGCTCTTGCGTATCGTGGATCCGGCGTATCGTTCCAAGACGATTACGGATACGGCGATTGTCGGACCGATCAATACGCCCTTGGAAATTTTCACCTGGTCGGCCGCGCCGTTCATGTTGCTCAACGGGCAGCATTGGTGGCTGGTAGGTATGTATGTCGTCATCAGTGCCGGCCTGTTGATCGTATGCCGTGTCAGCGGTTGGTGGTGGCAGTCTCTGCCGTTGACAGGACGCGGCGACGCTTCCGAAGTTTGATAAAAAAATACCCGCAATGCACATTGCGGGTATTTTTTATCTGCTTTTTTGCGGAATGACGGCATACGGGCGGAATGAAGAAGTATGGTGCAATCTGAAAACATGCCGCAGTTAGGGGATCTGCAGGCATAAAAAGCGACCGGATTACACATTGCCGTTATATTTCGTGAGCAAAAAGAGAGCTGAAAAGCGGTTTGTCAACCGATATTCGCCAAGGAAATTAAAAAGAATTTGCAGAAAAGAATTGACAGGTATAGGTACATGTGCTAATATATAGGCAAGTTCATAGAGAGGAACAGGTGCTGCAAAGCTTAATAGGGAAGTTCGGTGCAAAGCCGACACGGTCCCGCCACTGTGAAGCGGAGCAAATTCCATGGAGCCACTGGGAAACCGGGAAGGCGGAATGAGCGATGATGCGAAGTCAGGAGAACTGCCTGTTTAACGTTCACCACTGGACCCACGAGCGATGGGGAGGAGAATACGTGCTTTATTATGGTACGCAAAACTCTTTGCCTTCGCAAAGAGTTTTTTTGATGGACGGTCATGAACTTCCAATTACGGCAATAAGTTTTCTTGGAAAACTTTTGCATATCATCCTTCAGGGGCGCAAGCCCCGGTAGCGTCGGCGCAAGCCGATGGCTACGTTCATCTCCTTTCGAAGAGGATAATGCTTGGGAACATTATTCTCTTCCCCCTTTTTAACATAACGACTCGGTCGTCAGGATAGCATCATCCTCCGCGGAAATGATTCCGCACCTTTTTCCGACAAGCCCGGCAAGGGGCGCCGGCTACACATAGTCGGAGATTCGGACAGGGAACCGAATCTCACACAACAAAAGACGAAGCGCGCTTCGCCTTTTTTGTTGCAACGGATTCGGCACATTGACCGTATCGGCGTCTCTGTGCTAAGATGAGACGAACCTGCCGGAGTGGCGGAATGGCAGACGCACCGGATTTAGGATCCGGCGCCTTTGTGGCGTGGGGGTTCGAGTCCCTTCTCCGGCACCACTGTTCATTGAACGTTTCAGGCTGCTTCTGCATACTGTAGAGCAGCTCAAACTGTCCGGGCTGCGGGCTTTTTGCATTTTGGGATATTTCGGATATCTTCTTGAATAGCGGAACCGGCTGCCCTATTCTTGGGTACTGCCCTATTTTTCGATTTATCAAAAAGAAGCGAACTTTTCGATTATTAAATTTTTCAGTACCGGCGTACGAGTTAATGCAAGCGTTCGTGCGGCCGGATTTGGCAGGTCTTTTCTTTTGTGTCGGCGGGCGGCCGGGCGTTTGCGGTATAGAGTGGAGGCATAGTATGCTGGCGGGACATTGGGATGAGTTGGCGAGTTTTCAGTCGCAATTACCGGAGCCGTTGTATGTGGCACTGGTGCGTTTGGCGGCGACGGACTGGTCGCAGGTGCAAGACGGCCGCCTGGATTTCGGCGGGAAGAATTACGTGAATGTGGAGACGGTGCACACGGAGCCGGCAACGGAGCGGAAGTGGGAGGCGCACCGGGAATATGTCGATGTACAGATTCTGCTCAGCGGGCAGGAGCGGTTGGACTGGGCGATCTTGCCTGCGGCGGAGCCTGTCGAAGCGTACCCGGAACGGGATTTGCATTTTTACGGGGACTGTGAGTTGCGCGGCAGTATCTATGCGATACCCGGCTCGTTTACCATCCTATATCCGACGGATGCACATCGGCCGTTGGTGAGCAGCGGCACGCCGCAGAAAGTACGCAAGGCTGTTTTGAAATGGTATATCGGGAACGAAAAGTAAAATAAAAAGTGGTGACCTGATCGGCCCGTTTCTTGATTGACAAGAAACGGGCCTTTTGTTATAATTTTGGTACTGTAAAAAAGTTTTTAGTTTCCGAATTTGACGGAGGAGCAATGAAGGAACGAATTTTGGCGGCGGCGGAGGCCGTCCTTGCGGAAACAGGCACGCAATTTACGATGGACACCTTGGCGGCAAGGCTGAACATCAGTAAGCGTACACTGTATGAGCATTTTTCATCGAAGGAAGAATTGGTCGAGGATTTATTGCTCGCCAAAGCGCGGGATTGGTCGGACTTGTATCGTGCGGTGCTGGCAAGTGATGGAGATCTGCCGACAAAATTGACACGGTATTTCACGGCGCAGACACGCGTCTACCCGCTGATTCGGGGTGAACTGGCCTGGAAGTTGGTGGCGAGTTATCCGCAAGTACGGGCGCAATTGGAACGCCTGGGGGAAGAAGATCGGCGGGCACTGAAAGAGTATCTGCACGTGTGTGCCCGACAGGGAGAACTCGCCGAAGAAGATGTGGAAGTGTTCTTTTTTGTTCTGCACGGTACTTTTTTGGAATCCATGTGTCTGCATTTGGGGCATGGCGACGAAGCAGCGCATGAGGAATTGATGAAGGGTGCGATCCGGATGCTTTGGCAGGGTGCGGCACCCAAGACGGAGGAGGACTAGTATGCGAGTAAGAATATGGCTCGGGATGATCGCAATGCTTTGCGGGATCCTGGCATTGGTCGGTTGCGGCAGTGATAAAGGTGCTGCGGGGGGAACGCAGGGAACGCCGCCGACATTGGTACGGACGTTTACGGCATTTTCTTCGGATACGCCCGTGCGGGAAGAGTATACAGGCAGTATCGCGGCGGATCAGGAGGTGCCGATCGCCGCTCGTGTGACGGGATATATTGTTGAAAAATACGTCCAAGGCGGCGAACGGGTGGAAGCCGGGCAGGCTCTCTACCGGATCGATTCGCGGCAGTATCGCGCTTCCTACGAAGCGGCGCGGGCGCAGACTGCACAGGCTCGAGCCAACTATGAAAGTGCGTTGCAGGATTTGGAGCGCTATCGCAGCCTGATTGCTCAGGATGCGATTTCGGAGCAGGAATTTACACGCCAGCAGGCTTTGGTTGATCAGTATCGGGCAATGGTCGAGGCGCAGGAAGCACAGACGTCGATCGCTTCGGATAATGTGGATGATACGATTGTTCGCGCACCGTTCAGCGGAATTCTCGGTTTGGACGATTTGCCCGTCGGGAATTTTGTCGCGGCCGGTCAGACACCGTTGGTAACGATTTCCGCCGCGGATCCGATCTTGGTGCGCTTCGATATCACGGAAGCGCAGTATTTGCGTATGGCGCAACGGGATGACTCGCAATGGGGCGATCATTTGCAGCTGCGGCTTTCGGACGGGTCGTTATACCCGCAGGAAGGTTCCGTAGTGGCGGTGGATCAGGGCGCGACGGGCGGCGGTTCGTTCAGCGTGAAAGCGCGTTTCGACAATCCGAACCACTTGTTGCGGCCGGGAATGTTCGTGCGGCTGGTTTCCGCTGCGGAAATTGCGAAAAATTCGGTTCTGGTACCGCGGCAGGCGGTGCAACCGCTGTTGGATAAGCAAATGATTCTCGTCGTGGATGCGGAAAATAAAGTAACACAGCGGCCGGTTCAGATCGGCGCGGATTTCGGCCCCTATGTGGTGGTTACGGACGGTTTGCAGGCCGGTGAAACCGTAATCGTGGAAGGGCAAGTCAAAGCGCAGAACGGCATGACGGTGCAGCCGCAAATGGTCACGCGTGAGGATATTGAAAAGGCGGCAGCTGCACCGGCGGCGCAGTAAGGGAGGGCGAAGTGTCTAAGTTTTTCATTCGACGACCCATTTTTGCGATCGTAGTCACGCTGATCATTTCCATTATCGGCCTGCTCTGCATGTTCTCGCTGCCGATCGACCGCTATCCGGCCATTGCCCCGCCGCAAGTGCGGGTTTCGGCGCAGTATCCGGGAGCGGATGCGGCGGTCATCAGTGAATCGGTGGCGGAAGTGCTGGAAAAACAGGTCATCGGGATCGATAATTTCGAAAGCATGATGTCGAGCAGCTCTTCGAACGGATCGTACAGCCTGAGTATTCAATTCGACTCGGATGCGGATCCGGATATGGCCGCCGTGCAGGTACAAAATGCCATGGCACGTGCGGAGGCGCAATTGCCGTCCATCGTGCGGCAGCTCGGCCTGTCGATACAGAAGTCCAACAGCGATATGGCGCTGGTCATCAATATATACAGCCCGAACGGGACGTATTCACCGACTTTTCTGAAGAACTATTTCAGCCTGAACTATATGGATGAATTGAAATCCATTCCGGGGGTCGGCAATGTCAACGAGTTCGGCTCGGATTATGCGATGCGAATTTGGCTGAATCCGGCCAAGATGTCGGAATACGGTGTCGCGGTCGCTGACGTGCTGGGCGCGGTACAGGTGCAGAACCAACGCGCCGCCGCGGGTTCGATCGGTCTGAATCCGGCGCCGTCGACACAGCAATACCAGTATTCGATTTCGGTGGACGGTCAGCTGGAAAAGCCCGAAGAATTTGCCAAGATAGTGATTCGCACCAATCCGGACGGCAGTCTGTTGCGCCTGGGTGATGTGGCGCGCATCGATTTGGATTCGCGGGACTACGGCTTTATTGCCCGCGGCAACGGTGAAGAAGTCGTGGGGATCGCGTTCTCGCTCACCAGCGAGGCGAATGCGCTGGAAACGGTAGCCGCCATCAAGGAGGCGCTCGAGCGGGATGCCAAGACCTTCCCGGCGGATATGGACTACCGCATCGTCGTTGACAACACGGAATTCGTTGTCGCGTCGCTGGAAGCGGTATTGCATACATTTGTGGAAGCATTATTGCTGGTACTGTTTATTGTGTTCCTGTTCCTGCAGAACTGGCGGGCGACACTCATTCCGATGATCGCCGTACCGGTTTCGCTTTTGGGGACCTTCATCGCCTTTGTGTTCCTCGGCTTTACGATCAATACCCTGACCTTGTTTGCCATGGTGCTTTCCATCGGTCTGGTCGTGGATGACGCCATCGTCGTAATTGAAGCCGTTGAGTATGAAATGCGCTACAACAGGCTCAATCCCGTTGACGCCACCGTCGCCGCCATGGAAAAAGTATCCGGCCCGGTTATCGGGATCGCGGTCGTATTGGCGGCCGTGTTCGTACCGGTTGCATTCCTCGGCGGTATCATGGGGGTATTGTACAAGCAGTTCGCTCTGACGATTGCGGTGTCCGTTGCGATCTCCGCATTTGTGGCGCTGACGCTGACGCCGGCACTGTGTGCGACCATGCTGAAGCATGAATCGCTGTCGGAGGAGGGGCGCCTGCAGCGGTTCTTTCACAAATTCAATGACGGATTTGATCGGATGACGGAACGTTACGGCGCCTGGCTGGATCGGTTCGTCCACCGGCTCGGCGTGGCGATCGCGTCATTGGCGGCGGTCGCCGGCATTGCGGCATTCTTTTTCATGCAAATGCCGACCGCGTTCGTGCCGCCGGAAGATAACGGCTATTTCATAACATCCATCACATTACCGGAAGGTGCAACGGCACAGCGCACGGATAATGTGGTCAAAAAATTCACCGAGTTCATGCAGGGGCAACCGGCCGTGGAAAGTATCATGGGCGTAACGGGTTTTGATATCCTGTCCGGTGGCCCGAAACAGAATGCGGCGATGTCCTTTGTCAAGCTGCAGCACTGGGATGAGCGTGACAGCAAGGATGCGCAGATCGATAACTACATCAAGAAAGCGTTTATCTTCGGCGCGCAGACACCGGAAGCGAACATCGTGGCGATGAACCCGCCGCCGATTCCCGGTCTGGGTTCGACGGGCGGCTTCTCGTTGTACCTGCAGAATCGCAGCGGGGACGATGTGGAAACGATGAACGAAGTGGCGCAGAATTTCCTGGCAAAAGCACAGCAGCGGCCGGAAATTGCGAGTGTGTATACGACATTCCGACTGGATACGCCTTCCTACCAATTCGATGTCGACCGGGAGCGGGCGGCACAGGCGGGGGTATCCTTGAGTGATATTTATTCTGCTCTGCAAGTCTTTTACGGCGGAATGGAGATCAATGATTTCAGCGCGTTCGGCCGCAGCTTCAAGGTAGTGGCGGAAGCGGATCATGATTTCCGGATGTCGACGGACAGCCTGCGGGATTTGCATGTCCGCAGCAGCAACGGGGCGATGTTGCCGTTGAGCAGCTTCATCACCGTAAAGCAGGCGGGCTCGCAGGCGATTGCGACGCGGTATAACAACTACCCGGCAATTCGTATCGGCGGTTCCGCCGCAACGGGCTACAGCTCGGGGCAGGCGTTGCAGGCATTGCAGGAAACGGCGGAAGAAGTGTTACCGACCGGCTACGGCTACGAATTTGCCGATCAGTCGGCGCAGGAAGTCCGTTCGGGCGACCAGGTGCTGTACATCATGCTGTTGGCGTTCCTCTTCGTATTCCTGGCATTGGCGGCGCTGTACGAAAGCTGGAAGGTTCCGTTCTCCGTGATGTTCAGCGTGCCGACAGGGGTTTTGGGGGTCGCCTTCTTCGGCTGGCTCTTCGATATCAACAACGATATCTACTTCCAGATCGGCGTCTTGACGATCATCGGTCTGGCGGCGAAGAACGCCATTCTTATCGTCGAATATGCGAAGATCCGTGCCGATAACGGCATGGACTACGCCCAGGCGGCGGTGGAAGCGGCCAAAATTCGTCTGCGGCCGATTTTGATGACTTCGTTTGCGTTCATTCTGGGCTGTCTGCCGTTGGCGCTCTCAACGGGCGCCGGTTCGGCGGCACGTTCGGAAATGGGAACGACGGTCGTCTTCGGTATGCTGACGGCGACGGCATTGGGAATTTTCGTCATTCCGATGCTCTTCGTCAGCGTAGAAAAAATCGGCAGTCGTCGCCGCAAATAAAGTAAAGTCTCCCGTCTGCGGACGGGAGACTTTTTGCTTGGAAACGGAGAAATAGAACCATTTCTGAGGGCGCTGGAACAAATTATGAACCCGAAATGAACCGAAGACAAACATGCCGTTTTCGGCCGAAATTTGTGGAGATTCTAAGGGAAATAATATTGCGGCAAGGATATTCTTGTCACGCGGACGAGAACATGCTATAATAACTAAAGAAATTATTGAGGAAAAAGGAGGAGTGAGCTGCGGCTCACTCTTTTCTATGATCCGAACCGGACAGGAGGGGAGCATATGGCACAAAAAGGTATTGCCGCACAGGTGGAAGAGCTGATTACACCATTGGTTGAGGCGGCAGGCATGGAACTCGTCGATGTGGAATACGTCCGCGAGCACGATCGGTTTTTGCGCGTTTACATTGACAGAGAAGGCGGTGTCGATCTGGACGACTGCGGTCGGTTGAGCGAACAGATCAGCGCGGTGCTGGACGAAGCGGATCCGATTGCGGAGAATTACCTGCTGGAAGTATCTTCACCGGGGGTGGATCGCATCATCAAAAAGGATCGTGACATAGAACGCTTTACCGGCCGGAAAGTCGATGTGAAACTGTACTCGGCGCACGAAGGGAAAAAAGAGTTTACCGCGAAGTTGGGCGGTCTGACACAGGACGGACGAATCCGCTTGACGACCGAAGCCGGGGAATGGGAATTGGAACGAAAACAAATCGCGCAGATGCGACTGCATTTTGAGTTTTAGCGGGAGGAATAAAGTGAACCAGGAGTTATTGCAGGCAGTACATTTTCTGAAAGAACAGAAGGGCCTGTCGGAAGACGTTATTTTCGATTCGTTGGAAGCGGTATTGCTGACCGCATACAAACGCGAAACAGGCTCGGCGGCGGAAGCGCGCGTCACGCTGAACCGCGAAACGGGCGCCTATACAATCTATGCCAATAAGACTGTTGTCGAAGAGGTCGCGGAACCGGATCTGGAAATTGGTTTGGCGCACGCGAAAGAGATCAATCCGGCGTATGAACTCGGCGATATCGTCCAATTGGACGTGACGCCGAAAAACTTCGGTCGCATGGCGGCGCAGACGGCTAAGCAGGTCATGATTCAAAAACTGCGGGAAGCGGAGCGCGATGCGATATATGATGAGTTCATCGGTCGCCAGGGAGATATCCTGACGGGCATCATCGAGCGGATCGACACGAAAACGGTCTACGTCGGTCTCGGCAAGACGGAAGGCATCTTGCCGCTGACGGAACAGATCCCGGGGGAACGCTACCGCCCGAAGATGCGTCTGAAATGCTATGTCGTCGAAGTGAAAAAGACGGCGAAAGGGCCGCAGATTATTCTGTCGCGGACACATCCGGGGCTCTTGAAACGCCTTTTCGAGTTGGAAGTGCCGGAAATCCAGGACGGTACGGTAGAAATCAAGTCGGTGGCACGCGAGGCGGGCTCCCGCTCCAAAATTTCCGTGTACTCGGTGGACGGCAACGTCGATCCGATCGGTGCTTGTGTCGGCCCGAAGGGACAACGCGTGCAGGCGATCGTCGATGAATTGCATGACGAAAAGATCGACATCGTGCGTTGGGATGAAGACCCGGCGCTGTACATTGCCCAATCGTTGAGTCCGTCGAAGGTCGTTTCGGTCAGCGTCTGGGACGACGAAAAAATATCGCACGTCATCGTGCCGGACTACCAGCTGTCGCTGGCGATCGGCAAGGCGGGGCAGAACGCCCGCTTGGCGGCCAAGCTGACGAATTGGAAAATCGACATCAAGAGCGAATCCCAGGCGGAAGAAGAAGGCTTCGAGGATTTCTACGATGACGAAGCGGCGGAGGAAGCATTCGATGCGGAAGAGGCATTGAGTGAAGAATTTGCAACGGACGCGGAGTGAGGCGTATGAAAGTAAGAAAAGTACCGTTGCGGCGGTGTATCGGCTGCAACGAACAAAAAGATAAACGGGAATTGGTGCGTATTGTCGCCAATGCGGCGGGGGGAATTTTCAAAGACGAAACCGGCAAGGCACCGGGGCGCGGAGCCTATGTCTGCCGGTCACGGGAGTGTCTGGAAAAAGCCTACAAGTCGCGCGGTCTGGAACGATCGCTCAAACGTGCCGTCCCGAAAGAAGTATACGAAAGTTTGTCGGAAACCCGGTCATGACGAGCGGGAGCGGATTGTCGCTGTTGGGGTTGGCGCAGCGGGCAGGGAAGATCGTATCGGGTGATGCGACATTGGAGACATACCTGCGGCGCGGTGACGGAGCCCTCCTCATCATTGCGGCGGATTGCGGCCGGAACAATCGCGAGAAATATGAGCATTTGGCGAAACGCGAACACATTCCGTACCTGGTTCACGGCACGGCGGAAGAGCTGGGACAGGCAGTGGGGAAAGCCCGGCGGGTAGCCCTTCTGGTAACGGATGCGGGTCTGGCGGCGGCGATTCGACAACGGTTGGACGAGTAAGGAGGAACTATGCAGAAACTTCGAGTATGGGAACTGGCAAAAAAATATAATAAAGAATCGAAGGAGATCATCGAAACGCTGCGCGCACATCAGGTAACGGTATCCAGTCATACCAGCACGGTGGATGAAGCGGGTCAGGCGGTACTGGAGCGTGCGTTTGCGCCGCTTCCGGAACCGGTGAAAGCACCGGCGGCAAGCGGTGCGAAACGCCGCCGCGGCCCGGTGCGTACGGTGCGTTTCGATCAGAAATCCGGCAAGCCGAAGGAAGAATTCTTGACGGACGGTCGCGGTCGCAAATGGGAAGAACAGGCGAAGAAAGAAACCGCCAAGAAAGAGTCGGCCGCGAAACCGGCGACCCCGGCAAAAGCGGCAGCGAAACCGGCCGCAGAAGCGAAACCGGCCGCACCGAAACAGAAGGTCGCGGCGGCTCCGGCGCAGGAAACTCCGGTGAAACCGGCGAAACCGGCAGCTGCGGCGCAAACGAAGCAGCCGGCAAAAGAATCCGCCGACAAACAGGAAAAACCGCGGCAGGAAAAACCGCAACAGGCAAAGAAGGAGCGCCCGGCGCGGCCGGCTCGCAAGGAAAGCGGTGCAGAGCGACCGCAACGAACCGAACGGTCGCAACGAACCGAACGGCAACCGCGGCGTGAGGAACGCGTTGCGGCGGCGCCCGCGGCAGAGCAGAAGGAACAGAAGCGCGGCAAGCGCAACGAGCGGCGGAATCGCAATCGTAACGAGGAGCGCCGCAACCGCGAGCGCGGCACTTCGTTGCTGGCGGAATCCATTCGCAAGTCCAAGTCGCAGCGCAATAAGCGCAACGAGCGCACGACTGAAGTGGAAGCCGTGACGGAAGTAGCCTTGCCGCCGAGCGTGACGGTCAAAGAATTGGCCGAACTCTTCCGCAAGGAAGTCGGCGATGTAATCAAGCGGTTGATGCTGTTGGGGATTATGGCGACCATCAACCAGGAAGTCGATCGGGATGCGATCGAGCTCCTGGCGGACGAATACGGCATTACGTTGACGGAGTTGCCACCGGAAGAAGACGATACGGAAATCGAAGAAATCGTCGATGCGCCGGAAGATTTGCAGCTGCGGCCGCCGGTCGTGACCATCATGGGTCATGTCGACCACGGCAAGACATCGCTGCTCGACACCATCCGCAAGACGAATGTCACGGCGCGCGAAGCGGGAGGCATTACCCAGCATATCGGGGCATACCGGATCCGCTACGAAGGAAAGAAGATCGTCTTTCTCGATACGCCGGGGCATGAAGCCTTTACGGCAATGCGTGCGCGCGGGGCGCAAGTCACGGATATTGCGGTACTGGTCGTCGCGGCGGACGACGGGGTCATGCCGCAGACCATTGAAGCGATCAACCACGCCAAAGCGGCCAAGGTGCCGATTGTCGTGGCGATTAACAAAATCGATAAGCCGACGGCAAATCCGGATCACATCCGGCAGCAATTGGCGGAACACGGCCTGCTCGCCGAAGACTGGGGCGGGGATGTCATTATGGTGCCGGTTTCCGCGAAAAAAAGCATGGGCATCGACGATTTGCTGGAAAACATCCTGCTCGTTGCGGAAGTGTTGGAACTGAAAGCGAATCCGGATCGCGATGCGGTCGGTGTCGTTATCGAAGGGGAGCTGGATAAAGGCCGCGGCCCGGTAGTGACGGTGCTGATCCAGCACGGGACGATGCATATCGGCGACGGTATCGTGGCCGGTACGGCATACGGCCGCGTGCGGGCGATGAACAGCGACACGGGCGATGCGGTGAAAAAAGCCGAGCCGTCCACGCCGGTCGAAATTCTCGGCCTTTCCGAAGTACCGCCGGCGGGCGAACTGATCTATGCGATGGACGAACGCCGGGCGCGCTCGATCGCGGAAAAACGCATCGCCAAGCAGAAATACGAAGAACAGAACCGGGCGCAGAAAGTCACGCTGGACGATCTTTTCAACCAAATCAAGGAAGGCGAGCTCAAGAACCTCAACATCGTCAGCAAAGCGGACGTACAGGGTTCCGTCGAAGCACTGCGCCAATCCTTTGAAGGAATTAAGAATCCGGAAGTCCGGATCGATATCGTCCATGCGGGCGTGGGCGCAATTTCCGAATCGGATATCATGCTCGCCTCGGCGGCCAATGCGCTGATCATCGGCTTCAACGTTCGCCCGGATGCACAGGTGCGCCGGATTGCGGAAGAAGAAAAGGTCGATATGCGTACCTATCGCGTCATCTACGATGCGATCGACGACGTGAAGATGGCGATGCAGGGGATGCTCGCGCCGAAGTTCCGCGAACTGGTGCTCGGTCGGGCGGAAGTGCGGCAAGTCATCCCGACACCGAGGGTGATCGTGGCCGGCTCGTACGTAACGGAAGGCAAGATCACGAATTCCGCGTCACTGCGGCTTATTCGCGACGGGATTGTCATTCACGAAGGACATATCGCTTCCCTGCGGCGCTTCAAAGACGATGTGCGTGAAGTGGCGGAAGGCTACGAATGCGGGATTGCCATTGAAAGCTACCGCGACGTCAAGGAAGGCGACGTCATCGAGGCCTTTACGGAAGAAGAAATCGAACAAACCTTGGAATAAGAACGGAGGGAGACTATGGCAAAAGTACGCGTACAGAAATTGCAGGAATTTATCAAGCAGGAAGTCGGTCAGATGCTGCTGCGTGATCTGAAAGATCCCCGGTTGGGCTTTGTCACGGTCACCGACGTTGCGGTAACCGGCGACCTGCAGCAGGCGACGATCTATGTCAGTCTGTTCGGCAAGGAAGAAGAAAAGGCGGCATCGTGGGAGGCCCTGCGGCGCGCGAAAGGATTCATCCGGCGCGAACTCGGCAGCCGACTGCAACTGCGCCTGACGCCGGATATTGAATTTGCGCTGGATACATCGATCGACTACGGCAATCGGATCGAGGCCGTTTTGAAACAGATCCGCCAAGACGGGGAGGAGAAGCATGAAGATTGATGCGGAAACTCTTCGCAAGTATGCGGAAGAAACGCAGTGTGCGCTGGTGGTCGGCCACATCAGCCCCGACGGCGATGCCGTCGGCTCGGTGTTGGCGTTTACGGAAGCGCTGCGTAATCGCGGCGCGGCTGCGGATGCTCTCTTTGCCGATCGCCCGGATCGGAAATTCGAGTTTCTGCCGGTGTTGCGCGATGCGGTGAACGAACTGCCGGACAAAGCCTACGACACGATCTTTTTCCTCGACCTCAGCACGCCGGATCGGGCGGGAGACATTGCCTGGCCGCAAGCGCCGGTGGTCAATATCGATCACCACGTGAGCAATCCGGACTATGCCGATGCGCTCTATCTCGAGCCGCAAGCCGCGGCGACGGGAGAAATACTGACGGCACTGTTCCTCGATTGGGGCTGGGAAATTACGCCGAGCATGGCGCAGGCTCTGTACATGGCCATTGCGACCGATTGCGGCTTCTTCAGCTTCCCGAATACCTCGGCGCGCACCTTGCGTATGGCGGCGGAACTGCTGGAACGCGGTGCGCAGCCGCCGGAAATTTCCCGGGCGATGGATTCGCTGCCGCCGGAGGCATTGCATGCGATGGGGCCGATTATGAGCACGTTGCGGACGGCGGCGGACGGCCGGCTGAACTACATCGTCATGGATGAAGAAGCGATGGCTTTGGCCGGAGAATATGTCGACAACTATCTTATGTTGGCGCGCAATGTGCAGGGCATCGAGTTGACCATTCAGTTCAAGTATGACCGCCCGGATCATACGCGGATCTCCTTCCGCTCGCAGGAATATACGGATGTCAGCAAATTGGCGGCCGTATTCGGCGGTGGCGGGCATATCCGCGCGGCGGGCTGTACGGTGGATCTGCCGTTGGCGGAAGCTGTCGCCAAGGTAGTGCCGCTTGCGGAAAGTTGGGTACGTGATGGACGGAGTTCTTAATGTCTTGAAACCGGCGGGCATGACGTCACATGATGTCGTGTCCGCCGTTCGGCGCATTTACGGCCAAAAACGTGTCGGCCATGCCGGCACGCTGGATCCGGCGGCGGCGGGCGTGCTGCCCGTCTTCCTCGGGCGTGCGACACGGCTGCTGGAATACGCGCCGACCGAACCGAAAATATACCGGGCGGAATGGCTTGTCGGTTGCTCGACGGATACGGAAGATACTGCGGGAACGGTAACGGCCGCGGCGACCGTTCCGGCGTGGGATATGGCGGCGTGGCAGCAGCTGGCGAATACATTCCTCGGGACGATTCGCCAGCGCCCGTCCGCATATTCGGCGGTAAAAATCGGCGGGCGCAAGGCATATGAACTCGCCCGTACGCAACAACAAGTGGAATTGCCGGAGCGGGAAATTCGGCTGGACGAATTTGTCATTACGACTTGGCAACCGCCCGTGTTGCGGGCGCGGATCATTTGTTCCGGCGGCACGTATATCCGTGCGCTCGGGCGGGATCTGGCGGCCGCGGCGGGAACGGCGATGACCATGTCCTTCCTCCTGCGGGAGCGGGTCGGCAGCTTTTGCCTGGAGACGGCGCATGCCCTCGAGGAAATTGCGGCCGCACCGGAGACGGTCTGCGCGCCGGCGGAGACGATTGTCGCGCATTTGCCGCGGACGGAGCTCGATGCAACGGAAGGAGCCCGCTTTCGCAACGGCATGACCGTTCCCGCGGCGGTACAGGGGACGGTGACCGTGTGGGCGGAGAATGAATTTCTCGGTACGGCCGAGGGCGACGGCCGCTATATACACCCGAAAAAAGTATGGACGGTGCAACCATGAACGAACAGGAACGGCCGAAAGCGGTCTTGGCCATGGGCAATTTCGACGGCGTACATCGCGGCCATCGCGCCGTGCTGGCGGCGGCACAACAACTGGCCGCTGAACAGGGCGCATTGCCGGCGGCGCTGACTTTCACGCGCACGCCGCTGGCCGCGTTGCGCCCGGCGGAATATGCCGGCGATCTGCTTTCGCTGACGGGAAAAATACGCGCTTTGGAAGCGGCCGGCGCAAAGGAAATCGTCCTGCTGCGGCCGACACGCGAAGTGCTGTCCCAAACACCGGAGGAATTTCTGGCGCAGTTGCGGACGCGCTACGCCGTGCGCGGCTTCGTCGTCGGGGAGAATTTTCGCTTCGGTGCCGCAGCCGCCGGCGATGCGGATTTCCTCGTCCGCTACGGTCGCCGGGAAGGAATACCCGTCAGCGTGGTGGCCTTGGCGGGAGAAGACGGCGGCGCGATCAGCAGCACGGCGATCCGGCAGGCGTTGCTGCGGGGAGATGTTGCCACCGTGACACGTTTGCTCGGCCGCTACTGGTCGCTGGCGGGTACCGTGCTTGCCGGCGCGGCGCGCGGGCGGACGATCGGTTTTCCCACGGCGAACATGGCGCTCCCGCGCGGGCGTGTCGCTCCGGCGAACGGCGTCTATGCGACTTTTGCCGAGTATGAGGGGCGCTGCTATCCGGCGGTGACCAATGTCGGGACGAACCCCACCTTCGGCGCGGTGGAAAAGCGTTTGGAAACGCATATTATGGATTTCGGCAAAAGAATCTACGGCGAAAATTTGCGAACGTATTTCGTGGCGTATTTACGGCAGGAAACAAAATTTGCCTCGTTGGAAGCATTGCGCGAGCAAATCGCGGCGGATGTGCGGGCGGCGCAGGAAATCTTGCGGCAGGCACCCTTGCCGAACGAAGAATAGAACAGGAAAAAGCCCTTTCGCTTTTACGCGGCAGGGCTTTTTGTGTACGTGCGGCCGATCGCGCAATTCCTGCATCGCCGGCTCTCTGTGAACGCGATAAGAATTCGGCAATAAAAGCGCACGAAAGCGGAGAAAAGCGGGTTTTCAAACAAAACTTGCGTTGACGTATGCGGGTGTTGGTGTTACAATAGCAAAAATACCTACAGGAATACTACCGCCGCAAGGCGATTTTTATTACCTGCACGAGAGTATGGAAACCATAGGAGGCGATTGTATGTACACAGTGAAAATTCCGGGTTACAGCATCGGCGGTGCCGAGGTATACCGGGAGATCGGTACAATTTGTCGTCCGTTCGGGCGAAAAGTCGCAGTACTCGGCGGGGAGACCGCATTGAGCAAGGCGTGGCCCGCGCTGGCGGCGGCGTTGAAGGAGACGGATTTGGTTTGCACCGGCCGTTTCGTATACGGGAAAGAATGCTCCTTTGCCGGAGCGCAACGTCTGCAGGATATGCCGGAAGTGGCGGAGGCGGATATGCTGTTTGCCGTGGGCGGCGGTAAGGCGATCGACACGGTGAAAATTGTCGCCGGCAAAACGGGCAAACCGTTTTTCACCTTTCCGACACTGGCCTCGACCTGCGCGGCGGTTACCAGCATTGCGGCGGTCTACAAGGAAGATCATCGCTTCGATGCCGCCTTCGATGTAAATCAGCCGCCCGTACATACATTCATTCATGAAGGCATCATTGCCGAAGCGCCGGCGAAATACCTTTGGGCGGGCATCGGCGACTCGTTGGCGAAATACTACGAAAGCCGCCTGTCCGCACGCGGTCGCGATATCGGGCACGGAAACGAACTCGGCGTATGCATCAGCGGTATGTGCGCGGCTCCGCTGCAGAATGCCGCCATTGCCGGCTACCAAAGCTGCCTGCGCAACGAAGTCACGCCGGAATTGCGCGAGACCGTGTTGAACTGCATCGTCAGCACCGGCTTCGCTTCCGTATTCCTCGATCCGGACTACAATTCCGCGATCGCGCACTCCCTGACCTACGGCCTCGTCGAATTGCCCGCCGTGGAAACGGGGCATATGCACGGCGAAATCGTCTCCTACGGCGTGTTGATTCTCCTTCTCGTCGACGGTCAGCAGGAAGAATTCGAGCGACTGTACCGCTTCCATCGCGGCATGGGACTGCCGACTTCGCTGGCGGATCTCGATGCGAGTGTCGAAGAACTCGACCCGGTTCTGGCGAAAGCCGTCACGACCTACGATTTGAACGTGTTGCCGTATCAAGTGACCGAAGACATGCTCCGGAAAGCGATCTTGGCATTGGAAGACTACGATGCGGCACGGAAGGAGGCGGAATAAATGCGTACGGCACCTGTTTATGACATATTGAAACCGTCGGACATCGGCCTCTTGCTGAAACTGACGGCGCGGCCGGAAGTCATCTCCTTTGCCGGCGGCTTGCCGGCGGCGGAAACATTTCCGGTAGCGGAACTGACGGAAATGCAGGCGGAAGTCATGCGTACGGACGGCGTGGCGGCACTGCAATACGGCCCTTCGCGCGGCCATGCGCCCCTGCGTGAAGCCATTGCGGCAATCGTCGGCAGTCACGGAAAAACGCCGCGTGCGGACGATATCCTCGTCACCAACGGCTCGCAACAGGGGCTCGACCTCGTCGCGCGGATGTTCCTGGAACCGGGCGCAACCGTAGCGATGGAAAGCCCGTCCTACCTCGGCGCCATCCAGGCGTTTGCGCTGCAAATGCCGAAATTCCGGGAAATTGCAACGGACGAAGAGGGGATGATTCCCGAAGCCTTGGAAGAAGCGCTGCGCACGGACGACAGCATCCGTTTTATCTACGTCATTCCCGACTTCCAGAACCCGACCGGGATCTGCTGGTCACTTGCGCGCCGCCAAGCCTTGCTGGAAATCGCCGCGCGCTATGACGTGCCCGTCGTTGAGGACAGCCCGTACGGCGACCTCCGCTACGAAGGGGAACACCTGCCGTCGCTTTGGGAACTCGACACGGAGGGTAATGTCATCTATCTCGGCACCTTCTCGAAAACGCTTTCGCCGGGCATGCGACTCGGCTGGCTGCTCGCCCGCACGGAAATCGTAAATGCGGCGGACAACCTGCGCCAAAGCATGGATCTCGCGCCGTCCTCACTCACGCAACGCATTGCGGCATTGTACCTGCAACGCTGCGACTTTGCGGCGCAGGTGGCGAGAAATGTCGCCGTTTACCGTGAACGGCGGGATACGATGCTGGCTGCCATGGAAGAGTTTTTCCCGGCGGCCGTACACTTCACGCACCCGCAAGGCGGCCTGTTCACCTGGGCGACACTGCCGGAAGGCACGAGCGCCCGCGCCGCCTTTGAGCGCGCCCTGCAAGCGGATGTCGCGTTCGTGCCGGGTGACGGCTTCTTCCCGAACAGCAAGCAGGACCGCTTCATGCGGCTGAACTTCTCCGCAGTCGATCCCTCGCGCATCCGTGAAGGCATCGCGCGTTTAGCGGATATCTTGAAATAAACACAAGCCTCCCTGCGGGGAGGTTTTTTCTTGCGCCGAAAAGGGAAATGCGCGGCAGCGGGAGCAAAAAGAACGAAGTCGGAAACTTCGCCGCAGTGGAAAATACATAATGAGACATTTTCGGCGCAGCGGAGAGAAAAATAAACGGCGGAAAAGCTGCGGCTCATGTGCAGAGAATGATATAATCAATATAATTAGGAGGAAACGCATGGACAGCAAGGAACAGAAGCATAAGCAGGCAGCAGCCGCAAAGCCGAAGCGCTCGGCACGCATAGAGAGCGCCGCGAAAACGGACGAACTGCTGATCAAGAGCAAGCATCGTGTACGTCAGCACGGTGAGGTGTTTACCCCGCGAAGCATTGTCCATAAAATGATCGATCAGCCCGGCTTACAGGAGGATATTATACAGATCGATACTCGTGTGTTGGAGCCGTCCGTCGGTGAAGGGGTGTTTTTGGTCGAGATCTTGAAACGGCGGTTGGAGAAGATACGCGAAGCGTACGGTAACGACCTGACTCGTTATGAAAGCGCTGCGCTGGTAGCCCTTTCCACTTTGTACGGTATTGAATTGTTGGAAGATAATGTGCAGCTGTGCAGTATGAATCTGTATCAGGTATTTCATGATGAATACCGGAATGTGGCGATGCAGCTCGGCAAGAAAGTTCGGGCCAATGTAGAAAAAAGTGCGATGAAAATCATCAGTGTGAACATTGCTCTGGGGGACTTTCTTACGCGCAAAGCGCCGGACGGAAAGGATATCGTGCTGAGCGAGTGGCGGCTGAATACCGAAAAAAGTCGACGCAAAATGGCGCGGGTGACGCGTACGGAGCACAGTCTGGAAGATGTTTTTCAGCGGGTGACGCAGCCGGCAGGCTATCGGCACAAGGCACGACCGGTGTGGCAACAGACGACGTTGTTCGACTTGGCAGAGACTGCGGCAGAAGAGCCGACGGCGCAGCCGGTGTACCGCTATATCGAGACGGCGATATGTGATGTGTATCGGGAAGAAATGGAGGAATACCATGCGGATGGGAAAAGCGACAGATAAGCAACTATTCAAACCGACGATCTCGGACAGACCGAAGAAGATTTATGCCTATACCTTGCCGGAATCACCGAAGCACAGCGGCTATATAAAAATCGGGATCACGGAGCAGCGTGTCGAGGACAGGATACGCGAACAAACGGGAACGGTCGGGCTGGTTCCGGATATTTTGTTTTCTTGTGATGCGGTTCGTCGGGACGGTACGGCCTTCCATGACACCGCTTTGCACGGTTTTTTGGAGTTGCACGGTCATCAGCGCGGGGAATTCGGCAGCGCCCGGGAATGGTTCTATTTCAACGGCCACCCAGAAGATGCGGAAAAACTGACGCGCCATTTTATCAACGGCGACTACGCTGAAGCGCAAACGGGCAAGGGTTGGAGATATGTCTTGCGACCGGAGCAGGAAACCGCCGTACAGAAAACGTTGCAGGCATACCTGGCACGGCGGGAAGCAATGGAACGGGGAGAGGATGCGGCACCGATCGAATTTTTGTGGAATGCCAAGCCCCGCTTCGGTAAGACGCTGAGCGCCTATGATTTTGTCAAGGAAACGGACGCCCGCAATGTACTCATCGTGACGAATCGCCCCGCCATCGCCGACTCATGGCATACAGATTTCCTGCGCTTTGTGGCGCCGGCGGAAAACGGAGAGCCGCGGTCGGAGGGAAGACGCTACTTCTTTGTCAGTGATGCGCAGGAAGCCGGAACGGGCAGCATGAGCCGGGACCAATATGTTGAAATGCTGGCGTGCGAGGAAACGGATATCGATACTGTCGGCATGATTGCTTTTGTTTCGCTCCAAGACCTGAAAGGTGCCAAGGTGTTCGGCGGCAAGCATGACAAACTGGAATGGTTGGCCGAACTGCACTGGGATATTCTCATCATCGACGAAGCACATGAGGGCATTGACACGATGCGAACGGAAAAAGCCTTCGACAAGATCCGGCGGGATTTTACGCTGCACCTGTCCGGCACGCCGTTCAAAGCGTTGCAGCACGGGAAATTCGCTGCGGAGCACATTTTTAACTGGACCTACATGGATGAGCAGGAAGCCAAAGCAGCATGGGAACGGGAGCAGCGCGACGGGGATGAAAACCCCTACGCCGATATGCCGCAAATGCACCTCTTCAGCTACCAGATCAGCACGGATATCCGCAATCGGATCGATGAGGGAATTGAACTCGAGAAATACGGTCGTGTCGCTTACGGTTTCAGTTTCACGGAATTGTTCCGTACAAAAGAGAACGGTCACTTCGTCCATGAAGAGGAAGTGCGACTGTTCCTGGACAATCTTTGCGAGAAACATTACCCGTTCGGTTCGGAAATGTATCGGGAATCGCTGGCGCATACCTTCTGGCTCTTGCCGCGGGTGGCGGGAGCCAAAGCCTTGGAGCAAATGCTGCGGTCGCATCCCTTCTTCAGCCGATATGAAATAGTCCTCGCAGCCGGCGACGGGCGCAGCCTGGATGAAGTCGATGAAACGGGCGAGCGCAGTGACCATGACGAAGCGACCGACAATGAGCAGGTCGGCACCAGCCTGCAACGTGTGCGCCGGGCCATCGCGCAAAATGAACGCACGATTACGCTCTCCGTCGGCCAATTGACGACCGGAGTCACCGTGCCGGAATGGACGGGCGTCCTCATGCTCAGCAATATCCAGTCGCCGGCCCTCTATTTCCAAGCGGCATTTCGCGCGCAGAGTCCGTACAATCGGGTGCGGGACGGCCAAAGCTTCGCCAAACAGCATGCCTATGTCTTCGACTTTGCGCCGGAGCGCACGCTGAAACTCTTTGACGAATTTGCCAACGGTCTTTGCAGCGGCACGACACAGGAAAGCGAGGGCGCACGCCGGAGAAATGTCGAGCGCGTGCTGAATTTCTTCCCGGTCGTGGCGGAAGATGAAGCCGGCACGATGCTGGAACTGGATATGGACGAGGTGCTGATCCTGCCGCAGCGGATCGCTGCGCGGGAAGTTGTGCGCTGCGGCTTTATGAATAATATGCTGTTTGCCAATGTGGCGAATATTTTCCATGCACCGGAAGAGATCCGGCAGATCCTTGAGCGAACGCAGGTTGCCAAGACGAACGAATTTCGTGTGCGGGATGCGCAGGTACCCGTTACCGTGCGCCCGGTCTCGCTGGATGAAGAAGGGAATGTCCGTATTCCCGATGAGATCGTTACACAAAAGACACAAGCGACCTTCGGAGAACTGATCTATGCGCCCGAAGCGGTCGAGGAAATCCGCGCGATCGTCGAGGGAAGCCCGACTACGCGGATCCGTGCAGCGGAGGATCCGAGTGCACGCACGCCGGAGGAGCGGGCGGAAGCACAAGCGACGGAAGAAGCGGCCGTCCAAAAAACGGTCGAATTGCTTGTAAAAAAAGAAATGCAGGAGCGGATTGCGCCCGGCCTGGATAACTTGCGCCATGCCGAGGAGCTGACGCAAAAAAGGACGAACCGTATTCGGGAAGCGGCGCAAAAGAAACTTACGGCACGCTTGGCGGATCCGGTTCGCGACTATCGGTCGAGTATTGCGAAAATCCGGGCGCGTTATGATGAAGAAAAGAAAAATGCGCCCTCGCCGATCGTACGGGAGGAAATAGAACAAAAGCAGGAACAGGCGGAACGAGAAGCAGCAGCCATATTGGCAGAAGAAAGGCGGCAGGCCGTACAGGCTGCACAGGAACATATCGCCCGCCAACCGCTGGAAGATAAGGAACAGCAGAAGAAAAAAGAAACGGAAGACGAAGTGCGCAGTCACTTGCGCGGTTTCGCCCGGGCGATTTCCGCCTGCCTCATGGCCTATGGCGATGAAGATATCCGCTTGGCAAATTTTGATGAAAAAATACCGGCGGACGTATTTGAAGAACTGACCGGTATTACTTTGGCGGAATTCCGCATTCTGCGCGACGGTTTCACCGTGGAAGAGGAAGACGGCAGTACCAAGACCTACCCCGGCTTTTTTAACGGTGCAGTATTCGATGCGTCCGTGCAGGAGTTTATGCACAAACGCAACGAAGTCGCCGACTACTTCCGGTCGGACAGCGGGACGGACATCTTCAGCTATATCCCACCGCAAAAGACCAATCAGATCTATACACCGCGGCACGTGGTGCAGCAGCTGCTCGACACGCTGGAAGCACATGATCCGCATATTTTCCGAAACAAAGACATCCGCATCCTGGACATGCACACGAAGAGCGGACTGTTCCTCGCGGAAGCGGGAAAGCGGCTGTATCAGGGGCTGGCGGAGATCATCCCGAATGAAGAGGAGCGCATCCGCCACATCCTCGCAAAGCAGATCTATGCCTGCGCACCGACGGAAATTACCTATCGGATCGTCCGCAGCTATGTGTACGGTAATCGCCGGGAAGCGGCAAATACACATATTACCAAGCGGGATCTGACCGATGCGGCGGTCGCAGGAAATGTAGCGCAAGTCATCAGACAGGAATGGGGAAAAGATATGAAATTTGACATCGTCATCGGTAACCCGCCGTACCAGGAACAAAGCCGGGGAGATAATCCGAATTATGCGCTGCCGGTGTACAATCTTTTTATGGACGCGGCGTACAAATTGGCGGACAAGGTGTGCTTAATTACTCCGGCGAGGTTCTTATTCAATGCTGGCGCAACACCTAAAGTTTGGAATGAAAAGATGCTACAAGATCCGCACTTAAAAGTTGCATTTTATGAGGCGGACAGTAGTAAAGTATTTGCGGATACGGATATAAAAGGCGGAGTAGCTATTACGTATCGTGATAAAAAGTCTGATTTTGGGGCGATCGGAACGTTCTTGGCATATCAAGAGTTACAGGGAATATATCGCAAGGTGGTTACGCCAGGCTTTGTCAGTTTGATGGATGAAGTTTACATGCAAACGAAATACGATTTAGAGGCATTGTATGCGGAATATCCGGAAGCAAAGGAGCGGATCAGTAGCAACGGAAAGGATCAGAGGCTAAAAACAAATGCCTTAACAAATATTCCTGCATTCCACACATATAAAGAAAAAGGTGACGTAGGAATTTTGGGATTGATCGGAGGAAAGCGCGAAATCCGCTATATACGGCGAAAATTCCTTGCTGCCGATACTGTTTTGGAGCGATACAAGGTTTTGGTTCCGAAATCCAACGGTTCCGGGGCATTAGGAGAGTGTTTGAGCACACCCCTGATCGGGGAACCCCTGATCGGGGAACCCCTGATCGGGTATACGCAGACCTTTATTGCAATCGGTACGCTGGCGACAAAAAAAGAGGCCGAGGCGCTTCTGAAATACATAAAGACTAAATTTGCTCGCGTGATGCTCGGTACAATGAAGGTAACTCAAGATAATAACAAACCGACCTGGAAAAATGTCCCCAGGCAGGATTTCACGGCGCAATCGGATATTGATTGGAGCCGGTCGGTGGCGGAGATCGATCAGCAGCTGTATGCGAAGTACAAGCTGGATCAAAAAGAGATCGACTTCATCGAGACGAATGTACAGGCGATGGTCTAGCAAGGTAAGGCGCTCTCCCGGAGGGCGTCTTTTTCTTGCTGAAATGTTCTTTTGACGTTACAATACCAAAACCGTAAATTTTCGGCAGAATAGGGTATCGAAAAATTTTTCAACATTTGACACGGCAAGGCCAATTGCGACCGATTTTCGAATCGGTTGTTTTTTGGTTGTTCGTTTTTTGTTACATATTGTAATGCGGGGATATTCCTATTTTTGATTCGGACGCATTGATCACTGCGGGCAGGATAAATTATAATTAATGCCGGTGGATTAGGAGCTTCTTCTGCCGTAAAATCATTCATTCTTTCTTGACAAAATGTTACGATTGAGTTACAATAATGACGTAGCAGTCATGGTAAACAGACAGTGGTGTTGCAACGATACGTCAGAGAGGATTCGGACGATGGCGCGCGGTAGAAGAGCGGTGAAGATATCTTGAAAGGCGGATGTCTTTTTCTTATCGGCTGACTGATCCGACGGAGCGCAGAAAGGGGTGAGCGGTCAAATACATCGACAACAGAGGTCCTCCGGAGAGGAGCCCTAGAGGCGGAGGAACGATATAGGAGTTGTAAAGATGTCGAGAGGAGAATTGCATATGGAAAGAAATACGGCACAAGATACGCAGGACAATGTCCGCATGCATTTGATTGTGAAGCCGATGGAGGAAGACACGGTCATTCGGGAGGGATATGCCTGGCGGCTGATTATCGACTTTCGAGAGGTTACGAACGGACGAGGCAAGCTGGTAGAAGAAACGGCCTATGTTCAAGCAGTCGGCAAGGATTACTTCAGTAATAAAGGTAAATCCACATTCTACCGGGATCTGTTCCATCTGGCACTGACAGTTGCACGGGACGGGAATCCGTATGCGACGGCAAAGAAGTGGGTTCGGCAGATCATTCGCATGTAGGCAGCACGGTGCGAGGTAAAGGGAGCTATAAATGAAGCCGGGCAGGAAGTGAGGGTTATAGTCGGCTGAAGAAATCTTAGGTTACGAGAAAAAATGCTGCCGGAGGGATTGAGCGTGCGAAATAGAAAGCGATTATGAATGGGATGGTAGGGATCCCAGAGTTGATTCGTCTTTATGAAGAGGAATTAAAGAAAAAGGATCCGGACTATCTTGGCGGTACGTCGGAGTACGTACACGGCGCGGAACCGGCATTCGCCGGATTGTGTCGGCTGACACCGACGGGCTATGCAATCCGGTCGGATTGATAAAAGGTACCGGCAGGCAATAAAACCCCCGCTCATAGAGAGCGGGGGTTTTTGGCAAAAGGAAAAGATTTTTCTGTTCCGGCAGTTGGCAGTAAAGCAAATCTGTGCTATACTAATTCAGTAATGCGCCTATAGCTCAGGGGATAGAGCACCGGTCTCCGGAACCGGGTGCGCAGGTTCGATTCCTGCTAGGCGCACCATTTTTTGCCCTGCGGGGCTTTTATTGTGCGAAAATCCAGGACAAAGGTCGCTTCCGTTAACGGAAACGACCTTTGTTTGCGCGCAGTGCCTGGTCCAGCAGATCGATATTTTCCTGCACGGAAAGAAATTCCCGCACGGCCTCGGGATAGTTTTCGGGCGAGATGGTATCGCCGTGCGCGAGGTATTCGGGGCTGACCTGCAGCGCGGCGGCGATGCGCCGCAGCCCGGCAGAGCGCGGGCGGGTGTAGTAATCCTGCTCGAAGCGAACGATGCTGACGTGGCTTTTGTATCCGGCGCGCCGGGCGAGTTCCTGCTGGGTGAGCAGGCGTGCGCGGCGCAGGCGGCGGATACGCATACCGACTGTTTCTTTCATGGTATTCTCCTTTGCTACCAGTATACTATGCGCCAGCCGACAAATAAATAGATTTTTATAGATATGGTATAATTGAAATGTAAATTGAGAAAAGAAAAGGGGGACGGAATGAAACAATTACCACGTTCGTACGGGGAGATGATTCCGTTTCGTGTCGAGGCTCCGTTTGAGCCGATGGGAGATCAGCCGGCGGCGATCGCCAAGCTGGCCGAAGGGATCGAGGACGGCCATTGGGCGCAGGTGTTGTTGGGGGCGACGGGTACGGGCAAGACGTACACGATGGCGAAGGTCATCGAGGCGACGCAGCGGCCGACGCTGATCATCGCGCCGAATAAAACGCTGGCGGCGCAGTTGGCAAGCGAGTTCAAGGCTTTTTTCCCGGACAACGAAGTGGCGTACTTCGTGAGTTACTACGATTATTACCAACCGGAGTCGTATATCCCGACGACGGATACGTATATTGAAAAGGATGCTTCGATCAATGACGAGATCGACAAGTTGCGCCACTCGGCGACGATGAGTCTGTTCGAGCGGCGCGATGTCATCATCGTGGCATCGGTGTCCTGTATTTACGGTTTGGGCGACCCGGAAGATTATACGGAGATGGTGCTGTCGCTGCGGCAGGGGCAGGAGAAACCGCTGGAAGAAATTCTGCGTAAGCTGGTCGATATCCAGTACACGCGCAATGATATAAATCTCGTCCGCGGTACGTTTCGCGTGCGCGGGGATACGCTGGAAATTTTTCCCGTGTCGGAATCGGAACAGATCGTGCGGGTGGAGATGTTCGGCGATGAGATCGATCGCCTGACGGAGCTGGACACGCTGACCGGCGAGGTCGTGACGCAGCGGACGCATGTCGCGGTGTATCCGGCGAGCCACTATGTCACGACGGGGGCGAAGATGGAGCGGGCGTTGCATTCCATCGAGGCGGAACTGGATCAGCGGCTGGCGGTGCTGGAGTCGGAGCACAAATTGCTCGAAGCGCAGCGGCTGGCGCAGCGCACGAAGTATGATCTCGAAATGATTCGGGAGATCGGCTACTGTTCGGGGATCGAAAACTATTCGCGG
The DNA here is from genome assembly GCA_022771805.1 of Veillonellaceae bacterium. GTDB lineage: Bacteria > Bacillota > Negativicutes > Veillonellales > Negativicoccaceae > JALELM01. The sequence goes on along the minus strand of JALELM010000003.1, from coordinate 88,726 downwards.
CATTTGTCCGGGCGGGCACCGGGAGAAGCGCCGTATACGTTGCTGGATTATTTCCCGGACGATTTTCTGATCATGGTGGACGAGTCGCATGTCACGGTGCCGCAGCTGCGCGGGATGTATGCCGGCGATCGGTCGCGCAAGCTGTCGCTGATCGAGTACGGTTTTCGGCTGCCGTCGGCGGCGGACAATCGGCCGCTGATGTTCGATGAATTCGTGGAGCGGATCAATCAGATCGTGTATATTTCCGCGACACCGGGGCCGTACGAGATGGAAGTACAGACGAATATGGCGGAGCAGATTATCCGGCCGACGGGGCTGTTGGATCCGGTGGTCGAGGTGCGCCCGATTCGCGGGCAGATGGACGATCTGCTCGGGGAGATCCATGCCCGCACGGCGGCAAATGAGCGGGTCATGGTGACGACGCTCACGAAGAAGATGGCGGAGGATCTGACGGATTTTCTGCGGGAGACGGGTGTGCGGGTGCGGTACCTGCACAGCGATATTTCCACGCTGGAGCGAGCCGAGATCATTCGCGATTTGCGGGCGGGGGTATTTGATGTCCTGGTCGGGATCAACCTGCTGCGCGAAGGTTTGGATATGCCGGAGGTGTCGCTGGTGGCGATCCTCGATGCGGACAAGGAAGGATTTTTGCGTTCGGATACGAGCCTGATCCAGACGATCGGCCGGGCGGCGCGCAATGCGAACGGGCATGTGATCCTGTATGCGGATCGGGTGACGGATTCCATGGCGCGCGCCATGGAGGAAACGGAGCGGCGCCGCTCGGTACAGGAGGCGTACAATCAAAAACACGGTATCGTGCCTAAGACGATCATAAAAGAAGTAAAAGATCTGATCGAGTTGACGAAAATCGCCGAAACGGATGTGCGGGCGACGTATGACAAAGACGCGGACACGCTGTCGGATGAGGATCTGCACGCGCGCCTGACGGAGACGGAGAAGGCGATGCGCGCGGCGGCGAAGGCGCTCGAGTTCGAGCAGGCGGCGGCGTTGCGGGACGAGCTCGGCCGCTTGCGGCAGGAGTGGGCGCAGCGTTTCGGGGTGCAGGCGGAAGAAAAATTGCGCCAAATGAAGAAGAAGCCGCGGCGGCATCGGTAAGTGCGGCGGAAGGAGTTATATGAAAGATGAACTGATTATTCGCGGGGCGCGGCAACACAATTTGCAGAATATCGATTTGCGTTTGCCGCGGGACGCGTTCATTGTGTTGACGGGGCTTTCGGGCAGCGGCAAGTCTTCGCTGGCGTTCGATACGATTTATGCCGAGGGGCAACGGCGCTATGTCGAATCGCTGTCGGCCTATGCGCGGCAATTCCTCGGCCAAATGGATAAGCCGGATGTGGATTATATCGAGGGCTTGTCGCCGGCGATTTCCATCGACCAGAAGACGACGAGCCGGAACCCGCGCTCGACGGTCGGCACGGTGACGGAGATTTACGACTACCTGCGTCTGCTGTACGCGCGGGTGGGGCGGCCGTTCTGTCCGCACTGCGGCAAGCCGATCCGGCAGCAGACGACGGAGCAGATCACCGATGCCGTTCTCGCGTTGCCGGAGGGAACGCGTTTTCTGTTGCTGGCGCCGGTCGTGCGCGGGCAGAAAGGGGAGCATCGGCGTTTGTTCGAGCGCCTGCGGAAGGAAGGCTACGCGCGGGTTCGGGTGGACGGCGAAGTGCGTCTCCTGGAAGAGGAAATTTCCTTGCAGAAGAACCGCAAGCATGACATAGAAACGGTGGTCGACCGTCTGGTCGTGCGGGAGGGTATGCAGAGCCGTCTGGCGGGCTCGTTGGAAACGGCATTGGCGCTCGGCGACGGCGTGGTCTACGTGCAGGAAGTGGACGGCGCGCAGCATGTATTCAGTCGAAAATTCGCCTGTCCGGATTGCGGTATTTCGCTGCCGGATCCGGAGCCGCGCCTGTTTTCGTTTAACAATCCGGCGGGAGCCTGTCCCGTGTGTACGGGGCTCGGGGCGAGTTTGGAGCCGGATTTCGAGCTGATTTTGCCGGATCCGGAGTTGCCGTTTGCGGACGGAGCGGTGCAAGCGCTCTCGGCGAACCGCAATTCCTGGTTCATGGTGCAGCTGGTGCCGTTTCTGCAATCGTACGGGCTGACTCCGGCGAATTGCTACGCGGATTTACCGCCGGAAGGGCAGCGTGAATTGCGCGAGGGGACGGAGCGGACATTTCGCTTCACGTACGAGAATATGCGCGGCGAAGTGAAGCAGTATGACCGCAGTTTCGAGGGCGTGTTGCCGATGGTGCAGCGCCGGTATCGGGAGGCGTTTTCCGACCGGCAGCGGGAAGAATACGAGCGGTATATGTCGGAAGTTCCCTGTCCGGAGTGTCATGGCGCGCGGCTGAAACCGGAAGTGTTGGCGTTCCGGGTCGGCGGTTTGAGTATTTATGAATTTACTCTGCTGCCGATCGGGGAGATGCGGGAATTTTTGGCGAATTTGGAATTGACGGAAAAGGAAATGCTGATCGCAAGGCAGATTCGCAAGGAGTTGGAGGCGCGGATCGGTTTCCTTGCCGATGTGGGGCTGACCTACCTGACGCTGGCGCGTTCGGCGGGCACTCTGTCGGGCGGCGAGGCGCAGCGGATTCGTCTGGCGACGCAAATCGGCTCGGGACTGGTCGGCGTGCTGTACATCCTCGATGAGCCGTCGATCGGGCTGCATCAGCGCGACAATGACCGGCTCTTGGCGACGCTCGAAGGGCTGCGCGACTTGGGGAATACCCTGCTTGTCGTGGAGCATGACGAGGATACGATCCGGGCGGCGGATTACATTGTCGATATCGGGCCGGGCGCGGGCGAATACGGCGGTCGGGTCGTTACGGAAGGAACGGTGGAGGATATTATCGCCGCGCCGGAATCGCTGACGGGGCAATATCTCAGCGGCAAAAAGTACCTGCCGGTTCCGGCGGAACGGCGCCGGGGGAACGGGCAGTCGCTCATCGTGCGCGGGGCGACGGCAAACAATCTGAAAAACATCGACGTGGCTTTCCCGCTCGGCGTGCTGACGGTCGTGACGGGGGTCTCCGGCTCGGGTAAGAGTACGCTGGTGAACGAGGTACTGTACAAAGGCATGGCACAGCGCGTCTACGGTTCGTATGCGCGCGCGGGCGAGCATGCGGGCATCGACGGGGCGGAACATATCGACAAGATCATCGACATCGATCAGCAGCCGATCGGCCGCACGCCGCGCTCCAACCCGGCAACGTATACGGGGGTATTCACGCCGATCCGCGAGCTGTACAGCCAGACACCGGAAGCGAAGCTGCGCGGGTATGCGCCGCGCCGGTTCAGCTTCAATCTGAGCGGCGGCCGTTGCGAAGCCTGCAAGGGCGACGGGATCATCAAAATCGAGATGCATTTCCTGCCCGATGTGTACGTGCCCTGCGAAGTATGCCACGGCGCAAGGTACAATCGCGAAACTTTGGAAGTGAAGTATAAAGGCAAGAGTATCGCGGATGTCTTGGAGATGACGGTGGACGAAGCGGCGGGCTTTTTCGCCAATCATCCCGCCATCGCCCGGCGGCTACAGACGATTCAGGATGTCGGCCTCGGCTACATTCGGCTCGGTCAGCCGGCGACGACGCTTTCGGGCGGCGAGGCGCAGCGTGTCAAGTTGGCGACGGAGCTGGCGAAACGCAGCACCGGACGGACGCTCTACCTGTTGGACGAGCCGACGACGGGGCTGCACATGGCGGATATCCATAAACTGATGGAGGTATTGCAGCGTATTGTCGACGGCGGCGATACGGTGGTCATCATCGAGCACAATTTGGATGTCATCAAGACGGCGGATCATTTGATCGATTTGGGGCCGGAAGGCGGGGCCGGCGGCGGTACGGTGGTCGCGCAGGGAACGCCGGAAGAAGTGGCGAAATCGACCGTCTCGCATACGGGCAGGTACCTTGCCAAGGTGCTTGCGCGGGCGCGTGAGCTCGGTCAGACGGAGGCAAGGAAATGAGCGGCATTTCGGAGGATCTGCAGGCGAAAGTCGCGACCATGCCGACCGCGCCGGGGGTGTATCGCTGGCGGGATCGTTTCGGCAGGATTATCTACGTGGGCAAGGCGATCAATCTGCGGAACCGCGTGCGGTCGTATATCCAAAATCCGGATCGCCTGAGCCCGAAGGTGCGTGCCATGATGGCGCATGCCGTCGATGTGGACATTATCCTGACGAAGACGGAAATGGAAGCGCTCATATTGGAGTGCAACCTCATCAAGGAGCATCGGCCGAAGTACAATATTCTGCTGCGTGACGATAAAACATATCCCTATGTGAAAATTACGTTGCAGGAGGACTATCCGCGGGTTTTCATGACGCGGCGGTTGGAACGGGACGGGGCACGCTATCTCGGCCCCTTTACGGATGTGGGCGCGGTCGCGCGTACATTGAAACTGATCCGCCAACTGTATCCGTTGCGGACCTGTCGCTCGATGCGGGTGGACAGACCCTGCCTGCAATACCATTTGCGCCGCTGCGAAGCTCCCTGTGTCGGTATCGTGGAGCAACGGAGATATCACGCGATGGCGGAGGAAGTTTGCGCCATCTTTGAGGGAAAGGATACGCATCTGCTGCGCGCTTGGACGAAGCGGATGGAAGAAGCGGCCGCGGCGCTGCGCTACGAGGAGGCGGGCGAATGGCGCGACCGCATTCAGGCGCTCAGCCGCGTGCAGGAAAAGCAGCACGTCATCGGCGGCAGAGGGGATCTCGATGTCGTCGGTCTGGCGCAGCGGGAGGACAAGGTCGCGGTCGTCGTGCTTTGGGTGCGCGCCGGCAAAATGATCGGCAAGGATCAGCTGATGCTGAGCGGCTCGGGCGGCGAAGACGAGGCGAATTTGCTCTCCGCGTTTCTCAAGAGTTACTACCTCGATCGTCCGGAACGTGTGCCGAAAGAAATCCTTGTCGGAGTGTTGCCGCAGGATGCGGAATTGCTGACGGCGTGGCTGAGCGATATGCGCGGCACCAAAGTCGGCATCGCCGTACCGGCGCGCGGTATGCGGCGCGGTCTCCACATGATGGCGCAGGACAATGCGGGGCGTTTCTTGCAGGCGCGGGAAGCGCAATGGCAGTATACGCAGGACAAGCAGGAAGGCGCCGTGCGCGCCCTGGCGGAAGTACTCGATCTGCCGCAATTGCCGGAGCGGATCGAGTGTTTCGACATCAGCCATACGCAGGGGGAGGAAACGGTGGCGGCGATGACCGTCTTGCTCGACGGCAAGCCGGCAAAGAGCGAGTACCGCAAGTTCAAGCTGAAAACCGTGCAGGGACGACCCGATGATTTCGCCTCGATGCGGGAAATCATGCAGCGGCGCTACGGCAATCATCCCGAGTGGCCGTTGCCGGATCTGATCGTCATCGACGGCGGCAAGGGGCAGTTGCATGCCGCGCTGCCGGTCATTCGCGAATGCGGCGTGCAGGCGCCGGTCATTGCCTTGGCGGAACGTTTGGAAGAAATTTTTACGGAATTCAGCAATGAATCCGTCATCCTCGGGCGGCGGCATCCGGCGCTCCAAATGCTGCAAACCGTCCGTGACGAGGCACATCGCTTCGGAATTACGTATCATCGGAAACTTCGCAGCAAGCGGAATTTCCAATCCGTACTGGAGCATTTACCGGGGATCGGGCCGAAGCGCCGGCAGGCTCTGTGGAAAGTCTTCGGCAGCCTGGCGGAAATGCGGGCGGCGACCCTGGACGAATTGGCGGCCGTGCCGGGCATGACTCGGTCTGCGGCGGCGACCGTGCAGCAGTTTCTCGCCGCGGAAAAACACGAGAAACAGCAGCAGGTTCGCAATTAAATAGGAGATATATTGATGTAACGGCTCGTCGGGACGAGCCGTTTTTTACTGTTTTTTTACATGATTTCGTCTTGTTTTTGACACGGGTCGGGTACAGTACAGGAAGGTTAAAGCCAAAGGAGGCATAATTATGAAAACAAAGCAACGGTTGGGTATGGCGGCAAGCGCTTTGCTGCTGGTATTGGCAATGGCGGGCTGCGGCGGCGGTGCCGGTACGAGTAACGATGCGGCTTGGAAGCCGGAAAGCGAGATCCATGTCATCTCGCGTGAAAGCGGCTCGGGTACGCGCGGAGCGTTTATCGAACTGGTCGGTATTGAAGTGAAGGAAGACGGCAAGAAGGTCGACCACACGTATGACAAAGCGCAGATCACGAACAGCACGCACGTCATGCTGACCTCGGTTGCCAATGATCCGTATGCGATCGGGTATATTTCTCTGGGCTCGCTGAATGACACGGTAAAAGCCTTGGATGTTGACGGTGTCAAAGCGACGGCGGAGAACGTAATGAACAGCACCTATCCGCTGGCACGTCCGTTCCATGTCGTTATGCGTAAGGGTCAGGAACTGTCCCCGGCAGCTGCGGACTTCATGCGTTTCATCCACAGTGCGGAAGGTCAGAAGCTGGTAAACGACAACGGTTTCGTTGCGGTAGAAACATCCCCGGCTGCATATACGCCGGCGAATACGAGCGGTACATTGGTCGTAGCAGGTTCGTCCTCGATCTCGCCGCTGATGGAAAAATTGGCGGAAGCGTATCGCGTGCATAACCCGGATCTGAAGATCGAAGTACAGATGAGCGACTCGACGACCGGGGTACAGGCAGCAATTACACAAACGGCGGAACTCGGTATGGCTTCGCGTGATCTGAAAGACAGCGAAAAGGCGGAAGCCGATGCGGATGTCATCGCGCGCGACGGACTGGCAGTCGTCGTCAATCCGAAAAACCCGCTGGGCGGAATCAACCGTGACAGCTTGAAGAATGTATTTATCGGTCAATTGAAAAAATGGAACGAGTTGAAGTAAAGGTGTTGCACAGCGAAAAGCGCCGAGCATTCGGTGAAGTTGCAATGGCGTGGGGAGTCCGCGCCCTTGCGGCCACATCGATTATCTGCGTTATCTTGATTGCGGGGTTCATCTTCGGCAAAGCATTGCCCGCTTTTGCGGAAATCGGTGTTGCCAACCTCCTGTTCGGGACGGTTTGGCGACCGACGGATGAACCGGCACTCTATGGTATCGGAGCAATGATTGTCGGCAGTTTGGCAGTCACTGTCGGCGCTATTGTGCTGAGCATGCCTGTCGGGTTGGCCGCGGCGGTCGGAATCATGCATTTCGTGCCGTCGCGCTGGCAGCGGCTGTTGCGCTCCTTCGTACTGTTGTTGGCGGGGATCCCGTCCATCGTTTACGGTTTCTTCGGAATGATGGTTATGGTACCCTTCGTCCGCGACTACGGCGGCGGCAGCGGCAACGGTATCGTGACAGCCGCATGTCTTTTGGCCTTGATGGTACTGCCGACGGTCATCGCGGTAAGCGAAGCCAGTCTGGCGGCGGTGCCGGAAACATACTATGCCGGCGGTCGTGCGTTGGGCTTGAGCCACGAGCGCACGGTCATCGGTCTCTTGGTACCTGCGGCGCGGGACGGCATCCTTGCCGCCGGCGTGCTCGGTATCGGGCGTGCCGTCGGTGAAACGATGGCGGTGATCATGGTCGCCGGTAACCAGGTGCATTTGCCGACTTCCATTTGGGACGGCACCCGTACCCTGACGGCCAATGTCGTCTTGGAAATGGGCTATGCGGTCGATTTGCACCGCGACGCGTTGGTTGCCTGCGGGGCGGTATTGTTCGCCTTGATTTTGCTGGTAAACGCGGCGTGTCTTGCTTTGCGTAAGCGTTGGGGAAGAAAAGAGGTGGCGATGAAATGAACGAAGCGGCACGCGGTCCGTATGAATATGCAGTGCGTATCGCCGTCGGCATCTCTTTGTTCCTGACATTGGGAAGCCTGGCGTTCCTGCTGGGGCACATTTTGTACAACGGTATTCCGTTTTTGACGGCGGACTTCTTCTCCTATACATATACGACGACGAATATGTCGCTTTTCCCGGCCTTGGTGACGACAGTATACCTGACGCTCGGCGCACTCGCTTTGGCGGTGCCGCTCGGCTTGGGAACGGCCGTTTATATGACGGAGTATGCGGATCGGCGTTCACTCTGGGTGACTTGGGTACGCAGCGCGACGGAAGCGCTCGCGGGGATTCCGTCGATCGTTTACGGCTTGTTCGGCTTTCTCTTCTTCGTGCAATTTTTCCGGATGGGGTATTCGCTGTTGGCGGGGATACTGACGATGACGATCATGATCCTGCCTTTCATCATCAAGACGGCGGAAGAAGCCCTGCTTGCCGTTTCCCGTGACTTGCGGGAAGGCAGCTACGGTTTGGGCGTCGGGAAGAAAGATACGGTATTGCGTATTGTTCTGCCGTCGGCGGGACGCGGGATCCTGGCGGGGGTCGTGCTCGGTATCGGCCGAATCGTCGGCGAAACCGTTGCATTGATGTACACCATCGGGACGGTGGCGGAAATTCCGGCAGATTTGTGGCATTCGGGGCGCACATTGTCCATTCACATGTACGCGCTCTCGGGCGAAGGTATCCATACGGATAAGGCGTATGCGACGGGGGTAATCCTGATTTTGTTGGTCATCGCGATGAATACCGTGTCCGATTATGTAGTCGATAAATGGAGAAAATAATGAACCGGACAGCTTTTCATATTGAAGATTTGAATCTATACTACGGGGAAAATCAGGCGCTGTTCGATATCAATATGGATATCGAAAGCAACTGCGTAACGGCGTTGATCGGACCGTCCGGCTGCGGGAAGTCCACCTTTCTGCGCTGCCTGAATCGGATGAACGATTTAGTTCCCGATTGTCGGGTTACGGGACGGATTTTTTATGCGGAAAAAGATATCCGCACCGTGGAAGATCCGAATGCGTTGCGGCGCCGGATCGGCATGGTGTTCCAGAAGCCGAATCCTTTCCCGATGAGCATTTACGACAACATTACCTTTGCGTTGCGCTGTTCCGGCAAGTACAGCAAGAAAGAACTGGATACGCGAGTGGAGCGCAGTCTGCGCCGTGCGTCGCTTTGGAAAGAGGTAAGCGACCGGCTCGGCGAAAATGCGCTCTCGCTTTCCGGCGGTCAGCAGCAGCGGCTCTGCATCGCCAGAGCCTTGGCGATGGACCCGGACGTCTTGCTGATGGACGAGCCGACCTCCGCGCTGGATCCTGTTTCCACGCTGAAAATCGAAGACTTGCTCACCGAGCTGAAAAAAGATTATACGATCGTTCTGGTTACGCATAATATGCAACAGGCGGCACGTTGTTCGGACTCCACGGCCTTTTTCTATCTCGGCCGGGTGGTGGAAAAAGACACGACGGAAGTCATGTTCCACAGCCCGTCGAATCAACAGACGGAAGATTATATCGCAGGCCGCTTCGGTTGAAAACGGAGTATAATAGGTAGCAGGAGAGCAGGTGAGTCGGAAGGAGACAGTATGGCACTGGTATATTGTGTGGAAGACGATACAAATATCCGTGATCTGACCGTCTACGCCCTGCGCAACCAAGGCTACGAAGCACTGCCCTGTAACGACGGGGCGGAGTTGTACAATGCGCTGGCGGAGCAGATCCCGGATCTGATATTGCTTGATATTATGTTGCCCGGCGAGGACGGACTGACTATTCTACGAAAACTGCGGGAGCGGGAGCGGTATCGCGATATTCGCATCCTGCTGATCACGGCGAAAACGACGGAGTACGATGTCATTGCCGGGCTGGACAGCGGTGCGGACGATTATTTGCGGAAGCCGTTCGGAGTCATGGAGATGTTGGCGCGGGTACGTGCGCTGCTGCGCCGGAGCGAGGCAAGCGAACGGGGGGAGCGGGTGCTTGCCTGCGGTGATTTGGAGCTGGATGCGGATCGGCGTCGCGTGCAGGTCGACGGCGAAACCGTACAGTTGACGGCGCGGGAGTTCGATTTGCTTCACTACCTCCTGCTCAATCGGGATATCGTGCTGACACGGGAACAGTTGCTGGATCGGGTGTGGGATCTGGCCGGCGATATTGAAACGCGTACGGTGGATATGCACATTAAGAGTCTGCGCAAAAAACTCGCCGCAGCGGGATCATTGATCCATACGGTGCGCGGCGTCGGATATCGCCTGGGTGAAGAAGAATGAGGAAAAGCATCTACAAGGCGCTGGTACAAACCGGCCTGATTGCTATTTTACTCACGCTGATCTCCTGTCTTTGGATTTATTATCTCGGCGCCCGTGCGGAAGCGGAAGAGCACGTGCGTACATTGACGAAGGTAGTGGCTGCCGGGTTGAATCGCGGCGATTCACCGGCGGAAATTTTACCGTCCGCGGTGGCGGGGCGGCCGTTTTTACGGCTGACGTTGATCGCGCCGGACGGCAGTGTGCTGCAGGAAACGGGCTACCGGGCGCAGCATATGGAAAACCATCTCGAACGCGAAGAAATACATGATGCGTTGGCCAAGGGTGAAGGCTTTGTCCGGCGGAAATCGTCCACGCTGGAACGAGAAACCTCTTACTATGCGGTGCGGCTGGAAGACGGCTCCGTGCTGCGGGGCGGGGTGGAACGCGGCAGCTGGCTGGCCATTATGCGGGAAACGATCCCGGCGATGCTGGGCGTTCTGACCATTGTCCTGATTTGTTGCTTCACGTTGACATCACTGTTGACTCGCAAATTGCTGCGGCCGCTTATCCAAGCCGGAGAGACGGCGGAAGCCATCGTGCAGGGGCGGGCCGTGCCGTTGCTGTCCCGCTTGCCGGAAATCGATCCGATTCTGTTGCGGCTGCGGGAGCAGCAGGAGCTCATCCGCGATCAAATGGAGGAGCTGAAAGAAGAGCGCAACCATATCCAACGGATGATGAATACGCTGAACGAGGGGGTCATCCTCCTCGGTACGGACGGGCGGATTATCGACTACAACCGGGCGACGGAGCGGATTTTCGACCTGGCGGCGGATTTGCGCGGCACGGACGCGGCGACACTGGCGCAGGAAGAAGTCTGGCTGCAGGCCTTGCGCGATGTGGCTACGGACGGGCGCAGCGGTGGCGAGTTTACGCGTAACGAACGGCGCTACGTGCTCGTTGCGCGGCGGTTGGAGAAAAAAGAAGGCGGCGTGCTCGTCGTGGTGCGGGACGTGACGGAAGCGTACCAAGCCGAACAGCACCGGCGTCAATTTACGGCCAATGTATCGCATGAATTGAATACGCCGTTGACCTCCGTTCGCGGCTATGCGGAGTTGCTGCACAAGGGCATGTACGAAAGCACGGAAGAAGTCCGCAACTTTGCGGCGCGGATCATGCAGGAAGCGGATCGTCTGCTCGCCATGATCGAAGACTTGCTGAGCTTGTCGCGACTGGATGAGGGACATACGGTCACGGGTGAACACATTTCCCTGCTTGAATTGACGCGTGAGGCGGCGGAAATGCTGAGTGTGCAGGCACAGGCACGTGATATTCGCATCGAGGTCGGCGGCGACGAGGGGCGTTTGCATACGGATCGTCACCTGTGTTTCGAGTTGGTGGTGAACCTCATTGATAACGCCGTGAAATACAATCGCGACGGCGGTGAGGTGCGTTGCAGAATAACCGACTTCCCCCATGCGGTACGTCTGAAAGTCTGTGATAACGGTATCGGGATCAGCCCGGCGGAGCAGGCGCATGTGTTTGAGCGATTTTATCGCGTCGATCACAGCCGCTCGAAAGAGACGGGCGGTACCGGCTTGGGTCTGGCGATTGTGAAACACATCGCGCAGCGGCTCGGCGGCTCGGTGCGCCTGGACAGCACACCGGACATCGGTACAACGGTCACGATAACTCTGCCGGTTGCGGAATAACCGCCAGAGAGGACATAGAGCAGGAGAAAGCCTTCGTTCGCGGAGGCTTTTTTCATAAGCGGGATACAGCGGATTGTCAGCCGTGGACAATGATCCGCCGGACGTGGTAAGATGAACGTAATAACGGAGAATACGAGGAGGTAGGACTATGACAATCAGTGTAGCGGCGCCGCAGGCGTTCGGGAAAAAAGCCAAGGACGTCATCTTCGGAGCCAATGCGGCGGCGGTGGCGGCTGCGGCCGAATTCGGAGCCGAAGCCGTAACGAATGCGACTATCGGCGCTATCTTGAATGAAGCGGAAGAATTGGTATGTCTGCCGACCGTGGAGCGGGTGTATCGGAACTTGCCGATGCGGGAGATTATCGCGTATGCACCGATTTCCGGTCTGCCGGGCTATTTAAACGCGGTACAGGAATGCTGCTTCGGCGAGCATCGGCCGCAGGCATATACCGCAGCGGTGGCGACGGCCGGCGGCACGGGTGTCATCCATCACGCGATTCACAACTACACGGAACTCGGCGATGAGGTGCTTACCTCGGACTGGTACTGGGGCGCGTACTCCGTACTCTGCGCCGATAACGGTCGCAAATTGCGGACATTCCGCCTGCTGACCGATACGATGCAGTGGAACGGGGACGACTTTGCGGCGCAGGTGCGGGATATGGCCAAAAAACAGGATCAATTGCTGGTCATCCTGAACACGCCGGCGCATAACCCGACGGGCTACAGCCTTTCGGACGAAGACTGGACGCAAGTGCTCGATGTCTTGCGGGAAGCGGCGGCGCTGGAAGGGAAACATGTTATCCTGCTCGTCGATGTGGCCTACCTCGATTTTGCCGGGGAAGCTTCGGCGGCACGCTCCTTTTTCCGCCGGTTCACCGATTTGCCGGAGAACCTGCTCGTCATCGTCGGCTACAGCATGTCGAAGGGGTACACGCTGTACGGCCAGCGGACGGGCGCAATGATCGGTATCAGCTCGTCGGAGACGATCATTCGTGAATTCGGCGACATCAACCAATACACCTCGCGGGCGACCTGGTCCAATATCAACCGGGCGGCGATGGCGACCTTGGTGCAGATTGCGGCGGAGCCGGAACTGCAAGCGGCATTGGCGGCGGAACAGGCGGAAATGTATCGCCTGATTCGTGAACGCGCGGATATTTTCATGCAGGAGGCCGCCGAAGTCGGACTGCCGGTTCTCCCGTATCGGGACGGTTTCTTTATCAGCATTCCGTCGCCGGATTCGCAGGCGGTTTGCAAGGCGCTCGCGGCGGAGCGGATTTTCCCGGTGCCGCTGAAAGCGGGCGTGCGAGTAGCCGTTTGCGCCGTACCGAAAGAGAAGATGCGCGGCATGGCGGGCAAGATCAAAGCGGCCATGGAACAGGTCGGACAGTAAACTAAAGAACACCGTCGAGAACGCTCGGCGGTGTTTTTTAGCGGAACTGTGTGTTGCATGTGCGCCGGCTCGCAGGCGGGATTTCCGAAAGAAAAAGTCTCCTTTTGCTACGGAAAAATTCGCCGCGTGCCTCGCTGCAAGCCGGGGGAATTCTCGCCGCGACCCCGTAAATATTTTCGGCAAACATTTCAACAGCCGCTCGGAAAACGGCAGCACATGGCGGCGGCTGCGCGCCAAGCACGGGAATTTCCGTCTCGTTCTTTATTTATTATGCTCAATCTATGGTATAATTGAAAAGATACAGCAACAGCTTTTCATGAAAAGGGTCAAAGGAGAATATATGCAACATACTATTGCGCGGGCGGTATCCTACGAGGGTATCGGTTTGCATTCCGGAGTTCACGTGCAAATGCGCTTTTTGCCGGCTCCGCCGGATACCGGCATCCTGTTTCGGCGGACGGATCTGGCTACAGCGGATACGGTGCGTGCTCATGTGGACTTCGTGACGGATACGTTGAGAGCGACCACGCTGGAAAACGGGCCGGTGATGGTGGCGACGGTCGAGCATGTCTTGAGCGGACTGGCTGCCTTGGCCATTGATAACTGCATTATCGAACTCAGCGCCCCCGAGCCGCCGGTAGGCGACGGCTCCGCAGCGGTGTTTGTCGCGCTGCTGGATCAGGCGGGACGCGAAGAGCAGCCCGTGCCGCGGCGCATCTTGCGACTGCAACAGGCCTGCTCCATCTACGAAAATGAAGCGGATCGCTACATTGCCGCCCTGCCGTATGACGGCCTGCGCGTCACGTTTATCTCGGAAAAGGATCATCCGCTGCTTCGCCTGCAGGTGCTGGATTTGGAGATCACCGAGGACAGCTATCGGCGTGAGATCATGCGGGCGCGGACAATCGGGTTTACGGATGAATTGGAGGCCTTGCGGGCGATGGGTCTTGGCAAAGGCGGTACGCTGGAGAATGCGGTCGTCTATTCGGCGACGGAATGCCTTTCGGAATTGCGTTTTCCCGACGAAGTCGTCCGTCACAAAATTTTGGATGTAATCGGCGATCTGTCATTGGCCGGATCGTTGCACGCACATATTATCGCGCGCAAATCCGGGCATCGTTTGAATACGCAGCTGGCGGCATTGATTGCCGCACAGGGAAGGGGGATGTAATATGCTGGACAGCACTGAAATCATGGACATTTTACCGCATCGCTACCCTTTTTTACTGGTGGATCGGATCTTGGAGCTGGAATCGCTGAAACGTGTGGTCGGCATAAAGAACGTGACGATCAATGAGCCTTTTTTCGTCGGCCATTATCCGGGACATCCTGTCATGCCGGGGGTGCTGATTTGTGAGGCGATGGCGCAGGTTGCGGGTGTGATGCTGCTCTCCGCGGAAGAACACCGCAAGCTGTTGCCCATGTTTACCGGTATGGACAAAGTGCGCTTCCGCGCCTCCGTCAGGCCGGGAGATACGCTGCGGATCGAGTCGGAAATGCTGCGGATTCGCGGCATGATGGGCAAGGTGGCGGGGCGCGCCTATGTCGGGGAGAACTTGGTTGCGGAAGGCGAACTGATGTTTTACCTGAAAGATATCAACGAATAGATACGAAAAATCGAAAATAGTTAAAAAAGTAAGAATAATGGAGAATAGTAAAGCAAGAGGGTGGAATGGAGTCGTAAGAGTCTGTCAGCCGCGTTCTAAAAAAGACGGGTTGTCCGATTGTATAGTAAATAAAGCACAAACTATGCAGATTCAGGAGATAGATATGGAATTACAAGTGGTAGAAAAGAGAAAACCGAATATCCACCCGACGGCTGTTATCGATCCGCAAGCGGAATTGCACAGCAATGTCGTGATCGGTCCGTATGTCGTAATCGGCCCGCACACGGTGATCGGTGAAGGCACGCAAATCGACGCACATGCGGTGATTCATCCCTATACAAGCATCGGCAAGAATTGCCATATTTTCCCGAGCACATCCATCGGCGGCGAGCCGCAGGACTTGAAGTACAAGGGCGAAACGAGCTATGTCATTATCGGTGATCACACGGAAATCCGCGAGTTCGTCACGATAAACCGGGCGACCGGCGAGGGCGAGGAAACCCGTATCGGTTCCCATTGCCTGCTGCAGGCCTGCACGCACGTTGCCCATAACTGCGTGGTCGGCAACCACATCGTGGTCAGCAGCTTTGCCGGACTTGCCGGGCATGTGACCGTCGAAGATCGTGCGGTTATCGGCGGGATGGCGGGAGTCCATCAGTTTGTGAAGGTCGGCCGCAACGCCATGGTCGGTGCCATGACCAAGGTCGTCCAGGATGTGCCGCCTTTCGTCATTGCGGACGGCAATCCCGCACGCGTGGTCGGTCTGAACAATGTCGGCTTGGCGCGGAGCGGCGTATCGGGTGATGTAAAGCGCGATTTGAAGCGTGCTTATCGCCTGCTGTATCGCTCGAACCTGACGCTGACGGAAGCGATTGCGGAGATGGAGCATGAACTGCATGCATACGAGGAGATCGAGCATTTGCTGCGCTTCCTCCGGAATTGCGAACGCGGTATCGTGCGAACACGTAAGGATTAAAGTTAAACGCTCGCTGCGGCGGGCGTTTTTTCTTTGCAGCGGCGGGGAGAAAAGCCCCGGCGGCATGGAAATGCAATCCCTATATGTGTTAAAATAATTACATACGAGGGGGAATTATGGCGACAGTGGGCTTACTGGCCGGGGTAGGAAAACTGCCGGTCACCTTTTTACGCGAAGCGAAACGACTCGGTGAACGAGTGGCGGTCATCGCGGTCGTGGATAATACGGAACCGGAACTGGCGGCGGAAGCGGACGTGTTTTACCGCATCCACGTGACGAAACTGGACAAAGTCATTCGAACCCTGCGTGCGGAAGGCGTCACGCAGGCGACAATGCTCGGCAAGGTAACCAAGGAGATTTTATTCAAAGGAAATTGGTTACCTGATTTGCGTGCGCTGAAAGTGTTGAAGAAAATTCACGATCGCAAGGATGATACGATCATGTTGGCGTTGGTGGCGGAACTGGCGAAGGACGGTATCGAAGCGCTGGATCAGACGCGCTACCTGCAGCCGCTGTTGCCGGATGTCGGCGTGTTTACGCGGCGCCGGCCGACGGAGGAGGAGCTGGCGGATATCCGTTTCGGCTTCGGTACGGCGAAAGTGATGGGCGCGCTCGACATCGGCCAGACGGTAGTCGTCAGCCGCCGCGCCGTGATGGCGATTGAGGCGATCGAAGGCACCGATGCCTGCATCGTGCGCGGTTGCGAGTTGGCGCGCAAGGGCGCGGTCGTCGTCAAGACAGCCAAGCCGAGCCAGGATGCCCGTTTTGACGTGCCGACGATCGGCCTGCAGACACTGCGTTCTTTGTTGGAGCATGACGGTGCCGTCATTGCGATCGAAGCGAAAAAGACGCTCTTTGTCGAGCAGGAAGAGGTGCTGGCGCTGGCAAATGCCGAGGGCGTTTGCATTTGTGCGGTATCCGAGGAGTCGTTGGGTCTATGAAGGTGTTCTTTTCCGCCGGGGAAGCATCCGGTGATGTACACGCAGCCGCAGTGGCGGCCGCCTTGCGAAAGCTGCGACCGGACTGCAAACTGTACGGCATGGGCGGCGAGCATATGCGTCGTGCCGGTGTGGAGATCATCCGGGATATTGCGGATCTGGGCGTGATCGGCGTAGCGGAAGTGCTGGCGAATTTGCCGCGCTTTTTCCGTTTACGCTCCCGACTCGTGCAATGGCTGCGCGAGGAGCGACCCGATGTGCTGGTGTGTGTGGACTATCCCGGCTTCAATATGCGTCTGGCGCATGCGGCGAAAGAACTCGGGATTCCGGTGGTGTATTATATTGCGCCGACGGTATGGGCTTGGCATCGCAGTCGCGGCTATGCGATTGCTCGCGACACGGTGGCGGTGGCCTGTATTTTCCCGATGGAAGAAGCGGCGTACCGCGAGATGGGAGCCAATGCGGAATTTGTCGGTCACCCGTTGTTGGATACGGTGCGACCGACACGTACCCCGGCGGAAGCCGTGGCGTATTTCGGTGCCGTGCCGCAGGAGAAGCAATTGCTCCTGCTGCCGGGCAGCCGGTGTCAAGAGGTGCACGGTCTGCTGCCCGAGATGTTGCGCGCCGCCGAAGAATTGGCGCAGGACTACCCCCTGCACTGCTACCTGCCGCGGGCGGGAACGATCTCCCGGGCGGAGTTGGAAGAATTGCTTGACGGGACGTCCGTATCGGTGACGATTACCGAGGACGGCCTGTATGATTTAATGCAAATTTGCGACGCGGCGATTGCCGCTTCCGGCACGGTCACATTGGAAGCGGCGCTGATGCGGTTGCCGACGGTATTGGTCTACCGGGTCAATCCGTTGACGTATTGGCTGGGGCGGCGTCTGGTGCGGCTCAGCCATATCGGCCTGCCGAATATCGTGGCCGCCAAAGAAGTCATTCCCGAACTCTTACAAGGAGAGGTCACGGCGCCGCGGATTGCCGCGCCGATCCGCCGTTGGTGGGAAGATCCCGCAGCGGCCGCGCAAGTACGTGCGGAACTGGCCGGCATACGGGAACGCTTGGGCGGCCCCGGAGCGGTGCGGCGAGTGGCTCGCTTGATTGAACGGGTGGCGGAAGGAGTCGACCATGGGTGATTACGTGCGCTTGTTAGCATATATCCGACCGTACCGGCAACGGGGACTTGCCGCCATCGCCTGCATGGTGCTGGGGGCGGTGACGACGCTTGCCGTGCCGTGGATCATTCGCAATATCATTGACGATGTGCTTGCGGCGAAAAATCTGTTTGCGTTGAACCTGATCGCACTCAGTATTTTGGTGCTGTTTTTCCTGCGCGGCGTATTCAGCTTCGGCCAAAGCTACCTGATGAGCTATATCGGTAACCGCGTGGTGATCGATATCCGCAATGAAGTGTACCGCCGCCTGCAGCACTTGTCGCTGCGCTATTTCGACACGCGCAAGACAGGCTCGATCATGAGTCGTCTGACGAATGATATCGGCGCGTTGCAAACGGCGATTGTCGATAATTTCGTCAATATTGTCAAGGAAAGCGTCATCCTGATCGGCTCGCTCCTCGGGATGCTCTTTCTGCATTGGAAACTGACACTGCTTTGTCTGGTTATCGTGCCGCTGGTCTCGTTTACGATCCGTTTCTTCGGTCGCAAATTGAAGAAAAGCGGCCGGACGGTACAGGAACGGATCGCCGATGTGACATCGCATCTGCAGGAATCCGTCAGCGGCATTCGCGTGGTGAAATCCTTTTTCCGTGAAGCCTATGAGATCGAACGCTTTCGAACGATCAACGAAAACGCCTTTCGGGCGGCGATGAAGGCGGCGCAACAGGAAAGCCAGCTGTCGCCGCTGATCGAGTTTTTGGCGGCGATCGCCGTAACGGCCATCATTTGGTACGGCGGCTGGAGTGTCATCGAAGGACAGTTGACCGCCGGGGAATTGATCGCGTTTCTGATCTATGCGATCAATCTGGCGAATCCCGTCCGGCGGATCAGTTCCCTCTACGGCGGCATTCAGCGTTCGCTGGCGGCCGGTGAGCGGGTCTTTGAGATTTTGGATGAAGTGCCGGAGATCCGGGAAAAAGAGAATGCATACGACCTCGTGCCGATGCGGGGCAAAGTCGTTTTCGATGATGTGTATTTTTCCTATGAGGAGGGCAAGGAAGTCCTCCGCGGGCTCAGTTTTTCGGTCGAGCCGGGGCAAACGGTTGCATTGGTCGGGCCGAGCGGCGCGGGCAAGACGACGGTCGCGAATCTCGTGCCGCGGTTTTACGATGTGACGGCAGGGAGTATTACGATAGACGGCCACGATGTGCGCGATCTGACGTTGGCATCGTTGCGCGAGCAAATCGGGTTGGTGCCGCAGGACACGGCTTTATTTAACACGACGATCGAAGACAATATCCGTTACGGTCGGCTGGAGGCGACGGCAGAAGAAATTCGCGCCGCGATGCGGGCCGCTCATGCGGAAGAATTCGTCTCGCGCATGCCGCAGGGTCTGCAGACGCCGATCGGTGATCGCGGGATCGTGCTCTCGGGCGGTCAGCGGCAACGCATCGCCATTGCGCGGGCGATTTTGAAAGACCCGCGGATTCTGATCTTGGATGAAGCGACATCCGCCCTGGATGCGGAAAGCGAACGCCTGGTACAGGATGCATTCGAGCGTTTGCTGCAGGGACGGACGGCATTTGTTATCGCGCATCGGCTTTCGACCATTCGCAACGCCGATCGGATCCTGGTCATTGATCGGGGGCGCGTGGTAGAACAGGGGACACATGACACGTTGATGGCGGCACGCGGTATGTACTACAGTTTATATACCATGAAAGAGTGGGAAAAGGAGTAGCATGTACTGGTTTTATAACATTTGCCTGGTGCTTTACTGGCTGGCGCTGGTGCCCGTGTTGGCCTATCGCCTGTTGACCGAAGAGGGCTTCTATGATCGCCTGCAGCAAAGCGCCGGCGTGATGCCGCAGCCGACACTGCAGAGCATTGCCGGCAGTCGGGCGATCTGGGTGCATGCGGCTTCCGTCGGCGAAATCGTGGCGGCAAGCCCCATCGTGCGCGAGCTGAAACGGCGCTACCCGCGGGAAATGGTGGTCGTTTCCGTCGTCACGGCGACGGGGCATCGCATGGCGCAACGGATCATTCCCGAAGCGGACGGGCATATTTTCTTCCCGGTCGATTTGCCGGTCATCACGACCCGTATCGTCGATATCGTCAAGCCGCGGGCGATTCTGCTCGTGGAAACGGAACTGTGGCCGAATTTCCTGCGGTTGGCGGAAAAGCGGGGGCTGTTTGTCATGATGGTGAACGGCCGGATCAGCGATCGCAGCGCGAAACGCTACCTGCTGATTCGCAGTTTCACTCGCCGGATGCTCAAGCAAATCAAGTGGTTCTGCATGCAATCGCGTGCGGATGCCGGTTATATCGAGCAAATGGGCGCGGATCCTCGGCGGATCGAGGTCACGGGAAATACGAAGTACGACCAGACCTACGCCGAGGTGACACCGGCGGAACGGGAAGCGATGCGGGAAGAATTCGGGATCGGCAACTACCACCCGGTCTTGATCGGCGGAAGCGTCCATCGCGGCGAGGATGAATTGCTCCTGCGGACCTTCGCCGCGGTGCGGGAAGTATATCCGAACGCGCATCTCATCCTGGCTCCGCGGGAGATTCCGCGCGGCGCGCAAGTGGCGGCACTGGCGGAAAAGCACGGCTTTTGTGTACGCCGCCGTACGGACGGCGTCGTGCCGGCGAATGAGTCGCCGGATGTGCTGGTGCTGGACACGATCGGCGAGCTCGGACGGGTGTACAGTCTGGCCGATATCGTTGTGGTCGGCGGCAGTTTTGTTCGGGTCGGCGGGCACAATATCCTTGAGCCGGCGGCTCACGGCAAGCCGATTTTGGTCGGACCGCATATGTTTAACTTTAAGGATATTTTTGCTTTGCTGCACAGCCAAGGGGCTTGCCGCATGGTGAAGGAAAACGAGCTTGCGCCGGCGCTGCTCGAATTGCTGGACAAGCCCGAAGAATTGGAGCGGATGGGTCGTTGCGCCTGGAATCTCGTCCAAGAGAATCAGGGCGCCACGCAACGCAATGTGGACGCATTTGTCCGCATGGCAAGGCGGGAAGGTGTCATTTTGCAGGGAGAATAGCGATGAACTGGGAAGCATGGGCACGTGATCTGTTCAAGCCCGGGAAAAAATCATTTGCGGAGCGGACGTTGCTGACGCTGTTGGCTCCGGTAGAAAAAACATATTCGTTTCTCCTGAATATGGCCGGCTCCTTTTATGAAACGGGGCATATGAAACGTCACAAACTGGAAGGGTTTACCTTGAGCGTCGGCAATATCACGGCCGGCGGTACGGGGAAAACCCCGTTTGTGCGCTACTTGGCGACGGTACTGCAGGAGCGCGGCGTGAAGGTGGCCATCCTCAGTCGCGGTTACCGCGGTATGCGGGAGAAAGAGGGCGGCATCGTCTCCGACGGCAAGCGGCTGCTCCTGTCCGCGGCGGAAGCGGGAGACGAGCCCTTCCTGTTGGCGCAAAGTCTGCCCGGGGCGATCGTGGCGGTCGGTAAACGGCGGAGCCGGATCGGTCGGGAAGTCGAAGAAAAGTATGCGCCGCAAGTATTTTTGCTCGACGACGGCTTTCAGCACTGGAAGCTGCGCCGCGACATCGACATCGTGCTGATCGATGCCACGAATCCGTTCAGCAACGGCTATGTGCTGCCGCGGGGGTTGCTGCGCGAGCCGCTGGATCATCTGGAGCGGGCGGATGTGTTCGTTGTGACGAAGACGGAATCCGTTTCGCAGCAAATGCTGGATGATATCCTGGCCGTTTTGCAGAGTTATCGGGTGCATGTGCCGGTGCTGCTGACGGAACATCGGCCCGGCCCGGTCTTGTCCTGGGATGCGTGGCGCAATAAAAAACGCTTTACTCTGCGTCCGCCGCAGCGCGTGGTGACGCTCTGCGCGTTGGGGAATCCGGAATCGTTTGCGACGACGGTGCGGGCGGCGGGGTTGAATCCGGTCGAAGAAATTCGCCTGCCCGACCATCATCTGTATACGGCGACGGACTTGGCGGCGGCGCGAAAAATCATGCGGGATTGCGGCGCGGAAGCGATCGTCGTCTCCGAAAAAGATGCGGTGAAGATTACCGAATTCGTGACGGAGGAAGCCGCGGATATCTATGTTCAGGTATTGGATTTTCATATCCGCAGCGGCGCCGAGGAATTTTGGGATTATGTAAATGACGAATGGGGGCTTCGCGATGAATATCGCCTGCATCATCCCCGCCAGGTACGGATCGACACGCCTGCCGGGAAAACCGCTGATTGATCTCGGCGGGCGCAGCCTGATTGCGCGAGTATACGAACGGGCAAGCCGGGCGACCATGCCGACGGCGGTCATCATTGCCACCGATGACGAACGGATCCTGCGCGCAGCGGAAGGTTTCGGCGCGCATGCCGTCATGACGGCGGCGACACATCGGACAGGGACGGATCGTCTGGCGGAAGTGGCGGCGCAGTTTCCGGAATTTGAAATTATTGTAAATGTGCAGGGAGATGAGCCCTGCATCGAGCCGAGTCTGATCGACCGCCTGGCAAGTTCGCTGGCGGCGCATCCCGACTGGGCGATGGCGACGGTCTCGGCACCGTTGGCCGAGGCGGATTTCGACAATCCGAATGCGGTGAAAGTCGTCTGCAACTTGGCGGGCGAGGCATTATATTTTTCCCGCTCGCTGTTGCCGTATCCGCGGGAAACGGGCGTAGTGTTGCCGCGCAAACACTTGGGCATGTATGCCTATCGGCGTGATTTTCTCTGCACCTTTGCCGCCTTGCCGCCGACACCGCTCGAGCAGGCGGAGTCTCTCGAGCAGCTGCGGGCGCTGGAGCACGGCTATCGCATCGGCGTGATCGAGACGGAGAAAGAGAGTATCGGCATTGATACGCCGGCGGATGTGGAGCGGGTACGGGCGTATTTCGAGGGAGGTACAGCGGATGAAAACGATACAAGTCGGTAACTTGCAGTTTACGGGGGACAGCATCTTTTTGATCGCCGGCCCCTGTGTGATAGAAGATTACGATCGCACGTTGGCGATCGGGCGCACGGCACGCGATATTTGCCGCAAATTGGACATTCCCTATGTCTTCAAAGCTTCCTTTGACAAGGCGAATCGTTCGTCCTATTCTTCGTTCCGCGGTCCGGGGTTGACGGAAGGCCTGCGGATTTTGAAGGAAATCAAAGCGGAGCTGGGCGTACCGGTACTTTCCGACGTTCACTCGGTCGAGCAGCTGGAACCGGCGGCGGAAGTGTTGGATATGCTGCAGATTCCCGCCTTTTTGTGCCGGCAGACGGATTTGGTCTACGGTGCGGCGAAGACGGGCAAGCCGGTCAATGTGAAGAAGGGGCAGTTCCTGGCACCGGAAGATATGTACAATGTCCTGCAAAAGATGCGGGAGGCCGGCAATGAAAATGTCTGCCTGACGGAGCGCGGCGCTTCGTTCGGTTATCATAATCTCGTGGTGGATATGCGCGGGTTCCCGATTATGCGGGAATGGGGCTATCCCGTTATTTTCGATGCGACACACAGTGTGCAGTTGCCGGGCGGAGCCGGTACGCATTCCTCAGGGCAACGCGAGTTCGTGCCGTACCTGGCAAAGGCGGCCGCGGCGGCCGGGGCGGACGGGTTTTTCATGGAAGTTCATGACAATCCGGAAGAAGCACTTTCCGACGGGCCGAATATGCTGTACCTGCGTGACTTGGAAGCGCTGCTGCGCGACTTGAAAGCGATTCATGCGGTAGTAACGAAAGGCGAGGGAAAATGAGCGTTTTGACGACCATGCAAAGTGTATTGCGAACGGAAGCGGAAGGCATTTCGGCCTTGGCGGAACGTCTGGATGCAAGTGTCGAGCAGGCCGTGGCGATGATTCATGCCGCTCCGGGCAGAGCTGTCCTGACCGGCATGGGGAAATCGGGGCACATTGCCCGCAAGATTTCCGCGACGATGGCCAGCACGGGTACGCCGTCCTTCTTCCTGCATCCGGCGGAAGGCATTCACGGCGATCTCGGCATGGTGACGGAGCAGGACGTGGTGCTGGCGTTTTCCAACAGCGGCGAAACCGGAGAAATCGTGGCGATTTTGCCGTCGCTGCGCCGGATCGGCGCCAAGATTATCGCCGTCGTCGGCAATACGGACTCGACACTGGCGCACAATGCCGATCTCGTCCTAGATGTGACGGTGGAAAAAGAAGCCTGTCCGCTGGGACTGGCACCGACGACGAGCACGACCGTGGCGTTGGCTCTGGGCGATGCGCTGGCGGTAGCGCTGATGGAACATGCCCGCTTTACTGCGGATCGTTTTGCCATATTCCATCCGGGCGGTGCGCTCGGCCGTCGTCTGTTGCTGACGGTGGGCGACGTCATGCACGGTGCGGAGGACAATCCCGTCATCATGGCGGATCGCCCGGTGGCGGATGCTCTGTTCGTGATGACGGAGAAAGGGCTCGGCGCAGCCAATGTGGTGGCGGCGGACGGCACACTGAAGGGGCTCGTGACGGACGGTGATATTCGGCGCGGCCTGAAGCGGGGCGAGGGATTTTTGCGCTTGCCGGTCGGCGAGATGATGACAGAAAACCCGCAGGTGATTACCGCGGAACGTCTGGCGGCGGAAGCCTTGCGCCTGATGCAGGAACATGAACCGAGACCGGTCACGGTATTGCCCGTGGTGGACGAAGCGGGGCGTGCTGTCGGTATGCTGCATATTACGGATCTGCTTCGGCGAGGTGTCGTATGAAGGATCCGGCTCAGCGGCTGCGGCTCATCGCGTTGGATGTGGACGGCACATTGACGACGGGGCATCTTTTCATCGGCCCGGAAGGTGAGCGGCTGAAAGCATTTCATGCGCGGGACGGGATGGGCATCGTGCTCGCCCGGCGCGCAGGACTGAAGGTCGGCATTATTACCGGGCGGAAGTCGCCGATCACGCAGCGGCGCAGCGAGGAATTGCAAATGGACTTTTGCGCGCAGGGGGCCGCCGATAAGGTGACGGCCATGGCGCAGATTCTGGAAGAATTCGGCTGTACTTGGGAGGAAGCGGGATTCATGGGCGACGACTCGAACGATCTCGGCGTGCTCGCCCGGGTCGGCATGGCCGCCGCACCCGCGGACGGCACGGCGGAAGTGCGGGAACTGGCGGATTTCGTCGCGACGAAAGAAGGCGGCCGGGGCGCCGTCCGGGAATGGTTGGAATATATCCTTTGCCGGCAGGGCGTTTGGGATGAGTTGCAGGAAGTATTCCGCAACCCGCAGGGATGATGACACAGGGCGATAAAAAGGGGGCGGACCGATGGGAAGTACATGGCAATACAAAGCGTTGCGAATGCTGAGCGAGGGCGTATGCCGCTTGTCTTACGAGCATTTGCTGGCGCTCGGCAAACGACTCGGCCCGCTGGTATTCAACCGCCTGACTAAGCCGCGCAAGCGTGCGTTGGAACAGCTGATGCAAGGGCTGAATCTGCAGCCGGACGAAGCGGAGCGCGTGCTGCATGCACATTTTGAAAATCTCGGCATGATGGCCTTGGAGATCCTGTACACGCCGCGTCTCGTGGCGGAGCGGGAACATCTGGAAGAATATATTACCATCGATCACCCCGAACGCCTGCGGGAAGCATTGGCGGCGGGGGCGGGCGTCATCGGCCTCACGGCGCATATCGGCAATTGGGAATGGCTCGGCGCGGGACTTGCCCTGCACGGCTTTCCGACGACGACGATCGCCAAACGCCAGCCGAATCAGGCGGTGACGGATCTGCTGAACTATTTCCGCTCGCTTGCGGGGATCGAAGTGTTTCACAGCGGCGGGTCGGAAATTATCGCGGCGGCGCGGGCGATGAAACGCAAGAAAATTCTCGGCTTTCTTGCGGATAAAGACGGCGGCGAGAGCGGCGTCCCGGTATTTTTTCTCAATCGGGTATCGTCGGCGGTGGAAGGGCCGGCCGTATTTGCCCGGCGCTTTCAGGCACCGATCGTGCCGCTGTTCATTCGCCGGCGGGACGACGGTTACGGCCATGTGATTTGTATCGGAGAGATGTTTTACTACGAAGACACCGGTACAGTGCGGGACGATCTCGATCGGACGACGAAGGTCATGACACGTATCATCGAAGATTTTATCCGTTCGTATCCGGCGGAGTGGTTATGGATTCAGCGGCGCTGGTGGACGGCGCCGGAAGAGATAGTACGTTGGCAGAGAGAGGAGGACCCGCATGAAACGGTATAAAGGTTGGCTGTGGTTGATTGTGGTTCTGCTCGTCTTTGCAATCGGGATGGGCTTTGCGCTGTTTGCCCCGGCACCGCTGCCCGCAGAAGAACCGGGCGCGCGGGTGGCGTTTAACGGCACGGTTATCCAGCAGGAAGAAGCGGGCGAGCTCGTTTGGCGCATCAGTGCGGCGAAGATCGAGATGGACACGAAAACCCGCATCCTGTATGCACACGATGTGGACTTGCTCTTTGCCAAGGGGGCGCACCAGGTGCACGTGAAAGCGTCGGAGGGCGTGGTGGACAACAGCCGCAAGCGCATCGAATTGAGCGGAACGGTGGATGCACGCAGCGAGGACAATGCCTACTTGCACCTCACCAACTTGCAGTACGACGGCAATACGGATACACTGACCGCGGACGGCGGTGTAGTAATGGAAAAAGGCGATATGCAACTGTGCGGCGATCGGCTGGAAGCGGATCGGATCTTGCGGGAAGTACGTCTGACGGGAAATGTCGAGTTACATAAAGGAGGCCGAACGGAATGAAGGCTGGATATCGGATCATGACGGCGCTGGCGTTGGGTATCTGCTTCAGCGGCACAGTATGGGCGGCTGAGTTGACCATCACCGCGGACAGTCTGGTATATAACGGCGACAGCGATGTCGCGCAGGCGACGGGGGATGTAGTCATCACGCGCGACGGCGCGACACTGACCGGGGCAACGGGAGAGTATTCCTTTGCGGACGGTACGGCCACGCTGACGGGCGGCATTCACTATACGAAAGACGACACGACGCTGACGGCGGCGAGCCTGACCGCCTATGCGGACGAGTCGCTGCTGGCAAACGGCAATGTGCAGGCACAGGCAGGCGATCGCGTGTTGACGGGCGATACGGTTCACTACGATCCCGCCGCGGCGCACGGCACGGTGACGGGCTCCGCCTACGTGAGCATGCCGGGAACGGAATTGTGGGCGCGGGAAATCGATGCCTACCTGGAAGAAATTCGCCTGATCGGTACGGGCGGCATTCATTTGATAAACAGTGAGCACGGCTTGAACGCTACCTCGGACAGTGTCGTGTACACACAAACGCCGGGGGGCGATGACGGGCACGCCGTTCTTTCCGGCAATGCCCGCGTCAATCAGAACGGGAACGAGCTGACCGGCCCGCAGCTGGATATTTACCCCGCACGGCGCAGTGCGGAAACAACAGGTCGCAGCACCTTGATCATCCGGTCCTGATCATGTACATCGAAGCACAGGAATTACGCAAAAGCTACCGCGAGCGAACCGTGGTCGACGGTGTCAGCATCCGCGTCGAGCGCGGTCAGGCGGTCGGGCTGCTCGGGCCGAACGGCGCGGGGAAGACGACGACATTTTACATGATCGTCGGGATCATTCGTCCCGATTCGGGGACGATCCTGGCGGACGGGCGAGACATTACCCGCGAAGCCGTCCACAGGCGCGCCATGTACGGGATCGGCTACCTGCCGCAGGAGGCCTCCGTATTCAGAAAACTCAGCGTGCGCGACAATATTGCGGCCATTTTGGAGACGCGCCGTGATTTGGACGAAGTGCAGCGCGCCGAGCGTTTGCAGGAATTGTTGCGGGATTTCAGCCTGGAACACGTGGCGGAACGGCAGGGCAGTGCACTTTCCGGCGGCGAACGGCGGCGCACGGAAATCGCCCGCTGTCTGGCGACGGATCCGAAATTTATTTTGCTGGACGAACCCTTTGCCGGCGTGGATCCGATCGCCGTGGCGGATATTCAGGCCGTGATTACCCAGCTGAAAGAGCGCAATATCGGCGTGCTGATCACGGATCACAATGTGCGGGAGACCCTGTCGATTGTGGATCGGGCCTATATCTTGAATGAAGGGAAAATTCTTCTGGAAGGCGATGCCCAGACCATTGCCAATGACCCGCTGGCGCGGAAATTCTACCTCGGCGACAGCTTCCGTCTCTGAGCGCGGCGGATATGATATAGTAATAAGGGACGAACTATGAGAATTCTTGATCGCTACATGCTGCGCGAGTTCGGCGGCATGTTCCTGTTCGGCGTGGCGGCATTTACCTCGATTTTCATCGGGGCGGACTTGCTGTTTCGCATCGCACAGCTGTTGACAACTTACGGCGCATCGGTTTGGGCGGTAACGAAAGTATTTGTTTTTGCGTTGCCGCGGATTATTGTCTATACCTTCCCGATGTCTGTGCTGATGGGAGCGCTGATGGCGGTGGCGCATGTCTCCGGCAACAGTGAGCTCATTGTCATGCGTACCGCGGGGCAGAGTTTCCGGCGCATTGCGGCGCCGATCTGGGCGGTGGCATTGGCTATTTCGCTCGGCACCGTGTTGTTCAACGAGTACGTCGTGCCGGCAGCCATGTATGCGTACCAGCATACCATCGACTATGAAATCAAAGGGCAGCTGCGACCGCAGGCGGCGGAGCATATCGTGCTGAAAGACGTGGCGGGCGACCGACTCCGGCATTTGCTGTACGCACGCCGGTACGATCCGGAAGAGCGCGTGCTGGAAACGGTCACCATTCAGGAATTCCAAGATGATCGCCTCGTCCGCATTGAAAATGCGCCGCGAGCCGAGTGGCGTGACGACCACTGGCTGATGCGTAACGGCACGGTATACGACCTGGCGGTGGACAGCGGCGTGGAGCGGATGCTGTATTTTGACGAACAGATTCTGCCTTTTAACGAAAAACCGGCGGATTTGAATAATGTGAAGAAATCGCCGGATACGATGACGATCCGCGAGTTGCGACAGGCTATGCAGGCGTATGAAGGCGGGCGCGTGGATACGACCCCGCTGGCGATGGAAATACATCGGCGGTTTTCTCTGCCGCTGGCAAGCTTCGTGTTTGCCCTGCTCGGTGCGCCCTTGGGGATTCGCAAGCAGCGTTCATCGTCCTCGCTGGGCTTCGGCATCA
The DNA here is from genome assembly GCA_022771805.1 of Veillonellaceae bacterium. Taxonomy (GTDB): domain Bacteria; phylum Bacillota; class Negativicutes; order Veillonellales; family Negativicoccaceae; genus JALELM01. The sequence continues at coordinate 59,850 of JALELM010000003.1, read as the reverse complement.
GCATTGTCGTGATCTTCCTCTACTACGCCCTGATGACCTTCATGGCGGCGCTCGGTGAGGGGCAGGTCTTGCCGCCGTCGGTGGCGATCTGGACACCGAATGTGGTAGCGGCAGCAGCAGCCTTTATTCTGTTGCGACGGGTGGATTCCTAGTCTCGAAAGGAGCAACCTATGGAAATCGGCTTTTTGGTGTTTGCGGTATTGTCGATAATGGGAGGCCTGATCGCCTTCCTCGGCGACAAGATCGGCAGCAAAGTCGGGAAAAAACGCATTTCTCTGTTCGGTATGCGGCCGAAGCACACATCGATCTTGGTCACGATCATGACGGGGATCATGATTGCCGTCATGACGGTCGGCGTGCTGAGCGCGCTTTCCGAGAATGTTCGCACCGCGCTGTTCGGCATGGAGCAGTTGCGCGAGCGGATGGCGGATCTGACCCGTGAAGTGGATACCAAGACGGCCGAGTTGGCGGCAGGGAAGAAGCAACTCGCGGCCATGAGTGCGGAATACGCGGACATGACGGAGCGCGTCCGCACGGCCAATGCCGAACTGGCGAGAGCGGAAGTGCAGGAGCGGGAAATGCGCGCGCAATTGCGCTTGGTCGAAGAATCGCTGGCGCAGGCGCACACACAGTTGAACCTGTCGGCGGAAGAAATCCGCGCGCTGGAAGAAACGCGCGCCACGCTGAATGACAATATCGATAAGCTCAACCGGGAAGCGGAACGCTTGCGGGACAGTATCATCAGCATTCGCGAGGGACAAGTCGTGTTCCGTGTCGGGGAGGTATTGACCGGCGCCGTAGTCGAATCCAAGCTGACGGAAGAACAAACCGCACAAGTATTGGCAAGCATCTTGAACGATACGAACAACCTCATTTTGCGGCGTTTCGGCGTGAAAGAGGATCAGACGATCGTTCGCGTCACGCCGGAAGAATTTGAGCGGGCGAAGGCCTTGGTGCAGGGGAGCGAGAACAAGAAATATCTCCGCATCGTATCCATCGGCAATATTATCTACGGCGAGCCGGCATGGGTCGCGTTTGAAGTGCATGACAACGCCTTGATTTATCGCAAGGGCGATGTGGTGCACAGAGTGGAAATCAACGCAACGGGCGAGCCGGGCGAAATCCAGATGCAGGTGTTGCAATTCCTGCAGGATGTCAATCGCGCCGCGCAGCGACAGGGCGTGCTGCCGGATCCGATCAGCGGCAATGTCGGTCAGCTGGACGGGCAGCAGCTTTTTGCCACGATTCGGGATGTCCAGGAGAGCCGAGGTCGCGTGCTTCTGACTGCGGTCGCCAAGACGGATATCTATACGGAGGGTCCGGTTCGGATCGACATCACGGTTCGTCACTATTGATTCTTTCCCCCGCCATACTGCGGGGGTATTTTATGCACGAAGTATATGCGCTGTACGGAGGAACTATGCAATACTTGCTCGCTTTGGATCCGGGAACGGAAAAAACAGGCGCGGCGGTCTTGACGGAGACGGGCGAACTTTGCCGAAAGGCCGTCGTCCCCACGGACGATTTGCCGACAGTCTGCCGCCGGCTGCACGACACCTATGCGTACGCAGTCCTGGTGCTGGGCGACGGAACGAACAGCCGCCGCGTGGCCGATAGCCTGCGGGCGTTTTGCCGCGAGCGGGGGATTGAGCAGGCGGTCGTCGATGAACGCTACACGACGGAAATGGGGCGGCGGCGGTACTGGCGTCACACGCAACGCCGCGGCTGGCGCCGGTTCGTGCCGACGAACTGGCAGGCACCGCCGGAACCGGTGGACGACTATGTCGCCTGGATCATCGGCGAAATATACTTGGGAAATGCACTGCCCGAACCGCTCGGGCATGATAGAAAAGATCGGTGAATATGCAAGAACGGAAAGTAAAGAAAACATTAACGAACTACCATTATTTCAACATCGGCTTCGGCGCGATCGTCGGGACGGGCTGGATCCTCATGGTCGGCGACTGGGTCGTCCTCGGCGGGGGGCCGCTGGCGGCGATCATCGCTTTTCTGCTCGGCGCCTTGGTGCTCTTGCCGATCGGCGCGGTATTCGGGGAACTCACGGCAAGCATCCCGATCTCCGGCGGCCTGGTCGAATACATTGAGCGGGCGTTCGGCTCGCGTCTTTCCTTTCTCGCGGGCTGGCTGCTCGCTTTCGGCGACGGCGTGCTGTGCCCTTGGGAATCGTTGGCGATAGCGACCATTCTGACGCAACTCGTGGCGGAAATTTTTCCCGTGCTGCGCTCGGTCAAGCTGTACACGATTTACGGATCCGATGTGTATCTGTACCCGGTGTTGCTTGCGCTGCTTTTTTCCGCCTATGTTATCCGGCAAAATTTTCGCGGCGCGGAACATATGGCGACCTTGCAAACCTGGCTGACGCGCACGCTGATGTTCGGGATGTGCGTGGCGATGGGCGTGTCGTTCTTCATCGGCTCGCCGACACATTTTCTGCCTTGGTTTGAACCGGTCGTCGGCCCGACATCGGCGACGAACGGCAATCATTTTATGACGGCCTTGGCGGGTGTGCTCGTCTTGACACCGTTCTTTTATACGGGCTTGGATACCATACCCGACCAAGCGGAAGAAGCGGCGGAAGATATCAACTGGCGCAACTTCGGCCGCACCATCGGTTTAGCGCTGTTAGCCTCCGGCCTGTTCTACGTCATCTGTATCTATGCGTTCAGCACGATCTTGCCTTGGCAGGAATTTATCCGCCGCCCGATTCCGGCGTTGGCGGCGCTGAAAGACATTCATTTCTACCTGTACGCCGTCATGCTCGCGATCGCCACGCTCGGCCCGCTCGGCCCGATGAACTCCCTGTTTTCCGCCACGGCACGGATCCTGCTGGCGATGGGGAGAAAGGGGCAGATCCCGGCGGTATTCGCCGAACTGGATCCGCGAACGGGAACACCGCGGGCGGCGAATATCCTGCTGGCGGTACTGACGGTCATCGGGCCTTTCCTCGGCAACCGGATGCTGTTGCCGCTGACGGAAGTGGCGGCACTCGCTTTCATCGTGCCCTGCACGCTGGTCGCCTGCGCCTGCTATCGTCTGCGTGAGACGGAGCCGGATTTGCCGCGCCCGTACAAAGTACCCGGCGGGAAAATCGGCATCGCTGCGGGCATTCTGTCCGGCACGGCGGTGATCGCCTTGCTCGTCGTGCCCGGCAGCCCGGCCGCACTCGGCCTGAACGAATGGAGCATCCTGTTCGGCTGGCTCGGCTTCGGCGCGCTCTTGCGGCTGCTTCGCAGACGGCGGGCATCGCCCGGCTGAACGAACGGTTCGCTCGCCGCAGCTCGGCGGCAGCGAAAACAGCCCCGCAGAGGGCGGTGCGGAAATTGACAGCCCCTACCCGCTGTGTTATGATTGTTCTGTTATACGGGGCATGGCGCAGCTTGGTAGCGCACCTGATTTGGGATCAGGGGGTCGCAGGTTCAAATCCTGCTGCTCCGACCAGTTCGCTGTCCCAGTAGCTCAGCAGGATAGAGCAACGGCCTTCTAAGCCGTGGGTCGGGGGTTCGAATCCCTCCTGGGACGCCATTACGCATGAAACACTCTTGCCGTCGGCAGGAGTGTTTTTTATATTCGGAAAAAACGCACCGCAAAACGAAACACGCGCCCGTGCGGAACAGCCGCCGGAGGAGCGGTCGGCGAGCGGATCCGTTTGCGTGTAGACAGCGAACGGGGAAACGGGGTAAAATATGAACGAGGAGGTTGTTAACATGAAAAGTAAACGTGAAAAAGCTACCGTGTGGGACGGCCGGGAACTGACGCTGGTCGGGCCGCAGCTGACAGTCGGAGAAGCAGCGCCGGATTTCGTGGCGGTGCGGAATGATTTGAGCGAAGTACATTTGCATGACTACGAGGGAAAAATCAAAGTGATTTCGGTTGTGCCTTCGGTGGATACGCCGGTATGCAATGCCCAGACGCGCCGATTCAATACGGAAGCGGCGAAACTGGGTGAGCATGTCGTGATCCTCACGCTCAGCATGGACTTGCCGTTCGCCCAGGAACGCTTCTGTGCAGCCGCCGGTATCGAGCAGGTGGAAACACTTTCGGATTATCGCTATGCGGATTTCGGGAGCAAGTACGGCTTCCTGATCGAAGAACTGCATTTACTCGCCCGCGGCATGGTTGTCGTCGATGAAGAAAATGCGATTCGCCATATTGAGTACGTACGCGATGCGGACGACGAAGTCGATTTCGCAGCGGCACTCGAAGCGGTGCGCGCGTTGCTCTAAACGAAAAATCACAGTAGCACGAATACATTTCCGACGGAGTCCCGACCGCAGCGACAAACATGTCGCTGCGGTCTTTTTGCTCTTCTTTTGTGTACGAATCTTTCCCAAATCGGCTATCTCTTGCACGGCGAAATGCCGCTGTATGGTGTGTGGTATGTTTATTACTATCGTGAAGATTTATGACAAAGTTATTAATAATGAAGGTTGTTAAATAAGTAGACATAGTATATAATAGTTATAATAATTTCATATGATTTTATTTATATGCCACTATTATTCATAACAGATGAGGAGAGTGAAGGGAAAATGAATAGAAAGGTGCATATTTTACTGGGAGGAGTATTGTTTACCGCACTGTTGGGAGGACAGGGCGAAGCGGCTGCGCAAAAAGTATATCAATTGAATCCGATTTTGGTATCGGCAACAAAGTACCAAACGCCGGACCTGAAAATCCCGGCCTCAACAGAGGTTTATGATCAGGAAAAAATTCAGCAGTTGGGTGCACAAAATGTGATGGAAGTGGTTCGCAATATCCCGGGCTTTTCTTTTACGGCTTCTCCAACGGGAAATCAATATGTGGGCTTTCGCGGACAAAATAGAAATTATACGGCGATTCTAGTAAACGGCATTCCTTTGGCGCAGGACGGGAATTACGATCTGGAGTCAATTTCGTCGAATACGATTGACCGAATCGAAGTGGTAAAAGGTGGCTCTGCAGTACTGTACGGTTCCAGCGCTATGGCCGGTGTTATCAATATCATTACGAAGAAGTCGGCCAATGAGTCAAAGCTTATTTTGGGTGGAGGTGACCAACATAAGCTGACCGGCAGTTTGGAGCTCGGATTGGATAAATTGGTTATAAGTTATAACCACAACCAAGCAAGAAATTTTGGTGAAAGCTATCGGAGCACACGATATTCTTATATTGGTGATAAACAGAAAAAAGACAGTCTCAATGTGCAATATGCGCTGACAGATCAATTGCTTTTTCAGTATATGCACACAGAGCGCTCGACAGACATGTCCATGAAGTATCCTAATGGAAGTATAGCGCCGGGATTTCATAGCGTGATCAAATATAATTTCGCACAGTTGCATTATTCTGAGGGAGACTTGCTCGGTGCGATCTATTTTAGAAGCAGAGATTGGAAATTCAACACGACAACGCATCAAAAAGGGACTAATTACGGGTTGAACCTGCAAAATCGTTGGGGTTTTGGGGAAACCGAATTGACGGCAGGCATTGAGTATGAAAAAGAAAGCACGCAGAACTCCGGTTCGATTCCAGCTGCCAAAAGAGACAGCGCTGCTGTTTTTTTCATGACAAATAGCAAGCTGAACGAGCAATGGAATCTTCTGGTCGGTGCAAGAGAAGCTTATGTAGAAAAATCCGGAAGCAAATTCCTTCCTCAGTTGCAACTTTTGTATACTCCCGGCTCCGATGATTCTTATTATCTCAACATTAACCGGTCGATGCGAGTACCTATGGTAAATGAACAATGGGGTACGGCGACACAAGAAATGAATCCGGACCTGAAGGCGGAGAACGGGTGGAATTATGAGATCGGCTGGAAAAAGATTTTGAGGAATCAAGATTATTTAAGATTCGATATTTTTCATATGGATATTAAGGATCGAATCTACAGTAAGAAGATGCCGAGCGGCCTTTCCAAATATTTCAATGCGAACTCTTACAAGAATACCGGCATTGAATTGAGTTATGAAAGTAGCCCGGCGAAAAAGTTCGTTTACAATGTGGGCGTTTCATATGCTAATCCGCAGCAAAAAACCGTAGCGACGGGAAAATGGACTCGTGTCGATTACAAACTCGGTATGAACTGGGGAATCGGTTATAAAGATGACTTGACGCAGGCACACTTGAATTTCAATTACATGGGACTTCGCCAGAATGTGGATCCTTTACTGAACATAGACTTCTCCGTCAGCAGAAAGCTTTCGGACGCGGATAGTATGCATCTCTATGTATACAATTTGCTTGACCGGGATGATATTCGATCCTCGTCGGCAACGGGGCCGACCGGTTCAATCCTTCCGGAAAGAAACTGGCTGCTGACATTTGAGCATCGCTTCTGATGTTTGGTCAAAATCGATGAGAAAAGTATATGCGTTGCTTGCCGTTCTGATTTGTTGTATATGTTTGCTTGGGTGTGCGAATACCGGCAGGGAAGAGGGCAAGACATCTTCCTATACCATTACGGATAGCCGAGGAAAAGTATTGCATATGAACGGTAAGCCCCAAAGAATCATATGCAACTATGTTTTTGCTGATGAAATCCTCTTAGATTTGGTAACGCATGACCGTATCGTAGGACTGGATAAATGGGTGCATGACCCGGGACTTTCCAGCGCAGTGGAAGAAGCAAAAGACGTTGTCAATGTGGTAGGTGACAGTGCGGAGTACATCATCTCTCTCTCTCCTGACCTAGTCATTCTTAGGGAAGGCCAAGCGGGAATGGCGGAGACCTTGGAAGAGGTCGGGATCAATGTATTTGTACACAAAAACACGAAGAGAATCGACGAGATTCCCGGTGCGATACGAGCTATCGGAGATGCGGTGGGAGAAACGGAAAAAGCGGAAGAGTTAATCCGCGATATGGAAGAGAAGCTTCTGGCAGTGAAGCAAAAAGTGGCATCGCTCCCGGCGGAGAATCGATGGAGAACGATCTTGATTTTGCGTTTCGGCCCTATTGGCGGAGAAGGTTCTATATATCACGATGTCATGACACGAGCCGGATTGATTGACATATATGATGAGGTTCGGCCGAGCTCACTACGTGGTGATGGTATCAGTATGATTCTCAACCAAGAGGAACTCCTGCATGCCGATCCGGAGTTGCTTTTGCTGGGAAATTGGTCGCAAGGTGGAGAGTATAAGGATAGCACTCAGCAATTGGAGGAGATGTATGCAAATCCTGCATATGCAGGAATGCAGGCGATTCAGAAGAAACGAGCGATCATTATTCCGCAGAGATATGTAAACTGTCTTTCCCATCACGTGGCTGACGGAGTTGAGGCAGTGTACAAGGCGGTTTATGAAAAAGAGGAACCATGATTGTTACATCACAGAAACGGGTCATTCATCATTGCGGCTTGATGCAGGCATCTCTCGGAGCCTTGGGGAACCCGTGTGCCGCTGTAGTGATCCATAGCACACGATCTTGCTCAGTGATTGTAAAAAGGGCGTATGAGACACTGAGCAAACGATATGAGGTCGTAACAAACAAACAGCTTCTGCGCAGTGACAATTTGTTTTGCACGGGTATCACCGAGGAAGATACCGTCTTTGGTACATTGGAGACACTGCGGGCTTGTCTTCTGGATATCATTTCAGTTAAACGGCCGGAGTATATCCTGATTGCGGTGGGTTGTGTACCGGGAATGATTGGCGACGATGTCGAATCCGTCTGTCAAGAAGTTGAACGGGAATTCGAAGTGCCGGTTTTTGTGTTGCCAGGTCATGGTTTTATGGTGCCGGAAGGGATCGATACGGTTTTGTCGCTGAACCGCATCCTAATTGATCGCTTTACTTTGCCTCTTGTCGGAAAGGGAAAAAAGGATCGCAGCAAAGTAGCGATTCTCGGAGCGAGCATTCCGTATTTTCAGCCGGAGGATTATGCGGATCTGAAAGAGTTTTTTTCTGTATTAGGCTTTACGACTATTTTCTGCCCGCCATTCGAGATGAGCCGCAAGGAATACGAAAGTCTTGCAGAAGCTTTTGCGATTTTTGCTGTTCCTCAAGGTGTCTTGAAAAGGGATGCGGCAGTATGTTTGGCACGGTATGTGGCAAATGAGATGCATGGCCCGGGTATCTTTCTGGAAACGCACTCAATGCCGGTCGCCTGTACGAAACAACTCATTGCGATAGGAGAAAAGCTTGCCTGCAAGGAACAAGTCATACAGTGGATTACGCCGAGAATGGCTGCATTAGAACGGCAGCAGAGTCAATTGAGGACGCAGCTGCAGGGGCAATCTTGTGTGATTCATATCAGGAATCCGCGTGCAATCGATCTGCTGCCCGATTGGTGCATTTTTCTGCAAGAAACAGGGTTTTCGGCTATACAGATAAAGGTTGATATGCGACTTACGGCGGAGCAGATCGCTTTGTTGCAAAGACAAGTTGTGGACGCGAAGTGTAGTTTTGACCGAGGCGATACTTTCAGTGATGACTATCATTTTGTAAGTATGCCGTTCAATTTGGCGAAAGTTGACGGGATTCTGCTACCTTCCGGTGTAGGATTTAGTGGTTATGAAGCGTTGCTGCAAAATATCGAGAGGGAAATGGAGAGGCGACATGGATAAAAGCCTGAGTCGATGGCGAATGGCGGAGGATGACGCCGCACTGCTAGGGGCAGCGGCCGCTTTTTTAAGCTTTGAAGATTGCAAGCTGGTTTTGCATTCGCCCATGTGGTGTGCTTCCATTACGGCAAGGGAACTGGTCAGCAGCTATCCCGCCTCTGCCGGCAGAATTTTCTCTACTTTTGTAACAGAAAAAGATTTGCTTTTTGGGAGCGAGAACAAGCTGGTTGCAGCGGTAAAAGATGCGAACCTTTGTGCTGATGATCATCTATTAGGGGTTGCGGTGAATTGTGCACCAGCACTTGTCGGTGATGATGTTGAAGGGATCTGCCGAAGCGTTACTGATACTCCTGTTGCAGTGGCGGATGCAAGCGGGTTTAGCGGAGAATTTGATGCCGGCTGGGCAAGTGCAATGCTCGCGGCGCTAAAAAAACAGAGAATACCTCCCAGAGAGAAAGTGCCAAACTCCGTAAATCTCATCGGGGTGGCCGCTTCTGATCAAGAGGAAATGGCCATGTGCGAAAAAGTCCGCACCGAGCTTGAAGCGGCTGGGATACGGGTGAATTATATCTTGGGTGCGGCGGGTACCCGGTGGCAGGATTTGGTGCATTGGCGGCAGGCGATGAAAAATATTGTACTTAGTCCGCGAGGGGAAGTGATTGCCGCGCGGATGCTTGCGGCGTGGGGCGAGCCGTGGGAGTTTTACGCCGGAGGTTGCCAAATGCGCGCCGGCGGTGTATAATAACGGCAACAGTTGAATATGTTTGGAGTTCGTCTTGACAACAGGCATTTGTTGTGATAAAATAAGCAAACGCGATAGTGTCATTATGAGACTGATAGAGGAGAGACGAAGTACAAAAAATGCAAAGCAAGGTTCTGGAAGAAACGAACCTTGCTTTTATTGTCATTTTTCGAGCCGAATACGTGAATAGTAACAACGACACCCCAGCCAATATCAGAAGGAGTGACAGCACATGTTCAAACCCGTACAAATGGGTAAAAGAAAACGGTACACCTATGCCGGCATCAATGAAGTGTTGGAGATGCCGCATTTGCTGGATCTGCAGCGCGACTCGTATGCTTGGTTTCGCGATGCGGGTCTGCAGGAAATTTTTGCCGACATTTCGCCGATCGAATCGAACGAGCGCGGCAATAACCGGGACGGTAAGATGAAACTGTCCTTCGGGGCGTATGCTTTCGGCGACCCGAAGTACGATATCGCGGAGTGCAAGGAGCGCGATGCGACGTATGCCGCACCGTTGCGGGTAAAAGTGCAGTTGGAAAATACGGAAACGGGCGACATCCAGGAGACGGAAGTCTTTATGGGCGATTTCCCGATCATGACCGAGACCGGCACCTTCGTCATCAACGGGGCGGAACGTGTCGTCGTCAGTCAGCTGGTTCGCTCGCCGGGCGTGTATTTTGATAAGCAGCGCAACGAGATGGGGAAATTGCTCGCCTCGTCGACGATCATCCCGAACCGCGGTGCTTGGATCGAGTTGGAGTCCGATGCGAACGACATCATCCATGTGCGCATCGACCGCAACCGCAAGATGCCGGCCACGATCCTCGTGCGGGCGCTCGGCTTTGAAACGAATGAGGATATTCTGACGCTGTTCGGCAACGATCCGCGCATTCAGAAAACCTTGGAAAAAGACAGCACGCAGAGTGCGGAAGAAGCGCTGATCGAGATTTACAAAAAACTGCGTCCGGGTGAACCGCCTTCCGTGGAAAGCGCCACCTCGATGTTCAACAATTTCTTCTTCGATCCGCGTCGGTACGACTTGGCGCATATCGGCCGCTACAAGCTGGGGCAGAAACTCGGCTGGCGGAATCGCCTGCTCGGGCAGACCTTGGCCGAGCCGCTCGTCGATGCGGAAACGGGCGAGATCCTGTTTGCCGAAGATACGCGCATCGGCAACGAAGAATTGGAACAGTTAAAAGAGAAAAATGCGTTTGCCGGCGAAGGGCAATACGAACAATGCCCCGGCCTGCAGGAAATATATGTCCACAACGGCGAGGGCGAGTCCGCACGGATCGTCAAGATCCTTTGCAATGACGAATACCGCCCCGACACGCTCCGTATTTTGGAAAAGGCGGATATCATCGCCAATATTTCCTACCTGCTGAACCTGCTGGACGGGATCGGCCGTTTTGACGATATCGACCATCTCGGCAACCGGCGGCTGCGCTGTGTCGGCGAGCTGCTGCAAAATCAGTTCCGGATCGGTCTGACGCGGATGGAACGCGTGGTCAAGGAACGGATGGCGACGCAGGATCGCGAGAACATCACGCCGCAAATGCTGATCAATATCCGTCCGGTCACGGCGGCGCTGAAGGAGTTTTTCGGCTCCAGTCAGCTGTCCCAGTTTATGGATCAGACTAACCCTCTGGCGGAGATCACGCATAAGCGCCGTCTGTCGGCACTCGGCCCGGGCGGTCTTTCGCGTGAGCGCGCCGGCTTCGAAGTGCGTGACGTACACCATTCGCACTACGGGCGGATGTGTCCGATCGAGACGCCGGAAGGCCCGAATATCGGCTTGATTTCATCGTTGGCGAACTTTGCCAAAGTCAATAAATACGGCCTCATCGAAACGCCGTATCGAGTAGTACTGCATCAGGAGAACAAGGACGGCACGCGGGAGACGATCGTCTCGCACGAAGTACGCTATTTCACCGCCGACGAGGAGGAAAACCTCATCGTCGCGCAGGCGAACGAACCGCTCTCCGAGACGAATGAATTCGTCCACCAGAAAGTCGCCGCGCGGTATCGCTCCGAAGTCCTCGAAGCGCCGCAGTGGGAAATCAATCTCATGGACGTGTCGCCGAAACAGGTTGTTTCGGTCGGGACGGCGTTGATTCCCTTCCTCGAAAATGACGATGCGAACCGTGCCCTCATGGGCGCGAACATGCAGCGGCAGGCTGTGCCGTTGCTGCGTACGCAGGCACCGCTGGTCGGGACGGGGATGGAACACATCGTCGCCCGCGACTCGGGCGTCTGTGTCTTGGCCGAGCATGCCGGCAAGGTGGAACGCGTGACGGGGAAAGAAATTCTTGTCCGCACTGCCGGCGGCAAGTTGGATCGTTACGACCTGATCAAATTCGTTCGCTCCAACCAGTCGACCTGTATCAATCAGCGGCCGATTGTCGCCAAAGGGCAAAAAGTGGCCGCCGGCGAAGTACTGGCGGACGGCATGGCGACGGACGGCGGCGAATTGGCGCTGGGCTACAATGTCCTCATCGCCTTCATGCCCTGGGAAGGCTATAACTACGAAGACGCCATTTTGCTGAGCGAAGAATTGGCGAAGGAAGATATTTATACTTCCATTCATATCGAAGAATACGAATGCGATGCACGTGACACGAAGCTCGGACCGGAAGAAATCACCCGCCAGCTGCCGAATGTCAGTGAAGACTCGCTGAAATACCTCGACGAAGATGGCATCATCATGATCGGCGCCGAAGTGCGCCCGGGGGATGTCCTCGTCGGCAAAGTCACGCCGAAAGGCGAGACGGAACAGACCCCGGAAGAACGCCTGCTGCGCGCCATTTTCGGCGACAAGGAGCGCGAAGTCCGCGATACGAGTCTGCGCGTCCCGCACGGCGAATCGGGCAAGATTGTCGATGTCCGGATCTTCACCCGGGAGAACGGCGACGAATTGCAGCCGGGCGTGAACAAACTCGTCCGCGTCTACATTGCTCAAAAACGTAAAATCCACGAAGGCGACAAGATGGCCGGCCGCCACGGGAACAAGGGTGTCGTTTCGCGTGTCATGCGGCAGGAGGATATGCCCTTCATGCCGGACGGCACGCCGATCCAGATCGTGCTGAACCCGTTGGGCGTACCGAGCCGTATGAATATCGGTCAGGTATTGGAAACCCACCTCGGGCGCGCGGTACAGGCGCTCGGGATGCAAATCCGCAACGCCGATCCGCAGATGCCGGAACGCTTGCGGGCGGCGGGCTACGACTACGAAAGCTACGGCATGCCGGAGCCCGATGTCGCCGGTATCCATATCGCCACGCCGGTATTTGACGGCGCTTCGGAAGAAGATGTGTTCCGTACCTTGGAACTCGCCGGTTTGCCGCGTGACGGCAAGACGGTGCTCTATGACGGCCGGACGGGCGAGAAGATGGACAACCGGGTCACGGTCGGCTACAAGTACATGCTGAAGTTGCACCACCTGGTTGACGACAAGATTCACGCTCGCTCCACGGGTCCCTATTCCCTCGTCACGCAGCAGCCGTTGGGCGGCAAGGCTCAGTTCGGCGGCCAGCGTTTCGGGGAAATGGAAGTCTGGGCGCTGGAAGCCTACGGTGCGGCGTACACCCTGCAGGAAATCCTGACGGTGAAATCCGACGATGTCATCGGCCGCGTCAAAGCGTACGAGAAGATCGTCAAAGGCGAAAATATCCCGGAACCGGGCGTACCGGAATCCTTCAAGGTACTGTTGAAAGAATTGCAGAGCATCGGCCTCGATGTCCGCATTCTGAACGGCAAGGGCGAGGAAGTCGTCATCCGTGAATTGGACGATGACGATCTGACCCCCGAAGAAGAACGCAGCAACCGCGAACTGATGGGCGATACGACACTGGACGCCGTGGCGGCAACGCAGGCGACCGCTGCGGCCGCCGAGGAAGAAACCGACGCGCCCGCCGCAAGCGTATCGACCGACGAACTCGCAACGGACGATTTCTTCCGTGAGCCGACCGCCGAAGCGGAAGCCGCGGCAGATGACGAAGAGACGAAGTAGAAAGGAGCGGTACTTTGTTAGATGTAAACGAATTTGACTCCATGCAGATCGGTTTGGCCTCTCCGGAGAAAATCCATTCCTGGTCGCATGGCGAAGTCACAAAACCGGAAACGATAAACTATCGTACCCTCAAACCGGAAAAAGACGGCCTCTTCTGTGAACGCATTTTCGGCCCGAACAAGGACTGGGAATGCCATTGCGGGAAGTATAAACGCATCCGCAACAAAGGCGTTGTCTGCGATAAATGCGGGGTCGAAGTCACTCGCGCGAAAGTCCGCCGGGAACGCATGGGTCATATCGACCTGGCGACACCGGTTTCGCATATTTGGTACTTCAAAGGTATCCCCAGCCGCATGGGACTGATCCTCGACATCAGCCCGCGGCATTTGGAACGCGTACTCTACTTCGTGAGCTACATCGTCATCGACCCGAAAGATACGGGTCTGAAGAAGATGCAGCTGCTGACGGAAACGGAATACCGCGAAGCCGTTGAAACATACGGCTATCGTTCCTTTGATGCCCGCATGGGCGCCGAAGCGATTCAGCACCTGCTGCAAGAGCTTGATTTGGATGCCCTCGATGCGGAACTGAAAGACGAAGCCGCCAACGGCACCGGCGCGCGCCGGGCGAAAGCCATTCGCCGGCTGGAAGTCGTGCGTGCCTTCAAGACCTCCGGCAACAAGCCGGAATGGATGATCATGGACTGCATCCCGGTCATTCCGCCGGAACTTCGGCCGATGGTACAGCTGGACGGCGGTCGTTTCGCGACAAGCGACCTGAACGACCTCTACCGCCGCGTCATCAACCGGAACAACCGCCTGAAACGCCTCATGGAACTGCAAGCGCCGGAAATCATCGTCCGCAACGAAAAACGCATGCTGCAGGAAGCCGTGGACGCGCTGATCGACAACGGCCGCCGCGGTCGCCCCGTGACGGGGCCGGGCAATCGCCCGCTGAAGTCGCTCTCCGACCTGCTGAAAGGCAAACAGGGGCGCTTCCGCCAGAACTTGCTCGGCAAACGTGTCGACTATTCCGGCCGTTCCGTTATCGTTGTCGGCCCGGAACTGAAAATGCACCAGTGCGGTCTGCCGAAAGAAATGGCGCTGGAACTGTTCAAGCCTTTCGTGATGAAAGAACTCGTCAGCCGCGGCCTGGCAAACAATATCAAAAACGCGAAGAAAAAAGTGGAAAAAGTCGCGCCGGAAGTCTGGGATGTGTTGGAAGATGTCATTCACCAGCACCCCGTCCTGCTGAACCGCGCGCCGACACTCCACCGCCTCGGGATTCAGGCCTTTGAGCCGATCCTGTGGGAAGGTCGGGCGATCAAGCTGCACCCGCTCGTCTGCGCGGCGTACAATGCCGACTTCGACGGCGACCAAATGGCCTGCCACTTGCCGCTCTCCGTGGAAGCGCAGGAAGAAGCGCGCACGCTCATGCTCTCCGTGAACAATATCCTCTCGACGAAAGACGGCAAACCGGTTGCGGTACCGTCACAGGACATGGTTCTCGGCGCATACTACCTGACCATCGACCGGGAAGAAGCCTATCGGGATGAAGCCGGTCGGCCGCTGCGGAAAGTTCCCGCAACGGAATACATCATGCGTAACGAGGAGGAAAGAGAGGGAGTCACCCCGATTCCCGTCTTTGCCGACTACGATGAAGTCATGCTCGCCTACAGCCAGTATCGTTTCGCGAATTCGGATCGCTACACCGCGCGCGAAGATGACCCCTTCAAGCTGCGCCTGCAGGACTACATCTTCGTCCGGATCATGCACGAAGGCGAGCGGCGGCTCGTCCTCACCACGCCCGGACGGCTTATTTTCAACCGCAAATTGCCGGAGGAACTGCGCTATTACAAGCAGGACGAAAACGGCGTGTGGAACTTGGGCATCCTCATGGACAAAAAAGCCCTCGCCAAACTCATCGACAACTGCTTCCGTATGTTCGGCATGGCTCGCACGGCGGAACTGCTCGACGAAGTGAAGGCGCTCGGCTTCTACTGCGCGCGGAAAGCCGGCATGACCGTCTCCATTGATGATATCCATGTACCGGAAGCGAAAAGCGAAATCATCAGCGAAGCGGAACAGCATGTCGACAAGATCGACGAACTCTTCCGCAGCGGTTTTATCAGCGATGACGAACGCTACCGCCAGACCGTACAGGCTTGGCGCGATGCGACGGATAAAGTTACCGAAGTCATGCTGGCGGGCTTTGACAAATTCAACCCGCTCACCATGATGGCGCAATCCGGCGCCCGCGGTAACACGCAGCAGATCCGTCAGCTGGCGGGGATGCGCGGCCTCATGGCCGACCCGTCCGGCCGGATCATCGACTTGCCGATCAAGCAGAACTTCCGCGAAGGCTTGAGCGTACTGGACTACTTCACGTCCTCGCACGGCGCACGCAAGGGGCTTGCCGATACGGCACTGCGTACGGCGGACTCGGGCTACCTGACCCGCCGCCTTGTCGATGTCGCCCAGGACGTCATCGTCCGCGAAGAAGATTGCGACATCGTCCGCTACGACCTCGCGAAGGAGCGCGAACTGCGCTTGGCGGATACGGCGGAAGCCGCCGCACAGCGCGCGCGCTTTGACAGCGAAATCCTCGGCGCGACACTGGTCGAGACACTGGAGATTGCCGGCCGGGAATACCCCGCAGACACGGAAATCACCGCCGACCTGCGCGATCAATTGCTCGCCGGCGATCTCGCGACAATCGCCGTCCGGCGCAATGAAGTACAGGGCATCCAAGTGGAAGCCATCAAGGAAGGAAACGGCGTCATCGAACCCCTGCGGGATCGTCTGGCAGGTCGTGTCGCGGCGGAAGATATCTACGCCTCGGACGGCAAGACCCTGCTGGTAGGCCGCAACGAGGAAATCGACGAAGCGAAAGCCGCGGAAATCGAACGCCATCACGAAACGGTGGCGATCCGCTCGCCGCTGACCTGCCGCTGCCGTTACGGCGTCTGCAAGAAATGCTACGGTCGCAATCTCGGCACGGGTAGAGAAGTCGAAGTCGGCGAAGCTGTCGGCATCATCGCGGCACAGTCCATCGGCGAGCCGGGGACACAGCTGACGATGCGGACCTTCCACACCGGCGGCGTTGCTTCGGACGAAGACATCACGCAAGGTCTGCCGCGTGTCGAAGAACTCTTTGAAGCGCGCAAACCGAAACGTTTCGCCATCATTGCCGACATCGGCGGCCTCGTCAAGATCGAAGACGACGAAGACCACGCGGACATCAAGCGCGTCGTCATTACCGACGGCGGTGAATCGTGGACGAAGACCATCCCGTACAACATGAAAATCGTCGTTGCGGACGGCGATACCGTCAAGAAAGGCGCGCGCCTGACGGACGGCTCGATCAACCCGCACGACATTTTACGCGTACTCGGCGTCCGCGACACGCAGCGCTACATCGTCTACGAAGTGCAGAAAGTCTACAAATCCCAAGGCGTAGAAATCAATGACAAACACATCGAAGTCATTGTGCGCCAAATGCTACACAAGATAAAAATCGAAAACAGCGGCGATGCACACCTGCTGCCGGGCGATACCGTCGAAGCGAACATCCTCGACGACATCAACCGGGGGCTGGTAGCCGCAGGGAAAGAAGAAGCGCAAGGTAAGTATGTCCTCTTGGGCATTACCAAAGCCGCACTGGCGACGGACTCCTTCCTCTCGGCGGCATCCTTCCAGGAAACGACCCGCGTCCTGACGGAAGCGGCCATCAAAGGGAAGATCGACCCCTTGCTCGGCCTGAAGGAAAATGTCATCATCGGGAAACTGATCCCCGCCGGCACCGGCATGACCGGCTACCGGAGCGTGGAAGTCGACCATCTGGACCCGGCGACCCGCCCGCAACCGCCGCAGTCGGAAAAAGTACCGGGGCGGACGGAACTCGACCTGGATGCCGAATTCGGCGAGCCCGCAGCCGTCACGGACACGGCGGAACCGACGGAACCGCCTGCGGAGAACCTCTCCGGTGCAGCGGAAGACACAGCAGCCGCAACAGCACAGACGGAATAAGGCAAGCAAACGAAAGAATGAAAACACCTCACTTCAAACGAAGTGAGGTGTTTTTATTTGCGGAAATACCGCGGAAAGATGAAAAAGAGAACATAAACGGAAAACGAAAACGCCAATATACAAATCAAAAAACGAAAACGCGGCAAAATCGGATAACTCGAACAATACGGCAAGGGAACTCGTAGCAAACGCCCGCCCGCCACGGCAGGAAAAACCGCCGAGCGACACCTCGGCGGTCGGATCACCTCCCTTACTCAGTCTGTGTATATCAGGACATTCCTTCCCCGTCCAATGCCCTGCGCAGATTGCGTAATGCCCGCCGGTGCAGATCACTCACCGCTTGCGGCGAAATCCCGAGCCGGTCGGCGATATCCTTGCGGCATTCCGCCTGCCAATACAGCGCCCGAATGACCGCCCGTTGCTTCGCCGGCAGCCGCTGCACCGCGCGCCGCACCAGCCGCGCCGTCGGATCGGGATGCACCGTCATATAAGCGAGCGGCGAAGTCGGATCATCACCCGAGACCTCGCGCTGCCAACGCCGCCGCAACCGCTTGAACGCATTCCAAGCAGCAAAGCGCAGGCGCGAAGCAAACCAGCCCGCCGGCGGCACACCGCGCCCGGGATCATATTCCCGCACCGCCGTCACAAACTCCGACCACAGCAGCGAAGCCATCTCCGCCGCGACCGTCCGCACGTGCTCCCGCCGTGCCAACGACAACACCAGCGGCCGATACCGCTCGGCAAGCACGTCCGCGGCCGCCGCATTGCCCGCTTGCGCGGCGGCAACCAACTCCTCATCACTTCGATCGTTATACATTTGTTTTCGTCTTTCCGAAGCTTCTCTTGTATTGGCGCGCCTGCATATAGATTATGTGAAACGGGGAGTAAAAGCAAATCATGTATGAGAAGAACGCAAACGCGCGAAAAATGCCGAGAAACAGCGAAAATAAAGGCGTACAGGGTGTTCTGCGGCGCAGGGAAACTGCTCCGCTGCCAAGAATTCTATATTTCACTGTGGGATATATGCAAAACTCGCTGATTAACCGCTGCGCCGTGGTCCCACTGCCGACAGAAAGGAAATCAGCGGGGCGAGGGAATGTGCGAGCGAGAGGGAATGCGGCGGTCGAATGGGAATTTGCGGTCGGAAAAGAAATCGGCGGGGGCGAGGGATCGTGCCGGGAGAAAGGGATCGTGCGGGCAGAACGGAAAACGGCGGGCGGAAAGGAAATCGGCGGGGAGAGGGGAAATCGGCGAGTGAGCGGGAACGTGCCGACAGAACGAAAAGCAGCAGGGGTGAGGGAAAACGGCAGTGAAAAAGAAAACGGCGGTGAAAAAGAAATCGCCGGGCAGAAAGAAAATGGTCGAGGAAAAGGAATGTGCGGAGGTTTTGCTTGACGATTTGCTTGCCGGTTTTGTTGTCGATTGTCCTCGGAGTGAGATGCGAATATGCTGAAAAGCGGGCGGATTTTCTCAATTTCCGGCAGAAAAATAAACAGAAAGAAAATTTATGATAAATCTACGATTCATTTACAGATTATTAATCACGAACTTACCATACAGACATGGTCTAATAATACAAAGGAGGTATATTAAATATGAAATAGCCATTCGAGGTGTTGTATTGTCAGTTTGGTATTGTCATTTGTATTGTCATAGGAGGGAATCTGGCATATGAATAAGATCTACAAGACGATTTGGAGCAAGACTCGCGGCATGTACATTGTCGTATCGGAACTTGCTCACAGTCATCGCGGCAGTGTGTCCGGCGCAGCGCGCAGCACTTTGCTGACGGCCTGCGTCTTGGCGGCGGTCGGCGGACTTGCGCTGCAAGCGGAAGCAGCGAATTCGGTGGACTATGTTTCCGTAAAAAGCAATAAGAGTGTCAGTAGCGCTGCCGGAGACGATTCCGTTGCGATCGGACCGGAAGCCAAAGCCATTGCGGCAAATACAGTCGCTTTGGGGCATAAGGTGGAGGCGAATGCCAACAAAGCGGTTGCCGTCGGGACGAACAATACCGTAGCTCAAGAGCGGGGCATTGCGGTCGGCACAGATCTGAGCACCGTCGGCAAGCGAACCATCTTGATGGGCAGCAAAATCGGCACGGATCCGAAGAAAGTCGAACAAACCAATATCGGGATCGGCGTAGCGATCTTGGACTGGAACGTCGTGTCTCGCCCGATCATACTCGGCCGTATGGCGGCGCTAGCCGGGGCGAATAATCCCGGGGCGAATAATATTGCCGTGGGCAATGATTTCCACTTGGTGAACTTGCCCGTCGAAGTGGACAGCACCGGCACCGTGAAGATTAAGGCGACAAAAGGCAATGAACGTGGCGTGGCGCAGGATGCCATTGTCTTCGGCAACGGCGCGGAAGACGGGAAGACATATGTAGTGGGGAATCAATCGATCGTTCTCGGTCGGATTTCCAACTCCTTCCTGAGCGACAGCATTTCCATCGGCAACGATACGAAGAACGTGCTGGGCATCACGATCGGTAACAATGCGGAAACGCAGAAAGCCTACAGCATGGCGCTCGGTACGAATGCGGTAGCGAAAGAAATGCAGACCGTGGCACTCGGGGACGAATCCGTCGCAGATCGCAAGAGCGGCGTACTCGGCTACGACCCGTCCACGGGACAAGCCTTCGCCGGTGCGGACAAGACGGCATGGCAATCGGGTCTCGGTGCAGTCTCCGTAGGCAAGGCCGACGCCACCCGCCAGATTACCAACGTGTCCGCGGGCAGTGAAGACACCGACGCGGTGAACGTGGCGCAGCTGAAATCATTGGATACGAAGGTAACCACAGAAATTACGAACCTGAAGAATCGCAAAACGCCCTTTGTTTCGATCAAGGGGAAATCCGGAGACGGAAACTTCGCGGGTGACGGTGCTACGGGCGATGTGGCCATTGCCATCGGTCCGAATGCAACTGCAAAAGGCAACTATGCGGTAGCCATGGGCGGTTGGACGGCCGCTTCCGGTGGAAACAGTCTCGCTCTGGGTGTTTTGAGCAAAGCTTCCGGCAGTCAATCGACAGCGATCGGCGCTCAAGCAGCCGCAAAAGCTTCCGACACGATCGCCATCGGCACAAGTACGATAGCCGGTGTAAGTAATGCAATTGCATTGGGCGCCGCGGCGAAATCCAATCAGCTTGGCGGTTTGGCGGCCGGTTCGAAGGCGGAAGTGGCGAGCACCGGGTACAACGGCATTGCGTTGGGCTCCAACTCGTATGTCGGCCCGAAAACCGCAGCAAGCCCGGGGGATCATTCTGTCCCGGGCAACGGCTTGGTAATCGGCCCCGACGTCAACGATAAAGAACCGACAACAGCCGGAATGACCGAGCAGAATGCGATGGCAATCGGCCAAAACGCAAAAGCATTCGGTTATCAGAATACTTCCTTGGGCGCGGGCGCGGAAACCCACGACACGAACACTTTGGCAGTCGGTATAGCGGCCATTGCAAAGGGCGATTATGCTGTAGCCCTGGGTAAGCAAGCTAAAACATTTGCGGAAAAAGCGATTGCAGCGGGCTGGCACGCCTCGGCGGATGAGGCCTCTGCGGCAGCATTCGGCGCGCGTGCTCATGCGACGAAGGCAAACGGCTTGGCACTCGGTGCCAATTCGCTGGTACAGGATGAAGCCAGTGTTGCGTTGGGGAGCGGCACCATAGCAAGCGGCGCAAAAGACGGGCAAGCGTACCTGAGCAATGAAGAGGTAGCAAAAGCGGCGGGCATCGTTTCCGTCGGCAACCCGACCTATACGATCACCCAGGACGGCACCGCAACGGAAGTGGCAGCTTCCTACCGGCGCATAACGAATATGGCCGGCGGTATTGACGATCATGACGCGGTGAACGTGGCGCAGCTGAAAGCGTTGAATGCCATGGTGGACGGCAAGGGCACGATGAGCAGCTGGAAGCTGAAAGCGAAAGGTGATACGGCTGCGGAAACGATTGAAGACGGTAACGAAGTCGTATTCGATGTGAAGGACGGAGAAAAAGCTCTGACCGTAGCACGTGACGGCAACACGATCAAGTACGGCATCGACGTATCGAAGCTGGACTTCAACAACACCACGGCAATCACCAACATTGCCAATAGCATCAACAACGGCAATACAGCCATCACGAATATCAGCGCAAAATTCAAGGTCAGCAACGGCACAAATACCCAAGAAGTAGAGCTGAAGAAGAACACCAGTCCTGTATTGAACTTTACTGGTGCCGATAAGGAGATTGATGTTCAGGTGGCCGCCGGAGGAGACGGTCCAAAGGTTACCATCGGTCTGGCGCAGGGGATCAAGGACAAGCTGGATGCATTGGATGCTTCCGGCAATCGCAGCGTGAAATACGATCTGCAGGCGGACGGTAAGACGGTGGATACGACGAAGATTACACTGGCCGGTGCCGGCGGCACGACGATCACGAACGTGAAAGACGGAGCAGTTTCCAAGAACAGCAAGGATGCGGTCAACGGCAGTCAGCTTAACGCAACGAATGAACGAGTGACTAAAGTGGAAGGAGACATCACCAACATTAACAAGCAGATCACCGATCTGCAAACACAGACCAATGAGAACAAGGTCACGGTTGAGGGAGACGATAAAACCGGCGTGAAGGTGGAAAGCGAAGATATTGCCGGCGGCGGTAAGAACTACAAAGTGAAGCTGGACGACACGATCAAGGTCGGCGGTGACGACGGTGTAGTAATCAATGGCACGGACAATGTCATTCAGGGCTTGAGCAATACCACGCTGGATACCGGCTACGGCGAAGGCGACCGGGCGGGACAGGCCGCAACGGAAGGTCAGCTGAAGCAGGCCTTCGACCAGGCGGTAGCCGGTGCTACGACCACGGTGAAGGAAGGCGCCAACATTACCGTGACGAAGACGGACGGCAAGAGCGAGTACACGGTTGCGCTGAATAAAGATCTCACCGGTATCGACAGCATCAGCGTCGGTGCGGATGCGGAAGGCAAGGGTGCCGTCGTCATCAACAAGGACGGCATCAACGCGGGCGATAAGAAGATCACCGACGTGGCGAACGGCGAAATCAGCAAGACCAGCAAGGATGCGGTGAACGGCTCGCAACTCTTTGCAACGAATGAGCAGGTAGCGCAGAACACCACGAACATCACGAAACTCGGTGATCAGGTCATCAACCTGGGTCATGATCTGAACGACCTGCGCGACGAAAGCCGCGACGGTCTGGCGATGGGCGCGGCATTGGCGGCGCTGAAACCGCTGCAGTACGATCCGTACGATCGGAATCAGATCATGGCGGGTGTCGGCCACTACAAAGGCAAGTCGGCGGTGGCGCTCGGCATCTCGCACTTCTCGAACGAACGGACGATGTGGCACGCGGGCATCGCGTTGGGCGCGAAGTCGGATACGATGGTGAACGCGGGCGTGACCTGGCGCTTCGGCGGCGACGACGAACGCAGCAAGCTGCCGGAACGTTACCAGGACGGCCCGATCTCCTCGGTCTATGTCCTGCAGGACGAAGTAACGGCCTTGCAGACGGAAGTAGCCGAATTGAAAGAACAAATCCGGGCATTGCTGGCCGCGAAGGCATAAGCAGCACGGAGATAAAAATAAAACGTGCATTCCGTTTTACGGAATACACGTTTTATTTAGTCTTGATTTAGTCTTGAAAAAATCAGCTGCTGTATGCGAGACGGATTTCGGCGAGGTACGCGCGATGTGCGTTTTCCGGTTCCGCCGCATAGAAGAAGTCGTAGATGTCCGGTTCCAACTCGTCGGGCGTGGTGGCGCGCACGGAGAGTACGCGACAGACGAAATGGACGAGGTTGTCACCGGCGATCACGGGCACGTCTCCGAGCGGGGCGGCGGCAGGTGTCAGCCCTGCCGCGGCGAATTTGTCTCCGTCGCGACCGCTGTGCCGGCCGCAGTAGCGGAGTGCTTCACGCAAGGCGGGGGTGTTCGGCAAGGTCAGCGTAAATTCCGGCTGCTTGGCGAGCAATTCCGCCGTGTAGCGGGAAGGGCGCACGTAGACGGTGCAGCAGTAGCGGCGCCAATGGTAGCCGATGCTGCCCCAGTTCAGGTACATCGTATTCGGGCCGTCGGGGCCGAGGGTGGTCATGAAAATGCCGTGACGAATCGCCTCGGTGAACGCGGCGCTGAATTCTTTCGGTTCCAATTCCCTGTAAGCGGTCATTCTTCTCCTCCTCTGCGGATGTTACATGATTTCGAATACCAGCTGTACGGTGACGCTGACCGGCTGCGTGCCGGCGAAGATCGGAGCTGCGTCGGCCTTGGCGGCGTAGGCGCGCAAGACACCGCCCTGTTCGTAGCGGCGATGTACCTGGGCGCTGACGAGTTTACCGAGGCGCATACCGGCGGCTCGGGCGATCGTGTCCGCCGTGGTTTTGCCGTTGTTGACAGCATCCTGCAGCAGTTGGCGATCCATATCCGGCGTGCTTTCCGTCAGGAATGAAATGTCGCCGATGTTGTTCGCACCGGCGCTGACGGCGGCTTCCAGTACGCGCGGCAGGCTTTCCAGGTTGCGCGTGGTATAGGTCAGCATGCTCGAAACGCGATAGCCGACGATTTTCGGCGCTTGGTTGCCTTCCGGATTGTTGTACAGCGGCGAGATGGCGAACGAGGAAGTTTGCAGTTCCTGTTCATTGATGCCGAGGGCGCGCACCGCACGGATGACTTCGTTCATTTGCCGGTCGTACTCGGCTTTCGCCGTCTGGGCATCCGCCGCTTGGCCGACGATGCCGAACGAGAGCCGGCCGCGGGTCGGGACGAGGTCGCGGGAAGCAACGCCGTCGACGGTGACTGTGCGCTGGACGGCCGCGGTGTCGGGGGCAGCTGCCGCTGCATTCGGTGCGGCGACAAAGGGCAGCAGGGCGAGACAGGCCGCTACCGCCAGGTAATTGGCTTTACGAAGTACGGGAGTACGTTTCCACATAGTAATTCCTCCTTCAGTTCACTGCGATTCACAAAAAAACATACTTACTTCTCTATTACTTCTCTATTGTAGCACAGACGCGGGTACTGTTGTATAATGAAGGACAGTGAGGTGACCTATGAAACAATGGCAAATACGGCTCATCGCCTGCTGTCTCGCCGGCTGGCTTGTCGGCGGTGCGGCGTGGGCTGAGACAACGAATGTAGCGGAGCCGGCAGGGGAAACGGCCGCAGCGCAGGAACTTCCCGCGGCGACCGAAGTCGCAACGGGTGAGGCGGCGGCATCCGTCGGCAAGGCGGAGCTCCACCGGAACGAGGAGCGAGGCGAGTACCTTGTCTGGACGTTGGCGGATATTCGGGAGGACGATCCGACGAGTGCGGATTTTCGTCTCGGGGGCGTGGCGTTGGGGAGTGATTTCGCCGCGCTGAAGAAGGCGTTCGGCGTGCCGGAGCGGCGCGTGGAGCGGGACGGCTCGGCGCAGTGGTACTGGCCGGGGGTGACGGCGAGCGTGCAGCGGTCGCTGCCGTACGATGCGGCGACCGCGGAACGCATCGGTGTCGATCCGATCCGCACCGTGCCGGGACTGGCGCAGCTGACGGTGGAGAAGGAAGCGTATCCGGCCGCGCGCGGGATTGCGGTCGGGAACAGTCGCGAGAATATCATTCGCGTTTACGGCGCGCCGACGGAAGTGCGCTGGGAGCCGCAGACGGGGGTGACGAATTATATCTACCGAGCACCGGCACCGAGCCGGGAGGAGCTCATTTTCCGCATTCGTCAGATGCAGATCGAGACGATCACGCTGCGGTATGCGCCGCAGCCGGCGGCGGCTTCCGCACCGTTGCTGCCCGCGCCGGCGAGGCTTGCGGGAGTGGCACTGCAGGAAGTGTTCACGCAGCCGCCGTATACGGACTGGGATTATCGCATCGAACAGGATTATGTGCAGGTCTGGCTGTATCCGGATTTCGGCGTGACGCTCGACAAGGAAAGCGGGCGTACCGAGCGGGTGTTTTTGCGTTCGAACCATGTGAGCACGGCGAAGGGGATTGCGCTCGGGGACAGTCTTTCGACGATTCTGCGGGCATACGGCGCGCCGACGATCGTGGCGGAGCAGAATGAAGATTCGCTGCAGCTGTGCTACTATCCGTTGCCGCAGCGGGATGCGTACCTGGTATTTGTCGTGAATACGGAGAAGGATCAGGCGGAAGATATCATCCTGACGACGAGCACGATTCGCCGGGTGCTGCCGCGGGAAGCGCGTTACGGATTGGAAATGCAAGAAACGGGAGTGTCCGACGAGCGGTAAATTTTTTGCTTCTGCGTGGAATTTTTTGCCGAAGTATATTATAATGAAGACAACAATACATGTAGGGGCGTGATGACTATGGTGACAGCAGAAGAAGTAAGAGCACGTGTGGCGGAAGTCGAGCAACTCGAGGAGAAGATTCTTTTCGTGGTCGGCGGTGCCGGTTCCGGTAAGAGCAAGGTGTTGCGGGAGCTGGAACATTCGCGCGGTTGGAGCTATGTCGAAGCGAAAGAATTGCTGATGGAAAAGTTGTTTGAAGTCGAGCATGACGCGCGCACCGTCGAAGCGAAGGATTCCTTCCTGCAGGCGTTTCGGGCGATCGAGGGCGATGTCGTCATTCTGGACAGTGTGGAAATTCTCTTTGCACCGATTTTCCGTCTGGAACCGATGCAGCTGTTGCGCGATTTGAGTCGGGAACGGGTGCTGGTCGTCGGTTGGCGCGGTGTGTTTGACGGCAAGATGCTGAGCCTGGAACACAACAGCAAAAAAGATTATTTCACTTACGAGATCCAAGAGCCGCGGCACGTACTTACTCTGGACTGAGAAGTCTGCCGGACCGCTTCTGCGGAAGCGGTCTTTTCTTTTTGAGCGGAGGTGTACGATGAACGGGTTGTGTTATTGCCCGACTTGCGGCACGAAGCTCTCGCCGCTCACCGAAAGCAGCGGCTATTGTCCGCGGTGCGAGCGGAAGTGCTACCGCAATCCCATGGCGGCGGTTGGAGAAAAAAGAAGGCGGGGCGGATCCTGCTGGTACGGCGCGCGGTCGGGCAGACGTATGCCGGGAAGTGGTGCATCCCCTGCGGGCACATCGAATGGGGCGAGGATGTTCGCGCGGCGTTGGGGCGCGAGATGAAAGAGGAGACGGGGCTTACGGTGGAAGCGGCGACGGAGTATGCCGTCTATTCGAATTTTCACCGGCCGGATGCCTTGAGCGTCGGCTGCTGGTTCCGTTGTGAGGTGTCGGGCGTACCGCGGGCGGGCGACGATGCGGATCGTATCGGCTGGTTCTATTATGACGAGTGTCCGGACTTGGCATTTCCGACGGATCGCGAGGTGCTGGAACGGCTGCAGCGGGACGGTTATTTGAAAGGGGTTTAAGCATGTACGAGTATTTAGTGGCTCTGATTATCGGGATCGTGGAAGGGTTGACGGAGTATGTCCCGGTGTCGAGCACGGGTCATATGATTATTGTCGGAGATATGCTCGGCTTTTCCGGGATGAAGGCGTCCGTTTTTGAGGTCTTTATCCAATTGGGCGCTATTTTGGCCGTATTGCTGGTATATAAGGATAAATTTGCTTATATGGTGCAACGGGAGCATTGGCTGGAAAAGCGCGGCGTATCCTTCTATAATCTGTTTTTGGCGATGTTGCCGGCGATGGCGGTCGGCTACTTGCTGCATTCCCTGATCAAAACCTATCTGTTCGGTTGGCAGACGGTCGTCATCGGGCTGGTTGCCGGCGGGGGGCTGATGCTGCTGGCGGAACGCGCGAACATACCTTTGCATACGGATTATGTGGACAATATCACGACTCGTCAGGCGATCGCGATCGGCGTGTTTCAGATCTTGTCGCTTTGGCCGGGCTTTTCTCGCAGCGGTTCGACGATTTCCGGCGGGATGCTGATCGGCGTGTCGCGCAAGGCGGCGGCGGACTTTTCGTTCATCATGGCGGTGCCGCTGATGTGCGTCGCCTGTCTGTATGACTTGCTGAAAGTGTGGCGCTATCTCGATTGGAGCGATTTCGGCGTGTTTGCGGTCGGTTTCGTGACGGCGTTTGCCGTGGCGTATGCTTCGGTCGTCTGGGTGCTGGGCTTCCTGCATCGTTCGACGCTGTCGGCCTTTGCGTATTATCGTTTCGGCTTGGCGGTGTGCACTTGCCTGTACTTCCTGTTGTGAGCGAGAAAAAAAGACGCGGTTGCGTCTTTTTTATTTTGCCGTTTTTCGGCGGAGGCCAAAGAAAATGCTCCGCCGGAGCGGAGCGAATGTGTCAGGCTTCATGCGGGGGGACGGTGAAGGCGTCCGGATTGCGGCGCAGGTGGCGAATGACGGAGACGAGCAGGGGCAGGTAGCAGAGGAGCGCCAGCATGACACAGGTCAGCATACCGGCGCGGACACCGAGGTGCTCGATCGCCGAGCCGGTCAGCAGGTTGCCGGGCGGCGTCGCTCCGAGGAAGAGGAGGGTGTACAGCGAGAGTACCCGGCCGCGGTATTCGGAAGTGGAATGCATCTGCACGGTGGTATTAACATTGATGATGAACTGCAGGTTGCAAAAACCGAACGCGGCGAAGGCGGCCAATGCGAGGTAGAAATGGTCGATCAGGCTGAGCAGGGCGAGGATCAGGACGGCGGCCAGACCGCTGCCGAACACCGAACGGGCAGCGGGTTCGGAGGTATTGCCTGCGGCGGTCAGGATCGCGGCGGTGAAGGCGCCGACACCGATCGCCGAATTGACCAGACCGAAGCCGGTGACGCCGCTGTGCAGGACGCGGTCGGCATAAACCGGCGAAATGACGTTGTAATTCATGATGAGCATGGAAATGATCGCCATCGCGATGAGGGCGGCGGCGACCGGGAAGTTGTGCCGGACGAAGTAAATGCCGGCATGGATCTCCCGCAGGACATTTTCGCGCGCCGCGGTGTGTACGGCAAGGCCGGGGACGGGCAGCTGCCAATACACCCAAAGCACCGGCAGCATGGAGAGCGCATTCAGCAGGAAGAGCCAGCCGGCACCGAATTTCGCCATCAGGACGGCGGCGAGCGCGGGGCCGATCATGCGCGCCGCGTTGAAGTTCGCGGAGTTGAGACCGATCGCGCTTCGCAAATGTATCGGCTGAACGAGGTCGGGGATGTACGCCTGGCGGGCGGGAGAGTCGACCGTTTGGATACAGCCGTACAGGAAGGCGAGCGCCAGGACATTGTAGTAGTTCACCCAACCGGTAAATACCAGCAACGCCAGAGTCGCAGCCTGCAGCATGTAGGCTGTCTGGGTCGCGCGCAGGATCGTGCGCTTCGGCCAGCGGTCGACGAAGACGCCGGCGGGCAGCGAAAAGAGCAGCAGCGGGCCGAATTGCGCCACGCCGAGCAGGCCGAGGAGCAGGGGCGAGCCGGTCAGCGAATAGACGAGCCATTGCTGGGCGGTGAGCTGCATCCACAGGCCGTTCAGGGCGACGAATTGGCTGAGCCAAAAGCGGCGGAATTGCGTCTCGCGGAAAGCGGGGAACATATTGGTAATCAAGGCGATCACTCCGATACGAAACGATGAAAATAAAAATTAAGCATATTATGGATAGAAATAACAAATCATACACAAGAAGAACCGCTCCGGTTTCCGCGCTCCGCGGCGGGAAAACAGGCGAACGGCTATCTATATCTTACGTGAGCGTGAAATCGTTGTCAATCGAAAAAGTATTCGTTTTTACGCGCGCGGACGATAGTAATTCGGTATCTCTGTAGTATAATAAGCAAAAGACTTTTTCACAGGAGGGAACGGTATGAACGCATTTACGACATGGAGCACGTTATTGGGGCAGGCTGTCGATCAAACCAATAACATTTTGTGGTCGTATGTACTGATTATTATGCTGATTGCGGTCGGACTCTGGTTTACGCTGCGGACGGGGGCGGTGCAGGTTCGCATGCTGCCCGAGATGTTCCGCGTTTTGAAGGACGGCATCGGCGCGGGGACGAAGGACGGGCATATATCTTCGTTCCAGGCATTTTGCGTCAGCACGGCTTCCCGCGTCGGTGTCGGGAATATTGCGGGGATTGCCATCGCGATCGTGACGGGCGGCCCGGGCGCGGTCTTTTGGATGTGGATGATCGCGCTCATCGGGGCGGCGAGCGGTTTCGTCGAGTCGACTTTGGGGCAGATCTACAAGGTGCCTTTGCCGGAAGGCGGTTTCCGCGGCGGCCCGGCGTACTACATTCGCAACGGTCTCGGACGGCCGAAAGCGGCGATCTTTTTCGCGGTGCTGATTTCCGTCACGTACGGGCTGATCTTCAATTCCGTCCAGGCGAACACGATCGCGCTGTCACTGGAATCGGCGTTCGGGCTGAACCCCGCGACGACCGGGCTCGTCGTAACGCTGTTTGCGCTGGCGGTCATTTTCGGCGGCATTACGCGCGTGGCGAAGGTGACGGAGTGGGTCGTGCCGATTATGGCGACAATTTACATTTTTACGGCTGTTTGGGTGACCTTGGTGAATATCGACCGGTTGCCTGAGGTAGTCGTGTCCATTTTCGCCAATGCGTTCGGCACGGATGCCCTGCTCGGCGGCGGTTTCGGTGCGGCGATTATGGCGGGGATCAAGCGCGGCCTTTTCTCCAACGAAGCGGGGATGGGCGCGGTACCGAATGCGGCGGCGACGGCGGATACGGAGCATCCGGTGCGGCAGGGCTTGGTGCAGGCGTTCGGCGTGTTCGTGGATACGATGATCGTGTGCACGGCTTCGGCGTTCATCATTCTCTGCACGGGCGACTATCAGGAAGCGGGGCTTACGGGCATCGCGCTGATGCAGCACGATTTGGCGCTGTTCCTCGGCGAATGGGCGCGCGGGGCGCTGGCGGTGTTCATCATTCTGTTCGCGTTCAGCTCGATTGTCGGGAACTATTATTACGGAGAAATCAATATCGGCTTCATCAGTCGCAACAAGCTGTGGCTGAATCTGTTCCGGGCGACCGTCGGCGTGATGATTTTCGTCGGCTCGATCGCCGAGCTCAAACTCGTCTGGGATATGGCGGATCTGTTCATGGCGTTGATGGCGATCACGAATATTCTCGCCATTGCGGCGCTCGGCGGGCAGACATTCGTCGCGCTGCAGGATTATTTGCGGCAGCGGCGGGCGGGGATCGAAAAGCCGCGCTTCCACGCTTCCGTATTGCCGCGGACGGAGGGTATCGTCTGGTGGCGGGATGAGTCCGGCGAGGTGAAGTAAGCGGCTCGCGGGCGAGCAAAACGGTGCAGCGTGCCCCGCTGCCGGCGGCGGTATGATTGACAGGCCGGCGGCGAGAATGCTATGATACACATGTATTTGAAAATTTAACAATGAGGTGTGGGCAGATGGCACAAATTAACTTTGAAATTATGGAAGTGCTCGGCGTATTATCCACCAATCGCGACGGTTGGAAGAAAGAACTGACCTTTACGAGTTGGAACGGACGGCAGCCGAAATTCGATTTGCGGGGCTGGGACAGCGAGTATCAGGCAATGACGAAGGGCTTGACTTTGACAAAGGACGAGCTGATCGCACTGAAAGACACGCTGAATCAAATTGATATTGAAGAATTTTATCAGAAACAAACGCAACAAGACTGAATAACGGAGCGTTCTGTCGTATTCCCGGCGGCAGGACGTTTTTTCTATGGAGGGGATTATGCAGCAGCAAAAAAATATTCGTTTGCTCGGCTGGATGTTGGCGGTTTATACGCTGATCAAGGCCGCTCTGGCGGGGGCGAAAATCGGGCTCGGGTACTGGTTCGGCTCGGTCGCGGTCATCGGGGACGGCGTGCATGATTTGACGGATATCGGCAGTTCCGTCATGATTGCGCTGTCGCTGTACCTGTTGGCGCAACCGACGAACCGGCGGCATCCGTTCGGGCAGGCGCGGATCGAGTATGTGGCGACGGGGGTCATCGGCGCGATCATTCTGTACGCCGGGCTCCGGGTCGCCATGGAGGCTTGGGATCGGATCATTCACCCGCAGTACCTGGTCATCGAGCCGGTGCTGCTGGGGGTATTGATCGGTTCGGTTCTCGTGCAGCTCGGGCTGATCGCTTTTTTCCGGCGGCTGGCGGCGCGGACGGACTCGGACTTGGTGACGGCGCTGACGGCGGATGCCTATTCGGATATGCTTCTGACGATTTCCGTCCTCGTGTCGATTGCGGCGCAGTTCCTGTTCACCTGGCAGATTGATGCCTATATCGGTGCGATGGTGGCGTTGGCGCTGCTCTATACGGGCTGGACGATACTCACGCGCGGCGTGAACAAATTGCTCGGCAAGCGCATCGGCGAGCAGGAGGAGCGGGAAATGCTGGCGTATATCCGTTCCTTGCCGGAGGTGGAGGGCGTGCATGACCTGATCGTGCATGACTACGGCTCCGGGCTGCGGTTCATCAGTTTTCATGTGGAAGTGGACAGCCGGATGGGGCTGCTCGGCGCGCATCGGATCGCGGACTATATCGAGTGGGCGGTGCAGGACAAATACCGGGCGCAGGTGACGGTGCATATCGACCCGCGCAATGTGGCCGACCCCGAAGCGGCGTTGGTGGAAAATGAAGTGCGCCGGATGGTGGCGGAAATCAACCCGAGCTGGAATGTGCACGATTTCTTTGCGGATCGGCGCTCGTACGGCTGGCGGGTTCATTTCGATGTCTCCGTCGGCGATGAGACGCGCGAGCGGGACGAAGAAATTTTCCGTTGGATCTGCGACACGATCCGTTTGCGCCATCCGGAATATCGGATCTCCCTGGTCGTTGACCGCAACTATATTCGCGGCAATGTCTGGACGCAGGAGGAGCCGGACGGGGAGAACGCTTGACTTTGTCGTGCTTTTAATTGATAATAATACTGTTATAGATAAAGAAAACAGGAGGAATCAAACATGAACGAGGTGTTCAGGACAGAAGTCGGCGGCCGTCCCTTGGCGGTGGAGACCGGCAAGTATGCGAAACAGGCCGGCGGGGCCGTGATGGTGCGGTATGGTGATACCGCCGTATTGGTTACGGCGACGGCATCCGGCAAGCCGCGGGAAGGGGCGGACTTTTTTCCGCTGACGGTGGATTATGAAGAAAAATTATATTCGGTCGGGAAAATCCCCGGCGGGTTTATCAAGCGGGAAGGTCGCCCGGGCGAATCGGCTATTTTGAATGCGCGCCTGATTGACCGCCCGATTCGGCCGCTTTTCGACAAAGGCGTGCGGCATGACGTGCATGTCGTGGCGACGGTGCTTTCCGTCGATCAGGACAATGCGCCGGAAATGGCGGCCATGCTCGGCGCATCCGCCGCGCTCTCGATTTCGGAAATTCCGTTTGACGGGCCGATCGCCGGTGTAAAAGTGGCGCGCACGGCGGGCGAATTCGTGATCAATCCGACGCTTGCCCAAAGCGAAGGCGCGGACATGGTCATCACGGTTGCGGGCACGAAAGAAGCCATTCTCATGGTGGAAGGCGGCGCGCAGGAAGTAGAAGAAGAAGCGGTGCTCGACGCCATTATGTTCGGGCACGAGGAAATCAAGCGGCTCGTCGCGTTCCAGGAGGAAATCGCGGCGAAAGTCGGCAAGGAAAAACGCGTGTACGACATTCACCGGGTGCCGGAAGATATTACCGCGGCGGTGGAAGCGTATGCGGCGGAGAACCTGCGTAAGGCGATTTTCCACGAAGACAAGCAGGTGCGGGAAGCCTTGATGGACGAAGTCAAGGAAGAAGCGCAGAAACATTTTGAAGAAGTATATCCGGAGCAGATCGGCGATGTACGGGCGGCTCTGGACAAGCTGACGAAGCAGATCGTGCGCCGCATGATCACGATCGACAAGGTGCGTCCGGACGGCCGGGGGCTCAGCGAGATCCGACCGATTTCCTGCGAAGTCGGCCTGTTGCCGCGGGTGCACGGCTCGGCGCTGTTTACGCGCGGGCAGACGCAGGCGCTGACGGTGACGACGCTGGCGCCGTTGTCGGAAAATCAGATCATCGACGATGTCACGGCAAAAACGGAAAAACGCTATATTCACCAGTACAATTTCCCTTCGTACAGTGTCGGCGAGACACGCCCGACCCGCGGCCCGGGACGGCGTGAAATCGGTCACGGCGCCTTGGCGGAACGGGCATTGCTGCCGGTCATTCCGAGCGAGGAGGAATTCCCGTATTGTCTGCGTGTCGTTTCCGAGATTTTGGAATCAAACGGTTCGTCCTCGATGGCCAGTGTCTGCGGCAGTACGATGTCGCTGATGCAGGCGGGCGTGCCGATCAAAGCACCGGTCGCCGGGGTGGCGATGGGGCTGGTAAAAGACGGCGATGCGTACACCATTTTGACGGATATTCAGGGCATGGAAGATGCGCTCGGCGATATGGACTTCAAGGTCGCAGGCACGGCCAAAGGCGTGACGGCGATCCAGATGGATATCAAGGTGGACGGTCTGTCGCGCGAGATTTTGGAGTCGGCATTGCAGCAGGCGCATGAAGGTCGGATCTTCATCCTCGGCAAGATTCATGAGTGCATTGCGGAACCGGCGGCGGAGCTTTCGCCGTATGCGCCGCGGATCATCACCATGAAGATCCCGGTCGATCATATCCGCACGGTAATCGGACCGGGCGGGAAGATGATCAATCAGATCATTGATGAAACCGGCGTCAAGATCGATATCGAAGAAGACGGCACGGTCTACATCGCTTCCGTGGACGGCGAAGGCGGCAAGAAAGCGGTCGAGCTGATCGAGCGCCTGGTCAAGGAAGTGGAGCCGGGTGAAGTGTACATGGGCAAGGTCACCCGTTTAATGAAATTCGGTGCGTTTGTCGAGATTTTGCCGGGCAAGGAAGGTCTGGTTCATATTTCCCAATTGGCTCGGGAACGGGTCGAAAAAGTGGAAGATGTGGTGCAGGTCGGCGACGAGATCATGGTACAGGTCACTGAGATCGACAAACAGGGACGGATCAATTTGTCGCGCAAAGCCTTGTTGAAAGCGGAGCGGGAAGCGGAGAAGAAGTAATGGAAGCCTTACGCGGTTTTGAAGTGGTGTCCGAGTTTGCGGAGCAGGATATTCATCTGCCGGAACGCAAGACTTCGGAGAGTGCCGGTTATGATATCGCAAGTGCCGCCGATGCGGTGCTGGAACCGGGACGGGTTACCTTGATTCCGACCGGGTTGAAAGCGTTTATGGGGCTGGATGAGTACTTGGCGATTTATATTCGCTCGGGGATTTCCATCCGGAACCGTTTGCTGCTGATCAACGGTACGGGCATCATTGACAGTGATTATTACAATAACGAAGAAAATGAAGGGCATATCATGCTTGCCGTGTACAATGCGGGGGATACTCCCTTCACCGTACACAAGGGCGATCGGATTGCCCAAGGGATTTTTACGCGCTACCTGCTGGTGACCGAAGATGCGGCGACCGGCATTCGTACGGGCGGAATCGGCAGTACCGGAGTGTAACCGGCTGCGTGCAAAAGGACTGCCGAGGCAGTCCTTTTTTGACAGGAGGATATATGGACAGCTTGGCAGTGCTTCGCGCCACGCGCGACGGGGAGGCTTTGACGGAAGAACAGATTCGGGAGTTCATCCGGGCGTATGTTGCGGGCGATGTGCCGGACTACCAGGTCGCCGCTTGGCTGATGGCGGTCTATTTCCGCGGTCTCAGCCGCCGCGAGACGATCGCGCTGACTCTGGCGATGCGGGATTCCGGCGACACGCTCTCGTTTGAGCGGGAAGGTTTTCGCACGGTCGATAAGCACAGCACGGGCGGCGTTGCGGATACGACGACCTTGATCATCGCGCCGTTGGTGGCGGCCTGCGGGGGCTATGTCGGCAAGATGAGCGGGCGCGGGCTCGGTTTCACGGGCGGTACGTTGGACAAGTTGGAGGCGGTGCCGGGGCTGCGGACGGATCTGACGGAAGGGGAGTTTTTCGCCCAGGTGCGGGACATCGGGGTCGCGGTAGTCGGGCAGACGCGGGAATTGGCGCCGGCGGACGGGCTTCTGTACGCCCTGCGCGATGTGACGGAAACCGTCGCGAGTTTGCCGCTGGTGGCGTCTTCCGTTATGAGTAAAAAGCTGGCCGGCGGTGCGGACGGCATCGTCCTCGATGTGAAGTGCGGCCGGGCGGCGTTCATGCAGTCGCGCCGGGAAGCGGAACTGTTGGCGGAATTAATGGTTGCGATCGGACGGGAAGCCGGCCGGCGGATGACGGCGTTCGTCACCGACATGAATCTGCCTTTGGGCAGCGCCGTCGGGAACAGTCTCGAGATCGACGAAGCGGTGGAGGTGCTGCAGGGCGGCGGGAATCGGCGTTTGCGGGAACTCTCACTGGCCTTGGCGGGCGCGATGCTCGCGGTTGCCGGGGTGGCCGAGGATGCGGCGACGGGCGAAGCGATCGCCGCGCAGGCGTTGGCGGACGGTCGCGGGATGGAGCGTTTCGAGCGGTGGCTTGCGGCGCAAGGCGGCGAGACGAAACGGCTCGGTCGCGAACCGCTGACGAAGCGGACGAATGTGTACGAGGTCACGGCGCTTGCCGACGGCTACGTGAGCGATATCGATGCCATGCTGCTGGCGCGAACCGGGTTGGCACTCGGAGCGGGTCGCCGCCGGAAGGGGGATCGCATCGATCCGCAAGTGGGGCTGGCACTGGCGGCGCAACCGGGCGACTATGTCCGGCGCGGTGATTTGCTGCTGACGATTTACGGCAAAGCGGGCGCGGATCTTCGGGGGTACGAGGACGGTTTGCGGCGCGCTTTCGTCTTGGGCGAAGGGGCTGTCGAGCCGCCGCTGATTTACGAGCGGCTGGAATAAAAAAGACACCTGCGTGCCGTGTGTAAAGCGGAAATAAAAAAAGCTACCGAAGTAGCTTTTATTCCGCGTCGTTTGCTTTCAGACGAGCATGCAATGCCGATTTTTTGCGCGCTGCGTTGTTCTTATGAATCACACCTTTGGAGGCTGCCTTGTCGATAATGCGCGTTGCATTGGCATACGCGGCCTTAGCAGCATCGTGGTCGCCGGATTCGATGGCTTCGATGGTGCGTTTCGTCGCAGTGCGAATACGCGATTTGGTCGCCGTGTTTTGCGCGCGGCGTTCGGCATCCTGCTTCATGCTTTTGATATTGGCTTTGATTTGCGGCATGGTGTCACCTCCTTCGTGTTACTATCTAATACTATAAAATTTTATCACAAACAGCACCGCTTAGCAATAGTAAAAGAGGAAATGAGTCAAATGAAGCTGTATTACGGAACGGATTTGGTCAAAATTGAACGTCTGGCGGCGGCCATGTGCCGGCATGCACGTTTGCGGGAACGCTTGTTCACGGCGGGCGAGTTAGCTCATGCCAAGCAGCGCGGCGCCATGGAAGCGGCCTCGTTGGCGGGGATTTTTGCGGCCAAGGAGGCGGCGGTGAAGGCCTTGGGCACGGGTTTTGCCGGGGCGAAATGGCGGGATGCGGAAGTTACTTGGGAACAGGGCGCACCGCAACTGCATTTGTACGGTGTGCTGGCGGAACGGGCGGCGGCCAAGGGGATTAGCGGAGCGACGATTTCCATCAGTCATGAGAAGAGGTATGCCGTGGCCGGTGTCGTGCTTTGGGGAGGACAGGATGTTACTGACAATTGACGAAATGCGCCGGCTCGAACACTATTGGCACGATGAATTGCGGATTCCCGCAAGCGTAACGGTGGCGGAAGCCGGTACGCGGGCATTTGCGTACCTGGCAGAGGAATACGCGGCGTGCCGCCGTTGGCTGATTTTGGCGGGCGCGGGAAATAACGGCGCGGATGCCTATGTCGTCGCGCGCTTGGCAAAGCAGGCCGGTTTTCGGGTGCGGGTGGCGGCGTTCGGCGCACCGCGAACGGAGGCCGCGCGCCTGCATGCGGCGCTGTACCGCGCCTGTGGCGGCGAAGTGTGCACGGCGGATATGGTGCCGGAGGCGATCCTGGCGGGCAGCGATCTGATCGTGGAAGGTATCATCGGGATCGGCGCGGCGGGGGCATTGCGCGAGCCACTCCCGACTTGGTTTGCCGCGATCGAAGCGGGACGGACGGCGGGCGATTGGCAGGTGGCGGCGCTGGATGTGCCGGCGGGGGTGCAGGCGGACACGGGGTCGGCCGCGGCGGGAGCCTTGCAGGCGGACTGTACGCTCGAATTGGCCGCGGCGAAAGTCGGCTTGCACGCATATCCGCACATGAAGACGGTGACATTGCCGTTGGCCTTGCCGCTGCCGCCCGATTTTCATCCCGCACAGGAAGCAGTGAATTGGGAAACGATACGGCCGCTGTTGGCCGCGCGACCGCGGGATGCACACAAGGGCACACAAGGGCATGTGGCGGTAGTCGCGGGATCGGTCGGCATGGAAGGCGCGGCATTGTTGGCCGCACAGGCCGCATTGCGAGCCGGGGCGGGGAAAGTAACGCTCTACACGCCGCAAGCGGTGGCACGGACTCTGGCCGGACGGGTGCCGGAGCTCATGGTGCAGGGTGTCGGAACGGGCGATCGGCTGCAGGGCGATGACTTGGCGGCTGTCGATTGGGATCTGTACGATGCGGTCGCGATCGGCTGCGGTATCGGTCGCAGCGAGGAAACGGGCGCATGGCTGCGGCGGCTGTTGAAGCGGTGCAAAGGCATCCGAGTGCTGGATGCGGATGCGCTGTACTTCTTGCGGGAGGAAACGGACGTACTCGGTGAAAACTGCATCCTCACCCCGCATATCGGGGAGTGGAGCCGTCTGCTCGGTGAGCCG
Organism: Veillonellaceae bacterium; assembly: GCA_022771805.1. Classification (GTDB taxonomy): domain Bacteria; phylum Bacillota; class Negativicutes; order Veillonellales; family Negativicoccaceae; genus JALELM01. The sequence goes on along the minus strand of JALELM010000003.1, from coordinate 21,837 downwards.
GCGGCAGCGGCGGCGGATCGACTGCAGGCGGTACGAAAGTTGGCCGCGCGCTATGGTTGTACGGCGGTACTCAAAGGGGCGGCGACACTCATTGCCCGGCCGGACGGGTTGTGTCGGGTGAACACGACCGGCAACCCGGGCTTGGCGACCGCCGGCAGCGGCGATACCCTCACCGGCATTATCGCCGCGTTGGCGGCGCGGGGGTTTTCGCCATTTGATGCGGCAGCCTACGGCGTGTGTTGGCACGGGGCGGCGGGTGACTACTTGGCGCGCTCGCGCGGCTACGGGTTTTTGGCCGGAGAGATCGGCGCGGCACTGGGGACGGTGCTCGGAACGGAGAGGACGGAATGACAAATAGAATCGGGCGGCGCCTCGGCCTGTTGTGCCTGGGGGCGCTGCTCCTCTGCAGCATCCTGCTCGGATGCAATCTGCAGGCGAAAATCCCTTCCGGCGGGGCGCCGGGCGAGTGGCTGAAGGGCAATGCGGCCGGTTCCGCGACGGAATTGCAAATTCACTGCTTGGATATCGGTCAGGGCGATGCCATTTTAATTCAGGCCGGAGACAAGTGGACGATAATCGACACGGGCGATGTGGATCAGCGGGAGAACTTGGCGAAGTATTTGCGGAAATACGGTATAAAGGAAGTGGAACACCTCCTCATCACCCATGCCCACAGCGATCATATCGGCGGGGCGTATACGGTGTTGCGGCAAGTGCCGGTGCGTACAGCATGGGATAACGGCGTGCCGCACACCACGGCGACCTATCGCACCTTCCTGCGGTTGCTGGCGGAGAAGAACGTGCCGCTGACGACGGCGCGCAGCGGGATGCGGATTGACATCGGCAACGGTGCGTATTTACAGGTATTGGCGCCGCAGGAAATAATCAAGAAGAAAGGTTTGCCGGATCACAATAACAACTCGGTGATCGTGCGTCTGGTCTACGGCGATTTCACCATGCTGTTTACCGGCGATGCGGAGAAGGAAGAAGAACGGGATATGCTGCGGCGCGTACAGGGACAACTGCGCTCGACGGTGCTGAAAGTGGGGCATCACGGCAGCAAAACCAGCTCCACGGAGGAATTTCTGCATGCGGTGCGGCCGCAATACGCCGTGATTTCCTGCGGGCGGGGCAATGCGTACGGCGTGCCGCATGAGCCGGTCATGGAGCGTTTGATGAAGCGAAATATACCGATCTATCGAACGGATCGTGACGGTACGGTGACCATTCGCACCGACGGCACGAAGATTCATATCGAAGGAGAATACCATGCGGGAAACGGAAGCGGTAGTGGATCGTCTGGCAGGTGACCGGGCGATGCTGGCGGAGGAAAATGAGCGGCTGACCGACGTGCCGAGAGAGTGGTTGCCGGCCGATGTGCGGGAAGGGGATGTCGTGCAGATCCGGGTCACTTTGGCCGCCGAACGGACGGAGGAATTGCGGCGGGAAGCGGAAGAGCTGGCGCGTCAGGTACGCCGGCAAACGGAAATGCCGCCGCAAGCGGAAAGAAAAAGACAGCGGAAATGAAAGATATTTTCAGAATGACTTAATGGCTACCGGTGCTACAGATGCTATAATGGAAGATATCTTGCAGTATAGCAGTATCCAGCAAAGGAAGTGATAGCGTGCGAAAATATTTGTTCGGGTGTTTGGCTCTGTTTCTGATCCTGCTCGGCAATTTGCCGGTACAGGCCGCAACGGTAGACAGTTTTCGTTGGGTCACCCGTAATGATGCGAGGATTCCCTTCGTGCGATTGGTATTCGATGTGGATGCGTTGCCGTCCGTCGATGCGGTGTTGAGTAAAGACGGCAAAACGTTGGAAGTCACGCTGGCCAAGACGGACGGGAGCAAAGCGAAGGGCAGTTATACGACCAATCCGGAGATGCTCTCGTCGCTGCATATCGAGCAACGCAAGCGGGATTTGCGCGTTGTGATGCGTTTTCCGCAGGCGTTGTCGAAGAATGCCGTCAAAGTGTTCCCGTTGAAAAAAGATCCGGCAAATAACAAGCCGTATCGTATCGTAATTGATGTGCCGAAGGCGGTGCAAGCGCCGACATTCAAAATTACAAGCGGTTTGAAAGGCAAAACGATCGTGCTGGATCCGGGGCATGGCGGAAGCGATACAGGCGCCATTTCACCCAATAATGTGTACGAGAAAAACGTTACGTTACCGATTGCCAAGTACTTAAAGCCGATTTTGGAAGAAAAAGGCGCTCGCGTCATTCTGACACGGGACACGGATCGCGATGTGGCGCGGCCGCATGCTTCGGATGTGGAAGAACTGCAGGCGCGCGTCGATGTGGCGGAACGGGCGCAGGCGGATGTGTTTTTGAGTATCCATATCGACTCGTTCGTGCGGCCGGACGTGAACGGGATTACCGCCTACTATTCACCCACGACCTATTTCGATTCCATTCTGGCGGAGGCCTTGCATGAGGAGCTGGTTCGCGACCGGCCGAACTTCGGGGATCGCGGCACGCGGCAGGCGAATTTTTACCTGCTGCAAAATTCCACGATGCCGGCGGCGCTGGTAGAATTGGGATTCCTGTCCAACCCGCAGGAAGAGCGTTTATTGCAGAAAAAAGAAATTCAGAAATCGTTAGCGGAAGCGCTGGCACGCGGTCTCGAAGTATACTTTGACCGGGCGTCGGTACATGCGCAGTAAGGAGGACGGGATGCGCAAATTAGTTTGGTTACTGACAATGACGGTATTGCTCGTCCTGGCGGCCGGTTGCACGCAGGACAAGCCTTCCGCGCCGACCCCGCCGCAGCAGCCGCCCGCAGCGGCAACGAAGATGCTGACGGTGTACCTGGCCGCGGAGGATGCCGAGCATGTCCGACCGCTCAAGGTGGAAGTGCCGGTGGCGGAAGCCACACCGCAACGGGCGGTGGCAGAGATGTTGAAAGCGGACGCGGCGGAAGCCTACCCGCTCTGGAGCAAGGATACCGAGGTGCTGGGCGTGACTGTGGCGGGTGACAGCGGCACGGCAACCGTGCGTTTCAATGAAGGCCTGCGGCGGAATCTCGGCGGCTCGCTCGGAGAAATTCTGCGCGTGTATATGACGGTGAACACGCTGACGGAATTCCCGGAGATCAAGTCGGTGCGTTTTGCAGTGAATGACGAAACGATTGCAACGCTCGACGGCCACATGGATCTGAGTGAGCCGTTGACACGGCGAGCGGATCTGATAACAGAGAAATAAAGATAAAAAGAGGACGATGTCCTCTTTTTTATTACCCGTTCCGACGGAAACGGGAGCAGCACAAGTTGCTGCGTTCCCGATTCGGGTTGCGGTGTATTTTGCCGCAGCCGGATGCTTAGGATGTGGGGCGGCATTGTGTTAAAATAAATAGACACAAGGAATGAGGCGGTGAAAAGATGACTCGGATCACGGATGAGTTCGCTTTACTGGAGGAGCTGCGTGCGCTGTGTCCGCTGGAGGCGGCGGGCGTGCGCGTGGCGAACGGCGATGATGCGGCAGTATGGCAGCCGCCGTTCGGAACGGAGCTGGTGGCGACTACGGATATGCTGGTGGAGAACGGGCATTTCCGCCGGACGACGGCAAGCTGGGAAGATATCGGCTACAAAGCCGTGGCGGTGAACTACAGCGATTTGGCGGCCATGGCGGCACAGCCGGTCGGTGTTCTCTGCGCGGTGGCGTTGCCGGCGGATTTTTCGCGGGAGTCCGCCCTCTCGTTGTACCGGGGAATCGGCAGCGCCTTGCGCCGGTACGGCGGTGTCCTGCTCGGCGGCGATACGGTGCGGAGCGAAGCCGGCGTACAGATCAATGTGACGGCACTCGGCACGGTGCGAACGGGGGCGGCTGTTTGCCGCAGCGGGGCACGGCCGGGAGAAAAGATCGTGTTGAGCCGGCCGACCGGCTGGGCGACACTGGGACTGGCCTGTACCGAAACGGGCAAGCGCGAGCCGCAGTGGGCACTGCAGGCGTTTTTGCGGCCGGTGCCGGAACTGGCAGCGGCACAAGTATTGCGTGCGGCGGGAGCTACATCACTGAACGACATCAGCGACGGACTGAGCTCGGAGCTGGCGGAAATTGCAACGGCGTCGGGTGTCGGGATGGTCATCGAGGCGGCGAGGCTACCCCGGGAGGACGAATTAGCGGCGGCTGCGGCGGAACTCGGTATCGAGGCGGAAGCGGCGGTGCTCCACGGCGGCGAGGATTTTGCGCTGGTCGGCACCTTGCCGGCGCAGGCGGCGGTGCCTGCGGGCATGTATGAAATCGGTTACACGACGACGGAGCCGGGCGTGCGTTTGTTGCGCGACGGCGTGGCGGAAGAATTGCCCGCGTGCGGGTACAATCATTTCAGGAGGAAGGCATGAGGTCTTGGGAATATATCGGGCGCTCGGCGGAAGCGACACGGCGGCTCGGCGAGAGCATGGGGCGGCACGCATTCGAGGGGCTGTACTTGGCCGTGCGGGGCGAACTCGGCGCCGGCAAGACGCATCTGGCGAAAGGTGTCGCCGCCGGTTTGGGTTTGGCGGCGGAAATAGTCAGCCCGACCTTTACCATTCTGAACGAATATGAAACGGACACGTCCGCCTTTCATCATTTTGATTTGTATCGCTTGGAAGACGAGGCGGAATTATACGGCATCGGTTTCGAGGAATTCGGCCGCTCGGGGGTGACACTGGTCGAGTGGGCGGATAAATTTCCCGCGGTCTTGCCGTTGCAGGCGGTACAGGTGGAAATAACGGTCATCGATCCGGTGACGCGACGGATTCGGATTACGGCAAACACACCGGCGGCGGAACGTTGGTTGGAAGAGGTGGCACATGATTTGGCTGGTGCTTGACGCATCCGGGAATGCGTCTACGGTGGCAGTGGCGACGGAGACACAGGTCATCGCGGAACTTACCGTTCGCCGCAGGCGGACGCATTCGGAACAATTGGTGCGGCATATCGACACGGTTCTGCAGCTGGCCGGCACGGCTATGGATACGATCGAGGGGGTCGCGGTGACGACGGGGCCCGGCTCGTTCACAGGCTTGCGGATCGGTTTGGCGACGGCCAAGGCATTGGCGTTCGCCCGCGGTTGGAAACTGGTCGGCGTGGATACCTTGCGGGCGCTGCTGTATAATTATGCGAATGCGGCGGTACCGCTGGCGGCGTTATTGGACGCGCAGAAGCGCAATGTCTACCTGTTGGAGGGAACCTGGCAGGGCGAGACGCTCATCGCGGGCGAGCCGCAGGTGGTCGCCATCGACACTTGGTGTGCGGCGCAACGGGCGGCGGGAACGACACCGCTCTGTGTCGGCGAGGGCGCGGAACTCTATGCGGAGGAAATCCGCGCGGCGGGCGGCCTGGTCGCTCCGGTCGCGCAGCGAAGCGTGCGAGCGGCGGCGGTGGCGCAATATGCCGCCGCGGAATGGGCGCGCCGCGGCGAGGACGATATCATTGGTTTGCTGCCGAACTATATTCGGCGCAGTGAGGCGGAAGTGCTGTGGGAGGCGAGACAATGCAAAAAATAGATATTCGCACCGCTATCTCGGCGGACTTGCCCGCTTTGGAAGAATTGGAGCGGTTGGCGTTTCCGGATCCCTGGTCGCCGGCCGTTTTGCGTAAGGAAGTGCTGGACGGCCCGGGCTGTGTGCTCGTCGGAATGATCGGGAATACGCTTGCGGGCTATATTTCCCTGCGTTTCGTCGCCGATGAAGTGCAGCTGTTGCGTATTGCGACGGCAGCAGCATACCGGCGGCGCGGGATAGCGGAACAGTTACTGTTGCGCGCCGTTACGGAAGCGAGCGACCGGCGCGCCGTTTACATGCATTTGGAAGTGCGAAAGAGCAATGCGGCGGCACGTGCTCTGTACGAAAAACACGGCTTTACCGTTCGCGCCGAACGACCGGACGCCTATACGCAATCGCGGGAGGACGGCTACCTCATGGCGCGGGATTTCGGAGGTACGGCATGAAGATTCTGGCTTTGGAAACATCCTGTGACGAAACTTCCGCCGCCGTCGTGGAGGACGGCCGTCATGTGCTGGCGGATACGATAGCGACACAGGTGGAAGTGCATCGCAAATTCGGCGGCGTAGTACCGGAAATCGCCTCGCGGCACCACATTCGCGATGTGTTGCCGGTCGTGATGGCAGCGTTGGACGAAGCGGGCACGACACTGCAGGAGGTCGATGCGGTGGCGGTTACGCAGGGGCCGGGACTGGTCGGGGCGCTGCTCGTCGGGGTCGCGACGGCAAAAGCGCTGGCCTATGCGGCGGGCAAACCGCTTGTGGCGGTACACCATATGGAAGGACATATGTATGCAAATTTAGTGGCGCATCCGGAACTGGAGCCGCCGTTTTTGACGCTGGTCGTATCCGGCGGGCATACGCTGCTTGTCGATGTGCCGGCGTATAACGAATGCCGTGTTCTCGGGCAGACGAAAGACGATGCGGCGGGAGAGGCCTTCGACAAAATCGCGCGGGTGATGGGCTACCCCTATCCGGGCGGGCCGGAAATCGACCGCCTGGCAAAGACCGGTAATCCGCACGCCGTGGAATTTCCCTTGGGTTTGCACAAGGAAGACAGTTATGATTTCAGTTTCAGCGGTTTGAAATCTGCCGTCATCAACTATTTACATAATTGCGAGCAAAAGGGAGAGTCGTACAGCCATGCCGATGTCGCGGCATCGTTCCAGCGGGCGGTGGTGGATATCTTGGTAGAAAAGACACGCCGAGCCGCGGCGGAACTCGGGCGCACGACCGTGTGTCTGGCCGGCGGGGTCGCCGCCAATTCCGCGCTGCGTGAAGCGCTGGCGGCTGCCTGTCTTGCGGACGGGAGGACATTGCTGTATCCGCCGCTGCGCTTGTGCACGGATAATGCCGTGATGATCGGTGCGCGCGCCTATTATCAATACTTGGCCGGCGATGTGGCGGGGCAGGATCTGAATGCCGATCCGCGCCTGCCGTTTACGGGGACGGTATGAAAAAGTTTACGGAGTCCGACTATCGCAAGCGGACGGAGATCTCAAGCACGCACGCTCGCACACTGACGGAAATGTCGGCCTGGCTGCCGTTTTTGGCGGATTTGACACAGCGCAGTGTACTGCTTTTTGCGGCGGAGCCGACAAAGGAGCTTGTGTGGATCACGGCGCAGGCTGTTCCGGCAGTCGGCAGGGAGAGCGGCTTCGGCGATGTCGGCGAACATTTCCTGCTCAGCCGCGAGCAGGTGCTTTCGCATGTGCTGCATACGGGAAAACCGGTTTCCGGGCGGCGCGAAACGGAGATCGGAACCACCTTGGCGGTGGATGTATTTCCCCTGCATGACAATGCGGGGAGAACCTTTGCCGCGCTCGGGTTTGTCGGTGCGGCGGAACATGTGCCGGCGGATTTGCTGGCGGCCGCTTGGCGACTGAGCGGTCTGCCGTATCCGGAGGCGGCTGCGGATACGCCGGAAGCCGGCTTGCAGGACGGGATATTGCTTTTCAGCGAAAGCGGCCGTCTGATCTACTGCAACGAGCTGGGCGGCTACTGGCAAAATCTGCGGGAGCGGGAGGAAAGCGGCCCGCGCCTGCGCTTGGATGACAGTCACGACATCGACGTGGTTCGGCAGGCCAAAGAAGAGCGGATACCCGTCAGCGATGAGGCGATCCTGGGGAAACGCCTTTTCTGGCGGCGTGCGTTGCCGATACCCGCGGCGGGGAAGCCGGCCGGCGTGTTGCTTCTCGTGCGCGATGTGACGTTGCTGCGGGAAAAAGAACGGGAGCTGTTCGTAAAAAATGTCGTTATTCAGGAAGTGCACCACCGCGTAAAGAATAATTTGCAGACGGTGGCGGGCTTGTTGCGGCTGCAAAGTCGGCGCAGCACACCCGAAGTGCGGGAGGCGTTGCGCGAGGCGGAGCGGCGTATCGCGGCGATTGCCGCAATTCATGATATTTTGGCGCAGCAGGTCACCGATGCCGTGCGTTTGCCGGAGATGCTGACGCTGTTGGCCGGCCAAATGCGGCAGGAATGGGCCTCGGCCGTACGTATCGAGACCGATGTGGCGGCGGATCCGGGGCCGATCTCCTCGGATCGTGCGGTCGCGTTGGGAATGGCGGTGCATGAATTGGTACAAAACGCCTGCGAGCACGGCACGGCCGCCGGGGAAACGACGGTGCGCCTGCTGGCGGAGGTACGGGACGGCGAGCTTGTCATTCGCGTGACGAACGACGGTACCGCCTTGCCGGCGGATTTTTCACCGGCAAACTATCGTCTCGGCCTGCAAATCGTAGCCAATTTGGTTCGGATCAATCTCGGCGGTCGGTTCCGCCTGCAAAATACGGCGGGCGGCGTATGCGCCGAGTGTCGGTTGCCCTTGGAGGAATGAAATGGATGCATTGCGGGTAGTCGTTGCGGACGACGAAGCGCTGATCGCGATGGATATCGCGGAAATGTTGACGGAAGCGGGCTATGAGGTGGTCGGAGTCGCCAATGACGGGCGGGAAGCCTGTCGCTTGGGTGAGACGCTGCGGCCGGATATCTTCGTGCTGGATATTCGGATGCCGAAGCTGGACGGCATTCGTGCGGCCAAGCAAATCCGCGAGCGGGGACTGGGGCCGGTAGTGCTCCTGACTGCGTACAGCGAGGAAAGTTTGGTGCAGCAGGCGGGCGAGTCCGGCGTGTTCGCGTACCTGCTGAAGCCGGTCAACGAAGCTTCGCTTGTCGCTACCTTGCGGATTGCGCTGGCGCGTTGGCAGGAACAGCGGGAGACGGAACAGGACAGCGAACGCAAATCGGCGGAACTTGCCGCACGCAAGCAAATCGAACGGGCGAAAGGCCTTGTCGCGGCCCGCTACGGCACGACGGAAGAGGAAGCCTATGCAAAATTGCGGAAGATCGCAATGAAGAACGGCTTGCGACTGGAAGCGGTCGCCGAACAGGTAATCGCGCAATTGGGGAAAAATAAAGAACGGAAGTAAGAACGGAAAAGATAAAAGGTTAAAATGTCAAAAAGTACTTGCATTTTGCATTCCGATGCAGTATGATGAAAACATGAGGTTAGCACTCGACAACATAGAGTGCTAACAAGAACAATCAGGGAGGAATGAACATGCTCAAACCGTTAGCAGATCGTGTATTGATTAAAGTAGTGGAAGCCGAGGAAAAAACCAAGGGCGGCATCCTGTTGCCGGATACGGCGCAGAAAAAGTCGCAGCGCGGTGAAGTGCTGGCAGTCGGTCCGGGTAAAGTGGCCGAAAACGGCAATCGTATTCCGTTGGACTTGAAGGTCGGCGACAAGGTTCTCTTTGCTCGCTATGCGGGTACGGATATCGAAGACAATGACGAACAGTTCCTGTTGATTGCGGAACGCGACGTACTGGCTGTTATTGAAGAATAAAGACGAAACGAAGGAGGAGCCTAAATGGCAAAACAGATTTTATTTAATGCGGAAGCACGCACCGCTTTGTTGAAAGGTGTAGATACATTGGCCAATGCGGTCAAAGTAACGTTGGGACCGAAAGGACGCAATGTCGTACTCGACAAGAAATTCGGCGCACCGACGATTACGAATGACGGGGTAACGATTGCCCGTGAAATCGAACTGAAAGACGGCATGGAAAACATGGGCGCACAGCTCGTCAAAGAAGTAGCGACGAAAACGAACGATGTGGCCGGCGACGGCACGACGACGGCGACGCTGCTTGCCCAGGCCATGATTCATGAAGGTATGCGTAACGTAGCGGCAGGTGCCAACCCGATGATCCTGAAACGCGGCATCGAGATGGCGGTCGCCAAACTCGTGGAAGGCATTCAGGCCAACTCGATTTCCGTCGAAGGCAAGGACGCGATCGCTCAGGTAGCTTCGATCTCCGCCGGAGATGAAGAAGTCGGCGCATTGATTGCCGATGCAATGGAAAAAGTCGGCAAAGACGGCGTCATTACCGTCGAAGAATCCAAAGGCATGGGCACATCGCTGTCCGTCGTGGAAGGGATGCAGTTCGACCGCGGCTATATCTCGCCGTACATGGTAACGGACACGGACAAGATGGAAGCGGTCATGAGCGATCCGTACATCCTGATCACCGACCGCAAGATCGGTGCGATTGCGGACTTGCTGCCGGCGCTGGAACAGGTAGTCCAGGCGGGCAAGGAACTCCTCATCATCGCGGAAGATGTCGAAGGCGAAGCATTGGCTACGCTGGTAGTGAACAAGCTGCGCGGTACGTTCCGGGCGGTGGCCGTCAAGGCACCGGGCTTCGGTGAACGCCGCAAAGCGATGTTGGAAGATATCGCCATCCTCACGGGTGCGACCGTCGTCACGGAAGATCTCGGCCGTAAGCTGGACAGCGTTACGCTCGAAGATCTCGGTACGGCGCGGCAGGTTCGTGTCGGCAAGGATGAAACGACGATTGTCGACGGCGCCGGGGAATCGGCGGATATCAAAGCGCGCGTGGATCAGATCCGCAAACAGTATGAAGCGGCGACATCCGAATTCGACAAGGATAAATTGCAGGAACGCTTGGCTCGTCTGGCCGGCGGTGTTGCGGTGATCGAAGTCGGCGCGGCTACCGAAGTGGAACTGAAAGATAAGAAACTCCGTCTGGAAGACGCGCTGAACGCGACTCGGGCGGCAGTGGAAGAAGGCATCGTCGCGGGTGGCGGCACGACCTATCTGACGATTCAGCCGACGCTCGAGGAACTCGCTGTCGAAGGCGATATCAAGACCGGTGTACAGCTGGTGGCACGGGCGATCGAAGAACCGGTGCGCCAGATTGCCAACAACGCGGGCTTGGAAGGCTCGGTCGTTGTCGATAAAGTCAAAGCGGCGGCGGACGGTGTCGGCTTCAACGCCTTGACGGAAGAATATGTAGATATGGTGGCGGCGGGGATCGTCGATCCGGCGAAAGTAACCCGCTCCGCGTTGCAAAATGCGGCCAGCATTGCGGCACTCGTTCTGACGACGGAAGCGATCGTCGGCGATGAGCCGGAAGAGCAGGCAGGTATGCCCCCGATGCCCCAGATGGGCGGCATGGGCGGTATGGGCGGCATGATGTAAGAGCCGTGGCGATTACACCCGTTCCTTCGGGAGCGGGTGTTTTCTTTTACCTGATTTGACAAGGCGGCCGTCCGTGAGTACAATAGGGTATAAGCTAACGACCATGACGGGAAGAAGTTGTCATGTGTTTTCCTCCGGCGAGCGATGGACGGTGGGAGCATCGCAGGAAAACAAGCAACGAGTCACCCCTGAGTCGGCGGGAGGAAAGCCCCGTCCGTTCGTGCACGTTACGCACAGCGAGCGATCGTCAGATAATTTAGGTGGTACCGCGGAAGAAATCTTTCGTCCTATGGGAGGAAGGATTTATTTTTTTACATAAAAAGGAGTGATTTGCGTGCAATACGAAAATTTGTCGACCTACAACCCGGCGGAAATTGAAGAGAAATGGTATGAATTCTGGGAGCGGGAAGGGATTTTCCATGAAGAGCCGGACATGACGAAAGAGGCCTACAGCATTGTGCTGCCGCCGCCGAACGTGACGGGACAGCTGCACATGGGGCACGCACTGGACGACACCCTGCAGGATGTGTTGATTCGCTTTAAGCGCATGCAGGGCTACAATACATTGTGGCTGCCCGGGATGGATCATGCGGGGATCGCCACGCAGGTCAAGGTCGAAGAACAGGTAATCAAAGAAGGAACTTCGCGCGAAGAACTCGGGCGGGAAAAATTTGTGGAGCGGGCGTGGGAATGGAAGGAAGAGTACGGCGGCCGCGTCAGCCGGCAGATCCGTCGCCTGGGGGCGTCCTGCGACTGGAAACGCGAGCGCTTCACGCTGGATGAAGGCTGCTCCCGCGCCGTCCGCGAAGTATTCGTTTCGCTGTATGAAAAGGGATTGATCTACCGCGGCAATCGGATTACGAACTGGTGCCCGCGCTGCCGGACGGCCTTGTCGGATATCGAAGTCGAGTACGAAGACGAAGTCGGCAAACTGTACTATGTGGACTATGCCCTGGCGGACGGTTCGGGGCAGCTGCGGATCGCCACCACGCGACCGGAGACGATGATCGGGGATACCGGTGTCGCGGTGCATCCGGAAGATGAACGGTATGCGGCATTTATCGGCAAGGAAGTGATCGTGCCGCTGGTCAATCGGCGCGTACCGGTAGTGGCGGACGAGTATGTCGATCCGGAATACGGCACGGGCGCGGTGAAAATCACACCCGGCCACGATCCGAATGACTTCGAAATGGGCGAACGTCATCAGCTCGAAACGCTGATCATCCTCAATCCGGACGGCTCACTGAATGAAATCGGCGGCGAGTTCGCCGGATTGGATCGGTATGAAGCGCGGCAAGTTGTCGTGGAAAAGTTGCGCGAAACGGGCGCCTTGGTGAAAATTGAAGATACGGAACATGCGGTCGGGCATTGCTCGCGCTGCCACGTGACGGTCGAGCCGCTGGCCACCTTGCAATGGTTCGTACGGATGGAACCGCTGGCCAAACCGGCGATGGCGGCAGTCACGGACGGCGATGTCGAATTCGTGCCGCCGCGTTTCACCCAAACCTACATCCATTGGTTGGAAAACATTCGCGACTGGTGTATTTCCCGTCAGCTTTGGTGGGGGCATCGGATTCCGGCGTGGTATTGTGAAGATTGCGGTGAAACCGTCGTGTCCCGGATGGATATCGAGGTCTGTCCGCATTGCGGCGGCAAGGTGCGGCAGGATCCGGACGTATTGGACACCTGGTTCAGCTCGGCATTGTGGCCGTTTTCCACGCTCGGCTGGCCGGATAAAACACCGGAATTTGAACGCTGGTATCCGACGAATACGCTGGTCACCGGCTATGATATTATTTTCTTCTGGGTAGCGCGCATGATTTTCTCCGCACTGGAGTTTACCGACCGCGCACCGTTCCGGCATGTATTTATTCACGGCCTTGTGCGTGACAGCCAGGGGCGGAAGATGAGCAAATCGCTAGGTAACGGGATCGACCCGCTGGAAGTCATTGAGCAGTACGGAGCGGATGCTCTCCGCTTCACACTGATGACGGGGAATACGCCCGGCAATGATATGCGCTTTTATATGGAACGGGTGGAAGCAAATCGAAACTTTGCCAATAAAATCTGGAATGCGGCGAAATTCGTGCTGATGAATTTAACCGATTTCGATGAACAGTACCGACCCGAACCGGAAGATTTGCAGCTGGCGGACCGTTGGATTATGGAGACGTTGGCACGCACGGAAGAAAGCGTCACGGCCAATCTGGAGAAATTTGAACTCGGTGCGGCAGCAGATGCCGTCTATGAATTTACCTGGAACTATTTCTGCGACTGGTACATTGAAGCAGTCAAGCCGCGTCTGTATGCGGACGACAACCCTGCCGACCGACAATTGGCACAATACGTACTCGTTCGTGTGCTGCGGGAAGCATTGGCGCTGCTGCATCCGTTTATGCCTTTTGTCACGGAGCATATTTGGCAGCATTTGCCGCATGAAGGCAAGGCGCTTGCCGTAGCAAGCTGGCCGCAGCCGGAAGAGGCATTCCGGTATCCGCAGGAAGCGGAGCGTATGGAGCGTCTGATGGATGCGATCAAAGCCATCCGCAATTTGCGTGCGGAAGCCGGCGTTGCACCGAGCCGTAAGTACAAGGTATTACTGCGAGTCAAACGTGATGACCTGCAAGCAGCGACAGCGGCGCATGAGGATTATTTCCGGAAATTGGCAAATACCGAAGCATTGGAATTCCTGGCAGCGACTGCCGCCGCACCGGAAAATGCGTTAACTGCTTTAACGGACGGTTTTGAAATTTATCTCGGTCTGGCAGATTTGCTGGACGTGGCAAAAGAAACGGAACGAATCACTAAGGAAGAAACGAAGTTGAATCAGGAAATTCAACGTCTGGAAAAGAAACTCGCCAATGAAGGCTTTGTCGCCAAAGCGCCGGCGGCGGTTGTTGCCGGCGAGCGGGACAAGCTGGCGGCTTATCGCGAAAAACTGGAAACACTGGTGGAGCGGCGTGCATTCCTGGCGAATTTGGAAGGAGCGGCGCAATGAACTATACAGAAAGCATTGCCTGGCTGACGGAGCAGGCGTCTTTCGGGATCAAGCCGGGACTGCAGCGGATTCGGGCACTGCTGGAGCGACTGGGCAATCCGGAACGGGATTACAAGACGGTCCATATTGCCGGTACGAACGGTAAGGGCAGTGTGACGGCGTTGCTGACCGAGGTGCTGCGTCAGGCGGGGCTGCGTGTCGGGCGGTATACTTCCCCGCACCTGACGGAGTATACGGAGCGGATTGCCGTAGACGGACAGGACATCTCGCCGGCAGATTTTGCTACCGGGATGACCCGGGTGCGAGCGGCAGCGGAAGAAATGGTGCAGGCGGGAATGGAGATGCCGACGGAGTTTGAGCTTTTGACGGCCTGTGCTTTCCTGACCTATCGGGAGGCAGGATGTGAATACGCCGTTATTGAAGCGGGTTTGGGCGGCACGCTGGATTCGACGAATGTAATCACACCGGTACTTTCCGTAATCACCAATGTATCACTGGATCATCAGCAATACATGGGGGACACACCGGAAGAAATTGCCGCACATAAAGCAGGAATCATCAAGCACGGTGTACCTGTCGTGACGGCGGCGCAGGGAGCGGCACTGCGGGTAATCCGCGAAAAAGCGGCAGCAGAAGAAGCGAAGTTGTACCGTTGGGAACGGGAATTTAAGATTACAAAACGCACGACGGGGCGGCTCGGTCAAATTTTGCAAATGGAAAGGCGGGATTTGCCGGAAGCGATGCTCTTCGTGCCCTTCTTCGGTATCCACCAGGCAGTGAATGCCGCAGTGGCCGCCATGGCCGCCACCGTGCTCGGGCAGCAGGATGCCCGCATCGGCGAGGACGCGTTACGGGAAGGGATTGCCCGTGCCAAATGGCCGGGACGTTTTGAAATAGTTCCGGGAGAAGTGCCGGTCATTTTGGACGGTGCACACAACGGCGACGGTGCCGAGGCACTGGCATTGGCCTTGCAGGAACTCTATCCGCGGGCCAAACGCTACTATGTCTTTACCGCTTTGCAGGATAAACATGTGGAAGATATGGTGCAGGAACTGATTCGGCCGGAAGATACGGCCATTATTGTGCCGGCACCGACGGAGCGTACACGCGCTCCGGAAGAAATTGCGGCTCTCCTGCACGGTTCGACGGAAACGGCGGCGGATGTAGTCACCGGGCTGCGCCGGGCACGCACATTGGCTGCAGCCGATACAGAAGAAAGCATCGTGATCGTCTGCGGTTCTCTTTACATCATCGGACCCGCACGTGCGGAATTGGGTTTATAATACAGCGGATATACAGAAAAGCCGGGCATTGGCTCGGCTTTTCTGTATTGAGCAGAAAAAAATACAATAATGATATGCATTACCATTTACTGAGAGGCTTTTTTATGCTAGAATTAGCTTAAAACGTCTGCTATAAGGAGGCTGTGATGAAAGATATAAAAGTAGTAACTGCTTGCGTTTCTGCAATTTGTCTGGGCGGTGTTGCCGTACAGGCTGCCAATCCGGGCGAAATCGTTTTAGCGGATTCGCTGATCCGTCCGGAGTATACGGAAACAAAACAACTGCTACCCACGAAAGAAGTGGTGGTAGTTACCGCTAAAGATATCCAAAACAAAGGCTATAAAACATTGAGCGATGTGCTGAATGACCAACCCTCGATCAATGTGGGACTGAACGGCTACGGTTCGATTGATATTCGCGGGCAGGGGAGCGCAACGGCGGGAAACAATTTACAGGTGATTCTGGACGGTGCGCCGATTACAATTTTGACTTCGCATCCGTATTTCAACGATTACAATTACATTCCGGTGGAACAAATCGAGAAGGTGGAAATTATTCCGAGCGGCGGTTCCGTCATGTATGGTGGGGGGGCAGCAGGGGGGATCATCCAAATTACGACGAAAATGCGTGAGCTGCGCGAACCGAGTAATTCGTTGCGACTGCAGACCGGCGGCCTGCAACGCAGTGCAACAGCTGCCTTGGGAACCCGGTTGGGTGACAAATGGACGGTCCAGTGGAACGGTACGAAAGAAAAGAAAAAATATTATTTTGTCGATACCTATCGAAATGTGGATTACCAAGCATTGGCGTTGCGCTACCAAGCTTCCGCAAAAGACAGTATTTTGCTGCGTTATTCCGGTCTGCGGGAAGACGGTCAGTTTATTGCTAATTTGCAAAAAAGCAATTTTGATCGTTATGGGAAAAATTATCGGCCGCGGAAATGGAATAATACGATCGGCTTGGATGAGCATGGCAAAAAAATAACCAAAGAAACAAGCGGCTATTTGAATGCAGATCGGGAATTGGATCAGTGGAATGTGACATACCGCCATGTACCGAATGAACGACAGGAATATTCTCTGGATTTGTTCTACCAGGACGGTTATTTCCGGAACAATCAGGATTATGATAAGCGGATGTATAATCGGACCCGCGGGATGCGGCTGAAATATCGCATGGCGTACGGCAACGACGGCCGCAGCAATCTGGTAGTCGGAATTGATAACTATACGCAGCGTGCCCGCTTGGCGTACAATGATTACAAGTATGACAGACAAAATAAAAACTATTACATCAAGCCGCTGCATTTTTATTATGAAAAAGCTGTTCGGGCCGTGTATGTCAGTAATTTGTGGCGCAACAACCGCTGGGATGTGACGACGGGCATTCGCCACGATCGGACGGACTGGAGCTTTGACAAAACAGCTTCGGCCTCCGACGGTGCCGGAACGAGAAAGACGAAGGAATGGGCCTGGGATGCCGGGGTGGCGTATCACTATAATGATATCGGGCATGTATATGTGCATGCGGAGCGCGGATTCACCCAGCCGGACGGTCTGAAAGTAGCCGATGACACGGGGAGCGATATTTCTCCTACCACGGCGACGAACGAGCATTATATGATGTACGAAGCCGGTTTGCGGGATAAGATCGGTGCTTCTACCGTGCGTCTGGTTGCTTTTTGGTCTCATACGGACGATCAATTGGATCGTTGGCTTGCGATGACTGCGGGCAAGGGACTGGAGCGGATTTCGTTGAACCTGCTGGAAACAACAAGGCGCGGGGTGGAAGTATCGCTGTCGCAGCAAAGCGGAAAATGGCGGGTTTCGGAAGGTTATACCTATCTGCGTGGCAAAAGCCGCTATAATGCGGGGGCAGCGAAGAAAGCGGAGGATTTCGATAAAACGCTGGCGGAGCTTTCGCAACAGTCACTCCAAGCGGTGCCGAAACATAAATTTACCATCCGGGCGGAAGTGCGGCCGAATGATAAATTGACTACCGGTTTACGGTACAGTTATGTGGGACGCTACAACAATTTTATTCGAGCGGAAGATGCAGACGGCAATGTTGTCGGTTCACACGCACTGGTAGATTGGGATTTCGCCTGGCAGGCGCGTTCGTACTTACGTGTGTTCGGGGGAATCAATAATTTGCTGAATGCCAAGTATGCCTATTATCGAAGCGAAAGTACCCGCGGCTATTACAGCTTGTTGCCGGGAGATTCGCGCAATTGGTATTTCGGTGTACAGTATCAGTTCTGAGGAGCGGGTATGCGGGCCAAGTATTTCGGGTATTCCCTGCTGGTGCATGCGGGCTGCTTTGCGGTTGCCGGTTTCTGGTTGTGGAATTCACCGGCAGCTTCGCCTGAACACGGCGTAGAGGTTACTCTGGTGGCGGAAAGCGGCGGGGGCGGCGGAGCAGCAGTGCAGCTACCGACCGTGACAGCCGGCGACCGGCGCAGTTCGAGTGCAGTGCACGCATCCGAACAGCCGGAGATTCCGCAGTTGCCGTCGAGTGAGCAAGTTGCGTTGCGTGAGCCGTTGTCGACCGGGCAAAAAACAACAGCTGTCGGAGCAGTCAGACCGGGCTCCGGTACGGGCACGGGAACGGGATACGGAACCGGCAGCGGAGCCGGCAAAGGAAACGGAGCCGGGGCAGGCGACGGCAGCGGCTTCGGTGACGGATTTCAACAAGGTGCCGACGGCATTTATACGGCGCTTTCTGCCGATAGTGTCGATTACACGGTTTTGTATGCACCGGACCCGATTTATCCGCGGGAAGCGTATGATGTCGGCTATACCAAGACGGTAGATGTGACTATTCGGCTATGTGTGGATACCGACGGCAGCATCATGAAGATCGACATTTTAACGGAGGTGCCTTCCCTGGGCTTTCGTGAAGAAGTTTTGCGTGTTGCTTCGCAATGGCGGTTTGCGCCCGTGACATACCGCGGTACGCCTGTGCGAATGAACTTCGTTAAAACATTTACTTTCCGTCCGTAGACCGTGGCGGAGCAGGAAGGATTATTTCGGTGTCGTATTGAAAAGGGGCATCGGAATATCCTGTGCAGATTTCAGGGAAAGTATACGTATTCCATTTCGGAAGGATTTAGAGAATTGTCTCCGGCTAAAATATAAGCGACGACAATGTTTTTATTGTCGTCGCTTATATTTTAGGCCGACAGCGGGAGCGGTTCAGGAAACGGATCGAATATACGCCTGCCGGGACGGGTTATGTATACGATAATAAGAGCAAATAAGGATATGTTATAAAAAGAAATTATGCATAAATGTTTGACAAAAGTGGTATAATATATTTAGAGATTTAGATATTCCTGCCGAGATTTTGCGGCAAGAAGGTGGCTCATGCAACTCATCAGACATCCGCAGGCCTGCATGGAAATACGGGCCAAAGAAAAGACGGTTTTTGTCGATCCGGGTACATTCGGCGTGCCGGAGAATTTGGGCTCGGCCGAGGCGATTTTTATTACGCATTATCATTTTGATCATGCGGATACGGCTGCCATCGCACATTTGTTGGCGACGAAGCCGGTTCCGGTGTACGGGCCTGCGGCCTTGGCTGCAGCGGTTGATTTTCCCGTCCGGACGGTCACGGAAGACGAAGAGGTTGTGTTGGATGATTTGCATGTGAAGGTATGTGGTGCTTGGCAAGATGTGACGAGCATCTACGATCCGCCGATCGAAAATCTCGGATACCTGTTTGAGGATGTGTTCCTGCACCCCGGCGATGCGTTACCGCGGTTTTACAACCTTCCTGCAGTCGCGTTGCCGCTGGCAGCACCTTGGGCAAAACGGGCGGATATGGAGCGCTATCTTGCCGAATATCGGCCGCAGAGTGTGGTGTCGGTGCATGACATTACCTTAAATGCACTCGGCTTGGACTTTGCTTTGCAAAGCATGGCCGAGATGTGCAGGCAAGTCGGTATCCAGTTCTATCCTTTGAAGGTTGGTCAACGATTGTCTTTGTAGAGAGGAGACCATTATGACTGCCATTCGTGATCAGAAAAAAGACCATTTGCTTACTCCGGAAAATGCCGCCTTTGTGGTGATCGACTACCAACCGAGACAAATTGAATCGATCAAATCCATGGATTCGGATTTGCTGGTAAAAAATGTAGTAAAAACAGCTCGTGTTGCCAAACTTTTCAATTTGCCGACCGTGCTGACGACCGTCAATGTGAAGAACGGTGTGTCAAAGCCGACGATTCCGGAATTGAAGGAAGTTCTTGCGGAGGAAGAAGAACTTGATCGCACGACAATTAATTCCTGGGAAGACGAACATGTTCGGAAAGCGATTGAAGCGACCGGTCGGAAGAAAATCGTTATGGTGGCGTTGTGGACCGAAGCATGCCTGGCTTTCCCGGCACTGGATATGGTTAAAGAAGGGTATGAAGTGTATGCGGTTGCTGATGCGGTCGGCGGTACTTCGGAAGAAGCACACCGTTTGGCTCTGCGCCGCTTGGAACAGGCCGGCGTAAAACTGATCGGCTGGGTACAGCTCGCTTGCGAACTGCAACGCGATTGGGCACGTACGGAAACCGCAGAAGAATTTGCGAATATCTTATTCAAGAGCTGAGGCGGTGGAGCGGGCGGATGCTTCGGGCGAAGATCCGTCCGCTTTTTTGGACGAATTAATACATATCTCCGTTTGCAGCAATCTGTTTGCGATTCGGGGATGACGGCGGGGACAGAAGCGGAACCGCCGGTGAATCAATATGAATAAGAAAAAAGGCGTATACGCCGGGAGGAACTTATGCAAGTTACCGGTTTTATGGAATTGAAACAGGCTGTCGAACATGGTGAAAAAGATATTCAACTGGCGAATTCGATCAGTATGCCGGAGACACTGCACCTGCGTCGCGGCCAAAAATTGTCTGCGGTAAAAGATGCGGAAGTGTTTTTGAGTTTTATCAATACGGACGGAATCGGTCTGAGCGGGGATAATGAAATTACGGGAATCGCAATTCAGACGAACCCGAGCAAACGGGCAATCTACATCGATTCAACGGAAGAAGACCTGGGGACGATTGTATTGAACGATTTGATCGTTACAGGGGTGGTCCAGCTGTTGACACGTAACGGCAATAAACGGCTGCATGTCGACGTGGATACGCTGGATATTGTTCAGGCGGATGCGCGCGGTTTTTCGGAACGGCCGATGAAGTATGGTGTGATCGTGTACCAGGGGGCATTTACCGTCTATAATTTCAACCCGGATCCGGACAGCTTGGTTACAGTGCGGGCAGAGCACATTACGCTCGGCAGGAAATCAGCTCCGGTTATCGGCAGCGGTGTATTTATTTCCGGATTTAATGACGAAACGGGTTTTGTAAAGGTAGAAAAACTGACTACGGGTGAAATCCATTCGAACGGCATGATTCCGACAGGGCAACCGAACCTGATTACCGGCGGTATCTTCATCGTCTACGGGACGGAAGCGGAAGAAATCGAATCCTATGGTCCGGTCAGCACCTATGGTACGAACGATATGGTTTTGGATGTCTGGGGCAAGGTAAAGAACTGGGTGACGAAAGACAAAGTGACGAGTTACGGTCCGAGCGGTATCGGCTTTGTCAACTTCGGCGAGGTGGAAAACTTCCGGGCGGAGGCACCGATCCAAACCTTCGGTCTCGGTGCACGCGGCTTTAACCAATATGACGGCACGATCGGCGAAGGCTATTTCCAAGAGATCCGTACGGTAAATGACGGTTCGATCGGCATGCAGTTCAGCAAGCCGGTCGGTAAGATTACCGTGGCAGACGGTGTTACTACTGAGGGGTCGACGGGGCAGACTCTCGTCAAAGGCGTAATCAAAGAACTGAGTGCCGACGGCATCAGTGTGTTGGAAGGCGGCGAAATTAAAGAGCTCATTATCACGGGTGATATCCGTGTCAAGGGAGACGAAGTTACTGCGTACCATGTAGATAAGGGGCATGTCCGCAAGCTCCGTCTGGAAGGTGAAATTGTTGCCGAATCGGACAAGTCGAAAGATATTGTGATTGAAAACGGCGGCACAAGCGACGGATTTTGAAGCGTCTGCCCGAAAGAAAGGGAGAGCATCGTATGAACAGAAAAGTAACAGAGAAAATACAGGGGTTTGCTACGGAAGACGGAGCCGGTGTCAAACTGGTGCGTGTCCTGTCCAACCGGACGGTGCAGGCATTTGATCCGATTTTGATGCTGGACTCCTTCGACAGCACGAACCCGGCAGATTATACAAAAGGATTTCCGCTGCATCCGCATCGCGGCATCGAAACGATTTCCTACCTGGTCAAAGGCAAGATGATGCACAAAGATTCGGTGGGTAATACGGACACCATCGAGGATCGCGAAGTGCAATGGATGACTGCAGGGAGCGGTATTATGCACGAAGAACGGATTCCGGCAGCGGATCGTATGCTCGGCGTACAGCTGTGGCTGAATCTGCCGCAGAAAGATAAAATGACCGCGCCGAAATATCATGCAGTCAAAACAGAAGATATTGAGCGCATTGATATCGGCGTCGGTTCGCTGAACCTGCTGGCGGGCAATTACAAAGA
>JALELM010000014.1 GCA_022771805.1 Veillonellaceae bacterium | reverse complement strand
ACTCTCCATAGTAGTTTGTCTTGCTCATTCGTTTTGCACCTTTCGGTGCTTTGTTTTCGAGTTCATTTCTTTGAACCCGCACATTGGCTTTTTCTTGCATTGTTCAGTTTTCAAAGAACCGCTGTCGCTTTATAGCGACTTGTAAAGTTTATCACGCTGTCGAATGTTTGTCAAGTGACTCGGTGATTTCTTTTTCGTCCTGTTTGCGACTTGAAAAGTATAGCACCGGTTTTCTCTTCTGTCAAATCGTCCGGCAGATTATTTCTTCTTTTTCCTTTCCTCCTGCACGAACCGAACTAAGTCCTGCAGTTCCTTGCGGTAGGCCTCCGCCCGTGCCGGAAAGTATTCCGGATAGCCCAGTGCCTGTGTGGCTGCCATGGCATCGGACAAGCGCAGGGACGAGTTGTACACATACGCCGGGCGAATCGGTGTTACCCGCCGCTCCCGAACCGCGCTCAGCGTTTGCAGCGCCGGATCCGCCAAGATATGGTTGATCTGTTTCTCGCTGTTGCCGTCGTAATACGGCACGAATAAAATATCCGGATCCATGAGCAGCATGCGCTCCTCGGTGAACGGCGTATGATCCGGGATGCCCGCCACTTCCGCCGCGTTCAGCAAGCCCGCCGTCCGGTTCCCCGCCGCGAACAGACTTCCCGTACCGCCGTAGCCGACCATGCTCGATATCATCAGTACCGTGCGGCGTTCGGCCTCCGGAATCCGGCGTGCCCGCTCGGCGATTGCCGCCACCTTGCGCCGATAGGATGCAATCACACGCTCCGTCTCTTCCGGCTCGCCGCAAGCGGTGCCGACCTGGCGAACCAGCGTTTCCACTTCTTCCACCCGATACGGGGTGGTGACAACCACCGTAGGGATCCCGAGAGCGCGCAGCGAGGCGGCCATGCTTTCTTCCGTATAGTCCGGCAGGAATACAAGATCCGGCCGCAAAGCGACAATGCTTTCCGCCTCCGGGTTTCGCTCGATTACGGCGCGGGATCGACGCGCCTGCTGCCAGTCCGGGTTCGACAACGGCGACCGACTGTCACGGGAAACGGCTACTAACTTTTCCGGCTCAACGAGTGCCAGCAGTGCGCTGTCGATCGCGGTCGATGTGCCGAGTATGCGTTGCGCGTGCAACGGCACCTGCACGCGTGTCCCGCGCGCATCGACTACTTCCCTTCCTTTCTCTTCCGCAGGCGGTGCCGGCACCCATGCATACAGCAAACCGACAATCGCCAAAAGAAGCAGCGGTAAGTATACTCCCTGTCGCTTCATGGTGTTCTCCTCCGCTCACCCTGACGGTATTCCCTGTAGTATGTAATAAATTATATCATACGCAGCAAAAGGCATTACATGATATCGCAATATCGCAGCAATAAAAAATCCTGCCCGCAGGCAGGATATAGAACGTTCAGATCGCCTCATACTGCAGGCGGTACTGCACTTGCTCCGGATGACGCCGGATCGTCGTTTCAAACAGCAGGTAACCGATAAACAGCACCGCTACGGCTCCGATATTGGCTTCCACTCCTGCCGTATATACGGCGTAGAGGGAGTAGAAAAAGCCGGCGGCGGCAACCATTCCCACGGTCAACACCCGTTTGCGGGATGCGCCCTCCTGTTGCAGCACGGCGGGAGCCGCCAACATGCAATAGAGATAGGGCACAATATTCGTCACGACGGCCAAGTCGACCAGCCGTTCAAATTGCACGAGCAGGTATTCATCCATCGTCATCAGCGCCAATACCGATTGTACGCCGAGCAAAATCAAGATGCCGCGAGTCGGCACGCCGCGTTGCGAGATCCGCGCAAAGATCTTGGGGAAAATTCCCGTTTCCGCACTGCTCTTGAATACTTGCGAAAGAGTAAACTGCCAGCAAAGCAAGGCACCCACGCAGGAAATAACCATAATCCCCATCACCGCGCTGCCGACCGTCGGGCCGAACATTTGGGCAAACGCCAGACCGAAGGGCGCATCGGAGCGCAGCAAGTCCGCATTGGGCACGATACCCGCCATAATATTCGTTGCCGCAATGTACAACACCGCAACTCCCAAGGTTCCGAAGAAAGTCGCTCGCGGTACATCCCGCTGCGGGTTTTCAATCACCGCCATATTGGCCGCTGCCGATTCGAATCCCAGAAACGCCCACAAAGTCAACGTGATCGACTCCCCGACGGCCGCAAAAAACGGCAGCTCCTGCGGATTCCAAGCGGCGCGATACAACGCCGGATCAAACCAGAAGATACCGACCGTGCCGATGAAAAACACGGGCAACAGCGAGCCCCATACCGTGACCGAGCTGATCCGCCCCGTCCTGCGGTTGCCGCCGAAGTTCAGCGTCCCCGTCAGCCACAGCACGGCGATCGTCGCCAAGGAAACCTGCAGCGGTGTCAATACCTGACCGAACAGGGTTGCTCCGTAGCCGACCGCCGAAACGGCAATGGCGACATTGGCAATGATCAGTGAGACGGCATAAGAAAAATTTGTCATATAATAGCCGGGTAACCCGAAGCGGTACGCCGCATAGCCGCCCATACCGCCGCAATGACGGGAGAACATGCCGCATTGTGCAAAAACCTGCGCTAAGGCCAGCGAGCCGAGCGCCGTGACCAGCCAGGAAAAAACAGAAACGGTACCGACCTGCGCAAGCTTGGTCGGCAGCATAATAATGCCGGCCCCCAACATATTCGCCGCAACCAGCATAGTCAATTGCCAAACATTCATTTTCTTCGTTGCTCCGGTCAATGCCATCACTCCCTTTGGTTTCATTTTGCGCAGTTATTTTAACATGAAAAATCCTTCTTGCATAGACAAAAAAACATTTTCAGTATATTTATTTTTCCCCTGTTTTTTTCGTTTCGCAAATATCAGTTCAAACCTTGGATTTGTCGAGATAATTCCTCTCTCTGAATGCCGTGTTGTTTTCTTTTCTCAAATTCAAAAAAGTACATCTTGTTTAACTTTCTTTTTCAAGCCGAAACACCGCCCGAAATATGCTCTTTTTTTCTGTCCGATCAACTTGCCGTTCCGGTGAAGCGGCGTTCCGTACATTTGTCAGGTTTGCCGTTTCTGTGGTACACTGCCTGTTGCGAAGTGTTTTCTTGGTCCCACTTCGTAAAAACAAAAACAAGAGGAGGAATGCAAATGAATACGCGAACCTTGGTGATTAACGCCCTCATTGCCGCCGTATATGCCGCACTGACGATTGCTCTTGCGCCCTTGAGCTACGGACCGATTCAAGTGCGCCTGTCGGAGTGTATGACGCTCCTGGCATTTGCGGATCGCCGCCGGGTAGCCGGGCTGACCGTCGGTTGTCTGCTCGCCAACCTCGCCAGTCCTTTCGGCTTGGTCGATATCGTCATCGGGACGTTGGCAACTTGTATCGCCGTGTACGGCATGCGCTATACAAAAAATATTTTTGTTGCCGCATTGTTGCCCGTCGCAAGCAACGGTATCATCATCGCTTTGGAACTGGCTTACCTCGGCGAGCTGCCGCCGGAATTGAGCTTGTTCGCCATGATGGCGTACATCGCTGCCGGCGAACTGGTGTCGACAGTCATCATCGGCATCCCGTTGTTGCGCTTGGCCTTGCGTAACACGGTGATTCGAAAAGCGCTTACCGAATAAGGCTCGACCGTTCTCCGGAACGGTCATTTTTCTTGCCCGAAGTCCGTCCCGGCTGCAGATTGTCCTTGCTGAAAGGCACCTTGGCCGCTAGAATAGTACTATAAGAGGTGTAGTAATGAAAAAAACATGGTATCGTTATCCGGCATACTTTTTCCTGGCCGGTTTGATCATCTCGCTGCTCGGCGGTTGCACCGAAGAGCGCCTGTCTACGTTGCGACCGCCGGTCGTAACGGAAGATATCCGCTTGGAACGCGAAGTACGCTGGGAACCGCTGCGAACGGCCGAAGCGACGCCGCTCATCACGGGCAGGGTCATCGGCACACCGAAAGCGCCCGGTGCTTTCGTGCAGGCAGGCGAGGTCTTGGCGCAAATCGATACGACGCCGTACCTGGAGCAGCTCGAGCGGGCACGCGTTACCGCGACACCCGCCGCCCCGCCTTACAACCCCGCCGCGGCGGAGGCGGACGAATTGCTTGCACAAGGCATTATTACGGCCAAAGAGCGCGATCGGATTTACGCTCGGGAGTCTGTGGGGCAGCCGGCTCCGGCCGTTACGGATACCGCTGCAACGGAGAATTATGAAACCGCTTTGGCCGGGGCGCACATTTTGGCTCCCATCGCGGGGATTGTCCAGGCAAGCGCCGTCGGCGAAGACGGTGTCCTCGTTGCCGGTTCTCCTGCCTTCCTGATTGCCGCCGTCCGGCCTGTCGGCGCGGAGTTTACGCTCCCGGCGGCAGCCGTAACGGCAGCCGGAACCGCTGTCGTCCATGCGGATTACGCCGGGCGGGACTATGTCGGCAGCGGCCGAATTCTTGCGAGCCGGGACGGCCTGATTCCGTTTCGTGTCGAATTCGCCAACGAGGACGACTCGTTGCGCCTGCATGAGCCGGCACAACTGTCTTGGCGCGGCGGCGGCACGATGCGGGTTCTGCACGTACCGCCGAGCGCCGTCCGTGACAATGCAATCTATACGGTAGCGGAAAACGGCCTCGTCGAGCGCGTTCCCGTGCAGATCGCGTACCGAACGTCCGAGTATGTTGCCGTCCTCGCCGCCGGTGAAGAGTCCGTGCGGATCGTGCGGGAACCGCCGGCGGACTTGGCGGGCGGAATGGTGGTGCGCTATGCGGACGGCTGATCTGCCGCCGCGTTGGACAACGGCGGAACTTGCCGGTGATGCCGTTACGGCGGCTCGGGCATTGCTCGGCTCGTATATCTGGCGACGCACGGCGGCAGGACTCGTCATCCTGCGAATCACGGAGACGGAAGCCTACGGCGGCATGCATGACGGCCGTCCCGACGATGCGAGTCATGCGCACCGCGGCAAAACCGCGCGCAATGCGCCCATGTTCGCCGCCGCGGGTACGCTCTATGTCTACCTGGTGTACGGCCTGCACCATTGCGCCAACATCGTCACCGGTTCGCCCGGAACGCCGGCGGCGGTTCTGCTTCGCGGCGCGGTCGTGGTGCACGGGGAGGAGATCGTCGCGGCACGGCGCAAGACATCGCCCCGCCACTACGCCGACGGCCCCGGCAAACTCAGCGCGGCCTTGGCGCTCACCCGCAGCGACAGCGGGCGGAGCGCGTTACAAGGCGATTTCTGCCTGCGGCACGGCAAGCTCTTGCCCGGGGAAACCGTCCGAGTGACGCCGCGCCGCGGGATTGATTACGCCGAATTCGGACGTGAATTCCCCTGGCGCTTCCAACTGTCCGTCCGGTAAACGCTCCGTTTCCGGCGAAGAGCCGAAAAGGAATCAACGCGCGGCGTTTTCCCGGCGGCTTCGGGCGAGGTGTTCGTCCATGCCCGCTGCTTTCTTTTCGTATGTAAAAATACATGACAAATTCTATCCGATTTGCTAAGATACGAAGTAAAGGAGCGTGATAATACGCAATGCCGTATCACTCAGAGACCAAGACATTGATCGAAAAGGCCGCCGACCAGGTTCCCATAGGAATCCAATTGGAGGTCAATGCGGAAATATTCAATACAATCCGGAATCTGCTGTATTCCATCCCGGGTTCCCGTCCCTTGCAGGCGCAGCATTTGCACCGACTCGACGAATTCAGCCGCCAGACGGTGCGCGCCATCGCCGAAGTGGAAGAGCGCCGCGGTTACGGGATGTCCTGGCAGGAGCAACTGGCCATGTTGGAAGAAGCCCTGGCGATCATGGATATTTACATCCCGGAAGTACTTATGGAAAAAGTCACGAAGCCGGAAGGTGATTTCGTGCCGCCCTTGCCGGAAGAAACATACGATCGCGCGCAAGCCGATTTTGTTTTTGATACGCGGGTTTGGCCCGTCATTGCGAAGTCCAAACCTTCGCAGCTGACGGAACCGATCGCCTACCTTGTCGGCGGTCAGCCCGGCTCGGGTAAGTCGCGTATGGCGACCACGCTCATCGCGGCGCACCCGCACCAACTCATCTATGGCGACACGGGCAATTTGTTCGGCTTCCATCCGCATTACCATGAGCTGCAGGCACGCTACGGTCTCTACAGCATTTACATCACGCAACATTTTGCGGAATATATCGCCGGCCTCGTCTTTGATCGCGCAATTGCCGAACGCCGCCACATCTTGGTGGAAAGCAATTGTACGGACGAAGCGTTCTGTCTGGAGCGAATCGAGCGTCTGAAAGCTGCCGGCTATCGTGTGGAAGTGCATTTTCGCGCCACACCGCGTGAAGAAAGCTGGCTCGCCTTGCAACAGTTGTACCAGCAGCAGCTTATTAAAGCACCCGCGTTAGCCCGGATCATGAGTCCGGAATATCACGACTGGGCCTGTGACCGTTTCGTGGAGACCGCCTTGGCAATTCGTCGGCAAAATCTGTTCGACCGTCTCCTTGTCCGCAGTGAAAAAGGCTTACTCTACGACAGTGACGATTCGCCGACGGAAAGTGTCGCCGCTTTATTACGAGAGCGCCTGCAACGGCCCCGTACTTTATAATTTCACGCGTTGCTCCGCAACGCGTTTTTTCTGTCAGCGGAAAGGAGACCGCATGAAACCGTCGGAAACTGCCGGTATTATACGCAAAGCCTGCGCCCGCCTGCAATTGACGGAAGTCGGCTTTGTCAGTCTGCCGTTGCCGGCGGGCTTGGCGGAATGCCTGACCGAAGCCGAGCCGTCTCCCTTTACGCCGCCGGATCCGCACCTGCGTACGCGGCCGGAAGAATTGCTGCCCGGCGCACAGGCCGTCATCGTGCTCCTGTTCCCGTATCGGGCGCCGACGGACACCCCGCTGCCCGAACACCCGCCGTATACGGAAACCGGCGGGGCCAATATAGCGCGTTATGCCAGGCCTCGCGACTACCACCGGATTTGCAAGCAGTACTTGGAACGGTTGCAGGCTCGCCTGCAGGTGCAGCTTCCCGAGGAAGACTTCTATCCCTTTGTCGACACATCTCCCCTGCCGGATCGCTACCTCGCCTACGCGGCAGGGCTCGGCTATTTCGGTCGCAACCATTGTCTCATCAATGACCGCTACGGAACCTATACGGTCATCGGCGGTCTCGTCACGACGGCCGAACTGCCGCCCTCCGAGCCGCTGACGCGCAGCTGTCTCGGCTGCAATCGTTGCCGCCGCTACTGCCCCGGTCAGGCGTTGCGAGCCGACGGTTTTACCTATCGCCGCTGCAAATCCTATCTCACGCAAAAGAAAGGCGAACTCAGCCGGACGGAGACGGAAATCCTGCAGCGTACGCCGACGGTATTCGGCTGTGATGTCTGTCAGGATGTCTGCCCGCACAATCGTCGGGCCGAGCCGTCGCCCTTGCCGGAGTTCGCCGCCGATCGGCTCGAGCGCATCACTGCAGCGGAGCTTGCCGCTTACAGTAATACCGCCTTTCGCAAACAATTTGCCGACCGAGCCTGGGCTTGGCGCGGAAAACAAATCCTTCTGCGCAACTTGGCCTGCCTGGCGGCTAAAAAAGAACGAACTGCGGAGCATATTCCGGACTAGTTTCTTGTCAGTTCCTGAAAAATGTTATAATAAACCCGTATTTTGATTTATATGCTGCCCCCGGACAACAGAAAGGACTATCATGGATCTTACAACCGTTTTTAGCGGCGACTGGTCGTTACTTACCCCGGCCATGCTGACACATTACCTTTTCGTACTTGTCATGCTAGTCTTTATGGAGGGAATCCTCTCCGCCGACAATGCCCTCGTCCTGGCCGTGATGGTTCGGCCGTTACCGAAAAAAGAGCAGGGGCATGCTTTGTTTTACGGCTTGGTCGGAGCGATTGTGCTGCGTTTTCTCGCTTTGTTCGCCATCAGCTATCTGGCGGATGTGTGGGAAGCACAAGCGGCCGGCGCGGCATACCTCATCTATATCAGTGTGAAAAACCTGTATCGTTACTACACGAAAAAGCCGAGCGAAAAACACGCCGCGGAAGTCAATGTGCCGCCGGAAGGAACCGCCTGTTCGCGGCGCGAATTCTGGTGGACCGTCGTCCGCGTCGAACTTGCGGACATAGCCTTCGCCGTGGATTCCATCCTCGCCGCCGTCGCCATCGCGATGGCTTTGCCGGATACCGGGATCGGTCATATCGGCGGTTTGGATACCGGTAAATTCCTCGTTGTTCTTCTCGGCGGCTTTGCGGGCATCGTCCTGATGCGTCTTGCCGCTCAAGTCTTCGTCCACTTGCTGGATAAACATCCGAAGTTGGAAGTGGCGGCATTTCTCCTCGTTCTGTGGGTCGGGATCAAGCTCGTCGTGCTCACGCTCGCCCATCCCGTCATCGGTGTTCTGCCGGAGAAATTCCCCGAAAGCGCTGCCTGGCATATCGTTTTCTTCGGCACCATGATTGCGATCGGCCTTTGGGGCTGGTTCACATCGACACGCGCCGGCAAATCAAACTGAAATAAGCAATAAAAAGGAACGGCGTACCGTTCCTTTTTGATTACCATTATACGACTTTCCTTACTGCCATGGCACGACCTGTATTACTGCCATTGTACACGCGCCTGCCATTTCTCCGGCACCGTCACGCCGAGTGCGGCCGCTTTGTCCTTGCGGATGACGACTTGCCACTCTTCCTGACTCGTGATCGCCGTCGTCTCCGGTTCGGCCTCTCCTTTCAGGATTGCCGCCGCCATTTCTCCCGCCCGGTAACCGAGCTGATAATAATCCACCGATAAAGCCGCCACGGCACCGTCCGCAACGAAGGACGCCGCCGCCCCGATGACCGGGATCTCCCGTTCGTCCGCCAAGGCCGTAAGCGTAGGCATCGCCGCTGCCAGTACATTGTCCGTCGGAACATAGACGACATCGACGCGCTCCAGGAGAGATTGCGCGACTTGCGATACATCATTGACATTGCTTACCGTCCCCTCCGTCAAGGTAAGTCCCGCCGCCTCGCTTGCGGCACGCAAGCTTTCCACCTGCAATTGGCTGTTGATTTCGCCGCTGTTATACAGGACACCGATCCGTTTTGCCTGCGGGAACAACGCCTGCAACAGCTCCACCTGCAATTGTTCCGAGGTGCGATCCGTCGTGCCCGTCACATTCGTACCCGGCGCCTCATTGCTGTTCACCAGCTTCGCCGCTACATAATCGGAAATCGCCGTTCCGACGATCGGGATCTCCGTCGTCCGGTTCGCCATCGCCTGTGCCGCCGGTGTCGACACCGCACCGATCAGTTGCACGCCGCCGGAAATGTAGCTTTGGGCAATCGACTGCAGATTCCCCTGATCCCCCTGTGCATTACGGTGTAAAATTTCGATCTTCCCGTCCGGGAATGCCTGATTCAGGGCATCCGTCATCCCCTGCTCCGCCGCGTCCAAGGCCGGATGTTCCACCAATTGCACGATCCCAACCCGCACCGCATCGCTTTGCGGCTTCGTCTCCTGCGACATACCGCCGCAACCGGCCGCCAGTACCGCCAAACCCGCCATCAATGCCCACATTTTCATTCTCTTTTTCATGCTGATCCCTCCTAACAAAAATCGTCCCTGCCTGCAGGGACGACGGGACGACATCGCGGTACCACCCTAATTATCCGGAAAACAAAAAGAGTGCCACCGCAGGGACGGAAAAATTCCGCGGTACCACCCTAATTATCTTCAGTCAGATCAACTTGAGACCTCGTAACGGGAGTCACCCCGGCTTTGCCTACTCCTTTTTCAGCAAAGCGGCTCCGGAAAGAACTTCATCGCGCCGTCCTCGCCGACTTTCCACCGGTCGCCGGCTCTCTATCGATTTCGTACGCCACTACTTTTTTCCTTCATTGCCGTTTTCGATTTCGTACAGTGTAGCAAAGCCGCGCCGGGATGTCAAGTCGTTTCTGTCTTTTAGCAAAATATGCGAAGAAAAGCGACCTTTCGGTCGCTTTTTACATTGTTTCGCCCGTATGAATATCCCGATGCAGGACAATCTCTCCCGCCGCAAGCGAGCCGGGGATGTCGATAACACGTTGGTTGGAGGAGCCGCGAAAACGCAACGCCGGATCGCGCAACGCATTCACGAAACGACCGTCCACCAACACATCGCAAAGCCGAAGCAGCGAAAGCCGCTCTTCATCCGCAAGGATTTCTTCGAACGTATAGCCGGAATATACCCAGACGGATTTCAGCGGGTATTCCTCCCGCACCCGCCGCACCAGTGAACGCAAGCCGTTGACATTCTGCATCGGCTCGCCGCCCAGCAGTGTCAAGCCCGCCACTTCAGGTCCGCTCAGGTAGCGCAGTACCTCCGCCGTCGTTTCCTCCGTCCAGAGTTGCCCCGCCGTAAAATCCTGGTATTCCTCATTGAAGCAGGCCGGACATTTGTGCGTGCAACCGGTCACAAAGACCGAAGTGCGAATTCCTTCACCGTTGGCAATATCGTATTGCCGTATTTGTCCGTACCGCATATATCCTCCTAGATGTGCAGGACGCGCGCTTTGATTTCCTTCGTCCGTCCTTCATTCCAGAAGTTTTCGCCCAGGTAGCCGCAAGTACGACGAATTACGGTCAGCTTGTTCCGATCCGTATTGTGGCAACGCGGGCATTCCCACTGAATGTCGTCATTACACAGAATTTCGCCGTCAAACCCGCATTCATGGCAGTAGTCCGACTTCGTATTGAATTCCGCATAACAGATATTGTCATAAATGAACTGCATCATCGTCAGGATGGCATCGACATTGCCCGTCATATTCGGGATTTCCGCATAGGAAATGCAGCCGCCGGTCGAAAGTTTCTGGAATTCCGACTCGAACCGGAATTTGTCGAAAACCGTGATCGGCTCGCGCACGTCCACATGGTAGCTGTTCGTATAGTAGCCTTTGTCCGTGATGCCTTCGATGTCGCCGAAACGCGATTTGTCAATGGAGCAGAACCGGTTCGTCAGGCTTTCCGCCGGCGTGCCGTACAAGGAGAAGCCGAGCCCCGTCTGTTCTTGCCAATTATCCACCGTCTCGCGCAGACGATGCATCAATTTCGCTGCAAATTCATGACCTTTTTCCGTTGTGTGCGATTCGCCGGTGACCAGCTTCGTCGCTTCATACACACCGATATACCCCAGGGAGAGTGTGGAATAGGTATTCTGCAGGTACGGATAAATCTTTTCCCCCGGCTGCAGGCGCGCAATCGCACCGTATTGCCAGTGAATCGGCGATACATCGCTGCAGACATCTTTCAGCAAGTCGTAGCGCAGCATGAGCGCTTTGTAGCACAGCTGCAGGCGTTTTTCCAAGATCCGGAAGTACTTTTCTTCATCCGCGCCGGACAAAATGCCGATCTGCGGCAGGTTCAAGGACACGACACCCTGATTGAAACGCCCGTCCCAGACATACTCGCCCTGTTCGTTCTTGTACGGCCGCAGGAAAGAGCGGCAGCCCATCGGACTGAATACATTGCCCTCGTAGTTCTCCCGCATTTTCTTGGCGGAAATGTAGTCCGGGTACATCCGTTTCGCCGTGCATTTTGCCGCCAACTCCGTGAGGTAGTAGTACGGCGTCCCGGGACGAATATTGTGCTCATCCAGGACATATACCAATTTCGGGAATGCCGGCGTGATGTAGACGTCCTGTTCGTTCTTCACACCTTCCAGCCGCTGCACGAGAATTTCTTCCGTGATCATCGCCGCTTCTTTTTCATATTCATATCCCGGCAGGAAATACATGAAAAGAGTTACGAACGGAGCCTGTCCGTTGGTCGTCATCAACGTATTGATCTGGTATTGAATCGTCTGGATGCCGTCCTTGACTTCCTTGCGCGTGCGCGCCCAAGCGATCTGTTCCGCTTTCTCCCGATCCGGTTCCATGCCGTATATATTCACTTGCTCGTCGAGCACGGTCGCCAGCGTCTTCTCGAACGATTTGCGCACAAACGGAGCGAGGATCCGATCGATGCCGTTGATGCTCTGCCCGCCGTACTGGCCGCTTGCCACCTGCGCGATGATTTGTGTCGTAACCGTGCAGGCCACCTGGAACGATTTCGGCGAATCGATCTTCTTACCGTTGATGACCGTACCGTTGGTCAGCATATCTTCCAAATTGATCAGACAGCAATTGAACATCGGCTGAATAATATAATCCATATCATGGAAATGGATGGCGCCGCTGTCATGTGCCTGCACAATATCCGCCGGAATCAGCTTGCGGCGGGCGATATCCTTCGACACTTCGCCGGCGATCAGGTCGCGTTGGGTCGAAACGACATGCGCGTCCTTATTCGAATTCTCGTCCAGGACGTCGATGTTGCTCTTATTCAACAAGCCGAAAATGCTGTCGTCCGTCGTGTTTTCATGCCGCTTAAACGTCTGCACCGCCTTGTAGTTTTCATACGCGCGAGCCGTCGCCGGGTTACCGTTTTCGATCAGCTTGAAATAAACCTTGTCCTCGATATTGTAAATCGTAAGCGGCGCATCCGCCTGACGCGCTTCGCGTTCGATTTCCCAGGCGATTTTATCCGCCAGGCCTATTTCATATACACCGCTGGAGCTGTGCATCGCCTTTTCGATAGCGATCGTGATTTTTTCTCGATTGAACTCGGCGCGAGCGCCGTCACGCTTGATAATTTCCAACATCTTGCCGTCCCTCCTCGTATCAGCTACTTGGTAGTATACTACATATTGTAGTCGAAGTCTATGATTTATCCCATTTCATTCTACATGTTGCGTTATCCGTATATATGTATTCCGTGTCGGGTTCTCAATTGCCCGGTTCTTTATGCTTTCGTTTCCGCAAATACAGTTTTCTTCCTCTCTCATCTTTTCGTCAGTCCGAATTAAACTATGCAAAAAAGGCAATACTCGGGTTTCGCATTTTTTGTTTGACAAACTTCCTGTCCGGTGTTACAATACATTGCAACTACATACAGCCATTCATCATGAGTGACCGAGGGACCGGCCCGATGACGTCACGGCAACCATTCGCTTGAAACGGTGCCAATTCCGGCGGGTATGTCCCGACAGATGAATTCAAAACCTTCTTCATCTGTTGGAGAAGGTTTTTATATTATTGAAGAGGAGTGATTCCATGATTGATTTACGCAATGTCGGCAAGGTCTACGACGGCGCGAACCGTGTTGTTGCACTCGACGGTATCAATTTACATGTGGCTGCCGGCAGCATCTGCGGAATTATCGGTCTGTCCGGAGCCGGAAAATCCACGCTGATTCGTTGCATTAACATGCTGGAGCGGCCGACCTCCGGCCAGGTGCTGGTCGACGGCAAGGACTTCACCGTCATGAGCGAAAGCGAATTGCGCGCCGAGCGCAAGCATATCGGTATGATTTTCCAACATTTCAACCTGCTCTCGTCCCGCACCGTCTATGAGAACATCGCGTTTCCGTTGGAATTGGCCGGTATTCCGAAAGCGGAACGGGAGCGCCGGATTGCACCGATTCTGGATCTGGTCGGTCTCACCGATCGCCGGGACAACTATCCCGCGCAACTCTCCGGCGGCCAAAAGCAACGCGTCGGGATCGCCCGGGCATTGGTGGCCGAACCGAAAGTGCTTCTCTGCGACGAAGCCACTTCCGCGCTCGACCCGCAAACGACTAAGTCCATTCTCGAGTTGCTGCGCGATATCAACCGTCGCCTGGGGCTCACGATCGTGCTGATCACCCACGAGATGGAAGTCATCAAAGAAATTTGTGATTGTGTCGCCGTCATTGAAGACGGACGGCTGATCGAGCAGGGCAGCACGGTGGATGTCTTTACGAAACCCCAAACGGCGACAACCCGTGAATTTGTCGGTTCCGTTCTCGCCAGCGACCTGCCGGAAGCGCTGAGTCACCTGAACGTACAGCCCGCACCGCAGGGACCCTCGGATATCCTGCTGCGCCTTTCGTTCATCGGCGATGTTACGGACGAGCCCTTGCTCTCCACATTGATCCGCAAGTTCGACATTGAAGTCAGCATTCTCTATGCCAATGTCGACGACATTCAAAATACTTCGTTCGGCCGGCTGATCGTTCTTCTGAACGGTCGTGACGGCGGCTTGCAGGATGCGCTGCGCTGGCTGGAATCCTGCCCTATTGAAAGTGAGGTGATCGGCTATGTCCCCCGAGCTCATTAATTTGTTGTGGCAAAGCCTGCTCGAAACGCTGTACATGGTCGTCGTCTCTTCGACGTTGGCGGCACTGTTCGGCATTCCCCTCGGCGTGCTTCTCCTGGTCACCGACAAAGGGCATATCCTGGAAAATGCCGTCATCAATAAGCCGCTCGGCATCGTCGTCAATATGTTGCGTTCGATCCCCTTTATCATCCTGATGGTGGCGATTATCCCGCTTACCCGAATTATCGCGGGAACGTCCATCGGTACTACGGCGGCCTGTGTGCCGCTAACCATTGCCGCGGCTCCCTTTACCGCCCGCCTTGTGGAAACGGCGCTGAAGGAAGTACCGGCCGGTCTCATTGAGGCGGCGCAGGCCATGGGCGCTTCGCCGCTCGAGATCATCCGCAAGGTGCTGTTGCCGGAAGCGATGCCTGCCATTATCGACAGCATCACCAATGTCATCGTGAACCTCATCAGCTATTCCGCCATGGCCGGCGCCATCGGCGGCGGCGGGCTCGGCGACCTGGCGATCCGCTACGGTTACCAGCGTTTCCGCCTCGACGTCATGCTGATGACCATTGCCGTCCTCATCGTCGTTGTCCAATGTATCCAAAGCGCGGGAAATTTCCTCTCCCGGCGTGTTAATAAAAGGTAGGTGCTTACTAT
The DNA here is from genome assembly GCA_022771805.1 of Veillonellaceae bacterium. Lineage (GTDB taxonomy): Bacteria > Bacillota > Negativicutes > Veillonellales > Negativicoccaceae > JALELM01. Next base: position 61,346 of record JALELM010000014.1, on the reverse strand, counting down.
GCGTATTCGTAATCTTTTCAACCTCGGTGTTTTGGCTCTCTGCCTTGTTCTGCTTGCCGGCTGCGGCAGCTCCGATAAACAGGAGAACACCGCCATCGGTACTCAGGCTCGTCCCTTAAAAATCGGCGTGACGGCAGGGCCGCATGCCGCCGTGATCGACAAAGTAAAAGAAGTGGCGGAAAAAGACGGTTTGTATATTCAGGTAGTCGAGTTTACGGACTTTGTCACACCGAATGTCGCGCTCCAACAGGGCGACCTCGATGCCAACAGCTTCCAACACGCACCGTACCTGGCCAACTTCAACAAGGATCAAAAAGAACCGCTGGTCGATATCGGCCAGACGATCCTTCTGCCGATCGCCATGTACTCGGATCGCTACCGGGACACGGACTCTCTCCCGAACGGCGCGCAGGTCGCCATTCCGAACGATCCCAGCAACGGCGGGCGGGCGCTCCTGTTATTGCAGGAAAAGGGCTTGCTGAAGCTGCGTGACGGCGGCACCGTCACCTCTTCCCTTGCCGATATCGTCGAAAACCCGAAAGACCTGCACTTCCTCGAACTCGATGCGGCACAAATCCCGCGTTCGCTGCATGATACGGATCTCGCCGTCATCAATACGAACTACGCGCTGGAAGTCGGTCTGAATCCGAGCCGCGATGCGCTCGCGGTGGAATCCACCGACTCGCCGTACACGAATATCATCGCGGTTCGCGGCGACGAAAAGGATCGCCCGGAATGGCAGCAGCTGCTGCGGGCGTTCCACAGCGATGCGGTACGCCAATTCGTTTTGGAAAATTTCAACGGCTCCATTTTGCCCGCTTGGTAACTCGTACTTGCGTAACGCCTCGCTTTGTGCTAATATATTACTGTTGCTAACAGCGGAAGCATAAGGAGGTGTAGATACATGGCAAATTATTGTGAAGTATGCGGCAAAACTACCGCGACGGGATTCAACGTCAGCCACTCCCATTTGAAAACGAAACGGACGTGGAAGCCGAACATCCAACGCGTACGCGTACTCGTAAACGGAGAAACTAAGCGACAGAATGTCTGCACTCGGTGCCTCCGTTCGGGCAAAGTGGAACGTGCCGTATAAGAAAACAAAAACCGCCGGTTCGGCGGTTTTTTTATGTGCAATTTATATTGACTTGCAAAACAACAGCCCCGCCAAATCGGCGGGGCTGTATGACAAATACCGTTTATTCAATTTCCCGCAAAGCTGCCAATGCCCGGTCGAAATCGACCTGGTCTTTGACCTCGGGAACATATTCCGCATACCGGACGATATTATCGCGATCGATGATGACCACCCCGCGGGAAAGCAGCCGCACCGCTTCCATGAGGAAGCCGTACTTCGTACCGAATTCCGCCGACCGATGGTCGGACAATGTAATGACGCGCTCCAGCCCGTTTGCCGCACAAAATTCCTGCTGCGCGAAAGGCAGATCCATGCTGATCGCCAACACAACCACATCATCATGGAAATCCACCGCTTGTTTATTAAATTCACGCACCTGTGCCTGGCAAACTCCCGTATTCATGGAAGGCACGACGGCAATCACTTTGATCTTCCCGTTCCAATCGCTCAAATGCACTTCTTCCAACTTCCCGTTCACCAGCGAAGCATCCGGTGCGGCGGCGCCGACTTCTACGGCCGAACCTGCCAAATCCAGCATATTGTTTCCAAACTTAGTTTGTCGTTTCATGGCAATTCCTCCTTTTGTTCACATTATATCACAGACCGGTTCATTCGCCGCTTCGTTTCCACTCGTGATAGAATAGAAACGTAACAAAGGAGGTTCTATGTCACATTTACAATTACCGCGCTGGCAGGCGATATATGAACTGCCCGCCGCCGACTATGAAGAAGCGAAGCGAATCGCCCGCGGCATTGCGGTCGAACAGACGATCGAATTCCCGTATGACCTGGTGACCGGCACCTGGTTTGCCGACGAAATGACCGGGAGGATCGAGGCGCTGGAGCCCTTCACGGAAACGACCTGGCGCGCCTGCATTTCCTATCCGACCGAAGCGGTGCAGGGCGACTTCATTCAGTTCTTAAATATGCTCTACGGCAACTCTTCTCTGCAGCCGGGAATCCGGGCTTTGGATTTGAAATTGCCGCCGGAGCTCTTTGCCGAGTATCCGGGACCGAAGTACGGTCTGGCGGGTCTGCGTGAACGTTGGCAGCGGCCGAAGGGGCCGTTGACGATGGCCGTCCTGAAACCGATCGGCCATACATCCCGCGAATTTGCCGCCATGGCTGCCGCCTTTGCCAAAGGCGGTATCCATACGATCAAGGACGATCACAGCTTGTACAATCAGTCCTGGTCTCCGTTTGACGAGCGAGTCCGATATTGTGTGGACGCCGTCGCCGAAGCCAATGCCGAAACCGGCGGGCATACCGCTTATTTTGCCAATGTCTGCGCCGAAGGAACGGAAGTGATCGAGCGCACATTTCGTGCTCAGGAGTACGGCGCCGGCGGCATCATGCTGTCCCCCGCCCTCGTCGGCTGGGGCATCATCCGCGAACTGTCCCGCGACCCGAAATTCACCCTGCCGATCCTGTTGCACCCCTCTTTCAGCGGTCCGTTCATTCGGACGCGGGAGACGGGTCTGCATACGCGTATTTTCAACGGCTACCTGCCGCGTTTGGCGGGCGCGGACGGTGTGATCATCGTCGGTTGCGGCGGCCGGTTCTCGTTGGGGCAGAAAAATTGTATCGCCGCGCGTAACGCCGCGCGTAAACCCTGGGGCGGCTTGGCTCCCGTCTTGCCGAGTGTCGGCGGCGGCATGAATCGGGACGCGATCCCGGCCATGGCGCGCCTGTTCGGCGAGGACGTACTGTACCTGGTCGGCGGCGATCTCTTCCGCCGCAGCAACGATCTGACGGCGAATGCACAAGCCCTGCTGGCGCTGCTGGACGAAATCTATGCCGCGCGCTGAAGCGGCGTTGCGAGCATATGCCCGCCGAGCCGGACGCGTTCTCGTCGCCTATTCCGGCGGAGTGGATTCCGGCGTTCTCGCTTACTTCGCCTCCCGCTATGCCCCGGCGATGCTGACCGTGACTTGCAGCGGACCGCTGTATCCCGCCGCCGAACTGGCCGCCGCGCAGCAACTGGCGCAAACGTACGGCTTCCCGCATCTGGTGAAAGACTGCGACGACCTGGCCGTACCCGCCGTTCGCAACAATGCGCCCGATCGCTGCTACCACTGCAAGTATGCCCGCTTTGCCGCTTTGCTTACCTATGCGAAAGAGCAAGGCTACACCGCCGTTTGGGACGGAAGCAATACCGACGACTTACAAGGATACCGCCCGGGACTGCGCGCTCTGCAAGAGCTCGGCATTTCCTCGCCGTACCTCGAACTCGGGATCGACAAGGCGACCGTGCGTGAACTTGCCGCCCGCTATGTACCGGAATTGGCGACGAAACCCGCCGCCCCCTGCCTGGCTACCCGCTTTCCTTACCACACGCAACTTACGCCGGCGGCACTGGCACGAGCAGCCGCCGCGGAAGCCCTGCTCCTGCCGCTCCTCGGCTCGCCGTTACGCGTCCGTGTCCTGGCTTCGACGGCAAGCGTGGAAACGCCGCTCCCGCCGTCCCCGGATATGCAGGCGGCAATCAGCAAACAACTGCAAACTCTCGGCTTTACGGCCGTTCATTTCGACCGCTTTTGCAGCGGACGTTTTGACAAAAAATAACGGCGATATCCGGAAATATCGTCGTTATTTTTTAATACAAATTATTGACTGCTTCGGCAAAACCGCGCCGAAACGCACCGACACCGCCGTTCGCCGGATGGCGCAAACCGATTGCGTCAATGCCCGCTTCCTGCAGCGTCTGTGCACTTTTACGCCCCACGGCCAGAATCAGCGCCGGACGATACCGCCGCAGTAAGCGCTTGGCAAAGACCAGACCGGCCGCCAATTCGCCCGGCGTCGGTGTGCGATTGCTGAGCGGGTTTCCCGCCCGATACGGATGAAACGGAAAGATATTCCACAACAGCACGTCCGCCATCGCCAAGCCGGATTCGCGTATGGCGCCCCATACGACCGTATCCGTCGGTTCATTGTAGCCGCCTTCCCGGCGCGCTGCCGGCATCGCCTCCGTCACGCGCGAGGTGCGCCCGCCCCGAGCCGGTTTCCCCGGCAGGACATCGCCCGAACCGATCTCCCGATGCCGGTTCAGCAGCATCCGCTCACAAGTGATCGGAATCCCGGTGAAGCGACAGCCTTGGTAGCCTGCCGCCTCGGCAATGACGAGCAGTTTCGGTTGCGGCCGAGCGGCAAGATATGCCTGCAAGTGTCGCCGCCGCAACGCCGCCGCGCCGGCACACTCCAGTGCGGGATCTTCGTCCGCTTCACACCAGGGATTGCAGACGAGCGGCGCCCGATACGCCGCAAGCTCCGCTATCAAATCGTTCATCCGTCCCTACCTTTCTTGCGTGCGGTACAGCACTCCCTGCGGATATACCGCTACCGGCACCAACTGTCCCGCATACGCTTCCCGTGCAAAAGACTTTTGCTGACTGCGCGGCACCCAAAGCGACAGCGGCTCACCGGTCGCCAGCCGGTTTGCGAATTCTGCCTCGTTCACTTGCGGCATCGTATACTTGCCCGCCCAAGCGCCCGCCTTGTCCTCTTTGTGAACGCGATACGGCACGATTCCCGTGTAGAACGGATAGGAAGCCGCATAATTGGAGTACGTGTAGGCAGCCCCCGGCAATGTCCGCCAAGTCTCCGCTGCCGGCAGGATGGAGCGCTCCGTCGTGAGCCGCACCAGCCCCTGCCCGACAAGAACCGTCGCGGCCGTCACCAGGACGAGCACAGCTCGTACCCACAACCCCTGCGGTGTCCCCCGCATACCGCGCCAAAGCACGAAGCAACTCGCGACCGCCAACACTGCGGAAATCCATACCGACTCGGCGGCAAATCGCCAATTCAACGCATAGTACAAAACCGTGAGCAACAACGTCGGCACCGCCACAAGAAGGTAGCGTTTACTGCGTGCCGTTTCGCGCGCCCAATACCCGGCAGCCAATAAAACGAAGGGCAACACGGTAATATACGTATATGTCACATACTTCGTCGCCATCGCCGTGTAGAAAAGGAAGGTCACGCCGAGCCAGACGAGACACAGACGCGTCGCCGCAGACACCGTCTCCCCGCGCCGCCTGTCGCGCCATACGCGCCACATTTCCGCCAACGCCGTCGGCGTCCACGGCAAGGCCGACAGCGGCATAATGAGCAAATAGTAGTACCAGTGATTGTCTTCCGGATGTTCCGACACCGTCGCCCGCGTAATATTATGCAGGCCGATAAATCCTTCCAGAAATTCCGTGCCGTGCGCCCGATACATCAACCCGTACCAGGCCAGACCGACCACGGCAAAGGCCGCGATCCCGACCGGGTCAAACAGGCGCCGAAAACGGCGCACCTCCGGCGTTACCGCCAGCCAGGCCAGCAAAATCAGTCCCGGCAGAACGAGCCCGACCGGCCCTTTCGTGAGACAGGCAAAACCCGCGCCCGCATAGGCAACGATCATGCCGCGGCGACTATCCCGCAAAAGCCCGACATAGGCACCGGCAAAGGTGACCGCGGTCCACCACAGCAGCGAGGAGTCCGTGACGATTCCCCGGCTGATGACCCAAAACGCCAACGTCGTCAGCAGCATACCGCCCGCATATCGCCCGGCCGTCCGCCCCCACAAGCGGGCAACAAACGCCACCGTACCGACGACCGTCGCCACGCCCGGCAACGCTACCGCCAGCCGCGATGCAAACGCCGTCGGGCCGAACAGACTGTACGCCGCCTCCAGCAGCCAGTAGGTGAAAATCGGCTTATCATACCAATACTTCCCATAAATCTGCGGAGCGAACCAATTCCCCGCCTGCCACATTTCTTTTGCCGTCAAGGCATAATTCGACTCGACGGGATCCGTTACGGGCAGGTTCGCATTGCCGAACAGCAACACCAAGAGAGCGATTGCCGCCCAAATAAAGTATTCCGCGCGCGACAAGCTCTCTCCCGCTTGCTCACTTGAGTTTGGCAAAATCCAGCTCCACTTCTACCGGACAATGGTCGCTGCCCATGATTTCCGGATAAATTTTCGCCTCGCAAATCGCATTTGCCAGTGCATCGGAAACGACAAAATAGTCAATTCTCCAGCCGATATTCCGTTCGCGCGATTTAGCAAAATAGCTCCACCAGGTATACGCATCCGTCACATCCGGATACAGGTACCGGTACGTATCGATGAAACCGGCAGCCAGCAACTCGGTCATCTTGCCGCGTTCTTCATCCGTAAACCCTGCGTTGCGCCGATTCGTTTTCGGATTTTTCAGATCGATTTCCCGATGCGCCACATTCAGATCGCCGCACACGACGACCGGCTTGACCGCATTCAACTCCAACAGGTAGCCGCGAAAGGCATCCTCCCAAGTCATGCGATAACCCAAGCGCGCCAATTCCCGCTGGCTGTTCGGCGTGTACACCGTCACGAGAAAATGCTCCGGATATTCCAACGTGATGACCCGGCCTTCGTTATCATGATCTTCATGATTGATGCCGTACGTCACCGCCAAGGGCTCTTCTTTTGTGAAAATGGCCGTGCCGCTGTAACCTTTTCTTAGCGCGGAATTCCAATATTGAAAATAGCCCGGCAAGTCCAATTCCAATTGCCCCGCCTGCATTTTCGTTTCCTGCAGACAGACCGCATCCGCACCGAAGGCGGCAAAGGAATCCAGAAAACCTTTTTTGACCGCCGCCCGCAGACCGTTTACGTTCCAGGAAACATAGCGTTTGATCTTGCTCATGTATGGCAATCCCCCTTTTTAGTTATACTCGTATGTTTTATTGTATGGGTTTTATCCCCTCTTGTCAAAACCGTCTGCCGCTGCGCCCGCCTTTTTGTTGGGCGGGAACGGCCGCTATGCTATAATGAATACAACATTGCACGCGCTACAGGAGGAACACGCATGAAAAAAGTAGTCATTACCGTCATCGGCCTCGACCGGGTCGGTATCATTGCCGCCGTCACCCGTATTTTGGCGGCCAAAAACATCAATGTGCTGTCGATCAACCAAACCATTTTGGATCAGTTTTTCAACATGGTGCTGTTGGGAGACATGACGGATACCTCGACGGATGTCCGCGAATTGCAGGAAGAACTCGCCGCGCTCGGTACGGAAATGGGACTGGAAATCCGTGCCCAGCTGGCGGATGTGTTCTATGCAATGCATCGCATTTAGGAGGTCCGCATGCTGGAGTTGAATGAAATTCTGAGCACCCGACGGATGTTCGAAGAAAACCGCCTGGACGTACGCACCATCACGCTGGGGATCTCCCTGCGCGGTTGCGCCGCAAGCAGCGGCGATACGTTGTGCACCAATATCTATGACCATATCTGCCGCACCGCGGAGAATCTCGTCGCAACCGGCGACACCATCTCCCGCGAATACGGGATCCCGATCATCAACAAACGGGTAGCGGTGACGCCGATTGCCTTGGTCGCGGAATCATCCGACCTGACAAGTTACGTCCCCGTCGCCCGCGCCCTGGACAGAGCCGCCAAAACCGTCGGCATCGATTTCCTCGGCGGTTTCTCCGCCCTCGTGGAAAGCGGCATGACCCGCGGCGACCGGATCCTGCTCGATTCCGTGCCGGAAGCCCTGGCGGTGACCGATCGCGTCTGCTCCTCGATTGCCGTCGGCTCGACGAAAGCGGGTATCAATATGGATGCCGTCCGCAAAGTCGGTGAGATCATCAAACAGACCGCCGAGTTAACGGCGGATCGCGATGCGCTCGGCTGCGCCAAACTGGTCGCCTTCTGCAATCCCGTCGAGGACAATCCGTTCATGGCGGGTGCCTTCCACGGCGTCACCCAGGGAGATGCGGCGGTGCATGTCGGCGTTTCCGGTCCCGGCGTGGTAAAACGCGCCTTGGAAGACTGTCGCGGCGCGTCCTTCGATGTCGTGGCGGAGACGATAAAACGCACCGCTTTCATGATTACCCGCATCGGCCAGATCGTCGCGCAGGAAGCTTCGGCGCGACTGTCGATTCCTTTCGGCATTATCGACTTGTCCCTGGCTCCGACCAGCGATATCGGCGACAGCGTGGCACACATCCTCGAGGAAATGGGGCTTGCCGGTTGCGGCGCACCGGGTACGACGGCGGCGCTGGCCCTGCTGAACGATGCGGTGAAAAAAGGAGGCCTGATGGCTTCCGGTCGGGTCGGCGGCCTGTCCGGCGCGTTCATTCCCGTCAGTGAAGATCTCGGCATGATTCAGGCCGTGGAGCGCGGCTCCCTCAGCTTGGAAAAATTGGAGGCCATGACTTGCGTCTGCTCCGTCGGGCTCGACATGATTGCCGTCCCCGGCACAACGACTGCCGCCACCCTCGCCGCGATCCTGGCGGACGAAGCGGCGATCGGCATGATTAATAATAAAACCACCGCCATGCGCATCATTCCCGTTCCCGGCAAGGATGTCGGCGATACGGTCGAATTCGGCGGCCTACTCGGCTATGCCCCGATCATGGCGGTCAATTCGTTTGCCGGTGACGACTTCATCGCGCGCGGCGGACGAATTCCCGCGCCGGTTCGCAGCCTGACAAACTGAATTTACTTACAAAAAAGCCTGTCACGATGTGACAGGCTTTTTCTTTTTGTTTTCTTTCGCCCCGTTACCTTCTCATTCGGTCGGGCGACCGAGTTCCCGCTCGATCACTTGCACGATATCGGCCACGATGCGTTCAATTTGCGCCTCATCCGCCCCTTCCGCCATGACGCGAATCAGTGATTCCGTGCCGGACGCGCGGACGAGAATACGCCCGTCGTCGCCAAGCTCTTCCTCGCCTGCTGAAATCGCCGCCAGGATAAAAGGATTTTCCGCCCAGGCCTGCTTGTCGTAGACCGACACATTCCGGAGCAATTGCGGGTACGTCGGCATGGCGCTCGCCAATTCCGACATCGACACCCCCGCCCGTTGCAAGACGGACAATACCTGCACCGCCGTCAGTACGCCGTCGCCCGTCGTATTGTAGTCGAGGAAAATCACGTGCCCGGACTGCTCGCCTCCCAGTACGTATCCCTCGGCGCGCATGCGCTGCAGGACATAGCGATCGCCGACCGCCGTATATACCGGGGTAATTCCCGCTTCGGCCAGACTTTTGCCGAAACCGATATTGCTCATCACGGTGGCTACCACCGTATCCTTGGCCAATTTCCCTTCCGTTTTCAATTCGCGGGCACACAAATAGAGGATCCGGTCGCCGTCGACCACCGCTCCCGTTTCATCCACCAAGAGACAGCGATCCGCATCACCATCGTTGGCGATACCCGCATGGGCACCTTCCGCCACCACCCGCGCAGCCAATGCTTCCGGATGCGTCGAGCCGCAGCCGTCATTGATATTGACCCCGTCAGGCAGGTTCGCCATCGGGATCACCTCCGCACCCAAGCGGCGCAACACTTCCGGCGTCACTTGCGAAGCGGCGCCGTTCGCCGTGTCCGTAACGATTCGTAAGCCGTCCAGCCGGTTCGGCGCCGTCTGCACGATGTGCTCCATATACTCTTCCAACATGGCGGGCTGCGCATACACACGACCGATCCCCGCTCCCGTCGGGCGGACGGTGTCCGGCACCTCATACCGCAAATACTCTTCGATTTCGTCTTCCGTTTCGTCCGGCAGCTTGAAACCGTCGCCGTCGAAAAATTTAATGCCGTTATCCGGATAGGGATTATGCGAAGCGGAAATTACCACCCCCGCCGTATAACCGTGCCGTTTCGTCAAGAAAGCCACGGCCGGCGTCGGCATGACACCCGCCAAATGCGCCTCACCGCCGACCGAGCAAATCCCCGCTGCCAAAGAGGCCGTCAGCATCGAGCCGGAAATACGCGTATCCCGACCGATCAAAAACTTGGCCGGCGTACCGCTGCGAGCCGCAAAATATAATGCCGCCGCCTGTCCCAGACGAAAAGTCAATTCCGGCGTGAGACTGTCATTGACGATCCCGCGAATCCCGTCCGTACCGAATAATCTCGCCATATTGTTTCCTCCACTCTATTCCCGGGCAATGCGCACATACACTTCCACGACTTGCGGTGTCGCCTGCCCTTTATCCGGTATCGGTACCGGCACCTGCTGCACCACATCGCGATCCGCACCGTCCACATGTACCGGTGCCAGCTCCCAGCTGCGCAGCCCTTCCAATTCTTCCCGTTGCCCCTGCACCTGCACACGACTCGGCGTAATCCGTACCTCTTCTATCCGCCGGCCTGCTGCCGGTTCGCCGAGAACGTTCACCGTCAACGGCAACTCACGAGCCAATGTCGCCGTCCCGGCACGGACTGCCACCTGTACGCTTTCCGGCGCAATCGTCAAGCCGGTTACCGGCCGATTCTGCGCATCCCGCGCCTGGACACTCGGCACGGCCTCAAACGAATCCCGCCGTCCCGCAATCTGTACCGTTGCCACCAATTGTACAACCTGCGAAACCAATGACTGCGGCCCGGAAATCGTCACCTGCTCCGGCGTAATCGTCTCTATCTGCGCCGACCGCCCCTCTGCCGCTTCGCCGGTCAGATGCACCGCCACGGGCAATGTCCGCATGACCAGCGGCTCGACTTCCAGCGTGAATCGCTGCGGGCTCTGCGACAATATTTCCGTTCCTGCGGGCAAATACAACATGACCGACGTATTTTCATATACCCCCGGCCTGGTCTCCGCCAGATCGACTCCCGCCCGCAAATCGCCTTCCCGTAAATTCAGCATCGTATTGCGTTGCATTCGGAGTCGCACCTGAACCGTCTCGGGTACGCCCAGCGCAACCAGAGAGGAATCCAGATTTTCCACCGCGACCGGCAATTCATAATTTTTTTCCACCAACGGGTTCTGATCGTTCATAATAAACAGCCAGAGCAAGATCGCAACGATCAGACAGGCCAGCTTGGGGAACCAATTCCCTTGCGTAAACCGCATCATGACTTCCTCCACTTAAAGAACTCACCGAAACGCAAGGTACTTTCATCCCGCTTCAACAAGTAATTCCGCAGCATATTACGTAAGTTTTCGCCGTCCAAATGGCGATAAATCTTCCCGCCGTGCGCATACGAAATCGAGCCGCTTTCTTCGCTGACAACGACGATCAGCGCATCGACCGCCTCCGACAGCCCGATCGCCGCCCGGTGGCGTGTCCCCAACTCGGTTGAAAGCGTGCGATCCTGCGTCAGGGGCAGCAAGCAGCCTGCCGCCAGGACGCGGTTGTCCCGAATCAATACCGCACCGTCATGCAAAGGCGTGTTCGGAATGAAAATATTCCCCAACAGCTCTTCACTGACAACCCCATCGACATAAATTCCCGTATCGCTGTATTCATTCAAGCCGACTTCCCGCTCGAACACGATCAGCGCGCCGATTCGCTCCCGACCCATTTTTTCGCAGGCCAGCACGACTTCGTCGATCACGCGCAGACGCTCCTTGTCATCGACAATGGACGAGCGGCTGATGAAGCGCCCCTGCCCCAGCCGTTCCAGCGCCTTTCGCAATTCCGGCTGAAATACGATCGGCAACGCTACGATCAGCACCGTCATCGACTTTTCCAGCAGCCAATTGACCACGTGCAAATCCAACAAATTACTTAAAATAGTAAATGCTCCGAGCAGGAGCAGCCCCTTCAGCAGGGATACCGCCCGGGTATCGCGGATCAAGTAATACAATTGGTATAAAATAAGCGCCACAACCAGAATGTCCACAATGTCCAAAATTCGTATCGTCGACAGCAGCGCTTGCAGTTGCATCAACATAACAGCTCCCCTTTCGGGCTTACTTTGTCGCCAATTCCCGGCGGACACGGGCGATGACCGCCCGATATGCCGCCGTTTGCGGCACGTTCCCGACCAGTATTTCTTTCGCTTCCTTCGGCAATTGCTTCAGCCGGTATTCCCATCGCCGCGCCTCCCGCGCCGAGCCGGCGCGCCGACGCCAGACCAACCGCACCGGACGACGCGCCCGTGTATACTTGGCACCCTTGCCCGCATTATGCTGCGCTACCCGCGCAACGGCATCCCGGGCAATCCCCGCATACAAAGAGCCGTCGCTGCAACGGACAAAATAGTTTTCCACACCGCTCTCCTTTCCGGTAACGCCGCTGCCGGCCGGCGTTATTTTGTCTTTGCGACAACAGTGCATCGTTTGTTTTATTCAGTATAGCATAACTCCGCACCGACGGCACGGCTGCTCCCTGTTTTCCTGCCGCTTTCCCGCACCGCCGCAAACAATGATACCGCAGCGTGCCGGCACAGCCGCAAGAAAAACAACCGGGCGCTACGGGCAGGCGAATGTTTCGTTCCTCCCGTACCGCCCGGTTTCGGTATGGCCGAGACCGACCCTTCCGCACCGGTCGCCCGAGCTGCAACCTCGCTCAAGCCTCAGCCTTCCTCGATCAGGTATACTTCGACATCGCGCCGCCCCCATTGCAGCGCTTCATGATGCGTGTCCATGCCCAAATCGATCACGGCTCCCTTGATCGCGCCCCCGATATCATCGGCGACGGCATAACCGTAATCGACAACATACACGAGCGACCCCAACGGAATCCGCTCCGGATCCACCGCGATCAGGCCGCGGGTCAGTCGACTGCCGCGTGCCGTATGCGTGCCGTTGCCGGGATCTTCCGAGGAATATGCCGTCGCGTGCATCCGCCAGTGCTTCTTATATTTCTTCGGTTGCGGCGGAATGGACGCGGTTTTCTCCCAGAAATAGGCATCCGCGATCCCCGTCACGGCGACGCCCTGCGCCTCCTGCCAGGCTCGCAACGCCCGCTCCGTACCGGCACCGAAATGTTCGTCCACGGCACCGACGGGATAGCCGTGCTGAATCAGACGGCTTTGCAATTCGCGCACCGTCTTGCCCTTCGCTCCCCGTTTCAGGCCGATCCGTTCCTTCGTATCTTTATAGCCGCTCCCCTGTTGTGTATCCGACTTAACGTCCGTTGCCGGCTTCTTCACGACTGCTTTTGCCCGTGCCGCTTCTCGCCGTTCTTCCCGTATGCCTTTCACGGAGCCACGGGATACGTCCTCCGGACGCACGCCCGCAAGCAATGCCCAAGTGGCTTCATCGACGGCGCCGATGACCTCCAGCTCATGATCGCGTTGGAACGCCTGTACCGCCGCGGTCAGTGCCGGGCCGTACGCGCCGTCTGCAGCACCCGAAGCGTAGCCGGCGGCGGTCAGCAGATGTTGCAACTCGACCACCTCCGCCCCGAGGTTACCCGGCGCAAAGAGCACTCCGCCGCCCCGCCGCGCCGGGCCGTCCGCCGCGAGTGCCGCCGCCGTGTCCGCATCCGGTTCGCCCGTCACCGTCAAACCGCGATCGCGCTGAAACAAGCGCAACGCTTTTTCCGTTGTCGAACCGAAAATACCGTCCGCTTCACGGGCCAGGTAGCCGTGCGCTGCCAGACGTTCCTGCAAAGCCAGCACTTCGTCGCCGAGCATCCCTTTTTCCATCGCCTGTAGCGGCAGAGCCGCCGACAAACAGATGCACAGCACTGCGCTTCGTAAGAATCCCTTCATCGCCTTCCCCCGTCTCGTTTCAATATAGTTTAATTTTACTATACCTTTTCCGCCGCTGTCAAAATCGCGGCGCCCGCTTCTGCCGCTGCGGTCGCCCCCGACACCTCGACCGCGAATCGGCGTCCGTCTCGCTACAAACAAAAACGGGGACATTGTCCCCGTTTTTGTTTGTAGCTGTTTTAGAAGAAGTAGCTGGCCTGCACGCGCAGATTGTTGTCAAATTTTTCGCCGCGCATCGACTTGGCATTGAATACATAGTAGGCTTCCAGCAGCATGCCCTCCACCGGCACATACTTCAACGATGCCATCCACAGCTTCGTACCGCCGTGTTTGAAAGTATATTTTTGCTCACGAACCGGTTTATTCGTAACCGGATCTATCGTATAAGCGGAATCGGCAATCATATCCGCCGCATAGCCGGCCGTAGTATAGTCACCTTGCGGGGTCTTCATCGTGTACAGCGGACTCAGGTACGGTTTCAACACATCATAGCGACTGCCGCCGAAATAGGAGCCGGCATCGCTGTACACATAATCCAGACCGGCCTGGAAGGATTTCTTGTACTTCGGATGCGCGATCCCGAACGAAAGACCTGCCGTCCACAGTTTCGGTTTTTCACCGTTGACGTCATTCTTGGCATTATTCAGAATGTAATCGCCATGGATATTGACGAAAGGATGCGGCCAAAGCGAAAGTCCCGCCCCGTATACCTTGACGAGCTCGCCCGTCTTGCTTGTCGGTTGCAAATGCCAGACTTTTGCAGTAATTTTCCGCGTTTTATTATAGGAATATTCCGAGTAATGGGATTCCGGCTTGAAATCGCTGAAATCATCTTCCGCCTGGATTCCATAATGCGCCAGCATCGGGTGCACGAAAGGCATGTTCAGGCTCTGCACCGTACCGTATGCCGCACTCCACATGCTGCCTTCCTGCTTGCCGACCTTCACGGCGACCCCGTCAATCGTGTCGTCGTAAAACACACCGGTGACACCGATCGTAACCGGCAACCTGCCGGCCGAAACCGATACGTTTTTCATCGGCTGGTGCCGAACTAACAGGTACTTAATACTCAGATCTTCCGTTTCCGGCTTGGCTTGCTGAAATCCCACAAGCCCGGCATCACTGTACGCGTTGCCGTGCATGTTGAGCGTGGATTCCAGACTGGCAAGCACCATCGTCTTCGGCGACACGTCCATCGTCGTCCGCAAACGCAGCCGCGCCTCCGTCCGGTTCAGCGAAACGCCGTGACCGCGACGAATGTCCGAATCCCCCTGCGCATACGAAAGCCGGAAGTCGCCGCCGAGTTTCACCCGACCGACCTGTTCTTCCAGTGACGTTACACGCACGCCGAGGCTTTTCAGTTCACTCGCAAATTCCCGCTCCAGCCGTTGGAGCTGCGCCTCTTGATTTGCATCCAACTCCGCCCGCCGGTTCATCGCCCTAGCGACCAGCTGCGCCATCTCAAAACGCGTGATGTTGCGTTCTCCCTTGAACGTCCCGTCCGGGTAGCCTTCTACCACTCCTTGTGCCGCCAATTCGCCGACCGCCTGATAGGCCCAATCGTTCGGCGTCACATCGCTGAACGGATTTGCCGCCTGTGCGGAAATCACGCCGGTTGCCAGCGCCGTCAGCATCAATACCTGCCACTTTTTCATCCCTTCGCTTCCTTTCATTCTCAATATCTTTTGGATTATTCAATCATTTTTTTATTTTTGTTGAAAAACTACTGATATTATATACCCTGCCGGAATAACTGTCAAGGCATTTTATCTTGTGCCGGCCGAAATGCATAAGCGGAGCGCCCCAAGCGGGTCGTTGTAAATTTTACTTCCCTGCCGTGATCGAATATACATCTGTGATATACTGTTATATATAAAAGTACTTTGTAATAATAAAAGGAGCTGCCGCCATGGTTCGCTTTTCACGTTTTGGGAGCATGTTGCTATGTCTCTGCCTGATCCTTTCGCTCTGCGCTTGCGGAAAAGACTCCGCTTCCGCACCGAAGGATAACGACACGCACGTCCGCATCGGTATGTTGCGGTTGGCCAACAGCGCTCCGCTTTTTATTGCCTTGGAGAAAGGCTTTTTTGCCGACGAAGGTCTCACCGTCGAGCCCGTCTTTTTCGAAGCGGCACAGCCGATCGCCGTAGCGGTCGCCACGAACGAACTCGATGTCGGTGCGACCGGTCTGACTGCCGGCCTTTACAATTTGGCCGCCGGCGGACAGGCACCGCTGATTGTCGCCGATAAAGGACGCGAAACGCCCGAGCACCCGCTCAGCTACCTCGTCGTTACGCAAGAGGCCTATGCGCAGGGTGTGCATGACCTGACCGCTCTCGTCGGACGGAAAATCGGCAATACGCAAGCCGGCTCCAGTTTCGAATACATGCTGGGCAACCTGCTGGAACGGCATGACCTGCCTCCGGACAGCGTGCAATATGCCAATCTGGGCAAGACTTCCGCCGTCATGGCGGCTCTGCAGGCACAACAAATTGACGGCGCGATTCTGAATGAACCCTTTGCCTCGATGATGGCGCAGGCACAGTATGTACACATTCTTTTCCCTGTCGGCAACGAACTGTCTTTCCAAAATGCCGCCATTTTCTATTCACCTCAGTTTGCGGAGCGGGAAACCGTTGCCCTGAAGTTTCTCCGCGCATATATTCGCGCTTGCCGCTATTACCATGATATTGCGTTTGCCCACCCGGAGATCCCGGTAAGCGAGCGTCTGCAAAATGACGCAGCTTTCCGCGATCTTGTCCGGCTGACGGCACGCTACACCCGGTCGCCGGAAGAAGATATCGCCGCCGGGCTTCCCTACATCGATCGCAACGGCGAGCCCGTTCCGGACGATATCGCCCGCCAGATCCGCTGGTACCGCAGTCATGAGTTCATGCAGGCGGACTTGGATCCCGCCCGTGTGTTGCGTTATGATTTATGGCAACAGGCATATAATTCCATCGAAACGGACAGGAGGTAATTATGAAAAACGGTGAATTGTATTTCCGTACTACGGACGATGTATCCCTCTACGTGGATATTTGCGGTCAGGGTCGCCCCCTCGTCCTCTGCCACGGCTGGCTGTTTTCCTCGCGTTGTTGGGAGCCGGTGCGCGCGGCGCTCGCCCGACATTTTCGCCTGATCACCTTTGATTTACGCAGTCACGGCCGCTCACAGAAAACATTTTCCGGCCTGACCTTGCCGCGTCTGGCGGAGGATATGCACGAAATCATCAAGGGTCTCGGCCTGCAAAACGTGCTGCTCGGCGGTTGGTCGTTGGGCGGTCCCGCCGTTCTCGCATACTGGGAACGCTATGCCCGCGAACGGGACGTGGCGGGTCTGCTGCTGCTCGATACGACCACCTTCCCCTACGGCAATAAGGCGTGGAATTCCCATCCTCTCCGCAACTTTGCGGTGACCGACTGGAATCAAACCGTCCGCACCTACCTCGCCGATCCCGAAGCATTCGTCCGGCATTTTGCGGCGCAATGCCGCAGCGGCGGAGAAATTCCCGAGGAGCAGCTGGACGATATGCTGGCGATTATCCCGCAGGCCGCCGTCACGCTCTACAACGACTACCTCGTACGCGACTGGACGACCATGTTGCCCACCGTATCCGTCCCGACTCTCGTCATGAATTCGGACAACAACATCTTCCCCCGCGGCATCGAGCAGGGTCGGCAAATCACCGCCTTGTTACCGCGCGGGAAATTCGTCGAATTCGAGCAGGCAGGCCATTGGCTCTGGTCGGATCAGCCGGAGAAATTCGTGAAAGAAGTTCGTGCATTTGCAGACAAACATTAACAAGTAAAGGAGAAGCGCTATGAAAATCACCGTAAACCCCAAGTACCGTTCCTTTTATTATCGCGGCGTGGAAGAATATCCGGACTTGGCTTTGGATCCGAAAACCACCGCACTGTTGCTTGTCGATTTACAAAAAGAGTTTGCCGATGACGAAGTAGGCGAAGCTCTGGATTTCAAGAAAGACGGCTCCTGGGATGACTGGAGCTACTTCCGCAATCGCCTGCGGGAGACGACCATCCCCAATGCCAAACGCCTGTTGGATTACTTCCGCGAGCACGGTCTGCGCGTCACCTTCGGCCGAATCGCCTGTCAGTCGCCGGACGGCGAGGATCGTGAAGCGGTTCAAAAATCCGCCGGCTGGAACGGGATTTTCATTCACAAGGATTCCTTGGAAGCGGAAATGGTGAACGATCTCCTGCCCCGGCCGGAAGAAATCGTTTTCGACAAGACGACCGACAGCGTCACCACCGGCACGAACGCGCTTCGCGTCTTACGCAATCTCGGCATCCGCACGGTCGTTGTCGGCGGCATCGTCACCGACCAATGCGTAGCCGGCACCGTGCGCGGTCTTGCCGATGACGGGTTCCAAGTGATTTGCGTCGAAGATGCCTGCGCCGCCGGCGCGGAAGATCTGCACGAGGCGGAACTCAAGATCATGAACCTCATCTATTGCCAGGTACATTCCACCGACGATACCCTGGCCTTGCTCGAAGAAGCTCGGAAAAAATAAGCAACAAAAGACCGACTCCCAAAGGAATCGGTCTTTTTATTTTCGCTATTTACAAATACTTTGCACGGCGGCATAGACATCCGCATGAATGGCCTTCGGGCTGCGTAATACTTCGCCGTCGGCACAGCGGATACGGATCCAGCCGTAATTCGCCTCCAGCATATCATACGCCGCATAGCAACGCTGTAAATATTCCCGATCGCGTTCGTGAATATCCCGGCTTTCCGCCCGCGCATCTTTCAGCTCCCGCCGAGCCGCCAGCAACGCGGCGGAAACGGCAAGCGGGATGTCGAGCAGGCAGACCCGATCCGGCCGCGGCAATTCAAATTTTTCATATTCGAAATCGTCCAGCCAGGCGAGAAATTTCCTCGCCTCGGCTTCTGTTGCACACTTCGTCATCTGGTGTACCATATTGCTCGTCACATACCGATCGGCAATGATGACACCGCCCGCTTCATAAAACTCGCGCCAGTCTTCACGATACGAGGCAAAGCGATCGACCGCGTAAAAAGTCGAAGCGACATAAGGATTGACGTCCTCCGGATTCGTCCCGAAGCGTCCCGCCAGGTACATCCGCACCGGCGCGGAGGCTTCCCCCGCATAATTCGGAAAGGTGACCTGCCGCACCCGGACGCCGTCCGCTCGCAGATGCTCCGCCAGCAGCGCCGCCTGTGTCGCCTTGCCGCTGCCGTCCGCGCCTTCCAGCACCACCAATTTCCCGCTCATGCCCGTTCCTCCTGCCGACATATACCACGGCGCCGGCTGCCGCCGTTCCCGAAAACCTTGCCCGCTCCCTGCCGCGGCATCATGACCGTTTCTCCGCCAAATACGCCGCAACGGCGGCCGCTTCCGCCAAGCCCGCCGGGTCGATCTCCGCCAAAGCGCGGCGCAGCGATTCCTGCAAGGGATACGCGCCGAGTTCCGCCGGCCGAACCCAGCGGTATTCCCGATGTTCCTCCGACAAACGCACTTCCCGCGAAGCCGTCCGACAGGCAAAGATCATCCCCGTCAAATGGTAATTGCGCTCGCGCCGATAGTCCCAAGTCCCGAGCGGCCCGAGTATTTCCACCTGCAGCCCGGTCTCCTCCCGCACTTCACGCCGCAAACCTTCCGGGAAGGTTTCGCCGAATTGGAGACCGCCGCCCGGAAACTCCCAGGGATAATCACTTTGGCGATCATTTTTTTGCAAAATCAAGAGTTCGTCGCCGTTAAAAATAGCGGCTTTAACGGATATCCCGATCTTTTTCAGCATCGCGGGTAATCCTCCTTTTGAAAAAGTCTATGCCGGCGGCATAGACTTTACAGTTATTTGCTGTATGTAGCAACGAATTCGGTTCCCAGCCGCACGTGTTGTTCCAAAACGTCCGTAACGCGGCGCAACTTTGCTGCGCTCAACGTCTGCAATTTGCGACCGTGAGTGACGGACCGAATCAGCTCCGCGATTTCGTAACCGGTATAACCGAGTACGGCGAGCTTGTTGCTCAGCGCTTGAATGCTGCTCATGTCCCCCTCCTATTGATTTTTCTTGCATTGTTCCTTATGCAGTTAAATCATTATACCGCATATGCATGCATTTAGTCAATAGGTCAACGACTGTATAGCGGATTAAACCGATTCATTGCCAAGTCCAGACCGTCACGGCAGATCGCGATCGCCACCTTACCGGCAGCGGCGATCGCCTCCGTCACGGCCGCCTGTTCGGTCGGCAGCGGCGGCAGCAGGACATGCTCGATCACCGTCCGACCGAGTTGGGGCCTGCCGATACCGATACGCACATGCGGAAACACATTCGTGCCGAGATGTGCAATGACCGACTTCATTCCGTTGTGGCCGCCGGCCGATCCTTTCGCCCGAATTCGCAACCGACCGACCGGCAGATCCATGTCGTCATAGATGACGATAATATCTGCGGGCGCGACTTTATAATAGCGGGACAGAGCACCTACCGCATCGCCGCTCAAATTCATAAAAGTCTGCGGCTTGACCAGGAGCGCCTTCTCCCCGGCGATCGTAACGCTTGCCGTCAAGGCCGCATGCTCTTCCCGCCAGCGATACACCCCCAGCTCCGCCGCCAAGCCGTCCACCGCGAGAAAACCGACATTGTGGCGAGTCCGCTCGTATTTGTCGCCGGGATTGCCCAGCCCGACAATGAGTTTCAAACTGCCTCCTTATTTATCGAACAACTTGCTGACCGAAATATTATGGAAGATACGCATGATCGCTTCGCCCAAAAGCGGCGCAACGGAGAGTTCCGTAATCTTCGGCAGGCGTTTTTCCGCCGGGACGGGGATCGTGTTCGTAATGATCAGTTCTTCAATATTGGACGCTGCCAGACGTTCCGTCGCCGGTGCCGTCAAGACGGGATGCGTGCAGGCCGCCCGCACGGATTTCGCGCCGAAGCGCGCCAATGCCTTCGCCCCTTCGACAAGCGAACCGGCCGTATCGACGATGTCATCCACGATGATACAGTTCTTTCCTTCCACGCTCCCGATCAGGTTCATCACTTCCGCAACTCCCGGCCGCGGGCGCCGTTTTTCAATGATGGCGATCGGCGCGCCCACACGGTCTGCCAGATCACGCGCCCGGGTGACGCCGCCGAGATCCGGCGAAACGATGATCAGGTCTTCGAGATTCTGCTTGCGGATGTGCCGGGCGAGAATCGAGGCCGCCATCAGGTGATCCACCGGCTTATCGAAGAAGCCCTGAATCTGCCCCGCATGCAGGTCGATGGTGACCAGGCGGGTGACCCCGGCCGTCTCCATTAAATCCGCCACGAGCTTGGCCGTAATGGGTTCGCGGCCGCGGGTCTTGCGATCCTGGCGGGCATATCCGTAGTAAGGAACTACGGCGGTGATATGCCGGGCGGAAGCGCGTTTCATGGCATCCGCCATGATGAACAGCTCCATCAGGTTGTCGTTCGCCGGCGTACCCGTCGGCTGGATCAGAAATACGTCCTTGCCGCGCACGCTTTCATCGATCATGACTTGAATTTCACCGTTGTTGAATCGACCGCAAAACGCCGCGCTGAGCGGGATGCCGAGGTAGTCCGCCACCTCCTGTGCCAACGCAGGATGCGCCGTCCCCGAGAATAACTTCAGTTGGTTGCCTGTTTCAATAGCCATTCTGTCCACTCCTTAGTCCCTTTCCACCGTTTTTTTGACCCAATTTTCTTTGATAATTTGCCGACTCCGTCCGACTGCCAAGGCCGCCGGAGGTACGTCTTTCGTAATGGTGGAGCCGGCTCCCACGTACGCATCCGCCCCGACCGTGACCGGCGCGACCAAATTCGTGTTGCAGCCGACAAACGCACCGTCGCCGATAGTCGTTCGGTGTTTGTGCACGCCATCATAGTTCACCGTGATCGTACCGCAGCCGACATTCACACCGCCGCCCACATCGCTGTCGCCGATATAGCTCAAGTGCGGGAATTTCGTACCGGCGCCGACACGGCTGTTTTTCACTTCGACGAAATTGCCCACCTTCACATCCGCCGCCAGCTCCGTTCCCGGCCGCAGGTGTACGTACGGGCCGATTTGCGCCCGCGCGCCGACGGTGACCTCATGCGCGTAGGTGCGATGCACGCGGCTGTCCTCGCCGACAACCGTATCGACGAGCTCCGTATCCGGGCCGATCCGGCAATTCGGGCCGATGTGTGTCCGTCCGCGCAGGATGACCCCCGGCTCCAAGACCGTATCCGCGCCGACCGTTACCTCGTCATCCGCATATACCCGTTCCGGATCGATGCAGGTCACGCCGGCCGCCAGCAGTTCCGCCACCTTGCGCCGGCGCAGGATCGCTTCCGCTTCCGCCAGTTGGGCGCGGGAGTTTACTCCAAGCGTTTCGGCAGAATCTTCGGCGACCACTGCGGCCACCGTCTCGCCGGCGGCGACGAGCAGAGCGATGACATCCGTCAGATAGTATTCTCCTTGGGCGTTATCGCAGGTAATCGCCGCCAATTTCTCCCAAAGCTGCCGCCCGGCAAAACAATAGGTTCCCGTGTTGACTTCCCGCACCGCCCGCTCGGAAGCGTCGGCATCCTTTTCCTCCACGATCCGCAGGACGGCTCCCTTGTCGTCGCGAATAATCCGGCCGTAACCGGTCGCATCCGGCATCACCGTCGTCAGGATCGTCGCCGCCGCACCGGCTTCCCGGTGTGCGTCATACAGCTGCCGGATCGTTTCCGTACGCAACAGCGGCGTATCGCCGCAAATGACCAGCACCGTCTCCGCCTCGCGCAAGGCATCTTCCGCCAGCCGCACCGCATGCCCCGTACCGAGCTGCTCCGCCTGCACGACATAGTGATATTCATCACCCAAGGCCGCCCGCACTTCTTCACCGCCGAAACCGATAATCACCGCGGTTTCTTCGACACCCGCGGCCTTTGCCGTCGCCAGTACCCGCGCCACCATCGGTTTGCCGCCGACCGGATGCAGTACCTTCGGCAAGCGCGACTTCATCCGCGTTCCTTTACCGGCCGCCAGCACCGCCGCCGCCCATTTACTCATGCTCCGCCTCCTTTGCCAGCAGCTGCGGCTCGACCCGCACTCGCCGCGCTTCCTCATTGACCTCACGCAACACCAACAGCGGCATATACGCCTCGACCAGCTTCCGTTCCGGCTCCGCGGTGGCTACCAGCACGCCGACACCGACCGCTTCGGAGCCGGATTCACGCACCAACTCCCGCATACCTTTTGCGGTACCGCCGGCCTTCATAAAATCATCAATGATCAATACTCGTCGTCCGGGCGCCAACGCGCGCTTCGTCAGCGACATGGTCTGAATCCGTTTCGTCGAACCGGAAACATAATTAATACTCAACGCCGAACCTTCCGTCACACGGCTGTCCCGGCGGGCGATCACAAGAGGCTTGTTGAAAGCGCGGGCGACCATCATCGCCGGTAAAATACCCTTGGTTTCCACCGTCATGATGCAATCCGGGCGCAGCGCGGCAAAACGTGTCATAAAAATTTCGCCGACCGCATTCATCAAACGCCAATCATATAAAATATCGGACATATACAAAAAGCCGCCGGGAATGATCCGTTCGTCCGCCGTCAGGCGGGCGGCGATTTCCGTCAGCACGCGATTGGCCGCCTCTCCCTCCCGATACGGGATGTAGCGCACACCGCCGGCCGCCCCGTACACCGTCTCCACGACGCCCAGCCGGAACAGCGCAAACGAACGCCGGACGGACAGGATATCTTCACTCAGGGTTGATTTGGCAATGCCGAAATACTCACAAAAAAAAGACAAGGGCAACAGTTCCTGCGGCCGGTCGACCAGCATTTTGGCCAATGCCGCAATCCGTTCCACGCGTCGTATTTTGAGCATGTGCCCACCTCTCTTTCTCCTTTAGGATACCATAAATTCCGTCCGTTTTCATCGCTTTTCTTCCTGTAAAACTAAAAAACATTCGCCTTGCCGCGAACGTTTGCAAACGAAACCTCCCCGATGAACGGTTTAGGCAAAAAGCTCCGCCGGCGGCTTTATTTTGGGCAAGAAAAAACTCCGCCGCAGCGGAGTTTTCTGCACTTATTTTTTCAATTTCTGCTGGACGAGCGGAGTCACATCGACGACTTCCGTCTTTGCGTCTTTTACTACAATGGAAACCGGCACATCCATTACGGCAACCAATTTCTTTTCCGCACGAACCGCTTCCACCGCTTTTTCCACATCGCCCATTACCGGCGCCATTACCTGATTGCGAGCCTTCAGGAAGCTTTCAATCAATGCTTGATACTTGTCTTGTACAGCGGCTTCGCGATCGGCATCGGTTTTCATACCGCCGAGATCTGTTTGCATCGCTTCCAGGCGCGGCGCATATTCCCGCTCCACTTTCTGCGCCTGCTGCCGCATTGCTGCGTATTGCGGGTGCGATTGTGCCGCCAGATCAAAATCTACTACGCCGATATCGGCAGCTGCCGCTCCGACCAAAGTGCCTACCGCCAAAGCGGCCGTCATCATTGCTGTTTTAACCATAGTTGAGTCCTCCTCATTATTCACTCGACCCGCAGGCCTTGCCAAGAATGGCTATACACGTATTATACCACAGATCCCTCGGAGCACCGCATTGGAAAAAAGTCCGTGGAAATTTACAAGTACCATAAATACCTATATCTTCGCCAAAGGCAGCAGCCTTTTTTCCTCCTCCGCCGCCGCGGTCTCCAACTCCGCTGCCGCCGCCGCCAACTCCTCGGTTTGCGCCGTCGGTGCCAGCACGGCGAGATTGATCCGCACATTGTACAGCGCACCTCGGATTGCGGCCGCCGCAAATAATACGGCCAAGGCTCCGTCCGAAGCCGCCGCCGGCGTACCATGCCGCAGTACTGCTGCCGCCTCGGGGAAAATGCGTGCCGCCGTCCGCGCAATGGCCAGCGGTGCCTCCGCCGCCGCATAGGTGGCTCGCGTCAATTGCTCCTCCCGTGCGGGATCTTCCTGCGGCAAACGCCAGCAACGCATTAATTCGGCGAAGGCCGCCGCATCCCGCTCCATCGCCGCCAGAAGCTCCGCCCGCAAGTCGGCGCAGCGAGAGCTGATCGCATCCATCTCGGCATGGACGGCGGCAAATTTTTTGTTCTTTCGCGTGATCTGTGCCACCATTTCCGCCAAAGCGGCCGCCTGTGCGCCGACCGCCGCCGAAGCCGGACCGCCGCCCGGTGTAGGCTGTGAAGAGGCCAGCGCCGCACAGAATTCGCGCAAACTCCATTCCTGCATCATAACTATTCCTCCTGCCCGTATTATGACACAGCCGAGACATCAGCGCAATCGTGCCATATGCTATAATAATAAAGTAAAGAAGGAGTGATGTGTATGAAAAAAGTAATGGTTCTGTTCAGCAAGGGCTACGAGGAAACGGAAGCCCTGCTCGTCGTCACCTACCTGCGCCGTGCCGGTATTCCGACCGATATCGTGTCCACCGTCGGTACGCCGGACACGGTCGGCGATCACGGTGTCATCATTCGGGCGGACAAATTATGGGAAGATATCCGCCCCGCCGACTACGATGCGCTGGTGACTCCCGGCGGTTATCCCGGTGCCGAAGCGCTGGCCGCCGACAAACGCGTGACGGAAACCGTACGCGCCTTCTATGAAGAAGGAAAACTCGTCGCATCGATTTGTGCCGGTCCCATCGTGCTGCAGGCGGCAGGCATCGCCGGCGAAATCGAGGGTGTCTGCTATCCGGGCTGCGAAGAAGCGGTCGGCTTCAAACAGGCACATGAAGAGATCGTCCATATCGACCGCAATGTCATCACCGGCCGCGGTCCGCTGACGGCACCGTTCTTTGCTTTGGCCATCATTCGTTACCTGGCCGGCGAAGAGAAAGCCGCTGAAGTGGCCGAACAGATTCTTTTCAGTCGCGTGCGCGCCGCATTGCAGGACTGCAGCTGTTTCATCTGAAGCGCGGCAAACTTCACACAAAAAACTTCCGAAAGCAATTGCTTTCGGAAGTTTTTATTATGCTTATGCAGTCGTCCGCGGACGGGTTCGTACACTGTTATGCCGTTTACCGTCATAATTCCGCCAAACCGCCCAGAGCGACGTGGCGATACACAGAGACGAATACGCACCGCTGATAAAACCGATCAGCATGACCAACGCAAAATTTTTCGTCGTCTCGCCGCCGAAAAAGTACAGCGAACCGACGGCGAACAATACCGTGAACAGCGTGTAGAAGCTGCGCGTGATACTCTGCCGGATACTGTCATTGGCCAATGTTTCGAACGAATCCGTCTTGCGATGCGTCCGCAGATTTTCACGCACGCGGTCAAAGATAACGACCGACTCGTTCATCGAATAGCCGATAACCGTCAAAATAGCCGCCAGGAAAGATGCGTCCACTTCCAATTGGAAAAACGCAAAGGCGCCGAGCACGACTAAAATATCGTGCGTAATGGCGGCAATACAGGAAAGCCCGATCCGATACTCGAAACGATAGGAAATATAAGCGACCAACGCGGCAAATGCCACCAACAGGTTCAAAATGGCATGTTCGGTAACTTCCGAGCCGATGACCGCCCCTACCGACTCGATCCGGCGCACATCCACCTGCCCGAACGCATCATTGGCGTGCACGACGACCGCGTTCGCTTCTTCCGCCGTCAGATTATGTGTCCGAATCATGATATCCTGACCGGTTTCGTTATCCGTGCTGCCCGTCAGCTGAATCGTGGCACCCTGCAAATCGTCTTTCGCCAATACATCACGCACCTGCGCAACGGACACCGGCTGATTGAAATGCAGATCCAAAATGGTACCGCCCGTGAAATCGATCCCCCAGTTGAAGCCGAAGATCACAATCGCCGCAATACAGGGAAGAACGATGAGAGTCGAAAGTGTGAACCAGATCTTGCGATAGCTCACCAAATTCCAGTTCCAACTCATTCTACATGCCCCCCTTTCCGTGCCCCGAACAGCCAGGGATTATGCACGATATTCGCATTGACCAGCATCATCAGCAAAGTCCGGCTGACCGTGATCGCCGTGAACATACTGACGAGCACGCCCAGACCGAGCGTGACGGCGAAACCTTTGATCGTGCCGCTGCCCATGACGAAAAGAATCAACGCCGTGATCATTACCGTCATGTTCGCGTCGAAGATCGTGGCGAAGGCGCGTTTGAATCCCGCCTGAATCGCCAAGCGCAGCACTTTCCCCGCCGCGATTTCTTCCTTGAACCGTTCAAAAATCAGGATATTGGCATCGACCGCCATCCCGATGGAAAGGATGATCCCCGCAATTCCCGGCAGGGTCAGTGTCGCATGCAGCAACTTCAGAATGAAGAGCAGCAGCAAGACATAGATCAGCAACGCCACGTTGGCGATAAAGCCGTTCACCCGGTAAATCAGCAGCATGAAGATGACGATCAGACTCAGACCGATCGCAAAGGCGCGGACGGACTTGTCTTTCGAGTCCTGCCCGAGCGACGGGCCGACCGTCCGGACTTCCATTACCTCCACCTTGACCGGCAAGGCGCCGCTGCGCAGCAGAATGGCCAGATCCTTCGCTTCTTCCAATGTACGACTGCCCGTAATGACCGCTTTGCCGCCGATAATCGGCTCATTGACGACCGGATTCGTCAGCATTTCGCCGTCCAGCAGGATGGCAATATGCCGCCCGACATTTGCCGTCGTCAAATCGGCAAATTTTTTCGCGCCCGCATCATTGAACTCGATCGCGACCAGCGCCTTATTTCCCTGTCCCAGTTCTTCCTTGGCATTGGCCAGATCTTCCCCCGACAGGCGTACATTGCCGTCTTCGTCCTGAAATTGCAGCACGGCCGTTTTGCCGATCGTGTTGATCGCTTTTTCCGGATCGCGTTCGCCCGGCAATTCGATAATAATCCGGCGCACGCCTTCACGCTGAATGATCGGCTCGGTCAGCCCCATTTCGTTAATGCGGCGTTCCATGATTTTGACGACCTGCTCCACATCCTGATCCGTCACGGCGTGCTCTTCGGTGTCCTTCGCTTCTAGGACGATATGTGTCCCGCCCTGCAGATCCAGACCCTGTTTGATCGAGCCGGCCAGATCGCCTACCTTAAATACAAACAGTCCGATAATCACGGCGATCGCCAGCAAAAATTTCAATAACTCATTGATACGCAACGGGTTTTCCTCCTCTCCGCTACTGCGGTAATGCGTACCGCGCAACTTCCGTCACGACACTGTCCACCCGTATGTCCAGCGCCGTCACCGGCAAGTGCGCCAACACTAAACTGTCGCGACAAACTCCGACAGTGATCGCCTGCGTCCGCGGCAAATAGCGATCATAGTAGCCAGCTCCGAGGCCGAGCCGTTCACCGCGCCGGGTGAATGCCAGTCCCGGCACCAACACGAGATCGAAAGCTGCCGGGGCGAGAACGTCCTCCCGCTCACGCGGCTCGCGGATTCCGTAGCGACCGCACACCGTCGCCGCAAGGCTTGTCAGTCGGACGGCCTCCATGCGTCCCTGCGCCTGCGTGACCGGTACCGCCAGCGTCTTGCCGGCTGCCAGCCCCGCCGCCAGCAACGCATCCAAATTCACCTCGTCCGGCTGCGCCAAATACGCAAGCACGGTGCGGGCTTGCAACCACTCCGGCATGCGTGCCAGCCGACTGCAAACCGCCGCCGACAAAGCCGGCGGCACCTCTTCCCGCGGTAAAAGTGTACGGCGCAGTAGAGCTTTCCGCTCCTGCGCCGTTGCCGTTTTACTCATCCCGTTCGGCCTGCTCCGCCGCGACTTCTTTCGCCGCTTCTTCTTCCACCTCATCGGCTTGGAATTTGTGGATTGCCGCCTTGGCCACCCGAATTTCCACTTTCGGCGCAATCTGCAGGACGACAAACTCGCCCTGAATCGCTTTTACCGTGCCGCAAAGGCCGCCGACCGTAATGACTTTGCTGTTCCGCTTCAATTGTTCCAGAAACGTTTTCCGCTGCGACTTTTCCCGCTTCTGCGGACGATACAGCAGGAAATAGAACACTGCGATCATCAGCAAAAACGGCCACGCCGCATTAATCAAAGGCATAATCGATTCCATTCGTACATTCACCTCCGTACGTTGTATTCATTTATTTATTGTATCACAATCTTACCTGCACTCTCAACGTGAGAAATGTTCCCAAAACCGCTTGCGAAACGCCGTAAACTCATCCGCAAGAATTGCCGCCCGCATCTCCCGCATAAAATCCTGCAGGAAATGCAGGTTGTGAATGCTGAGCAGCCGCCCGAGGAACGGCTCTTCCGCCTTGACCAGGTGGCGCAAATACGCCCGCGTATAGTTGCGGCAGGTATAGCAGCCGCAGTGTTCCGTCAAGGCACCGAAATCCCGTTCGTACTGTTTATTTTTGATATTGATCCGGCCTTCGCGCGTCATGGCCATGCCGTTGCGCGCCACGCGCGTCGGGTACACGCAGTCGAACATATCGACCCCGCGCGCCACGCCCTCGACGAGACAGTCCGGCGTCCCGACCCCCATGAGGTAACGCGCTTTATCCGCCGGCAACAGTTCCGTCGTGTAGTCGAGCACCTCATACATCAATTCGTGCGGCTCACCGACGGAGAGCCCGCCGATCGCAAACCCGTCGAAAGGCAGCGCGGTAATCTCCGCCGCGCTCCGTTCGCGCAAGTCTCGGTACATGCCGCCCTGGACGATCCCGAACATCCCCTGCCGCGGGTGCGAATGCACCGCCAGGCAGCGTTTCGCCCAGCGTGTCGTGCGCTCGGTCGACTGCTTGGCATACTCATAATCCGCCGGGTACGGAATGCACTCGTCAAACGCCATGGCGATATCCGCGCCGAGCTGCTGCTGCACTTCGGTCGATACCTCCGGCGAAAGAAAGCGGGGCGAGCCGTCAATATGCGAGCGGAAATACACGCCCTCTTCCTTGATCTTACGCATATCGCCCAAGCTGAACACCTGGAAGCCGCCGCTGTCCGTCAGCATTGCGTGCGGCCAGCGCATGAATGTATGCAGCCCGCCCGCCGCCGCGACCACATCGGCACCGGGGCGCAGAAAGAGATGGTATGTATTGCTCAAAATAATTCCCGCGCCGGTTGCCGCCACCTCTTCCGGCGACAGCACCTTCACCGCCGCCTGCGTGCCGACCGGCATAAACATCGGCGTCGGGAACGAGCCGTGCGGCGTATGCAGGATTCCCGCCCGCGCGCCCGTCTCGGCATCCCGATGCAACAATTCATAAGTAATTACCGCCATCGTCCACCTACCGTATCCACATCGCATCACCGAAACTGAAGAAGCGATACCGTGCCGCCACGGCTTCCCGGTACGCGCGCAAGACATTCTCCCGTCCGGCGAATGCGGAAATCATCATCAGCAAAGTCGATTGCGGCAAATGGAAATTTGTCAGCAGCGCATCGACCATGCGAAACTCATAGCCCGGATAAATGAAAAGCTCCGTGCTGCCGCTGCCGGCCGCAAGATGACCCGACGCTCCCGCCGACTCCAACGTCCGCACGGAAGTGGTCCCGACCGCAACGACACGCCGTCCTTCGTCCTTGGCCGCCTGCACCGCCGCCGCGGTCTCGGCACCGACAAAGTAGCTCTCGGCGTGCATGTGATGATCTTCCACCCGCGCCGCCGAGACGGGTCGGAACGTCCCCAGCCCCACATGCAGCGTCACATAGTGCACCGCCGCACCGCGCGCCTGCAGTTCCGCCAGCACTTCCGGCGTGAAATGCAGCCCCGCGGTCGGGGCGGCGGCCGAACCGCGCTCCGCCGCATACACCGTCTGGTAACGTTCGCGATCCCGCAATCGTTCGTGAATATACGGCGGCAACGGCATCTCTCCCAGAGTGTCCAACGCGGCATAAAAGTCGCCCGCATACGAAAACCGCACGATCCGCCCGCCGAAATCCGTGCGCTCCTCAACGGTGCAGGACAAATTCCCGTCAAAGTGCAGCACCGTTCCCAGCAACGCCTTTTTCCCCGGCCGCACGAGCACTTCCCAACGGTCGTTGCCGAGCGCGTGCAGCAGCAACACTTCCACGCGCGCTCCGGTCTCCTTGTGCCCGTACAATCGCGCCGGAATGACCCGGGTGTTATTGAACACCCAGACATCTCCCGGACGGACTTCCGTCAGAATATCGCGAAACGTCCCCTGCTTCGTTTCGCCCGTGCGGCGATCCAAAGTCAGAAGCCGCGACATATCGCGCGGCTCCACCGGTGTCTGAGCAATCAACTCGGGCGGTAACTCATAATTAAAATCCTGAACGTCCATAATCTCCTCAATACATCGTTTCCAGCTTCACACCGCTGTAGAAATGAAGCAGAATCTTGCGATAGCCCAATGTATCCTGCGAGTTTTTTTGCGCCATGATTTGCGCGCCCCATTGCGACATTCCCACGCCATGCCCGTAACCGTATCCGTACACTTCCACCTGATCGCCCTTCTTCAAGAGCCGGATGTCGAACAGTGTGCTGCGCAGATCCAACAACTCCTGAAAGCGGTTGCCCGTCACGGTGACCGTTTTCTTGGTTCCCTCAAAGACGATCTCTTTTACACGCCCGGCCGCAGTCCGATCCTTTACCCGATACGGCGCTTTGCCGAGCGAGGAGAGGCGAATTTTGCGAATTTTGCCGACATCCCGGCCGGCCGCCGCCAGTTTCGCTTCCAGTTCACGCAGACTGAGCCGGACACTCCACTGCTTCGCGGTAAAGTCATTCGTCGGCTCGACCACGCTGCGCAAATACGGCACCCGGTTTGTCCAGACATTCTCGCTGTCTTCCGTATAGCCGCCGCTGTGTGCACAGAATACCGCATCGATCAGACGGCCGTTGTAGGTCAGCACCTCGCCCGCCGTGTCGTTGACCGCCTGTGTCGAGCGCGGATCCTCCGCGGCGACACCGCCGTATACTTGCGAAAGCACGGTCGGCAGCACATCAAAACCCTGGGCACGATAATCGCCCCGATGCGCCAGCGCATACGTCCGCGCCGCTACCGCCTGTGCCCGCAGGGCATTCATTTCCCAGCTCGCCGGCATTTCACGCGGCACGACCCCGTAGAGATAGCTTTCCACCGGCACATCGTTGACCACGACCATGCCGTTGCCCGTGGCCGTCAGCAGCCGCAATGAACCGCGGTACGGCGAATCGTCATACGAGAGCAGCGTCAATCCCTCTGGCTGAATAATGACCGTCTCACCGACCGCCTTGCCGTCGAGATAGATCGCCCGCCCGCGCACCGTCAGCGTCAGGCGTTCTCCCGCCTTGTAGGATTTCCACTTCGTCGTGCCGCTGTACACGCTGAACGGCCCGTTCCCCGTGACGACGGCTCGGTTCACGCCACGCGCCAGACCGACCGCAATCAGCGGCTGGTTTCCCGTCGGCCGAAGTGTCACCGGCTCCGTTCGCGCCGCATTTTCTTTTATCGTACTTGCTTTGCGGGAGGAATCTTGCGCCGCGTTTTCGCTGCCCGCCGCTTTCACTGCGCCTTTGACCGCCTTCGCGGCCGCCGGCGCGGCCTTGACCTGCGCTCGTGCCGCGACGACATGCTTTTCCGCAGTTACTTTGTGCGGCGCATTCGGCCGGACTTTTTGCCGGGTCTCCGTATGTGTCGTCTGCGTCTCGGCCGGCGCTCCCTTCACTCCGGCCGCCAAGGCCTGTGTGCCGCCGCAAAGCAGCACCAGTCCCAACAGGCAGGCAACCGTTTTTTTCTGCCAATTCTTCATCTTACCGCCGTCCTATCCAACTCAAGATCAGTGTCAGTACCACCGACAGCAACAGCGAGGTACCCAAAGGAAAATAAAAACGTACATTCCCGTGCGTGAAACCGAAATCGCCGGGCAGGTTTCCGGGACGAAATGTGCCGCCGAACTCCCACCACAAGCCGCACAGGACGAGAACGATGCCGAGCGCGATCAACAGTTTAGCCATCCGTTCCTCCGAAAAGCGAACCTTCCGGCACGCGCGGCAAGGGCAGCCCCAAATGTGCGTAGGCGGCCGGTGTCACCATGCGTCCGCGCGGTGTCCGGTTCAAAAAGCCGTTCTGCATGAGGTACGGCTCGTATACATCTTCGATCGTCGTCGTTTCTTCGCTGACCGCTGCGGCAATCGTATCGACACCGACCGGGCCGCCGCCGAATTGCGTGATGATCGTCCGCAATACCTTACGGTCGATCGCATCCAAACCGCAACGGTCGACTTCCATGGCCGCCAATGCCGAGTCGGCAAGCGCCGCGGTGATGATGCCGTCGCCCTGCACTTGGGCGAAATCCCGCACCCGCTTGAGCAGCCGATTGGCTATGCGCGGCGTACCGCGTGACCGGCGGGCAATTTCCGCCGCGCCCGACGGCTCCATTTCGATCCCGAGCAGGACGGCCGCCCGTTCGATGATCTGCCGAATTTCTTCCGGCTGATAGTATTCCAGCCGATGAATCACGCCGAAGCGATCCCGCAAGGGCGCCGCCAACGCACCGGCTCGCGTCGTCGCGCCGACCAGCGTAAACGGCGGCAGATCGATCCGGACGGACTTCGCCCCCGGCCCTTTGCCGATGAGGATGTCCAACGCAAAATCTTCCAGAGCCGGATACAAAATTTCTTCAACCGAACGCGAAAGCCGATGAATTTCGTCGATAAACAGCACGTCATTCGGCTCGAGATTGGTCAGCAGAGCCGCCAAATCTCCCGGACGCTCGATCGCTGGCCCGCTCGTAATCCGCAGCGGCACGTCCAGCTCCGCCGCAATAATCCCCGCAAGCGTCGTCTTACCGAGCCCCGGCGGGCCGTACAGCAGGACATGATCCAGTGCTTCACCGCGCTGCCTGGCGGCGGCGATGAACACCTCCAGGTTGCGTTTCAGCACCTCCTGTCCGATATATTCCGCCAGATGCCGCGGGCGCAGACTTTGTTGCCAGCCGTCGCCGGAAACTTCT
This sequence comes from Veillonellaceae bacterium, assembly GCA_022771805.1. GTDB lineage: Bacteria > Bacillota > Negativicutes > Veillonellales > Negativicoccaceae > JALELM01. Next base: position 27,872 of record JALELM010000014.1, on the reverse strand, counting down.
TCCCGCGCGATAATCCGCTCTTCCGTCATCTTCTCCGCTCCTTACCCAAGGCGGCCAATACCGCCCGCAACAACGCTTCGGTCTCCGCATACTCCGCCGCGAGACGCGCCGCGACCGGCTCCACTTCCCGCTCCGTATAGCCGAGACCGACGAGCGCCCGCACCGTTTCCGCCACGGCGCCCGTAGCCGTTTCCGCGGCAGCCGGCGGCGCGATCACCGTATCGTCACCGGCGGGCAACGCCGCTACCTTATCCTTCAATTCCAAAATCAAGCGTTCCGCCGTTTTCTTTCCGATCCCGGGCAAACCGGTCAATACTGCCTTCTGCCCGCCGCGGATCGCCGCGTAAAATGCCGCCGGCGTCACGGCCGAAACAACCCCGCAGGCCACCTTCGGGCCGATCCCCGAAACCGTGATCAGCAGCGTGAAGAGTTCATACTCCGCCTCTTCCGCAAAACCGTACAGCGTGAGCGCGTCTTCCCGTACCTGCAGGTACGTTTCCAACGTAGTCGTTTCACCGAGCCGCAATTCCTCGCGGGTCGAGGCGGGAATCGTCAGCCGGTACCCGACACCCTGCACATCGACAATGCAGTAATCCGTTCCCAAGCGAGCCACTTTACCGTGAAGATAACCGATCATACCCGCCGCCCCTTTCCCGCAACAATGTACAAATCGCAATCGCCAACGCATCCGCCGCATCGTCCGGGCGAATCGCTTCCCGGATGCCGAGCAGACGCTTCGTCATTTCCGTCACCTGATGCTTGGTCGCCCGCCCGTAGCCGACGACACCCTGCTTGACTTCCAACGGCGTATACTCCGAAACCGGCACCTCCGCCAGCCGCGCCGCCAACAGAATGACACCGCGAGCCTGACTTACCGTCATCGCCGTTGTTACATTCTTATTGAAGAATAATTCCTCGACCCCGACCCGATCCGGTTGATACTCCCGAATCAAATCCGTCAGCCCCCGATACAGCACCGTCAGCCGATCCGGCATCGCCATACTCGGCTCCGTCGTGAGCACGCCGTAATGAAGCGGCAGCAGCCGGCTCCCGACTCGTTCCACTACGCCGAAGCCGCAAATCGCGGTGCCCGGGTCAATTCCCAATACGCGCATACCTTCCCACCTTATTCCATACTTCTCTTATTATACCATGCACCGCCGCTCTCTTTTGCACAACAAAAAAGCTCCCCCGAAGGAAGCTTTTGTAAGCGCTTTACTGCCAGTAACGCGGCAGAAATATTTCTTCATACAGCCGGATGGCATAATCATCCGTCAACCCGGCAACATAATCGACGATCTCCGTCGTGCTCACGGACCCGTTGCTGTGCGGCAAGCGCTCCGGATACTCCAGGTAGTACTTGCAGAGTTCCTGCACCAACCGATACGCCCGCTCCCGATCCGGCATGAGCGGCGGCGCCGCGTACACATGCTCGAACATGAATTCGCGAAAAACCGTCATCGTCTCCGTCGTCCGTTCGGTCAGCCCGACCGTTCCCGCCGCCAGCGAAGTCGTGACGATATCCGTCACCATGGCGGTGATCATCGAGGAATGCGTCGTGCCGAAATGCTCCCGCACTTCCGCCGGCAAGTCCTCCGCCGAAATCATTCCCGCCCGCACCGCATCGTCAAAATCATGGCAAAGATAGCCGATGCGGTCGCAATGCCGCACGACCATCCCTTCCTGCGTCTTGGGTTGGACATCACCCGTATGATGCTCGATTCCGTCACGTACCGCCTCCGTCAGATTGAGCCCCCGTCCGTCTCGTTCCAACACGGACAGCACCCGCAAACTCTGCTCGTTGTGATGAAAACGGCCGAGCAAATCGCGCAAAGCGAACTCGCCGACATGACCGAAAGGAGTATGCCCCACATCATGCCCGAGCGCGATCGCCTCGACCAGATCCTCGTTGAGCCGCAGCGCCCGGGCGACAGTCCTGGCAATTTGGCTGACTTCCAGAGTATGCGTCATACGCGTACGATAATGATCCGTCGGCGCAATATATACTTGCGTTTTATGTTTCAAACGTCGAAACGCCTTGCTGTGCAAAATCCGATCCCGGTCACGCTGATACTCCGTCCGCAACGGGCAGGGTGTTTCTTCCCGTTCGCGTACCGCTTCCCGACTTTTGGCTGCGTTCGGCGCCAAAAACTCGTATTCACGTTCTTCACTGCGTTCCCGAATATTCATACTTCCTCCTATGGTCGCCGGCGATTCCGTTCGACGATTTCCATGACCCGATTGGCCGTCTCTTCAATCGCTTTCGTCGAGACATCGATCACCGGACAATGCAACTTACGCATGATTTCCCGCGCATAGTGCAGTTCTTCATTGATCCGGTCGAGTTGGGCATAGCTCGCCTCATCCGTGAGCCCCATCGTCCGCAGCCGTTCGCTCCGGATCGTATTCAGTTTACCCGGATCGATCACCAGACCGACGATTTTGTACGGCGGAATGCGGAACAACTCTTCCGGCAACGGCACCTCCGGCACCAGCGGCAAATTCGCCGCCTTGATCCGCTTATTCGCCAGGTACATGGACAGCGGCGTTTTCGAAGTACGTGAAACGCCGATGATGACGATATCCGCCTTCAGAAAACCCGAGGGCGATTTCCCGTCGTCGTATTTCACGGCAAACTCGATCGCTTCCACTTTTTTGAAATAGTCGCGGTCGAGCTTGTGCATCATCCCCGCCTTCAAGCGCGGCTCCGTGGTAGTGATCGTCCGCACCGCCTGCAACATCGGGCCGAGAATATCGACGGACACCACCTGCTCGCGCGCCGCGATTTCCTCAAAGGTGCTCCGCAATTCTTCTTCCACGATCGTATGGCAGATGATGCCGCCGTTCGCTTTGGCATCGCGTACCGCTTCTTCTGCCTGCTCCACCGAGCGGATATACGGAATCCGCACGACGTCTATTTCTTCCTTGTCAAATTGACTGATTGTCGCCCGGGCGACTTTCTCCGCTGTCTCCCCGAGCGAGTCCGACAAAACATAGATAGTCGGTACCTTCATTCCTTCACTCCCCCTTGTCTCCTCGGCCGATATCCACCAACAGGCGCGCCATATTGGTCTTGGATATCCGTCCGCGCACGCTGAATCGCCGCTCTGCACCGTCATGGATGACATCGACCACCGGCAGACAGTCCACCTCGTAGTCGATCATCTTTTGTGCCGCCGAGAGGATATCGTCTCCCGGTTCCGCATAAATCAAGCGGCTGCACGGTGTCATGACCAGGCTTACCGGCAAGGTCGTCAATTCCCGCTTCCCGATCGCCACTTTCAGCAAATCTTTCCGCGAAATGACCCCTTCCAGATTCTGCGGCTTGCCTACGAAAATCGTACCGACGTCTTCGGTGAACATCAACACCGTCGCATCATATGCCGAGGCCTCCGCCGGCAGCATGACCGGCTGCGACAAATAGTGTTCCACCGTCAACGAACGCACCGCATCCTGCAAGGCATCCGTCGTTTCCATACCGACGTAAAAATAACCTATTTTCGGCCGGGCATCTAAAATGCCGAGCATGGTCAGGATTGCCAGGTCGCTGCGTAAGGCCGCCCGTGTCACCGCCAGTCGTCCGGCAATCTCATTGCCGGAGATCGGACCGTCTTCCCTGACCATGGCGGCAATCGCCTGCTGTCTCTCCGTTAATACGATAGCACTCACCGCCTCTCTCTATTATATAGGAAAAAATGCCCCTGCAAGAGGGGCATTTTCACTTACCACACTTCTTCATCCGCGTTGGCGGCACGCCCTTTACCGGTCAGCGCATCCAACATGATCCGCTGTTCCAGTTGCGCCACCATCTTCTTCGTCGACTTGACCATGTCCGGGTTAACCGAAACCGAGTCGATACCATGCTTGACGAGGAATTCCGTAAACTCCGGATATACTGAAGGTGCCTGGCCGCAAATGGAGACCGTCTTGCCGTCGCGGTGCGCCACTTCGATCAAGTGACGAACAGCCCGACGAACCGCCAAGTTGCGTTCGTCGTAAATATGGGAAACGGTGTCGTTGTCCCGGTCGCAACCGAGTACCAACATCGTCAGATCGTTGGAGCCGATCGAGTAGCCGTCCACAAACTCATTGAACTGATCCGCCAGAATAATATTCGACGGGATTTCCGCCATCAACCAGACTTTGAAATCCGGGCCGCGGCGCAGACCTTCTTCCGCCATGAGTTCCGTAACCTTGCGCGCTTCTTCCACGGTGCGGCAGAACGGAATCATCACGTTCAGGTTTTTGAAGCCGTATTCTTCGCGTACCTTGCGAACCGCCCGCAGTTCCAAGCGGAACGCTTCGATGTAGGCCGGATCGTAGTAGCGGGATGCGCCGCGCCAGCCGAGCAATGCCGACGGCTCATACGGTTCGTACTTGTCGCCGCCCTTCAGGTCGCGGTATTCGCTCGATTTGAAATCGCTGAAACGCAACGTAACGGGGCGCGGTGCCATCGCCTGGCAAACCTTGCGGATACCGTCCGCCAAACCGTCCACCACGCGTTCCGGCTTGCCGATTTCGATGAGGTACAGCGGATGTTCGTGGATGAATGTCGTCCAGATAAATTCCTCGCGCATCAGGCCGATCCCGTCGCAGGGCAGCAGCGAATATTTTTCCGCCAGATCCGGGTCGCCGAGGTTCATATATACCTTCGTACCGGTCTGCGGATAGTATTCGGCCGCAGCGGCGGTCGCTGCCGGCTGTTCCGCTTTTTTCACGAGATCTTCGATGAGCCCTTCATACACGATACCGTTCGTTGCATCGACGGTGATCGTCGCACCGTCGGGAATCGTCGTCGTCGCTTCGGCTCCGCGGCTCTTCGTCCCGACGATACAGGGAATGCCCAATTCACGGCTGACGATCGATGCATGGCAGGTCATCCCGCCGGCATCGGTGACGATGGCTTTCGCCTTCTTCATCGCCGGTACCCAGTCCGGTGCCGTCATCGTGGTAACAAGAATTTCCCCTTCTTTGAACGTGTCGATCAGCGCCGGATCCAAAATCACGTGCGCTTTGCCGCCCACACGCCCCGGGCTGGCCGGCAAACCTTTGACCAGCGAATTGCGTTCCGTCGTAAATTCCATTTCGGTTTCCTGTGCCCCCTGTCCCTGCGCTTTTTTCTTCGACCAAACCGTTTCCGGCCGCGCCTGCAGAATCTTCAGCGAATTGTCGCGTTCATCGACCGCCCATTCGATATCCATGTAGCAGCCGTAGTGCTTTTCGATCGCTTTGGCGTATTTTGCGAGTTCCTGCGCCTGTTCGTCCGTAATGGCCGGTGCCTTTGCCACTTCCGGTGCCAACGTCTTTTCTTCCACACCGCTGCCCGGCTTGCGGGTCAGCATTACCGGTTTTTCATTGATGATCCGATCGACGATCGCCAAATCTTCTTTGCGAACGAGGAAGCTGTCCGGCGTGACCGTTCCCTGGACTACATATTCACCGAGCCCCCAGGCCGCTTCGATCATGATGTTCTTGTCGCTGCCCGTCGCAAGATCCACCGTGAACATAACCCCGGAAGCCTTCGAGAAGACCATCATCTGGACTACCGCCGACAGCGCCACTTCCATGTGATCGAAACCCTGTTTGACACGGTAATATACCGCGCGATCCGTGAACGTGGAAGCATAGCATTCCTTGACACGGGCAATCACTTCTTCCGTGCCGTGAACGTTCAAATAGGTATCCTGCTGACCGGCAAAGCTGGCATCCGGCAAGTCTTCCGCCGTTGCGCTGGAGCGTACCGCTACGAACGGCGCATCTTCGCCGACGCGGCGACCCAGTTCGAGATATGCTTTGCCGATATCGTCCGCCAACTGTTGCGGCATATCCGCCGCCATAATCGCTTCGCGAATCGCCGCGCATACTTCACGCAACTGGACGGAGTCTTCCACGTCCGTCAATTCGCCAAGCAACGATTCGATCCGTTCTTCCACACCCGATTCCTGCATGAAGCAACGATACCCGTGTGCGGTCGTAGCGAAACCGTACGGTACCGGTACCTGCGTCTGCGACGTCATTTCACCGAGCGACGACGATTTCCCGCCGACCAGTGCCACATCTTCACGACGCAGCTCGTCAAACCACAGTACATTTGCCTGCTCTCTGTTCATGTTGTCCTCCTTTGAACATGTCCGCATCCCTTGCCTGACAGCTATCCATTGCCTGACAGCACTCTCCGCCGTTCCTCCCGATGATCAGAGTATGCTGTATCCAAAACTTAAGTATATAGTATACTCTATTCCCCTCCCTGTCAAGAAAATAAGCATACGCTTTTGAGAACGCAAACCGAGCCGCTTGCGCTTTCTGCATACAAAAAAGCGACCCGCCGACGAGTCGCTTTTTCTGCCGATTCAGGCCAATTCAATTTTACGATACTTGCGTTTGCCGACCTGCAACACCGCACCGTCCTGCAAGGTGACATTTTCCTCGGTTACTTTTTCGCCGTCCAGGCGTACCGCGCCCTGGGCGATCGCTCGTTTGCCCTCGCTGTTGCTGGCGACCATGCCCGCAGTCTGCAACAGTTGCGGCAGCCATACTTCCGCCGTTTCCACGCGCAACCCTTCGATTTCCGACGGCAGACTGTGCTGTTGGAATACCCGCACAAATTCTTCTTCCGCGTCCTGCGCCGCCGCCGCACCATGGTACAGCTCGACAATCGTCCGCGCCAACAACATTTTCGCATCGCGCGGATGCATGCTGCCGTCCGCCAGCGCCGCCGACAACTGTTCCTGTTCTTCCTGCGGCATATCCGTGACCAGCATGAAGTAACGGCTCATCAATTCGTCGGGAATACTCATCGCCTTGCCGTACATTTCCTTCGCCGGCTCATCAATGCCGATATAATTCCCCAGCGATTTGCTCATCTTCTGGACACCGTCCAGACCTTCCAGCAGCGGCATCGTGATGACGATTTGCGGCTCCTGCCCCGATTCGCCCTGCAAATGCCGACCGACCAGCAGGTTAAACTTCTGATCCGTACCGCCGAATTCGATATCCGCCCGAATGGCGATGGAGTCATAGCCCTGCATCAGCGGGTACATAAATTCATGGATGGAAATCGGCCGTTCTTCCGCATAGCGCTTTTGGAAATCGTCGCGTTCCAGCATACGCGCCACCGTATACTTGGAAGCCAGCGTCAAGACATCCGCAAAATTCAATTTACCGAGCCATTCGCTGTTGAAATGCACTTCCGTCTTAGCCGGATCCAAAATCTTGAAGATCTGTTCTTCGTAGGTACGCGCATTGGCCAATACCTGTTCTTCCGTCAGCGGCTTGCGCGTCACGCTCTTACCGGACGGGTCGCCGATACGCCCCGTGAAATCCCCGATAATGAGGACGATCTGATGCCCCAAGTCCTGAAATTGTTTCAACTTACGCAAGACCACCGTGTGTCCCAAATGGATATCCGGCGCGGACGGATCCAAGCCGAGTTTCACCCGCAACGGCGTGTTCGTTTCCACCGCCTTGAGCAATTTTTTCCGCAATTCGTCCTGCGGCAAAATTTCCGCCGTACCGTACGACATAATCTGTAACTGTTCATCTACCGGGCGCATAGCAACCTACCTCTCTACTCACACATCATGTTTTTCTTATTTTTCTATGATACACTATACCGCCGCGCAAAACAAGCCGCCCCGCGTGCCGAGCGGGAAAAACGGCACCGAGCCGGACGCCGGCGGATCCCCGAAAAACGAAATGCCGGCGGTCGAAACACACACGCTCCTCGTCCCGCCTGCCGCAGCCGGCGACCTCACAATACCCGCCGCCTCGGCGGCCGAACCGGTTCCCGCTCCTGCCGCTGTCGCCTTTACAAGCACCGCCGATTTCGTTACACTGAAGAAAACCCCGAAAGGACAATTCCCATGCGTATATTCCGATCTGCGGCAGTTACTCTCTGCCTGTTACTACTTGGCGGCTGCGACCGCGAACCCGCCGCACCTGCCGCACCGGCAACACCGCCGGCCGCCGCGACCGTCGCTCCCGCCTCACGGGAGCTGCGGGAGGAAGGCGTTCTCGCCCTCCGTGCCGGCGACTACGCCCAAGCCGCCGAACTCTTGCGCGCCGCCTACGAGCGCGACCCGGCGAACTATCTCGCCTATGCCGATGCGGGCATGGCGCTCTCGCTCTCCAGCGAGTATCCCGCGGCACGCAAGTTGCTGAACCGAGCCGAAGAACTGGCTCCGGACGATCCCGTCGTCCTCTACAATTTCGCCCTGCATTACAAACTCCAAGACGAGCTCGAACCTGCCGAGCGCTACTTCCGGCGTCTGCTGGCCGTCGTTCCCGACCATGCGTGGGGACTGTACGGTCTGGCGACGATTTACGCCGACCGCGGTGCGGCACAGCCGGCCATGGAATACCTCGCCCGCGCCGTCGCTGCCGATCCCGCCACGGCAACAGCCGCGCGCGAACAGGAGCATTTCGCTCCGTATCGGGATCTGCCGGAATTCCGCCGGATCGTCGGGAGCTGACATTTCGGGCAAAACAAAAAGGGAATGGAGAAATCCATTCCCTTTTTACTTTCAGCACGGTCGCTTACTGTACATTGATGACAGTCTTACCTTTATACGAACCACAATACGAGCATACACGATGCGGCATAATCATATTATGGCATTGCGGGCATTCTACCAACCCGGGCGCCGTCAATTTCCAGTTCGCACGGCGACGGTCGCGACGACTCTTCGACATTTTACGCTTCGGTACCGCCATTTTCGCACCTCCTTTATTTCCAGGCTACTTCTCTTTCCACGCAGCTAACGCTGCCCACCGAGGATCCGGTTCCGTGTCATGACAATGACAGGTGTCCCTGTTGAGATTGCAACCGCAATTCACACACAGCCCCCGGCAATCTTCATGACACAGCACTTGATACGGCAACTCGATAATCAAAGTATCCCGTACTAGAGAAAGTACATCGACGGTTTTGCCGTCATATACAAGTGCATCATCGTCGGTCGTGTCCGCCCGATATATTTCCGCGACGGGAATCTCCCGCTCCGCGTAAAACTCATCCAGACAACGCGTACAGACATAATGACCTCGTGTCGCTATGATACCGTCCACATGCAGGCGTTGGCCGTCATAGCAGTATACCCCGCTGAAGTCGACCCCGGCTTCCGAACCGACAAGCGGCTCTTCGTCCGCCCATAATTCCGCATCCGGCGAGAATGAAAAAGGAAACTCCTTCCCCGGATTCTCTACGGCTTCCTGAACATGTAATCTCATCATGAACCTCGACTGTATTATTATAGCCGTCCGGGCCTCATTTGTCAATCATGATGCCCTGCCGGCAGACCTCTTACATCTTCTCGAACGAATCCTTGCCTACGCCGCAGACCGGACACAACCAATCCTCCGGAATATCCTCAAACGCCGTTCCCGCCGGTATTCCCGACTCCGGATCACCGACCTCCGGGTCATAGACCATACCGCAGACTGTGCATACCCATTTATCCATACCGATCCCCTCCCTTTTTTGTACATATTAACAAAAAACAACGTCGCACGCAATTGCGCGGCGTTGCTTTTATTGCAAGTAACCCGCTCAGCGCACTTGCAAGGTGCCGACAGTATCCTGCAGACGGGTCACCCCGTGCGCCTCGCACCAGGCGGCGATTTCCGCCGTAATGCGACCGCAGGCGTCCGGATCGACGATGGTCGCCGTGCCGACGGAGACACAGGCCGCTCCCGCCAGCATGAACTCGACGGCATCGAGCCCCGTCATGATCCCGCCCATGCCGCAGACGGGGATACGGACTGCCTGCGCCGTCTGCCAGACCAGCCGCAACGCGATCGGCTTCACACAGGGCCCCGAGAGCCCGCCCGTCACGTTGCCGAGCAAAGGCACCCGCCGCTCCGCGTCGATCGCCATCCCGAGCAGGGTATTGATGAGCGAGATGCCGTCCGCACCCGCCGCTTCCACCGCCTGCGCGATGACGGTAATATCCGTCACATTCGGGCTGAGTTTCACCACGACCGGCACGTTCCCCGCATTATCTTTTACCGCCCGCGTCACTGCCGCTGCCGTCGCCGGCTCCACGCCGAAAGCCAGACAGCCGTTGCGGACATTCGGGCAGGAAATGTTTACCTCGAGGAAATCGACCTGCGCCGCCGCCAGACGTTCCGCCATATACGCATAGTCCGCCGGCTCGTTCCCGGAAATATTCGCCATGATCGGCGCCGCGGTCGTCGCCCGCAGTTCCGGCAGAATGTCCTCGATGAACACATCGACGCCCGGATTTTCCAAGCCGATGCAATTCAGAATTCCCGCCGGCGTTTCCGCGATACGCACGCCCGCATTACCCGGCCGCGGTTCCCGTGTCAAGCCCTTCACGGAGATCGCGCCGAGCGTATCCAAATCGACATACTCCGCATATTCCGTGCCGAAACCGAATGTGCCGCTGGCCGCAATGACCGGGCCGGGCAACGTCACGCCGCAGAATTCCGTACGCAAATCCACACTCATACGTACACCTCCTCCGCAGCGAACACGGGGCCGTCCTGGCATACTTTCGCATGCCCGCCCGCACGCTTGTCGCAAATGCAGGCGAGGCAGCCGCCCGTCCCGCAGCCCATCCGCCGCTCCAGCGACACTTCACAGGCGATCCCGGCCGCCGCGCAAAGTTCCGTCACCTTCCGCATCATCGGTGTCGGCCCGCAGGTCAACACCCGGTCGAAATGCCGCGCCGCCAACGCCTCCGGCACCAAATCCACGCCGAAGCCGTGATGCCCGAACGAGCCGTCGTCGGTCGCCGTGAGCAGGCCGCGCAAATTCTGCGGAAACAAATGCCGCCAAAAGAGTTCTTCCTCATTGCGCCCGCCGATGATCACCGTCGTCCGGGTCGGATCGGCAACCTGCGCCGCGTACAGCAGCGGCGCGATCCCGACACCGCCGCCGACCAGCAGCAAATCGCCGGCCAGCGTGAAAGTCGAGCCGAGCGGCCCGAGCACATCCGCCGAATCGCCGCACCGCAGCCGGCTCAATAACTCCGTGCCCCGCCCGACGACGCGATAGATGATCTCCACTTCGCCCCGCTCCGGCCATACCCGCGAGGGGCTGAACGGTCGCCGCAGCAGCGGATCCCGGCCGCTTGCCGTCCGCAGATGCAGAAACTGTCCGGGTCGCACGGCCGCCGCCAGCACCGGCAATTCCATTACCAGCCGGTACGTAGCGGGCGCAACCGCTTCCGCGCAGACAACGCGCCCGATTTCACTCTTACGCATGTGCATTCTCCTGTTGATAGTCCTGCACGGCTTTCACTTGCGGCAACTTTTCGTCCGCCCGTTCCCGCAGGACACGAACCACTTCCCGCGTCGTATCGAGCGCGGTGAGGCAGGGGATACCGAGCTCGACCGCCAGCCGGCGCAGACGGAAACCTTCGCGTTCCGGCCGCTTGCCGTAGGTGATCGTATTGATGACCATGTCGACATCGCCTTCTCGCAATACCGTCGCGCAGTTGATATCGCCGCCTTCGTGCATTTTGTTGACGATCTGCACGGGAATTCCCTGCTCTTGCAGGTAATGCCCCGTACCGGCCGTCGCCATGATCCGATAGCCGTGCGCGACAAATTCCTTTGCCAGCGCCGCCATTTCCGTTTTGTCGCGGTCGCTGACCGTGATCAGTACCGTACCGTTGTCGGGAATGTTCATGTACGCGCCGACTACCGCCCGATAGAGCGCGTCCGAATAATCGCTGCCGATCCCCATGACTTCCCCGGTCGATTTCATTTCCGGACCGAGAGCGATCTCGACGAGCCCCAGTTTCGCAAAGGAGAACACCGGCGCTTTGACCGCGACATACTTCGGTGCGAGCGCCGCGCCCGGACGAATCCCGAGTTCCGCGAGCGTCTTGCCCACGCAGATCCCCGTCGCCAGCGCCACCAGGTTGTAGCCCGTCACTTTCGACATGAACGGCACCGTCCGACTGGAGCGCGGGTTCACTTCGATCACATAGAGTTTGCCGTCCGCCACAATGTACTGAATATTTACGATCCCGCGAATCTGCAGCGCGCGGGCGATCCGTTCCGTATAATCGACGACCTGCTCCCGGATTTCCGCGGCAACGTGTTGCGGCGGAAATACCGCGATGCTGTCACCGGAGTGAACGCCCGCCCGTTCGATTTGTTCCATGATCCCCGGAATGAACACATCCGTGCCGTCACAGAGCGCATCGACTTCCAGTTCCTGTCCGACCAGGTACTCGTCAATCAGGACGGGATGTGCCGCGGAAGCGACCACCGCCTCGCGCAGGTAGGCTTCCAGTTCGCGCGGTCGGTAAACGATCTGCATCGCCCGCCCGCCGAGGACATAACTCGGCCGAACGATCAGCGGATAATTCAGCCCCGCCGTAGCCTGTGCGGCTTCCTGCATGGATGTCACCATGCAACCGCGCGGCCGGCTGATCCCGAGCGAGCCGAGCAGCGCATCGAAACGCTTGCGGTCTTCGGCGAGATCGACCCCGTCCACATCCGTACCGATCAGCGGCGCGCCGGCTGCGGCCAACTTGCCCGCCAGATTAATCGCCGTCTGCCCGCCGAATTGAGTGATGACCCCTTCCGGCTTTTCTTTACGAATGATTTCCTGCACGTCTTCCGCCGTCAGCGGCTCGAAATAGAGCGCATCCGACATATCGGAATCCGTAGACACCGTTTCCGGATTGTTGTTGACCATGATCGCTTCGTAGCCGTAACTCTTGAGCGCGCGAATCGCCTGCACCGAGCAGTAGTCGAACTCGACCCCCTGCCCGATCCGGATCGGCCCCGAGCCGAGCACCATCACGCTTTTTTGCAGCGGCTTCACCTCGTCCGCCACGCCGTAGGCCGAGTAGCAGTACGGCGAGTTTGCCGCAAATTCGCCGGCGCAGGTATCCACCGTGCGGTAGACCGGATGCAGACCTTCCCGCTCGCGCAGTGCCCGCACCGCCGCGACATCCTCATGCACCAGCGCGGCGATCCGGCTGTCCGGGAAGCCGAGATACTTCGCCCGGCGCACGATTTCCGCCTGCAAGCCGTGGTTCATCAGCTCCCGCTCGCAGTCGATGAGGTGTTGGATCTGCGTGATGAAGAACGCGTCCATCTTCGTCACCGCCGTGATCTCCTCCACTTCGAAACCGCGCCGCAACGCTTCCGCGACCACGAAGAGCCGTTCGTCGTCCACTCGCCGCAAGAGCATCTTGATATCATAATGCGACAGATGTTCCAACTTCGGCAAATAGAGCGAATCCGCCCCGATTTCGAGCGACCTGACCGCCTTCTGAATCCCCGCCGGAAGATTGGCGGCGAGCGCCATGACTTCCCCCGTCGCGTTCATCTGCGTGCCGAGTTCGCGATCCGCCAGGTTGAATTTTTCAAAAGGCCAGCGCGGAATTTTCAGCACGACATAGTCGATTGTCGGTTCGTACGCCGCCGTCGTCGTTCCCGTCACGGCATTGGCGATTTCGTCCAAGCCCTTGCCCAGTGCCACTTTCGCCGCCACCTTGGCGATCGGGTAGCCGGTCGCTTTGGAGGCGAGCGCACTGGAGCGGCTCATGCGCGGGTTCACTTCGATCACATAGTATTGGTTCGACTGCGGATCCAGGGCGTACTGAATATTGCAACCGCCTTCGATCTGCAGGTAGCGGATAATGTCGAGCGAAGCCGTCCGCAGCATTCCCGCCTGTCCCGCCGTCAGCGTCTGACTCGGGGCGACGACGATACTGTCGCCCGTGTGCACGCCGACCGGGTCGATATTTTCCATATTACAGATAATAATTGCGTTGTCGCGACCGTCGCGCATGACTTCGTATTCGATTTCCTTCCAGCCCGCGACCGAGCGTTCCACGAGGATCTGATGAATCGGGCTCAGCACCAGCCCGCGCTGACCGATTTCGCGCATTTCCGCCTCGTTATGCACCACGCCGCCGCCCGTACCGCCGAGGGTAAAGGCCGGCCGAATGATGAGCGGATAGCCGATTTCCTCTCCGAACGCCACCGCTTCTTCCAAGGCGTTGCAGATCCGGCTTTCCGGCACCGGCTGCTTGATTTCCTGCATGGCTTCCTTGAAGAGTTCGCGATCCTCCGCCTTGCGGATCGCTTCGATGCGAGTGCCGAGCAGCTTCACGCCGTAGCGTTCGAGCGTGCCGTTTTCCGCGAGCACCAACGCCAGGTTCAGCCCCGTCTGCCCGCCGAGTGTCGCCAAAATGCCGTCCGGCCGTTCTTTGGCGATGACCGCCGTCACAAACTCCGGAGTCAGCGGCTCGATGTAGACCCGATCCGCGATATCCGTATCTGTCATGATTGTCGCCGGATTGCTGTTGATGAGGACGACTTCACAGCCTTCCTCTTTCAGCGCGAGACAAGCCTGTGTGCCTGCGTAGTCGAATTCCGCCGCCTGACCGATTACGATCGGACCGGAACCGATTACCAATACCTTGTTTGCTTGTTTCATGCTCTCTCCTCCCCGGCGTCCAGCCAGCCTACCAATTCCGCGGGCGCTTCCTTGTGCCCCGGTGTCAACTGCGGATAATAGGCCACGCCCGCCAACGGCAAAGTCGCATGGCGGAAGCCCTGGACGCCGCCGTCATGGATAAAGCGATGCGTTACCTGCAGCTCCGCCGGCAGACTCTCCGCAACAAGCGCGTAGTCCTGATTCTGGCATGTCATGGCAATGGCGCCCTCTTCATCGCGCACGGGATAACTGTTCCCCCGCCGACCGACCGGCAATTTCTCCGCAGTCGCGCCGCACGCTCGTGCCAGCAGCAGGAAGCCGAGCCCCGCGCCGAAGATCGGGTATTCCTCCCGCAATTCGCACAGCGTCGCGACGACATCGTCCCGCTCCGCCGGATCGTCCGGCCCGTTGCTCACGTAGACGGCCGCCGGCTGCAGCTTGCGAATTTGCGCCGCAGTCGTCGTCGCCGGTACCACCGTCAGCCGGCAGTCCGCGGCGGAAAGCGCCGCCAGACAGTCGCGGGTCACGCCGAGATCCAGCACGACGACCGGCCGATGCCCTTCACCCGTGCGATACGCCACGGGTGTGCTCACCGCCGGGCGCACTGCCGGCTCGCGCAGCGCCGCGAGCGCCCGTTCCTCGTCTTCCGCTGCCGCGATGATGCCGCGCAGATTGCCGCCCGCTTCACGCACGGCGCGCGTAATCGCCCGCGTATCCGCACCGCAAAGGCAGGGCACCTTCTGTTCCCGCAGGAAACTCGGGAGATCGCCCTCGCTTTCCCAGTTGGACGGCTGCCGCACGAGTTCCGCCACGACCAGCCCCGCCGCCTGTGCGTGCTCGCTCCGGCTGGCGTTGCGATTGACTCCGTACGCCCCGATGATCGGATAGGTGCAGACCAGGATCCGCCCCGCATTGGCGGGATCCGTCACGCTCTCTTCGTAGCCGGTCATGCCCGTGGTGAACACCACTTCGCCCGCCGTGCCCGCCGCACCGACGAGGTAACCGCCGAATTTCCTGCCGTCTGCCAAGTAGAGATATCCGGCTTTCATCGTACCCTCCCGTTTTCCATTACCAATTCACCGTCCACCCAAGTCTGCACCGCTTTGCCGCGCAATTCCTTACCGGCAAAGGGCGAGTAGAGTGACAACGTGTACAATTTATCGGTTTCCACCGTCCAACGTGCCTGCGGATCAATCACCGTAATGTCCGCCGCCGCGCCTGCCTCCAGTACCCCGGCCGCCACGCCGAGCAGGCGAGCCGGCTGCACCGACATCGCATCGACCAGACGCTCCCAGTCGATATGCCCGGCTTCCAAGGCATACGTGACCACCGCCGCAAGCGATGTTTCCAAGCCGCTCATCCCGTTCGGCGCGCAGCAGAACGGCACGTCCTTTTCCTCCGCCGCGTGCGGGGAATGATCCGTCACCACGGCATCCAGCGTGCCGTCCGCCAGCCCCGCCAGCAGCGCTGCCCGATCGCTTTCCTCGCGCAACGGCGGCGCGACCTTGAACGCCGTATCGTAACCCGCGCGGATTTCTTCGTCCGTCAGCGAGAGGTGATGCGCCGTGACTTCCGCCGTACACCGCACGCCGCGCGCCTTCGCCGCCCGTACCAATTCGACCGCCCGCGCCGAGCTGACGTGCGCGATATGGATATGCGCCCCCGTCATCTCCGCCAGCAGCAAATCGCGTGCGACCGCGAGATCCTCCGCCGCCCGCGGCCGACCTTCCAAGCCGAGCGCCACCGAGCAGGGGCCTTCGTGCATGCAGCCGTGTGCGGTCATGGTCGTGTCTTCCGCATGGTCGATGACCATTTTGCCGAAAGTCGATGCATATTCCAAAGCGCGCCGCATGAACTCCGCGCTCTGAATGTACGCCCCGTCGTCGGAGAAAGCGACCGCGCCCGCCGCCGCCATATCCCCCATATCCGACAGCACCTTGCCTTCCAAATTCTGCGAAACCGCGCCGATGATCTCCACCTTCACGCGCGCTTCCTGCCGAATCCGTTCCCGCACGCCGTTGAACACGACCAAATTGTCGATGACCGGCGTCGTGTTCGCCATCGTCGCCACCCGGGTGAACCCGCCGGCCGCGGCGGCGCGCGTACCCGTCACGATACTTTCCTTCGCCTCCTGCCCCGGCTCGCGCAGATGCACATGCATATCGATCAGACCCGGCGTGACGATTTTTCCCGTCACATCGTACACTTCCATATCCGCCGTCGCCTCAATCGTGCCGCCGACCTGCAGAATCACGCCGTCCTCGAAAAGAACATCGCCGACAGCCGTGTTTCCCGCGGCGGGATTGACGACGGTACCGTTTTTAAGCAAGCGTTTCAAGACCCCGACCTCCGTTCAGTAACTGATTCAAAATCGCCATGCGAACGGCCACCCCATTGCGTACCTGTTCCTGCAAAAATGCCTGCTCGCCGTAGGCCAGCTCATGCGAGATTTCCACCCCGCGATTGATCGGCCCCGGATGCATGATCATCGCCTCCGGCGCCACCCGCGCCAACAGTTCCGAGCCGATCCCGAACGTGCGCGCATACTCGCGCCGGTTCGGGATGAACCCCGCCGCCGCGCGTTCTTCCTGCAGCCGCAGGATCTGGATCGCAGCCGCCCCCGCCAGTCCTTCGGCGAGATCCGTGTGGATAACCGCGCCCGTCTCCGCCAATTCCCGCGGCACGAGCGTCTTCGGCCCGACCAGGTGCACCTCCGCGCCGAGCTTGGTGAAGCCGTAGATGTCGCTGCGCGCGACCCGCGAATGCCGCACATCACCGACAATGACATATTTCAGCCCGGCGATGCGTCCTTTTTTCTCCCGCACGGTGAACAGATCCAGCAGCCCCTGCGAGGGATGCGCGTGCAGCCCGTCGCCCGCATTGATGACGACCGGAAACCCGGGGAAATGCTTCCCGATTTCCACCGCATACGCCGCCGCTCCCGACGCGCTGTGCCGCATGACGATCGCATCCGTCGCCATCGCCGCCACCGTCAGCAGGGTGTCGCGCAAACTTTCCCCTTTCGTCATCGAGCTCGTGCTCTGCGTGATATTGATGACATCCGCGCCGAGATACTTCCCCGCAAGCTCAAACGAGCTCCTCGTCCGTGTCGAATTCTCCGCGAAGACATTGACTATCGACTTCCCGCGCAACAAATCCGTTTTCTTCGCGCCGCGCAGAATAAACCGCTTCATCACTGCCGCGTCGGCCAAAATCGCTTCGATATCGGCCGCACTCACCGATGCCAAGTCGATGAGTGAGCGCCCCTGCCAACCGCTCATGCGTATCCTCCTTTGTAACAAAAAACCTCTTTGCCCGCAGACAAAGAGGTTGCACACAAAAATTGCGCCCATCTTTTTTAGCCTCACGGGACTAAGTTAAAAGACGTCATGGCTTCTCGCCGTGTTATATTTACGGTCTCTCGTACCGTCTGTAATATAGTACCGCGTTACGCTGAAAATGTCAATCACGGATTCTCTTGTTCGTCCGTTTCCTGCCGCTCGGGCAGCGGTCGCTCGCGGCTGCGATCCGGCGCCAGCCAGAGCCGCACGGGCAGATTCGACGCCCCCGCCGGAAGCCACTCCAGCACGACCGAGCCGCCCGTCTCGTAGCTGCCGATCCGTACCGCCGCAAGCAACGTATCCGTTCCCAAGGCCGTCTCCCCCGGTGCCGTATGCAAGGCCACGGTACGCCGGCCGCGGGTATAGTCGTTCAGCACGCCGGCATATGCGCCGCCCTGCGGATTGAAATACAGGCTGTACGGACCGAGACCGTCGCTTGCCACCGTCAGCCGATACGTGAGCCCGTAATTGCCGCGCAGTTTCGCCGCCGTCTCGCCGAGCTCGTCGCGCCCGGCGAGGAACTCGTCATGCGCGCCGTCCGCCAGATACAATACTTGCAGGCCGTCCCGCGCCGGCGTGTAATGCAGCCGGATCCGCCGCATCGTCGCCGGAAACGTCCCGCGATCGTGCAGCCCGTCCGCCGCTAATTCCGGCAGCCGTTCCCGGCTGCGAGCCGACACCTCCGCCACCCGCGTCGCCGTGACATAAAACCGCACCTCGCCCGTCGTCTGCAAGTCGAGCAGAGCGGAGCCCAATTCCCCGCTGCGCAGTCGCTGCTCGCAGACCGCCAGCCGCTGCACTTCGCCCGCCGCAAGCCGCACGACTTCTTCTCGCGCGCCCGCTTCGGCTTCCGCCCGCGACAGCGCCAGCCCGTGCTCGGCATAGTCCCGGCTCGGTGCCGCCGTCACTCGCCGCCGCAACAGCACGACCGCATCCTCTGCCGCTTCCGCATACACATTGATATACAGCGACTTCTCCGTTCCGTTCAGATGATACCAGTACAGTCTCCCGAGCCCGTTCAGCGTACCGCGGAACAATTTCCCGTACGCCGTCACCGTCTCCGGACTGTTGGAAAACAGCAATGTCGCCTGATTATCCTGCACGTCATACTTCGCCAATGCGGCGTGCTCCGCCGCCCAATGAATTTCCTGCGGCGCTTGCGGTGCCGCCCCTGTGGCGAATGCCGCGCCGCTACTCGCCAACACCGCCCCGTACAATATCCCCTTTACTGTCCGTTGCATGCCGACTCCTCTCCGGCTGCGGCCGCCAATTCCGCCGCCATGTCCGCCAGTTTCCGATACCGATGATACAGCCCCGAGCGCGTGATCCCGCCCAGCTCCTCCACCAGCTCCTGCAGCGGTGCATCCGGATGCGCCAGGCGCAATTCCGCCGCTTCCCGCAAGCGCGGCGGCAAGGTGTGCAGCGGGCGATACTTCGCAATCGTCTCGATCGCCTGTACCTGCCGCACCGCCGCATCCACCGTCTTTTGCAGATTCGCCGTTTCGCAATTCACGACCCGATTGACACGGTTTCGCATATCTTTCAGAACCCGCACGTTTTCAAATTCCAGCAGCGCACTCGCCGCCCCCATGATCCCGAGCAGTTCCGCTACGGCTTCCCCCGTCTTGAGGTACACGATGTAATCATCCTTGCGCTCGACGACCCGCCCCTCCAGCTGAAAACTTTTCAGCATCCGCAGCAGAGCCTGAGCAAATGCCGCCGACTCCGTCACGAACTCGAGGTGGTAATCCCCCTGCGGCCGATTCACCGAGCCGCCGCCGAGGAACGCCCCGCGCAGGTACGCCCGGCGCACTTCCTGCCCGCGATACAGCCGGTCGTCGTCGATCTCCGTCACCGGCAGAAAGCCCGCCTCCGCGAGGAAACGATACCCCTCCGGCCCCGGCGCGATCCGCAATGTATATAAATTCTTTTTGCGTAATTTCGGCGTCTGCTGCACCATAATTTGCGGCACATCGGCGGCAAATTCCTTGATATAGCCCCAGGTTTTGCGCGCCGTCGCATTGTGATGCGTGCGAAACAACACGCCCGCACCGCCGCTCCCCATCAGCAGCTGACCTCCCATTCGCAGCAGGGCCGCCATTTCGGCGCGCCGCGCTTCGGCCGTCGCGGGGATTTCCCGCGCCAGCTCGTCTTTTACCCGCATCGCAAATGACATGCCCGCTCCTTTCCCGTCACGAATCCGTGTCCGTCACAAATTCCGTTCAAAATAATAGTCCAGCAGCTGCGACTGCAACTCCGACTTCACCGCATGGTACATCCGCATCAGCACATCCGCCACCCGATCCGGATCATGCGCCACGGTCTGCCCTTCGCGCAAGAGCGACGAGCGCACCGCTTTCACGCCGAGCGCCTCGAGTTCCGCCTCGTCGAACGCCACCGGCACCGAGCCCTGCTGGGCATAACGCTCCCGCACTTCCTCCGTCGGCAGCCCGTCATTGACCAGCACATAGTCCGCGATCCCCGGCCCCGCATGATTGATCAGTGCCTGCACGTGATCGGCGACCGTGTAGCCGTCCGTCTCGCCCGGCTGCGTCATCGCGTTGCAGACATACACCTTCATCGCCGAACTGCGCCGAATCGCCGCACTGATCTCCGGCACGAGCAAATTCGGCAGAATACTCGTGTACAGGCTGCCCGGGCCGAACACGATACAGTCCGCCTCCTCGATCGCCCGAATCGCCGCCGGTACTGCCACCGGCGTATCCGGCACGATCTGCAGGCGCGCAATCCGCCCGCCCTCGCGCGGGATCTGCGACTCACCCTCGACGATGCGGCCGTCCGTCATCGTCGCCTGCAGCCGCAGCGGCTCCATACTCGCCGGCACAACCTGCCCGCGCA
Organism: Veillonellaceae bacterium; assembly: GCA_022771805.1. Classification (GTDB taxonomy): domain Bacteria; phylum Bacillota; class Negativicutes; order Veillonellales; family Negativicoccaceae; genus JALELM01. The sequence goes on along the minus strand of JALELM010000014.1, from coordinate 7,244 downwards.
CATTGAGGATCTCGCTCGCCGCTTCCAACGCCCGGACGGGATCTCCGTATTCCTCGATCAGCGCCGCCAGAAACAAATTCCCCAGCGAATGCCCCGCCAGTTCGCCCGTGCCGCCGAAACGGTGCTGGAAAATATACTCCATCTGCGTTTCCTTATCCGCCATCGCGACCAAACAGTTCCGCAGATCCCCCGGCGCGATAATATCCATTTCCTCGCGCAGCCTGCCGCTGGAACCGCCGTCGTCGGCGACCGTCACGATCGCCGTCAGATGCGAAGTTTTCGTCTTCAGCCCGCGCAGCAACGCCGACAGCCCGGTTCCGCCGCCGATCGCGACGACCCGGGGCCCGCGGTCACGCCGCACCCGCTCCCAGATGATCTGACTGACCCGTCCCGATCCTTCCGGTGCGATACTCGCCAGGATCTGCTGCACCAGCCGGCGAAACGCATAGCCCATCAGCACGAGACCCGCCAGCATGAAAATCATGCCGACACCGACCAGCAACGTATAATTATACCGCCCCGTCACCTCATACAACAGGCGGAAAAACAATTCTTCCAGTACCCCGAAAATCTGGTAATTCAAAATGGTCGTCAGCCCGAAAATGACCAGCAACAGCCCGATGGAAAAAGTAAATATCCAACGTTTCAGGCGCAAGCCCGGATACAGCCAACGCCATACCGTTTGCCACATCGCCTACACTCCCTCCGGTTCGCAATCCTTCCGCACATCATTTTTCGCCAGATCCCGATGCTCGACATGCACCTGCAGACCCCCCTTGCGAAAATGCGCCGCCAGCTGCTCCGCCACCCACACGGAGCGGTGCATACCGCCCGTACAGCCGACACCGATCACCAACTGCTGCTTGCCTTCTTCCTCATAATGCGGCACCAGAAAATCCAGCAAGTCATACAGCTTCGTCATGAACTCCTTCGTCACGTCCCATTTGCCGATATACTCGCTGACCTCCGCCACCCGCCCCGTACAATGCCGATACTCCTCGATGTAGTACGGATTCGGCAGGAAACGCACATCCCACATAATATCCAAATCCGGCGGCATCCCGTGCTTGAACCCGAACGAGACCACCGACACGACAAATTCCTCGCCCTTCTGCACCGAGGCGAAACGGCTGCGCACCCAACTCCGCAACGCTTGCGGCGTCCAGTCGCTCGTGTCGATGACGAGCTGCGCCCGCGCCTTGATCCCGGCGAGAATCTCCCGCTCGCGGCGAATCCCCTGCAAAATCCGTTCCTGCGGCGCCAGGGGATGCGCGCGGCGCGTTTCCTTGTACCGACGGATCAGCACGTCATCGGACGCTTCGAGAAAGGCGATATCGAAAGCATAATCCTCGGCGGCAAGCTCCGCCAGCGCTTCCGTCAGCGCCTCGAAAAACTCCCCGCCGCGAATATCGACGACCAATGCCACCTGCTGTACGCGCGGCCCGCCGCCGCGGCACAATTCCGCAAACTTGGGAATCAGCACCGGCGGCAGATTATCCACGCAAAAATAGCCGAGATCCTCCAAATTCTGCAATACGCCGGACTTGCCCGCGCCGGACATGCCCGTCACGATCAGCAAGCGAAAATCATTCGCCATGCGCCACCTCCGCTGTATTTTCCGCCAAGACATATTTCTCTACCGTCTTGGCGACACCGTCCTCGTTATTCGTCGGTGCGATGAGCCGTGCCAACCGCTTGAGCGGCTCGATGGCATTCCCCACCGCGACCGGCCAACCGACCGCCTGCAACATCCCCGCATCGTTCTGGGCATTGCCGAACGCCATCACCTGCGCCAGCGGCACACCGTAGCGCAAGCCCAGCTGCTCGACCGCGATCCCCTTGCTCACATCCGCCGCCACCATCTCAAAGAAATACGGCGTCGACTGCACGAAATTCACCCGCCCCTCAAACAGCGAATGCATCCGCGCGGCGACCCGCTCCATTGCCGCGAGATCCCCTTCCACCAGGAGAATCTTCGTCGGCGCGGCGGCCATACGCCAAAACTCCTCGCCGGCATCCTGCGCCCGCACGCGGCAATGCGCCTCGTAATCCCGCACGAAGGAATTGCGCTCCGGCACGTACAGCGTATCCCCGATATACATCTGCGTGAACACGCCCGTCTCGCGCGCCGCCGCCAACACCTCCCGCGCCAAATCCGCCGCGAGCGGCTTGTGGTACAGGATCTCCTCCGTCTCGGCGGTCGCAATCAGCCCGCCCGAGTACGTAATAATCGGCACATTGCCGAGCCCCAACTCCGCCGCCAGCTGCTTCGCCGAGGAAAACATCCGCCCCGTCGCCACCACCACATGCACGCCCCGCTCCCGCGCCCGCTCCAACACGCGGTGCGTATGAGCGGAAATCGTATTGTCGTCACGTAATAAGGTGCCGTCCATATCAATGGCCAGCATTCGTATCGGTTCCCGCACGTTATCCCTCCTTACACTTGTATTATAACACAGCGCTGCCCCGCCCCCGGGCAAGATAAAAGACCGCCCGCGCGGTCTTCTACTTGTGTTCCTCTTCCGTTTGTGTCGCTTCTCCCTGCCGCCGGTGCCACCACCAGATACCGCCGTAAATCACCGCCACCAACGTGACGACAATCGTCAGCCGCAGCCGGTGCTCACCCGCATGCACGATATCATGCCCGACAATGACCTCGATCGCCACCGAGGGCAGCTTGCCGATCAGACAGCCGATGATGTAATCCCGATACGAAATATGCGAGAGCGCCCCCAACGCCGTGACCAAACCGTTCGGCGAGTACGGCAGCGCCCGCGCCAGCGCCATCGTTCCCAGCGTGCTGTACGAGTCCAACTTCGTCAGCATCCGGTTCTTTTCGATGACGCGCTTGGCCATATCGCGAAACAGCGTCCGCATCAGCCAAAAGGAAATCAGCACGCCGACCGTCTCGCCCAGCCAGGAAATAATGATCCCCGGCACAATCCCGAAAACGAGCCCGTTCGCCGTGGAGAGAAATATGGACGGCAAAAAGCCGACGATGTTGATGATCACATCGATCAGAAAACTGACCAGGATCCCCCACACGCCGAAGGAGCGCAAATACTCCATCGTCCCTTGGAAATCGCCCGTCTGCGACAGCCGCCAGACCGTGGCGTAAAATGTCGGATCCAGCAGATGAATCCCGCCGATGAGCAGCAGCAACAGCCCCACCAATCCCCATTGGATCAGCCGTTGCTCCCGCTCGCTCCATTGCCGTTTAGCCATTCCTTTTTTCTTTGACTCCGTCAATGCAGCGGCGCACTACCCGCTCCATGTCCTCTTTCGCCACCACCTCGTCAAAGCGTACCGGCTCGTGTTCCATTTGCAGGAAACTCGTCGGGATCGGCAGATTCGTCGTGTTGGCGACCTCCCACATCATCTCGTACGGATTATCCTTGCGCGGCAACTCCAACGCTTCCGCCAACGCATCCGGGAACTTGTACGGGTTCGCCGTCGCCATGATGACGACCGGCCCTTCCGGCAACTTCGCCGCCTCCTGCAACTCCCGCACCACGCCGATCGCGACCGCCGTATGCGGATCTGGCAAGTACCCGTAGCGGCCGTACATCTCCCGCATCGTCGTAAGCGTGGCGGCATCATCCTGCCAGCCGCCCAGGAAATCCGTGATCCCCGCGCGCTCCTCTTCGCAAAGCGTGAACACGCTGTCCTCTTTCAGCCGGCGCATATACTCCGCCGTTTTCGCCGCGTCCTCGCCCAATACATAGTACAAGAACCGCTCGAAATTCGACGAAATCAAAATATCCATCGAGGGCGACAACGTCGCGGCGAACTCCCGCCGCCGGTCATACGTCCCCGTTGCGAAGAAATCCGCCAGCACATGATTCGCATTCGAAGCGCACACCAGCCGCCCGATCGGCACGCCGAGCCGCTTCGCGAAATACCCCGCGAGAATATTGCCGAAATTCCCCGTCGGGACCGCCGCGTGAAATGTCTCGCCCCGCGCCAGATCCCCGTGCTTCAGCAACTCCGTATACGTGCGGATATAGTAGACGATCTGCGGGAGCAGGCGGCCGATATTGATCGAATTCGCACTCGAAAAATGCACCCCCTGCGCCGCCGCATAGGCGCGCAACTCCGGCGACTCGAACACATCCTTCAAAAAACTCTGCGCATCGTCAAAATTCCCCTCGATGCCGCACACATGCACATTATCCCCCGGCTGCGTCCGCATCTGCGCCCTCTGCATGGAACTCACGCCGTGCTCGGGATAGAACACGAGAATCTCCGTCCCCGGCACATCGCGAAACCCCTCCAGCGCCGCCTTGCCCGTATCGCCGCTGGTCGCCGTCAGAATCAGCGTCGTCCCGGTCATCCCGAGATCCTCCTTCGCCGCCTGCAACAAATGCGGGAACACCGACAGCGCGAGATCCTTGAACGCCAGCGTGCGCCCGTAGTACAACTCGGTGAAATACCGCTGCGCGCCGACCTCCCGCACGCGCACGATCCCCTGCGCGCAAAACGTCCCCGTGTATGCCCGCCGGCAAATCTCCAGACAACGCTCCTGCGACCACTCCGGGAAAAAGAGTCGCAATACTTCCGCCGCGAGCTCCGGATAGGTCAAGTCGCACATCGTCGCCCAGTCCGGCACTTGCTGCGGCATGCTTTCCGGCACGTACAGACCCCCGTCCGCCGCCAGCCCGTACACCAGAGCCTCGGCCGCAGTCACCCCTGCCGCGCCGCGAGTGCTTACATATTTCATGAACATCCCTCCGCCTGAACTCCCCTGTATTTTCCTACTCCATGTATTATAACACAACCCCTCACGAATAGCGGGAACCGGTCCCCCTTGCCGCGAGGAACATACCGCCGCGTGCTATAATGAAGTAACACCACTTGGAAAAAGGAGGAACTATGCCTACGATCGCTACCTGTGAACTGCTTGTCACGGACGAAATGACCGCCGCCGCCATGGGCAGCGGCACCGTCCCCGTCTGCGCGACACCGGCCGTCGTCGCCGCCATGGAAGGCGCGGCCGTTGCGGCGCTTGCCGCGCAATTACCGCCCGGCGAAACGACCGTCGGGACGGAAATCCGCATCCGGCACCTCGCCGCGACCGCCCTCGGTGAGACTGTCACCGCCACGGCGGAACTCATGGAAACGGACGGCCGCCGCTATCATTTTCGTGTCACCGCCACAGACGGCGCGGGCGTTGTCGCCGAGGGCGAGCATACGCGCGTGCGCGTCACGACCGCTGCCTTCCTCGCCGGAGCGGCGGCGCGCGCAGCGGAAAACACCGAAGAATGAGCGCGGTGCGCTGCTCCGCAGGCGGGCGCACGAACAGCCATGGCCGCACGCGGTGCGACTGCATCCGTACATGAAAAAGGAAAAGGAACATACACGTTCCTTTTCTTTTTTATTTCCTTTTTTATTTCCTTTTTTATTTCCCTTTTTTCTTTTTCCCTTTTTTCTTTTTCGTTTCTATCTTGCTTTCGCTTTGCCTTTCGTCTTTCTCCTTGCTTTTTATTTTCGTTCTTGCGTTTTGCTTTTGCTTTTCACTTTTGTTTTTGCTTTTCACCTTTGCTTTTACTTTTCGCTTTGCCTTTTGCTTTCTGTTTTCGTTTTCCCGTTTGCTTTTCACTTTGCCTTTCGTTTTCCGTTTTGCTTTGCTTTTTGCTTTTGCCTTCCCTTTTTGCTTTTGCCTTCCCTTTTTGCTTTCGCGTTTCGTTTTCCTTATGCTTTCGCTTGTCTGTCTCCGTAGCGATTCAGTTCCTCAGCGACAAAGGCCGTTCCATTTTCGGTTTTGCTTTTGCTTGCCAATCGCGGCAGGGCTGAGTTCCGCGGCGGTGCATGATGTTTCCTTTTTCCGCTCGTCACGTTCGCGCGGAAAAAGGAAAACAAAAAAAGAAAGGGCAATTGCTTGCCCTTTCTTCCGTTCGTCATTAGAACTTGTAAACGACTTGTACTTTCGTCAATTCGTCATTCAGATCCGTGCCGTCCTGTTTTTCGCTGTTGAAGGTACGCAGTGCTTCCAACTTCACGTTTTCCGCAACGACGACACCCGCACCGACGCCCCAGGATTTGACGTTGTTCAGGTAAGTACCCGTACGGAGCGAACCGGTACCGCCGAGGTAGGAGTTCGGATCCGCATCGACATAGTCAACGAAGAGGTTGAAGGAACCGACCTTCTTCAGGTTCGCCATACCGAAGTCCACGCGAGCTACCCAGAACGTCGCATCGTCATTGTTCTTCCAGCCGACATTGAAGTAGTCGCCGGAGAGAGCGAAGTCCTTGCTCAACGGAGCAACGAGACCGACACCCCAGATGTCATCGAGACCGGCCGAAACTACTTTCGAGCCCTTCGGAGCGATGTAGGTGCCGACCAGGTTGAAGCCGTGGCCTTTGTAGCCCAGCGTACCATAGGTCATTTCAACGGATTTCGGGCTGTTGACGAGGTCTTTATTCGCCTTTTCGTAGTCTGCCAATTCAGTCTTCGCATCGGCCAAGGAAGCCTCTACAGAATTCTTCTGCGCCTGAGCATTGTCAAATGCAGTTTTAGCATTGGCTTCTATTGCTTTCGCTTTATCCAAAGCTGCTTGGTTTTCAGGCGATCCGTCAAGATCAAATGCTTCTTGAGCTTCTGCCGTTTTTCCTTGAGCGAACTTATAGTTCTTTCCAGTCAAGTCAAGATTTCGGCCTGCAAGTGCGTCCGCTTCTTTTGCATCCTCTACGGCTTGTGTCAGCTTATTGAACTCTTGCGTCGGCAAAGTCATGCTCTTGGCATAGCCGTAGCCGATGGATGCGTTCACCGAGTCGCTTGCTCTGTAAGCGAGTTCCACGCCGTCAAAGGAATCATCATACCAGTAGCCCGTAGCACCGAAACGCGGCATGTAGCGGCCGCCCGTCAGCATCAGGCCGTCACCGGCTTTGTGTTCCACATACATTTTGTCCAGTGCCAGATCGGCATCGTTGCCGCTGTCGAAACCGAAGTTGCCCGAGGTCAGACGAGCTACGACATTCGTGTTTTCCGCGACTTTGGCAGTTGCCTGTACGCGAACACGCATATCGAAGTTGTCACTGCTCGTATCGGTCCAACGAACGCGAGCGTCGCCCGTCAGTTTCACGTTGCCGAGACGATTTTCCAGGTTCGTTACACGAACGCCGAGGCTGTTCAATTCGTTTGCGAATTCATCCGCCAAGCGATTGATCTGTGCCTGCTGCTGTGCGTCTACCATTTCCTGGCGCGCCATCGCACGTGCTACCATCTGTGCCATTTCGTAACGGGT